>JAICKU010000117.1 GCA_025927765.1 Burkholderiales bacterium
CCGATGCCGCGGCCCACACGGCGCTTCGCCTTGTGGCTGCCCGCGGCGGGCTTCATCGTATTGAGACGCATCGCGTGCTCCGAAATTTCACTCGCCCGCGACCGAAACGAGGTAGCGGACCTTGTTGATCATGCCGCGCACGGCGGGCGTGTCTTCGAGTTCGACGGTGTCGCGGATGCGCTTCAAGCCCAGGCCGCGCACCGTCGCGCGATGGTCCTCGCGCGTGGACGCGAAGCTCTTGACGAGCGTCACCTTCACCTTGCGGCCCGCGGCCGCACCGTTGCCGTTCGTGCTCATGTTCAGGCTTCCAGAATTTCTTCGACCGTCTTGCCGCGCTTCGCCGCGATGTCCGCCGGCGAATTGATCGCCTCGAGCGCGTTGATCGTGGCGCGCACGACGTTGTACGGGTTCGTCGGGCCGTGGCACTTCGCGAGGATGTTCGTGACGCCGACGACGTCGAACACCGCGCGCATCGCACCGCCGGCGATCACGCCGGTGCCGTCGGACGCCGGTTGCATGAACACGCGCGTCGAGCCATGCTGGCCGACGACGGCGTGATGCAGCGTGCCCTTCTTGAGACGCACCTTCACCATCTTGCGGCGCGCCTGCTCCATCGCCTTCTGCACGGCGACCGGCACTTCCTTCGCCTTGCCTTTGCCCATGCCGACGCGGCCATCGCCGTCGCCGACGACCGTCAGCGCCGCGAAGCCGAGGATGCGGCCACCCTTCACGACCTTGGTGACGCGATTGATCGAGATCATCTTCTCGCGCAGGCCGTCGCCGCGGTCGTCCTGCTGCTGCGGCTGGCGCGGGTTGGAACGTTGTTGTGCCATTGAATGAATTCCTCGATCAGAACTTGAGGCCGCCTTCGCGGGCGGCGTCGGCCAATGCCTTCACGCGGCCGTGGAAACGGAAGCCGGCGCGGTCGAACGCGACCGCGTCGATGCCGAGCGCCTTCGCGCGTTCGGCGATGCGCTGGCCGACGAGCGTGGCTGCCGCCCTGTTGCCGCCGTTCTTCACGTTCGTGCGCACGTCGGGCTCGACCGTCGATGCGCTGGCGAGCACGCGATCGCCCGTCGGGGCGATGATCTGCGCATAGATGTGGGCGTTCGAACGGCCTACAACGAGGCGCGTCGCGCGTTGCTCGGCAATGCGCACCCGGGTTCTGCGGGCGCGGCGGACTCGAGCTTGCTTGTTTGCCATGGGATATCCCTTACTTCTTCTTCGTCTCTTTGATCTTCACGTACTCGTCGGCGTAGCGCACGCCCTTGCCCTTGTACGGCTCGGGCGGGCGGTACGCGCGGATCTCGGCGGCCACCTGGCCGACCTGCTGCTTGTCCGCGCCCTTGACGACGATTTCCGTCTGCTGGGGCGTCTCGATCTTCACGCCCTTCGGTGCCACGTGCACCACCGGATGCGAAAAGCCGAGCGACAGGTTCACGCGGTCGCCCGCGGCCTGCGCACGGAAACCGACGCCGACGAGCGTCAGCCGCTTCTCGAAGCCCTGCGTGACGCCCTTCACCATGTTCGCGACGAGCGCGCGCATCGTGCCCTGCATCGCGCCGGCTTCCTCGTTCGCCGCCCTGAACACGAGCGACTCGCCGTTGCGTTCGATCAGGACCGTCGCCGCCACGGCCTGCGTCAGCGTGCCGAGCGGACCCTTCACCGAAATCTCACCGTTGCCGACGGTCACCTCGACCTTGGGCGGCAGGGCGACGGGTGCGTTACCAATGCGTGACATGTCGTTTCTCCGTCAGGCGACGATGCAGAGGACTTCGCCGCCGACACCGGAGGCGCGCGCCTTGCGATCGGTCATGACGCCGTGCGACGTCGACACGATGGCGATGCCGAGGCCGTTCATCACGCGCGGAATCTCGTCCTTGCCCTTGTAGATGCGAAGGCCGGGCTTCGACACGCGCTCGATCTTCTCGATCACCGGGCGTCCCGCGTAATAGCGGAGCGCGATCTCGAGCTCGGGCTTCCTCGTTTCGTCGCCTGACAGCTTGAAGCCGTCGATGTAGCCCTCGTCCTTCAGCACGCGGGCGATCGCGACCTTGACCTTCGATGCGGGCATCGCGACGGTCGCGCGTTCCGTCATCTGCGCGTTGCGGATGCGCGTCAACATGTCGGCGATGGGATCGGTCATGCTCATCTTTGCTCGCTCCTACCAGCTCGCCTTGACAATGCCGGGGATCTCGCCCCGCATCGCGTACTCGCGCAGCTTGTTGCGGCCGAGGCCGAACTTGCGGAACACGCCGCGCGGGCGGCCGGTGATCGCGCAGCGATTGCGAAGCCGCGTGGGGTTGGCGTTGCGCGGCAGCTGCTGCAGCTTGAGCCGCGCCGCGTAGCGGTCCTCGTCGGAGACGCGTGGGTTGTCGATGATCGCCTCGAGCGCCGCGCGCTTCTTCGAGTACTTCGCGACGAGCTTCTCGCGCTTCTCTTGGCGGTTGATCAGTGCCAGTTTCGACATGGCGTTCCTTTAGCCCCTGAACGGAAACCGGAACGCGGACAGAAGCGCCTTGGCTTCCGCGTCGGTCTTCGCGGTGGTCGTGATCGTGATGTTCATCCCGCGGATCGCGTCGATCTTGTCGTACTCGATCTCGGGGAAAATGATCTGTTCCTTGATGCCCATGTTGTAGTTGCCGCGGCCGTCGAAGCCGCGCCCCGACACGCCGCGGAAGTCGCGCACGCGCGGCAGCGCCACGGTGACGAGGCGGTCGAGGAATTCGTACATGCGCTCCTGGCGCAGCGTGACCATGCAGCCGATCGGGTAGCCTTCGCGGATCTTGAAGCCGGCGATGGCCTTGCGCGCCTTCGTGATCACCGGCTTCTGGCCGCTGATCTTGGTCATGTCGGCCACCGCGTTGTCGAGGATCTTGCGATCGGCCGTGGCTTCGCCCACACCCATGTTCAGCACGATCTTCTCGATGCGCGGCACTTCCATCGGCGACTTGTAGCCGAACTGCTTCGTGAGCGCCGGCGCGATCTCCTTGCGGTAGACGTCCTTGAGGCGCGCAGGCTGGTGGGGCTGATCCGCGGTGTGCGCCATCTCGGCGGCGGCGGCGCCCTTCTGCGGCTTCTCGGCCTTCGCCTGCTTCGCGGGCGCGGCGCCGCCGACCGGCTTGGCCGCCGGCTTCGCCTTCTTGTCGGCAGCTTTCTTGTCAGCCATTGATCTGCTCTCCGTTCGACTTGAAGAAGCGCAGCTTGCGGCCGTCGGGCATCAGGCGAAAACCGATGCGGTCGGCCTGTTGCGTGACCGGATTCCAGATCGCGACGTTCGAGATGTGAATCGGCGCTTCCTTGCTGATGATGCCGCCCGGCTGGTTCTTCATCGGGTTGGGCTTCGTGTGGCGGCGCACCGTGTTGACGCCGTTGACGATCACGTGCGTGTCGTCGACGTATTGCGCCACGTCGCCGCGCTTGCCCTTGTCCTTGCCCGCGATGACGACGACGTTGTCGCCCTTCTTGATCTTGCGCATGATGATGGTTCCGTCAGAGCACTTCCGGCGCGAGCGACACGATCTTCATGAACCGCTCGGTGCGCAGTTCGCGCGTGACCGGCCCGAAGATGCGTGTGCCGATCGGCTCGAGCTTGTTGTTGAGCAGCACCGCTGCGTTCGTGTCGAACTTGACGAGCGCGCCGTCGTCGCGGCGAACGCCCTGGCGGGTGCGCACCACGACGGCGTTGTAGATCTCGCCCTTCTTGACGCGACCGCGCGGTGCGGCTTCCTTCACCGACACCTTGATCACGTCGCCGATGTGCGCGTAGCGGCGCTTGCTGCCGCCGAGCACCTTGATGCACATGACCTCGCGCGCGCCCGTGTTGTCGGCGACGTCGAGCACCGTCTGCATTTGAATCATGACTTCATCTCCAACTTGATCCGCCTCCGGTCGTCGAATCGGGGCGATTCGAGAACCGGCTCCATCGAGGCGGCGGCCAGTTTTGGACCCCGTCGCGAACGCGGTGACCGCATCCGGTGTGGGTGGGGCCGCGGCGCCTGCGGGGTGCCGCGGCAGGGAAAACAACCATTATGGCAGGTATTCCGATCCTCTGCAATACCCGCGCCAACTTTCGACTTCGGGGTCAGCGACTTCGGGGTCAGAGCTGTAAGTATTGGCCGGGCCAATACTTACAGCTCTGACCCCGAAGTCCCCGAAGTTGGCGAAGCCGTTACACGACCTTCGCCTTCTCGACGACGCGCAGCACGCGCCACGCCTTCGTCTTCGAGAGCTTGCGCGACGCCTGGATCTCGACCAGGTCGCCCGCCTTGCACTCGTTGTTCTCGTCGTGCGCGTGGTACTTGTTCGACTTGATGACGACCTTGCCGTAGATCGGGTGCTTGACGCGGCGCTCGACCACCACGGTCACGGTCTTGTTCATCTTGTCGCTGACGACCCGCCCGGTCACCGTCTGGATCAGCGGCTTGCGCGCGCCGGCAGCTTCCTGGCCCGTCACTTCGTTCGTTGCCTGTGCATTCATGCGCGGGCCCCTTCATTGCCCTTGGCGGCGTTCGCCGGCTGCCCGGCTTCGCGCGCCTTCTGTCCCATCAGCGTCCGTACGCGCGCGATCGAGCGGCGTACGTCGCGCAGCTTCGACGTATTCGCGAGCTGCTGCGTAGCACTTTGCATCCGCAGGCCGAACTGCTCCTTCAAGAGCGCCTCGAGCTCGGTGGCGAGCTCGACCGCGTTCTTGCCGGCGAGCGTGCGCTTCGTTTCGGTTTTCTTCATCGCGTGCTCTCCTTACGCGCCGACCAGACGATGCACGAAGATCGTCTTCAGCGGCAGCTTGGCTGCAGCGAGCGCAAACGCCTGGCGCGCCAGCGCCTCGTCGACGCCGTCCATTTCGTACAGCACCTTGCCCGGCTGGATTTCCGCGACGTAGTACTCGGGATTGCCCTTGCCGTTGCCCATGCGGACTTCGGCCGGCTTCTTCGAGACCGGCTTGTCGGGGAAGATGCGGATCCAGATGCGGCCGCCGCGCTTGATGTGACGCGTCATCGCGCGCCGCGCCGCTTCGATCTGGCGCGCCGTCAGGCGGCCGCGACCCGTCGCCTTGAGCCCGTACTCGCCGAAGCTCACGGTGTTGCCGACGGTCGCAACGCCCTTGTTGCGGCCCTTCTGTTCCTTGCGGTATTTCCTTCTAGCTGGCTGCAGCATTCTTCGCTCCTGCTCCTGCTCCTGCCTCGCGCGGCGCACGCCGCGGGCCACGCTTCGGCGCTTCCGGCGCCGGGACCGGGGCCTGCGCCGGCTCCTGGTTGTGCGCCATCACCTCGCCCTTGAACACCCACACCTTGATGCCGATCACGCCGTACGTCGTGCGCGCTTCGGCAAAGCCGTAGTCGATGTCGGCCCGCAGCGTATGCAACGGCACGCGGCCTTCGCGGTACCACTCGCGGCGCGCGATCTCGACACCGTTGAGGCGCCCTGAGCTCATCACCTTGATGCCCTGCGCGCCGAGCCGCATCGCGTTCTGCATCGCGCGCTTCATCGCGCGGCGGAACATGATCCGCTTCTCGAGCTGCTGGGCGATCGAATCGGCGATGAGCTGCGCGTCGATCTCCGGCTTGCGGATCTCCTCGATGTTCAAGCCCACGTCGCTGCCCATCATGCGCCGCAGGTCGCCGCGCAGCGTCTCGATGTCCTCGCCCTTCTTGCCGATGACGACGCCGGGCCGCGCGCTGTGGATCGTGATCCGCGCGTTCTTCGCCGGACGTTCGATCGTCACCTTCGCGACCGATGCGTGCGCGAGCTTCTTCTTCAGGTATTCACGGACCTTGATGTCCTCGGCGAGCGTCGGACCGTAATGCTTCGAGTTGGCAAACCAGCGCGAGCCCCAGTTACGGTTGACCGCGAGCCGGAAGCCGGTCGGGTGGATTTTCTGTCCCATAAGTGTCCTATTGGCCGTCGCCGACCACGATGCGGATATGGCAGCTCTGCTTGCCGATCACGTTGCCGCGGCCCTTCGCGCGCGCCGTGAAGCGGCGCAGCGTGTCGGCCTTGTCGACGTAGATCGTCTTGACCTTGAGCTCGTCGATGTCGGCGCCTTCGTTGTGCTCCGCGTTGGCGATCGCCGACTCGAGCACCTTCTTCACGATGCGCGCGCCCTTCTTCGGGCAAAACGCGAGCACGTTCAGCGCACGGTCCACCGGCATGCCGCGGATCATGTCGGCGACGAGCCGGCCCTTCTGCGCCGACAGGCGTACGCCGCGAAGCGTTGCAGTCGTTTCCATCATGTCCTCACTTGCGACGGGCCGCAGGCGCTGCGACCTTCTTGTCGGACGAGTGGCCCTTGAACGTGCGCGTCAGCGCGAATTCGCCGAGCTTGTGGCCGACCATGTTCTCGGACACGTACACCGGGATGTGCTGCTTGCCGTTGTGCACGGCGATCGTGAGGCCCACGAATTCGGGCGTGATCGTCGAGCGCCGTGACCATGTCTTGATCGGCTTCTTGTCGTTGGTGGCGCGCGCGGCGTCGACCTTCCTGACGAGGTGATCGTCGACGAACGGGCCCTTCTTGATCGAGCGTGCCATGCGTTAACCCTTCTTAGCGGTACGGCGGCGGATGATCATCGAATCCGTCCGCTTGTTCTTCCGCGTCTTGTAACCCTTTGCCGGCGTACCCCACGGCGACACCGGGTGATGCCAGCCGCCGCCGCCATTGGTGCGTCCACCCATCGGGTGGTCGACCGGATTCATCGCGATCGCGCGCACCGTCGGCCGGATGCCGCGCCAGCGCGTCGCGCCCGCCTTGCCGATCGAGCGCAGGCTGTGTTCCTCGTTGCCCACTTCGCCGACCGTCGCGCGGCAGTCCACGTGCACCTTGCGAATTTCGCCGGAGCGCAGGCGCACCTGCGCATACGAACCTTCGCGCGCGAGCAACTGCACGCCGGCACCGGCCGAGCGCGCCATCTGCGCACCCTTGCCCGGCTGCATCTCGACGCAATGCACCGTCGAGCCGACCGGGATGTTGCGTAGCGGCAGCGTGTTTCCGGCGCGGATCGGCGCTTCGCTGCCCGACATGAGCTGCGTGCCGACCGCGACGCCGCGCGGCGCGATGATGTAGCGGCGCTC
>JAICKU010000062.1 GCA_025927765.1 Burkholderiales bacterium
CAACGTGCTGATGAGCGGGCTCGACTACGAGCGTGCCGTGCTCGCCGCGGGCCCGCTCGGCCTCATGGCCGCGTGCCTCGACGTCGTGCTCCCGTACGTGCACGAGCGCAAGCAATTCGGCCAGCCGATCGGCGAGTTCGAGCTGATGCAGGGCAAGCTCGCCGACATGTACACGACGCTGAATGCGTGCCGCGCGTACGTGTACGCGGTGGCGCGCGCGTGCGACCGCGGGCAGGCGACCCGCAAGGACGCCGCCGGTGCGATCCTCTACGCGGCCGAGAAGGCGACGTGGATGGCCGGCGAGGCGATCCAATGCCTGGGCGGCAACGGCTACATCAACGAGTTCCCGACCGGACGCCTGTGGCGCGATGCCAAGTTGTACGAGATCGGCGCCGGCACGTCCGAGATCCGCAGAATGCTCATCGGCCGCGAACTGTTCGACGAGACGAAATAGCATGGCCCTTGCGATGAAAGGCGCGTGCGAGCGTTGCAACGCTGCGCTCCCCATCCATGCGGGCGACGCGTGGATCTGCAGCCACGAATGCACGTTCTGCGGGCAGTGCGCCGACGAGATGTCGCGGCGCTGCCCGACCTGCGGCGGCGAGCTCGTCGCCCGTCCGCGCCGTCTCCCGGCAGGCGGCGCCACCGAACTCCGCGACACGTGATTGCCAGGACCCACGATCCCATTGTCATCGTCGGCGCCGCCCGCACCCCCATGGGCGGCTTCCAGGGCGACTTCACCTCGCTCACCGCGACCGATCTCGGCGCGGTCGCCATCGAGGCCGCGGTCGAGCGTGCGGGCATCGAGCCCGCGGACGTCGACAAGACGATCTTCGGCTGCGTGCTTCCCGCCGGCCAGGGCCAGGCCCCCGCACGGCAGGCGTCGATCAAGGCGGGGCTGCCGCTCGCCACCGGCTGCACGACCGTCAACAAGATGTGCGGCTCCGCGATGGAGGCGATCATCCTCGCGCACGACGCGCTCGTCGCCGGCTCGGCGGACGTGATCGTCGCCGGTGGCATGGAGAGCATGTCGAACGCGCCGTATCTTTTGCCGAAGGCGCGTGGCGGCTACCGGATGGGGCATCAGGTGGTGCAGGACCACATGTTCCTCGACGGCCTCGAGGATGCGTACGACAAGGGCCGCCTGATGGGCGCGTTCGCCGAGGACTGCGCGCAGACGTTCTCGTTCACGCGCGAGGCGCAGGACGAGTTCGCGCTGTCGTCGCTCGCGCGTGCGCGGCGGGCGAACGAGGACGGCACGTTCGAGTGGGAGATCGCGCCGGTGAAGGTGAGCAGCCGCAAGGGCGACGTCGTGATCGGCAATGACGAGCAGCCGGCGAAAGCGATGCCCGAAAAAATCCCCGGCCTGAAGCCGGCGTTCCGCAAGGACGGCACGGTCACCGCCGCGAACTCGAGCTCGATTTCCGACGGCGCGGCGGCCGTCGTCCTCATGCGCGCATCGACCGCGCGCGAACGCGGCCTGAAACCGCTCGCGACGATCGTCGGGCACGCCACGCACGCGCAGGAGCCCGGTCTCTTCACGACGGCGCCCGTGGGGGCGATCGAGAAGCTTTACGAGAAGACCGGCTGGACGACGAAGGACGTCGACTTCTTCGAGATCAACGAGGCGTTCGCCGTCGTGACGATGGCGGCGATGAAGGAACACGGCATTGCGCGCGACCGCGTGAACGTGCACGGCGGCGCGTGCGCGCTCGGCCATCCGATCGGCGCGTCGGGCGCGCGCATCGTCGTGACGCTGCTCGGGGCGCTGCGCAAGCACGGCGGCAAGCGCGGCGTCGCGGCGCTGTGCATCGGCGGCGGCGAAGCGACCGCGCTCGCGATCGAGCGAGCATGATTTCGTGCATTCGCGGCGAACGGCCGCCCCGAGCCGCGAATTGCGCCCCCTCCGGGGGCAGCGGAGCGGCGACGGCCGCAAACGTGGGGGGACCATGATCCGGCTCGATACCTGGCTGCTGTTCTGCGTCGCGTGCGTTGCGCTCGCAGCGACGCCGGGCCCGAACATGCTGCTGCTCGTCTCGCGTACGATCGTGCAGGGCAGGAGCGCGGGCTTCATGACGCTCGCGGGGACGTCGACGGGCTTCGCGTTCCACGCGCTGGCCGCGGCACTCGGTCTCTCCGCGCTGCTCGGTGCCGTGCCGCTCGCATACGACGTCGTACGCTTCGCCGGCGCCGTCTATCTCGCCTGGCTCGCGATCACGACGTGGCGCAGCAGCGGCTCGCGCGCGCACGTCCCAAGCGCGCACATCGCGCCTGCGCGCATGTATCGCCAGGGCCTCGTCACGTCGGTGCTGAATCCCAAGCTCGCCGTTTTCCAGCTCGCGCTCTTTCCGCAGTTCATCGATCCGTCGCGCGGCCGCCTGCTCGCACAGAGCCTGATCCTCGCCGCGACGCAGCTCGTGATCGTCGTCGCCGGCGATTCGCTGTGCGTCGCGCTCGCGTCGCGCGTGCGCGGCTGGTTCGCGCGGCGCCCGCGCTTCGATCGCTGGTCGACGCGCGCGCTCGCCGGCATGTTCGCGGGGCTCGCGGCGCGGCTCGCGATCGAATCGCACACGTAGCCCTTCGCGACCGATGTTGCTGACGGAAGAACAACGCCAGGTCCGCGACACGCTGCGCGACTTCGCGCAGCGCGAGCTGGCGCCGAACGCAGCCGTATGGGACCGCGAGCATCGCTTTCCGCGGGAAGCGCTGCGCATGCTCGGCGAACTGGGCGTGCTCGGCATCGTCGTGCCCGACGCCTACGGCGGCGCCGGCCTCGATTACGTATCGCTCGCGCTGGCGATCGAGGAGATCGCGGCGGGTGACGGCGCCACGTCGACGATCGTCAGCGTGCAGAACTCGGTGGTGTGCGGGCCGATCGCGATGTTCGGCCGCGACGCGCAGAAGACGAAGTACCTGCCGTCGCTCGCGCGCGGCGAGACGATCGGCTGCTTCTGCCTGACCGAACCGCAGGCGGGCTCGGACGCGAGCGCGCTCGCCACGCGCGCCACCCGGCGTGGCGACCGTTACGTGCTGAACGGCGTCAAGCAGTTCATCACGAGCGGCGCGAACGCACAGGTCGCGATCGTGTTCGCCGTGACGGATACTGCGGCGGGCAAGAAGGGGCTCTCCGCCTTCATCGTCGATACGGCCACACCCGGTTATCGCGTCGCGCGGATCGAGGACAAGCTCGGCCAGCGCGCGTCCGACACCGCGCAGATCGCGTTCGAGGACTGCGAGGTACCGATCGAGAACCGCCTCGGCGGCGAGGGTGACGGCTATCGGATCGCGCTTGCGAATCTCGAAGGCGGGCGCATCGGCATCGCCGCGCAGTCGGTCGGCATGGCGCGGGCCGCGCTCGACGCGGCGATCGCGTATGCGCGCGAACGCCGCACGTTCGGCAAGCCGATCGCCGAGCACCAGGCCGTGGCGTTCAGGCTCGCGGACATGGCGACGCAGGTGGCCGCCGCGCGGCAGATGCTGTGGCACGCGGCTGCGTTGCGCGACGCCGGCGAGCGCTGCCTCGAGGAAGCGTCGATGGCGAAGCTCTTCGCGTCGCAGATGGCGGAGCGCGTCGTGTCCGATGCGCTGCAGATCCACGGCGGCTACGGCTACGTCGAGGATTTTCCCGTCGAGCGCATCTACCGCGACGTGCGCGTGTGCCAGATCTACGAAGGCACGAGCGACGTGCAGCGGATGGTGATCGCGCGCGAATTGCTCAAATGACGATGCCCGAGCCGATCCAATTCCACTTCGACTTCTCGTCGCCGTACGGCTATCTCGGCGCGGAAACGATCGAAGCGCTCGCGGCGCGGCACGGCCGGTCGGTCGCCTGGCATCCGTTCCTGCTCGGCGTCGTCTTCAGGTCCACCGGCGCGCAGCCGCTGACGAACGTGCCGATCAAGGGCGACTACGCGAAGCGCGACATGCCGCGAAGCGCGCGCTACTACGGCGTGCCGTTTCGCATGCCGTCGAAGTTCCCGATCGCGACACAGGCCCCGGCGCGCATCACGCTGTGGCAACGCGAGCGCGACGGCGACGTGGGCAACCTTGTCAAGGTGTTCTACCGCGCGTATTTCGTCCACGATCGCGACATCGGTGACCCGGACGTTGCCGCCGACGTCGCGGGCGAATGCGGACTCGATCGCACGGCGGCGCGCGCAGCCGTCGACGATGCGTCGATCAAGGATGCGTTGCGCCGCGAGGTCGAGGCATCGATTGCGAAAGGTGTCTTCGGATCGCCGTTCGTCTTCGTCGACGGCGAGCCGTTCTGGGGCATCGACCGCTTCGAGCAGGTCGGGCGCTGGCTTGCGCAGGGCGGGTTCTGACGTGGCCGGCGACGACGTGCAGGCCGTGCCTGCGCCTGCCGCAGCGCGGGAATACACGCTCCACTGCTTCGCGCAATCGGGCAACGCGTACAAGCCGGCGCTGATGCTCGAGCTCGCCGGCGCCGACTGGGCGCCGCGCTTCGTCGATTACTTCGGCGGCGAGACGCGCACGCCCGCGTACCGCGCGATCAACGTGATGGGCGAAGCGCCGGTGCTCGAGCATCGCGGCCGACAGCTGTCACAGTCGGGCGTGATTCTCGATTACCTCGCCTCGACGCTCGCGCAGTTCGGGCCCGACGGCGACGACGAGCGTCGCGAGATCCTACGCTGGCTGCTGTTCGACAATCACAAGCTGACGAGCTACACCGCGACGTATCGCTTCCTGCGTGCGTTCGTCGCGCACCCCGATCCCGCAGTGACGGAGGAATTCGGCAAGCGCGCAAAAGCCGCCTGGGAGGTGCTGAACGCGCATCTCGCCGGACGCCGCTTTGTCGCGGCCGACCGCCTCACGATCGCCGACCTCTCGCTTTGCGGCTACCTCTTCTTCGACGACGAGATCGGCGTCGACTGGAACGCGTATCCGCACCTTTGCGCATGGCTTGCGCGCATCCGGGAACGGCCGCGGTGGAAGCATCCGTACGAACTGATGCCGGGCCACCCCCGGCCGGTTGTCGCGTAACGAGGCGACGATGCCCGTCATCGAATCGAAGCTCTCGCCGCGCGACCCGGCGTTCGTGCACAACCGCGACGCGATGTCGGCGCTCGTCGCCGACCTTCGCGACAAGATCGCCGACATCGAGCACGGCGGCGGCGAGGCCGCACGCGCGAAGCACGTCGCACGCGGCAAGCTCCTGCCGCGCGAGCGCGTGCGTACGCTGCTCGATCCGGCGAGCCCGTTCCTCGAGTTCTCGCAGTTCGCCGCGTACGGCATGTACGGCGACCGCATCGCAAGCGCCGGGCTGATCACGGGCATCGGGCGCATTGCCGGCCGCGAGTGCGTCGTGGTGTGCAACGACGCCACGGTCAAGGGCGGCACGTACTTCCCGATGACGGTCAAGAAGCATCTGCGCGCGCAGGAGATCGCACGCGAGAACCGCCTGCCGTGCATCTACCTCGTCGATTCGGGCGGCGCGAACCTGCCGAACCACACCGACGTGTTTCCCGACAAGGAGCACTTCGGCCGCATCTTCTACAACCAGGCGACGATGTCGGCGGAAGGCATTCCGCAGATCGCGGTGGTGATGGGCTCGTGCACGGCGGGCGGCGCGTACGTGCCGGCGATGAGCGACGAGACGATCATCGTGAAGGGGCACGGCACGATCTTCCTCGGCGGGCCGCCGCTCGTGAAGGCCGCGATCGGCGAGATCGTGACCGCGGAGGAACTGGGCGGCGCCGACGTGCACACGCGCCTGTCCGGTGTCGCCGATCACTTCGCGCGCGACGACCGGCGCGCGCTCGCGATCGCGCGGCGCATCGTCGGCAACCTCAATACGCGGAAGAGCGTGACGCTCGACGTCGCCGAGCCGATCGCCCCCCGCTACGATCCGCAGGAGGTGTACGGCGTCATCAACGCCGACATCCGCAAGCCGTACGACGTGCGCGAAGTGATCGCGCGCATCGTCGACGCCTCCGACTTCGACGAGTTCAAGGCGCGCTACGGCACGACGCTCGTCACCGGCTTCGCACGCCTGTGGGGCTATCCGGTCGGCATCGTCGCGAACAACGGCGTGCTCTATTCCGAATCGGCGCAGAAGGGTGCGCATTTCATCGAGCTCTGCGCGCAGCGCGGCGTCCCGCTCGTGTTCCTGCAGAACATCACCGGTTTCATGGTGGGCAAGAAATACGAGGCGGGCGGCATCGCGAAGGACGGCGCGAAGATGGTCACTGCGGTGTCGTGCGCGAACGTGCCGAAGTTCACCGTGATCATCGGCGGCAGCTATGGCGCCGGCAACTACGGCATGTGCGGCCGCGCGTTCGATCCGCGCTTCCTCTGGATGTGGCCGAACGCGCGCATTTCGGTCATGGGCGGCGAGCAGGCGGCCACCGTGCTGGCGACCGTCAAACGCGACGGGATCGAGGCGAAGGGGGGCGCGTGGAGCGCCGGCGAGGAGGAGGCGTTCAAGGTGCCGATCCGCGAGCGCTACGAGCACGAAGGGCATCCGTACTTCGCGAGCGCTCGGCTGTGGGACGACGGCATCATCGATCCGGCGGAGACGCGACGCGTGCTCGCGATGGCGATCTCGGCATCGTTGAATGCTCCGATCGGGAAGACGTCGTTCGGCGTGTTCCGGATGTGATGTGCGACGGCCACGAGACGGCGCCGAGGCCGAGCGTTCACGACACGCCGGAACGCACGCTGCTGCGCGAGCAGGTCGAGCGCTTCGTCACGCGCGACGTCGAGCCGCACGCCGATGCATGGGAGCGCGAAGGCTGGGTGCCGCGCGACGTTTTGCGGCGCATCGGCGAGCTCGGGTGGCTCGGCCTGACGGTTCCCGAGGCGTACGGCGGCAGCGGCGTCGACGCGGTGACGAATTTCGTGTTCGCCGAAGCGCTTTCCACGTCGACCTACGGCGGGTTCATCGTGACGGTGCTCGTGCACACCGACATGGCGTCGCCGCACCTCGTGCGGGCCGGCACCGAAGCGCAGAAGGCGCGCTGGCTGCCGGGCGTCGCGCGCGGCGAGTGCATCACGGCGATCGCGGTCACCGAGCCGAACGCCGGTTCCGACGTGGCGCGCATCCGCACGACCGCGCGCCGCGACGGCGACAGCTACGTGCTCGACGGCGCGAAGATGTTCATCACCAACGGCGTGCACGCGGACCTGTACTTCGTCGCCGCGCGCACCGCGCCGCTCGACACCGGCGCACGCGGCATCTCGATCTTCGCCGTGCCGCATGGCACGCCGGGACTCGCTGTGGGACAGGTGCTCGACAAGACCGGCTGGCGTTCGTCGGACACCGCCGAGCTCGTGTTCGACGGTTGCCGCATCCCCGCGGAGAACCTGCTCGGGCGCGAGAACGAGGGCTTTCGCGCGCTGATGCAGAACTTCCAGCGCGAGCGTCTCGCGCTGGCCGCGATGGCGATCGGCAACGCGCAGCAGTCGCTGCGTCTCGCGCTCGAGCACGTCCGCACGCGCGAAGCGTTCGGCGCGACGCTGTGGCAGCGCGAGGCACTCCGGCAGAAGCTCGCGCTCCTTCACGCGCGTACCGAAGCGGTGCGCGCATTCGCGTACCACTGCGCCTGGCTCGACGCGCAGGGCGTGGACGCGGTGCGCGAGATGTCGGCATTGAAGGCGCTCGCGGGCGAGCTCGCGAACGACGTGGCCTACGGCTGCCAGCAATGCTTCGGAGGCATGGGCTATATTCGCGAGACGCCGATCGAGCGGCTGTGGCGCGACGCGCGCATCCTCGCGATCGGCGGCGGGGCGAGCGAAGTGATGCTCGCGGAAGTCGCGAAGAGGATGTGAGAACGATGGACACACCTTGTGATGTGACGGTGCAGGGCGGCGTCGCCACCGTCACGCTGAACCGCCCGGAAGTCCACAACGCGTTCGACGAGACGTTGATCGCGAATCTCACCGCGGCTTTCGTTTCGCTCGACGACCATCCGGACGTGCGTGTGGTCGTGCTCGCGGGGACCGGCCGCAGCTTCTGCGCGGGTGCGGATCTCAATTGGATGAAGCGCATGGCCGCGTTCGACCACGGCGAGAACCTTGCCGATGCGCAGGCGCTCGCGGCCATGCTGCGCGTGATCTACGCGCTGTCGAAACCGACGATCGCCCGCATCCAGGGCGCGGCGTACGGCGGCGGCGTCGGCCTCGTCGCGGCGTGCGACATCGCGCTCGCCGTCCCCGAGGCGACGTTCGCGCTGTCGGAAGCGAAGCTCGGGCTCATTCCCGCGACAATCGGGCCCTATGTGATCGAAGCGATCGGCGCGCGTCAGGCACGACGCTACTTCCTCACCGCCGAGCGGTTCGACGCGGCGCAGGCCTTGCGCATCGGCCTCGTGCATGAAGTGGTCGCCGCCGACGCGCTCGACGCGCGCGTCGATTCGCTCGTCGAACAGCTCCGCACGGCGAGTCCCGCGGCGCAGCTCGAATGCAAGGCGTTGATCCGCGGCGTCGCGCATCGGCCCATCGGCGACGACGTCATCGCCGGCACTGCCGAGCACATCGCCGCGGTGCGCGCGTCGCCCGAAGGCCGGGAAGGCGTCGCCGCGTTCCTCGAGAAGCGCAAACCCGCGTGGCTGGATCAATAGGGTCAGGCCCCCATTTCCGGATGCACAGTCTCAAAGTCCGACGGCGTACCCGAAATCCAGGGTCTAACCCCATTTATCCAGAACCTGTCGATCGGCCGACATGACCGAATCGCTTTCGCACTTCGATACGTGGCAGCTCCTCGCCCTTGCCGCTGCACTCGGCTTCGCGAGCGGCATCCGCCTGTACCTGGTGCTGTTCGTCGTCGGTCTCGCCGGCTATTTCGGCGTCGTCGACCTGCCGCACGGCTTGTCCGTGCTCGCGCATCCGCTCGTGCTCGCCGCGTCGGGATTCATGTGCTTCGTCGAGTTCTTCGCGGACAAGATCCCCGGCGTCGATACGCTGTGGGACGTCGTGCATACGCTGATCCGCATTCCCGCGGGCGCCGCGCTCGCGGCCAGCGTGTTCGGCGATTCGTCGTCGGCGATGATGTTCGCCGCGGCCATTCTCGGCGGCTCGCTCGCTGCGGGCAGCCACTTCACGAAGGCAGCGAGTCGCGCGGTGATCAACACGTCGCCCGAGCCGTTCTCGAACTGGGCGGCGTCGTTCGGCGAGGACCTCGGCGTCGGGGCCTTGCTGTGGCTTGCGGTGCTGCATCCGCTGGTCGCGGCGGTCGTCGTGCTGCTGCTGATCGTGCTCGCGATCCTGCTGCTGCGTCACGTGTGGCGCGCCGGGCGTCACGTCGCAAGGCGCGTCGGCGGGCTCATTTCACGGCGGCCCGGCGAGGCACGCGATGCGTATCGCCATCCGTAGCGTCCTCGTCGTCGCCACGTTCGCGTTCGGCTTCGCCACCCCGTAACGGCCGATCTTCGAATGTTCGCGACCATCCTCATCGCCAATCGCGGAGAGATCGCCTGCCGCATCGCCCGCACCGCGCGAAGGCTCGGCGTGCGCACGATCGCGATCTACAGCGACGCCGACGCCAACGCGCTGCACGTGACGCTGTGCGACGAGGCGTATCGCGTCGGACCACCGGCGCCGCGCGAGAGCTACCTGAACGGCGACGCCATCATCGCGATCGCGAAGCGCGCCGACGCGCAGGCGATTCATCCCGGCTACGGCTTCCTGTCCGAGAACGCGGCCTTTGCGCAAGCCTGCGAAGCTGCGGGGCTCGTGTTCATCGGACCGCCGCCCGCCGCCATTGCTGCGATGGGCTCGAAATCGGCGGCGAAGGCGATCATGAGCGAGGCCGGCGTGCCCGTCGTGCCCGGCTATCACGGCGACGCGCAGGAACCACAGCTCCTCGCACGTGAAGCGTCACGCATCGGCTTTCCCGTGCTGATCAAGGCCACCGCCGGCGGCGGCGGCAAAGGCATGAAGGTCGCGGCGTCGCAAGAGGACTTCGCCGCGGCGCTCGCGTCGGCGCAGCGCGAGGCGCGTGCGTCGTTCGGCGACGACCGCGTGCTGCTCGAACGCTACCTCGCGTCGCCGCGTCACATCGAGATGCAGGTGTTCGCCGATCGCCAGGGGCACGCGGTGCACCTGTTCGAGCGCGATTGCTCGGTGCAGCGCCGCCACCAGAAGGTGCTCGAGGAGGCGCCGGCGCCGGGCATGGACGACGCGCGACGCCGTGCAATGGGCGAAGCGGCGGTCGCGGCGGCGAAGGCGATCGGTTACGTCGGCGCGGGCACCGTCGAGTTCATCGCCGAGCAGGACGGCACGTTCTACTTCATGGAGATGAACACGCGACTGCAGGTCGAGCATCCGGTCACCGAGATGATCACCGGGCTCGACCTCGTCGAGTGGCAGTTGCGCGTCGCCGCGGGCGAACCGCTGCCCGCGACGCAGGGCGACATCACCGTGCACGGCCACGCGATCGAGGCGCGGGTGTACGCCGAAGACCCCGAGCGCGACTTCCTGCCGTCGATCGGGCGCATCGCGCATTGGCGGATGCCCCACGACATGCACAACGTGCGCGTCGACACCGGCTATCGCGCGGACGACGAAGTGACGCCGTTCTACGACCCGATGCTCGCGAAGGTGATCGCGTGGGGCGACAATCGCGAAGCGGCGCGCACGCGGCTGCTCGCGGCGCTTGCGCAGTGCGAGGTGACCGGCGTCACGACGAATGTCGCTTTTCTCGAGCGCGTCGTCGCTCACGAGGCGTTCGCGTCGGGCCGCGTCGATACGGGACTCATCGCGAAGCACCGCGACGAACTGCGCGAGCATCGCGACGATGTGCCGCCCGCCGCGTTGATCGCAGCGGCGCTCGCAGAGTATGCGGCGGCGGCCGATGCGAGTGCGGGCGTGGTCGCGCAGGACCCGTGGTCGCCGTGGCGTCTCAACGATGCGTGGTGGAACGGCACGTCGACGCACCGTGCGACGTTCGCCTTCGCCGATGGCACGCGCGAGCACTCGGTGATGCTCGTGCCGCACGGCGACGGCGCGTTCGACGTGGCCGGCGACACATTTTCCGAGCGCGTGCACGCCACGCGCCGCGACGGCCGCTGGTCCATCAGGCGCGCCGGCGACGAGGCGGCGAGCGACGCGGCGGTCGTGACGCACGGTCACGTTCGCCACGTGTTCACACCCGGCGCGCGCGTGCGGCTCGCACGCGTCGATCCGTTCGCCGATGCCGGGGACGCGGGCGAAGCGCAGGGCCGCCTCACGGCGCCGATGTCGGGCACGATCGTGGCCGTCCTGGTTCAACCAGGCGACGTGGTCGACAAGGGCGTGGCGCTCGTCGTGCTCGAGGCGATGAAGATGGAGCACACGATCGTCGCGCCAGCGGCCGGGCGCGTCGCGGCCGTGCATTTCGGCGTCGGCGATCGTGTCGCTGAAGGCGTCGACCTCGTCGATGTCGACGCGAAGCAGGCGGATGTGAAGACATGAGTGCAAGCGAACGCATGCCGCAGGCGGTGCGGCTGGTCGAAGTGGGCCCGCGCGACGGACTGCAGAACGAGAAAGCGCAGGTGCCGACCGACGTGAAGGTCGCACTGATCGACCTTTTGACCGAGGCCGGCATGCCGGCGATCGAGGCCACGTCGTTCGTGTCGCCGAAGTGGGTGCCGCAGATGGCGGACGCGGCCGACGTGATGGCGCGCATCCGGCGCAAACCCGGCGTCCGCTATCCGGTGTTGACGCCGAACCTGAAAGGCTTCGAGGCCGCGCGCGACGCCGGCGCCGACGAAGTGGCGGTGTTCGTCGCGGCGACCGAATCGTTTTCGAAGCGCAACATCAACTGCTCGATCGCCGAGAGCCTCGAACGCGCGCAGCCGGTGTTCGACGCGGCGCACGCGAGCGACATTCGCGTGCGCGGTTACATCTCGGTGGTGCTCGGCTGTCCGTACGAAGGCGACGTCGATCCCGAAGCGGTCGCCGCGGTGGCGAAGTCGCTGTTCGCGATGGGCGCGTACGAGGTTTCGCTGGGCGACACGATCGGCCGCGGCACGCCGGGCAAGACCCAGGCGCTGCTCCGGCGCGTCGCACGCGATCTTCCCGTCGAGGCGCTCGCCGGTCATTTCCACGACACCTACGGCCAGGCGCTCGCGAACGTGTACGCGGCACTCGAAGTCGGCGTCGGCACGTTCGACTGCTCGGTCGCTGGGCTCGGCGGGTGCCCCTATGCCAAGGGCGCGACCGGCAACGTCGCGAGCGAGGACGTGCTCTACCTGCTCGACGGCCTCGGCATTCCCACCGGCGTCGACATGACGAAGCTGCGCCGCGCCGGTCATTTCATCTCGCGCTTCCTTGGCCGGCCACCGGAATCGAAGGTCGCACGCGCGCTCGACGCGAGCGCGCCGCTCGCCGATGCGGCGACCGACGCTGTGGCGACCGACGCTGCGCAATGAACGAGGCCCCAGGTGACCCGGTACGCGTTCGCGTGACCGAAGAGCGCGTGCCCTCGCCCTGCATCGGCGTGTGTCGCATCGACGCCGCCTCCGGGCTTTGCGCCGGGTGCCTGCGCACGCTCGACGAGATCGCCGCGTGGAGCACGCTCGACGATGCATCGAGGCGTGCCGTGTGGGACGCGATCCGCCGCCGGGCGCAAGGCGACGACACCGACGGGAATACGCAATGATCGCCGACTGGTATTTCGATTTCGTCTCGCCGTTCTCGTATCTGCAATGCGAGAAGCTGCAGTCGCATGCGCACGAGATCCGCCCGCACCCGGTGCTGTTCGCCGCGATCCTCGATGCGAACGGGCAACGGGGTCCGGCCGAGATTCCGGCGAAGCGGCGGTTCACGTATCGCTTCGTCGTCTGGCAGGCGAAGTCGCTCGGCATTCCGCTGCGCTTTCCGCACGCGCATCCGTTCAATCCGCTGCCGCTTCTGCGCCTCGCGATCGCCTGCGACAACCGGCTCGACGCGATCACCGCGATGTTCCGCTTCGTGTGGCGCGACGGGCGCCTGCCCGATTTGCCGATCGAATGGGCCGAGCTCGCGGAGCGCGTCGGCGTGCCCGACGCGTCGGCGCGCATCGAGCAGGCCGCCATCAAGGACGAGCTGCGCCGCGAAACGGATGCGGCGATCGCGCGCGGCGTGTTCGGCGTGCCGACGCTCGCGTTCGGCAGCGAGCTGTTCTGGGGCGTCGACGCCACGCCGATGGCACTCGACTACGCGCGCCTCGGCCGTTACGACGACTCCGAATATGGTCGCGTCGGCGATCTGCCGCAGGCGGCGACGCGCAAGGGCGCATCGAAGCGATAAGCAGGGTCAGGCTGCACTTTCCCACGACGCGTCGTCATCGCGCGCTTTGCCGGAAAGCAGGGTCTGGCCCGGGGTTAACCCTACTCATCGGCCTTGACCACGCCACGCGCGACCAGCGCGTCGATCGTCGCGTCGTCGTAGCCCGCCTCGCGCAGCACTTCGCGGCTGTGCTCGCCTTGGCGCGGCGCATCCCCTGCGCGTAGCGCAGGCGATGGCGTGAGCGCGAACGGCGGCGCGAACGAACGATGCCCCGACGCATCGCGCCGCACCATCCCTCGCGCCACGAACTGCGGATCGGCGAGCGCTTCGTCGAACGACAGCACGGGCGTGACGCAGCAGTCGGCGTCGGCGAACGTCGCTGTCCATTCGTCGCGCGTTCGCGTACGGAAGATCGCCGCAAGCTCGGCGCGCACGCGCTCGCCCGCTTCACCGCGCGCGAACTGCCCGGACACGAGATCGTCGCGTGCAAGCGTCGCGCACAGCGACGTCCAGAATTTCGTTTCCAGCGCGCCCACCGCCATGAACCGGCCGTCGCGCGTTTCGTACACGCCGTAGCACGGCACGCCGCCGGTGAGCAGATCGTCGCCGCGCACGGGGACGCGATCGTCATCGTCGAGCGTGCCGAGCGCGAACGGCTGATGCGCGAGCACGGCGTCGGCCATCGCGACGTCCACATACCGGCCGACGCCGGTACGTGCGGCGCCGAACAGCGCGCCCAGGATCCCGATGGCCGCGGCGGCCGCGCCGCCCAGCAGATCCGCGATCTGCAGGCTCGCTAGCGCAGGCGCGCCGCCGCGCGTGCCCGTCGCATCGAGCACGCCCGCGTAGCCGAGGTAGTTGACGTCGTGGCCGGCGGCGCGTGCGCGCGGTCCCGTCTGGCCGTAGCCGGACAGCGAGCAGCAGACGAGCCGCGGATTGGACGCGCGCAGTGCCGCATGGTCGATGCCGAGCGCCGCGACGACACCGGGGCGAAAGCCCTCGACCACGACGTCCGCGGCGCGTGCGAGCGCGAGCAACGCGTCGCGTCCAGCCTCTGCTTTGAGGTCGAGCGCGAGCGAGCGCTTGTTCCGGTTGATCGCGCGATACCACGACGTCATCCCGGACGACGCAGCGCCGGCGTGGCCGCGAAGCGAGCGCGCGTAGTCGCCGGCACCGGTGTCCTCGATCTTGACGACGTCGGCACCGAGATCGGCGAGATACAGCGTGCACATGGGCCCGGGCAGCAGGCGCGTGAGGTCGAGCACGCGCACGCCCGCGAGCGGCGCGTCGTTCGGATTTGCCGGCGTGGCGTCGGCGGCGCTCGCGCGACGTTCGCCTATGGCCATGCCCGCATGCCGAGTTCGCGGCGAATCGCGACGGCGGTCGCGAGCGCGTCGTCGAGCGTCGCACCGAGGCAGGTCACGTGCCCCATCTTCCGTCCGCGCCGCGGCTCGCGCTTGTCATACAGATGGAGCTTGGCCCGCGGGTGCGCGAGCACGCGCGACCAGTCGGGCTCGCGCGCCGGCCCTTGCGGTGCGGGGAACCAGATGTCGCCGAGCAGGTTCAGCATCACCGCCGGTGTGTGCTGCTGTGTATCGCCCATCGGCATGCCCGCGAGCACGCGCGCCTGCTGCTCGAACTGCGACGTCACGCACGCGTCGATGGTGTAATGACCGCTGTTGTGCGGCCGCGGCGCGATCTCGTTCACCAGCAGTTCGCCGCCGGACGCCACGAAGAATTCGACGCACAGCACGCCGCGGTAATCCAGCGCCGCCGCGAGCGCCGTGGCGATCCGGCGCGCCTCGTCGGCCAGCGCCGCGTCCACGCGCGCCGGCACGATCGACGTATCGAGGATGCCGCTGCGGTGCAGGTTCTCCGCCACCGGCCATGCGGACAGGTTCGCATGATCGTCGCGCGCGACGATCACCGACAGCTCCGCCTGCAGATCGACGAGGCGCTCGAGCACGCACGGCTTGCCGTCCATCGCATCCAGCGCCTGCGCGACGTCGTCGCGCGTGCCCACGCGCACCTGACCCTTGCCGTCGTAGCCGAGGCGCGCGCTCTTCACGATCCCGGGCAGCAGCTTCTGCGGCACGCGCTTCAGGTCGGCGCGCGTGCGCAGCACCATGAACGGCGCGACGGGAAACTGGTGCCCCGCCACGAACGTCTTCTCGCTGATGCGGTCCTGCGCGATCGCCACGCTGGCCGCGCTCGGCGTCACGCGCATCGTGCGCCCGAGGAACTCGAGGGCGGCGGAGGGCACGTTCTCGAACTCGGTGGTTGCGCCCTGGCACAGGTCGCGCAGCGTGGCGAGAGCGTCGGGATCGAGGTAGTCGGCGATGAGATGCCGGTCGGCGACACTGCCTGCCGGGCTCTCCTGCGACGGATCGAGCACGACGACCCTGTAGCCGAGGCTTTGCGCCGCCATGCAGAACATGCGGCCGAGCTGGCCGCCGCCGAGCAGGCCGAGCCACGCACCGGGCGCGATCGCGGGCGCGGGTTCGGCAAGCGGGCGGGTAAGCGGGGTGCTCATCCTTGCGTCGCTGGCGGTACGCGCCTGGCACGCGCATCGGCCGTTTGCCGCTCGCGAAACGAGGCGAGCCTGCGTGCCAGCGCCGCATCGTCCGCGGCGAGCATGGCCGCGGCGAACAACGCGGCGTTCGCCGCACCCGCTTCGCCGATCGCGAACGTCGCCACGGGAATGCCGCGCGGCATCTGCACGATCGACAACAGCGAATCCTCGCCGCGCAGGTAGCGCGAGGGCACCGGCACGCCGAGCACGGGCACGAGCGTCTTCGCCGCGAGCATGCCGGGCAGGTGCGCCGCGCCGCCCGCGCCCGCGATGATCGCCCGCAATCCGCGCGCCGCGGCCTCCTCGGCATACTCGAACATGTCGTCGGGCATCCGATGCGCCGACAGCACGCGCGCCTCATAGACGATGGCGAGGGCATCGAGTTCGCGCGCCGCGTGCTGCATCACGTCCCAGTCGCTGTCGCTGCCCATGACGAGCCCGACCGGCGGTGCCCCCTTGCGTTGTGCCATCGCGTGGCCCTCGCGTTTCGAACGAGCGGC
This sequence comes from Burkholderiales bacterium, assembly GCA_025927765.1. Taxonomy (GTDB): domain Bacteria; phylum Pseudomonadota; class Gammaproteobacteria; order Burkholderiales; family Casimicrobiaceae; genus VBCG01. The sequence goes on from JAICKU010000062.1 coordinate 16,282, forward strand.
ATTCTAGCGCCCGCGCATCGCGCGCCGTTTCGCGCGTCCCTTTCGTCGCCACTGTTGCGCCGTTCATGCCGCAAACGCGTCCGCCGGGCGCGCAACGCGTCGTCGTCGTTGAATGCGAGCTGTCGCATTTGCGACAATTCGCCCATGCCGACGTTCGCGCGCCCGTTCCGTTCCTTTCGCATGTCGACGCCGTTCGTGCGCGTCATCGTCACGCTTGCGGTGGCGTTCGCGGCCGCGCATGCGTCGGCCCAGTCCGATGCCGATTTTCTCGCCGCGAAGGCCGCCTACGAGCGCGGCGACTGGCAGGCGCTCGATGCCGTCGCGCCTGGAACGGCCGGTCATCCGCTCGAACGCTACGTGCGGTACTGGCAGCTGAAATCGCGGCTCGACGACACGCCGAACGCCGCCGTGCAGGCGTTTCTTGCGCGCTATCCCGACGGCCCGCTCGCCGACCGGTTGCGCATCGACTGGCTGAAGAGCCTCGGCAGGCGCGGCGACTTCGCGACGTTCGCCGCCAACTATCCACCGCCGTCCGGCGAGGACACCGAGCTTGCGTGCTACGCGATCCAGGCGCGCATGCAACGCAACGGCGACGCGGCGCTCGTCGACGCGAAGCCGCTGTGGTTCACCGGCGCGTCGACGCCCGACGCGTGCGTACCGCTCTTCACCGCGCTGGTCGCGCGCGGCGATCTCACGCTCGACGATCGCAAGGCGCGCGTGCGCCTCGCGATCGCCAACGGCAACCTGCGACTGGCAAGCTCGATCGTGCGCGACCTGCCGCCGAAGGAACGGATCGCCGACAAGGAGTTTGCGGCGATCGACCGCGACCCGCTGCGCGCGCTTCGTCACGGGCGCTTCGACTGGAAGTCGTGGCCGGGGCGCGAGCTTGCGCTCTACGCGCTCGAGCGCGCAGCGCGCAAGGATGCCTCCGACGCGCACGACGCGTGGGTGAAGCTGCGCGGCCGGCTGCCGGCGGCCGATCGCGACTACGGCAACCTGCGCATCGCATGGCACGCGTCGCGCCAGCTCGACCCGCACGCGAACCAGTGGTTCGCCGAAGTCGGCAAGGCGACGCTCACCCCCGAGCAGCAGGCGTGGCGCGTGCGTGCGGCACTGCGCGCCCATGCCTGGCGCGACGTGCAGGCGGCGATCGAGGCACTCCCCGAAAGCGACCGGCAGCAGCCCGCGTGGCGCTACTGGCGCGCGCGTGCGCTCGCTGCACAGGATCGGCGCGACGACGCGAAGAGCGTGTACGAGGCGCTCGCGAATCATCTCGACTTCTACGGACTGCTCGCGTCCGATGCGCTCGGGCGCCCCGTCGCACTGCCTGCGGGCGCGGCGAGAGCACCGCTCGACGACGCGGCGCTCGCGCAATTCGGCGCGCGTGCCGACGTGAAGCGCGTGCTTTTGCTCGCGCGCTTCGACCTGCGGCTCGACGCGTTGCGCGAGTGGGCGTATGCGGTTAAGGGCCTCGACGACGACGCGCTGCTGCTGGCCGCCGAATACGCACGCCGCGCCGGCCTCTACGATCGCGCGATCTTCACCGCCGAGCGCGCGTCGTCGCGCATCGATCTCGGGCTGCGCTATCTCGCGCCTTATCGCGACGAATTCGCGGCCGCGGCGAAGGAGCAGGGCATCGACGTCGAACTGCTCTACGGCATCGCGCGGCAGGAATCGCGCTTCGTGTCCGACATCGTGTCGTCGGCGGGCGCCGTCGGCCTGATGCAGTTGATGCCTGCCACCGCGCGCTGGGTCGCGAAGAAGCTGTCGGTGGCCGATTACACGTCCACGCGAATCGCCGACGTCAGCCTCAACACGCAGTTCGGCGCGTTCTATTTCCGCCATTGGCTCGATCGCCTCGGCCTGCCCGCGCTGGCCGCGGCCGCCTACAATGCCGGGCCGTCGCGCGCGCGGGCGTGGCAACCGCCGGCGCCGCTCGAAGGCGCGATCTGGGTCGAGACGATTCCCTTCAACGAAACGCGCGACTACGTGAAGCGGGTGCTCGTCAACGCGACGCTCTACGCGCACATGCTCGACCGGCCGTACGTGTCGCTGACGCAGCGCCTCGGCACGGTGATGCCGCGCGGCATGGACGCGATCGCCGCCAGCGAGCCATGAGGAGTTCGCGATGATTGCACCGGCCGTCGCATCGGCCATCACTGGGGCGCACGGCGGCACCATGCACTCGCGCACGCCGATGAAGGCGCGCGTGCTCGTGCTCGGCGGCACCGGCTTCGTGGGCCGGCACGTCGTGGCGAAACTGTCCGCCGCGGGTCACGACGTGACCGTCCTGACGCGCAGCCGCGAGCGCGGGCGCCCGCTGTTCCTGTTGCCGACCGTGCGCGTGCTCGAAGGCGACCCGTACGACGCCGCCACGCTGCTGCGCCGCACGCGCAACGCCGACGTCGCCATCAATCTCGTCGGCACGCTGCACGCGCGCCGCCGCGACACGTTCGACCGCGTGCACGTCGCGCTTCCCCGCATGCTCGTCGACGCGTGCCGGCAGGGGGGCGTGTCGCGCATCGTTCACATGAGCGCGCTCGGCGCATCGGCCGAGGCCGCCAGCGCGTACCTGCGCTCGAAAGCCGGCGGCGAAGCCGTGGTCGCCGACTCGGGATTGCGCTTCACGATCTTCCGGCCATCGGTGATCTTCGGCTCGGGCGACACGTTCCTGAACCTCTTCGCGCGGCTCGCAGCAACGTTCCCCGTCATTCCGCTCGCCGGCGCCAGCGCGCGCTTCCAGCCGGTATTCGTGGGCGACGTAGCCGCGTGCATCGCGCGTTCGGTCGTCGACGATGCGACGATCGGCCAACGCTACGCGCTCTGCGGCCCGAAGGCGTACACGCTCGAGGAGCTCGTGCGCTACGTCGCCGACACGAGCGGCCACCCGCGGCCGATCATGCCGCTCGGGCCCGGCCTCGCGAACCTGCAGGCGCGCGTGCTCGAGCTTCTGCCGGGGCCGCTGCTGACGCGCGACAACCTCGCGTCGATGCAGCACGACAACGTGTGCGAAGGCCCGTTTCCGGCGGAATTCGGCATCGCGCCCGCCACGCTGGAAGCGATCGCACCCGAGTACCTCGCGCCGGTTTCCCTCCACAGCCGCTTCGACATCTTCCGCGCGCGCGACAGCTTATGAAACGGGCGCTGCCGCCGCCGGTGCGCGTCTATCGCGTCGGCGGATCGGTGCGCGACGAACTGTTGGGACGGCCCCACACCGATCACGATTTCGTCGTCGTCGGCGCGACGCCCGAGACGATGATCGCGTCGGGATTCCTGCCGGTGGGCAAGGACTTTCCGGTGTTCCTGCATCCGGAAACGCGCGACGAGTACGCGCTCGCGCGCACCGAGCGCAAGCACGGGCGCGGCTATCGCGGCTTCCAGTTCTTTGCCACACCCGACGTCACGCTCGAGGAGGACCTGCAGCGGCGCGACCTGACGATCAACGCGATGGCGCGTGCCGGCGACGGCACGCTGATCGATCCCTACGGCGGCGAAACCGACTTGCGCGAAGGCGTGCTGCGCCACGTGTCGGACGCGTTCGCCGAGGATCCGCTGCGCGTGCTGCGGGTTGCGCGCTTCGCGGCGCGCTTCGGCTTTCGCATCGCCGACGAGACGCTCGCGCTGATGCGCGCCATCGTCGGCGCGGGCGAGCTCGAAACCCTTGCGCATGAACGCGTGTGGCAGGAGATCGCGCGTGGCCTGTCCGAGCGACATCCGTCGCGCATGCTCGACGCGCTGCGCGCGTGCGGCGCGCTCGTCGCGCTCCTGCCGGAGATCGACGCGCTCTACACGGTGCCCGTCGCCGACGCGCATCACGCCGACGACAACGGGGGCGCGTTCACCGCGCGTGCGCTCGATGCCGCTGCGGCCGACGACGCCGCGTTGCCGGCGCGTTATGCCGTCCTGACGCAGGAACTCGACCGCGTGGCCGCGCTCCGCGGCTTCGACGCGCGCATCGGTGTTGCCCGCACGGAGGCGATGTCGCGCCGGCTTCGCGTGCCGATCGATTGCCGCGACGTCGCCCGCCTCGCCGTGCGCTGGCACCACGCGCTCGTGTCGATCGACACGCTCACGCCGGCCGCGGTGCTCGACGTGCTCGTGGCCGCCGACGCCATGCGCCGCCCCCTGCGGCTCGCGTTGCTGCTCGCGGCCGGTTCGGCGCGCGTCGTCGCGCGCGACGGCAGCGACGCTGAAGCGGCTTCACGGCGCGCGGCATGGGAAGGGGCGCTGCGCGCGATTCGCGACGTCGACGCCGAAGCGGTCGCGCGCGACGCCTTGGCGCGCATCGACGCGAGGAACGGTGCTGCGCGCGGCGAAGCGATCGCGGCGGCGTTGCGCCGCGCGCGGATTGCCGCGCTGCGGCGCGCGAAAGAGGGTCAGACCCTCATTTCCGGGCGGGGCGGAGCGAATCGCCGGGACGTCGATCGGGAGTGAGTCCGACCCTCTTTCAGATGCGGTAGGCGAGGCTGCGCATCACGTCGGCCGCGCCCCGCATCGCGCGGCGTACGGGATAGGGCAGCGGCAAGCCGCCGGCATCGAACGCCATCGCGGCGTGCCGCGCCTCGTCGTCGCGCATCTGCTCGACGATCGCACGGCTCTTTGCATCGGCCGGCGGCAAGCGGTCGATGTGCGACGTCAGGTGCTCCTCGACCTGCCGCTCCGTCTCGACGACGAAGCCCAGGTTCGCGGCGTCGCCGGCCAGCCCCGCGACGAGGCCGATGCCGAACGAGCCCGCATACCACAGCGGATTCAGCAGCGACGGCCGCGCATCGAGCTCGGCGAGCCGGGCCTGCGTCCACGCGAGGTGATCCTCTTCCTCGCGCGCCGCTTCGCCGAAGCGCGCCTGCACTTCCGGGTCGCGTGCGACGAGCGCCTGCGCGGAGTAGAGCGCTTGCGCGCACACCTCGCCGGTGTGGTTGACGCGCATCAGTCCCGCCGCATGCCGGCGTTCGTTCGCATCGAGCATCGCGGCAGGAAGGTCGCCGCCAGGCGTGGGTCGAGCGGGCGTGACGGTGCCCGAGAGGGTACGCAGTGCGCGGTCGAAGCCCAGGATGAGGGAGGTGAGCATTGGGGATCGGGGATGGGGAATCGAGGAGGCATTGTGCCAGCGCACGCGCCGTCGGCCAGACGGCAACGGCGTCAGGCTTCGACAACTGCAGCGCGCTGCCGCTCCCTCCATCCCCTCTCCCAAAACGAACAGGGCGCCCGAAGGCGCCCTGTTCGTCGAGACGTGAACCGCTTAGAACAGGTGGATCATGCCGAGCACGATGCCGTCCGGCTTGCCGCCGACCGCGATCGGGTACGCGTTGATGTTGAACGTGTACGACGCGTTGGCCTTGTTGTCGAGCTTCACG
>JAICKU010000081.1 GCA_025927765.1 Burkholderiales bacterium
GCTCGTCGTTGCCGCCGCCGAGGCCCGCGCCGCGCTGGCGGCCGACCGCGTCGATCTCGTCGATGAACACGATGCACGGAGCGTTCTTCTTCGCCTGCTCGAACATGTCGCGTACGCGCGCCGCACCCACGCCGACGAACATCTCGACGAAGTCGGAACCCGAGATCGAGAAGAACGGCACCTTCGCTTCACCCGCGATCGCCTTGGCGAGCAGCGTCTTGCCGGTGCCGGGCGAGCCGACCATCAGCACGCCACGGGGGATGCGGCCACCGAGCTTCTGGAACTTCGACGGGTCGCGCAGGAATTCGACGAGCTCGCCCACTTCCTCCTTCGCCTCGTCGCAGCCGGCCACGTCGGCGAAGGTGACGGTGTTGTTCGACTCGTCGAGCATGCGCGCCTTGCTCTTGCCGAACGAGAACGCGCCGCCGCGCCCGCCGCCCTGCATCTGGCGCATGAAGAAGATCCACACGCCGATCAGGAGCAGCATCGGGAACCACGAGATGAAGATCTGCGCGAGGAAGCTCTGCTCTTCCTCGGGCCGCGCCTCGACCTTGACGCCGTCCTTGATCAGGTCGCCGACCATCCAGATGTCGCCGGGGCTGTAGGTGACGTAGCGCTTCTTGTCCGTCGACACCCACTTGATCGTGCGCCCTTCGACGGACGCCGATTCGACGCGGCCGCTCCGCGCCTGCTCCATGAAGTCGGAATAGGCGACCGTGTCCTTCGCGGCCTGGCGCGAGTCGAACTGCTTCACGACCGTGAGCACGACGAGCCCGATGACGAGCCAGATTCCGATGTTCTTCAGCAGATTGTTCAAGCAAACGCTCCTTGCACGGACCGAAGATTCCGGCGGTCCGCATGCCGGGATGGATAAGTAGGGTCAGACTCCGCTTTTCGGGGCGGCGTGCCGCAACCGCCCCCGTTGTCGCGGCAAAGTGCAGTCTGACCCTACTTATCCGAGCCTGCTGTCAAGCCCTCTTTACCACCTGCCATTTTACCTTCGAATCCGCCGCGGCCCGCGGCGTTCGTCGGGCAAGACGCATCGAAGTTTGTCGCAGCGCAAGCTACCGTTCGTCGTCTTCGTCGATTCGCCGCAATCCCCTCGCCACCACGTAGTGCTCGCGGCTGCGGTCGCGGGACGCCTTCGGCTTTCGCAGGTACGTCTTCGTGAAGTGCTCGCGGACATCGCGCTCGAACGCGTCGAGGCCCGCACCCTGGAATACTTTCACGACGAAATCGCCGCCGGCGCGAAGATGCGTAGCGGCGAACTGCAATGCAAGCTCCGCGAGGGCAACGCTTCGGGCCTGGTCGACGACATCGATGCCCGAGAGATTGGGGGACATGTCCGACAGCACAAGGTCGACAGGACGCTCGCCGAGCGCGTTTTCGACCGCGGCCAGTCCCTCGTCCTGCTCGAAGTCCGCCGTGATCGAGCTGACGCCGGCGATCGGCTCCATCGGCAGGAGGTCAATCGCGACGATCGCGCCCTTGGGGCCGAGACGCTCGCGCAACACCTGCGACCAGCTGCCGGGCGCCGCGCCGAGGTCGACGACGGTCAGGCCGGGGCGTAAGAGCCGGTCGCGCTCGTCGAGTTCCTTCAGCTTGAACGCGGCCCGCGAACGGTAGCCGAGGCGCGTCGCCTCGCGGACGTACGGATCGGTCAGATGCTCGCGCATCCAGGCCTTGCCGAAGCGATGCTTCTTGCCGGCGCGATTGAGCGGTGAAGTCACGGCGTTAGAATCGTTGCAACCCTTCGACACCCCGCGCCATGGAACCGCTCGAACCCGCACAGCGGCGTGCACTTCGCGCCAAGGCGCATCACCTCGATCCGGTGGTGACGATCGGCCACCATGGTCTCACGCCGGCCGTGCTGCACGAGATCGACGTCGCGCTGACCGCCCACGAGCTCGTCAAGGTGCGCGCACTCGCCAACGATCGCGACGCCCGCGAGGGCTTACGCGAGCGCATCTGCAGTGAACTCGACTGCGCGCCGGTGCAACGGATCGGCAAGCTGCTCGTGCTATGGCGACCGAGGCCGCCGGAGGCCGCAGAATCGCCAGCGCCCCGCACGCGGGCCCCCGCGCCGCGCAAGCGCGCCGCCGGAGGGATGCGGGAAGCGGCGCCCGCAGCGGTGACGTCGTTACCGCCACGCGTCAGAGCACCCGCAGGCAAGGCGCCGAAGGGCGTTCCGCGCGCCGCCTTGCCCCGTCGCCGCCGCGGCCTTTAGCGCGCTGTGGCGCGCGCCGTCAGATCTTGTCGACGACGCGCGACCACGTCTCCTCGAGGTGGCGCTCGATCACTTCGGCGAGCCGGTCGCCATCGCGCGCCTCGAGCGCGGCCATCATCGCCTCGTGCTCGGCCACCGCGCCGGCCCATTTGGAGGGCTCCTCGTTGCCGATGAAGCGCACGCGGCGAAGCCGCGCCTGGATGACCTGATGGAGTGACGCAAGGAGCGCGTTGCCCGAGAGCTCGGCCAGCCGGGCGTGGATCGCCTGGTTGCGCCAGTAGTACTCGAGGCGGTTCCGCGACGCGTAATAGGCCATCATTTCATCGTGGACGGCGCGCAGTGCCGCGATATCGTCGTCGCTCGCCAGCCGGCACGCGAGGCGACCCGCCAGCGTTTCGAGCGCGCGCAGCACGTCGAGCATCTCGCGCACGTCCTTGGCGGTCAGCTTGCGCACGATCGCGCCGCGGCCGGGCACGAGGTCGATCAATCCCTCGCTCGCGAGCACCTTGAGCGCCTCGCGCAGTGGCGTGCGCGACACGCCGAGCGCGCGCCCCAGGTCGCCCTCGTGGATCCGCGTTTCCGCGGCGAGATGGCCTTCGACGATCAACGTCCGCACGCGGTCGACCACCTCGTCGTGGAGGCTGCGCCGGTTGAGCGGCACGATCGGTGGCGCCGTTGCGACCGCCACCGCCTCGACGTCCGCCGCCTTGACGGGGGGAAGGGATGCTGTCAAAGTTCGCCGCGTGAATGCTGAATGCAGCATCAAGCATACGCATTCTTTTCCTGACGCGATACCCCTTCGCATGCCCCTCTCGAAATCGTCTGCCGCTCCTGACCGACCCACGCTGGCCGTCGCCATGGGCGATCCGGCCGGCATCAGCCCGGAGCTCACGGCCAGGGTCATCGCGGTGCCGGAAGTGCGCGCTGCCGCCAATCTCGTCATCATTGGCGACATCCGGGTGCTACGCGCCGGTGCCCAGGTGGCCGGTGTCGAGCTCGACGTCGCCATGAACGGTGACGCCGCGGGGGATCGCCCGTGGTTCATCGATCTTGCGCATCTCGACCCCGCGTCGATTCCGGCGGCCACCGCGACCCGCGAAGGCGGGGCGTTCGCGCTCGCGAATTTCCGCAAGGCGCTCGAAATGGCGGCGGCCGGCAACGCCGACGCCGTGTGCTTCACGCCGTTCAACAAGGCGGCGATGCGCCGCGCGCACCCGAGCTACGACGACGAGATCGGCTATGGCGCCGAGGTGCTGGGCGACGTCGGCACGGCCACCGAGTTCAACATCCTCGACGGGCTATGGAACGCGCGTGTCACGTCGCACATGCCGCTGTCCGCCGTCGCGTCCGCGATCACGCGCAACGCCGTGCTCGACGCGATTCGCCTCACCGACCGGTCGCTGCGCGCCGCCGGCCTCGCCGCGCCGCGCCTCGCCGTCGCCGGCCTGAATCCGCACGCCGGCGATGGCGGCAACTTCGGGCGCGAGGAGATCGACGAGATCGCGCCCGCGGTCGAGGACGCGCAACGCGACGGCATCGCCGCACAGGGCCCGTTCCCCGCCGACACGGTGTTCGTCCGTGCGCGCGGCGGCAACTTCGACGCCGTGGTCACGATGTATCACGACCAGGGGCAGATCGCGATGAAGCTGATGGGCTTCGATCGCGGCGTCACGCTCCTCGGCGGTTTCCCGTTCCCCATCTGCACGCCCGCGCACGGCACCGCGTACGACATCGCCGGCCAGGGCATCGCGAACATCGGCGCCACGCGAGCGGCCCTGCTCCTCGCAGCGCAAATGGCGAGCGCGCGGCGCACGCGCGCGCTCGATTGAAGTTCACTTCGACAGGAGGAGTCGCAATGTCAGCAGCATTTCGCAAGGTCACCGGCGTCGTCGCCGCGCTTTCGCTCGGACTCGCGTCGTCGCTCGCGGCCGCCGACTGGAAGCCGTCGCAGCCGATAGAATTCATCGTCACCGCGGGTGCGGGCGGCGGCACCGACAACTTCGCGCGCACGATCCAGTCGATCGTCACGAAGTACAAGCTGATCGACCAGCCGATCGTGGTGCTGAACAAGGGCGGCGGCAGCGGCGCCGAAGGCTTCCAGTACGGCAAGGGGCCGGCGGGCGACGCGCACAAGGTCACGTTCGCGACGAACAACGAATACCTGCTGCCGCTGATCGCGAAGCTCTCGTGGAAGGGCGACGACTTCACGCCGGTCGCGGGCATGGCCGTCGACGAATTCATCCTGTGGGTGAACGGCAAGTCCGAGTACAGGACCGCGAAGGCCTACATCGACGCGGCGAAGGCGAAGCCCGACACGTTCAAGATGGGCGGCAGCCAGTCGAAGGACACCGACCAGACGCTGACGAGCGAGATCTCGGCGGCCACGGGCGCCAGGTTCCTCTACGTGCCGTACAAGAGCGGCGGCGAAGCGGCCGTGCAATTGGCGGGCGGCCACATCGATTCGAACACGAACAACCCGAGCGAAAGCATCGGCCAGTGGAAGGGCGGCCTCGTGAAGCCGCTGTGCGTGTTCAGCGCGAAGCGGCTCGCGCAGGGACCGAAGATCACCGAGACGATGGCGTGGTCCGACATCCCGACATGCGCCGAATCGGGCATTCCGATCGAGCAGTACCAGCAGCCGCGCACGGTGTGGCTGCCGAAGGGCGCGCCGGCCGACGCCGTCGCGTATTACGTCGGCGTGCTCGAGAAGGTGCGCGCGACGCCGGAATGGAAGGAGTACATCGAGCGCTCGGCGCAGACCGATCGCTTCCTGACCGGCGCCGAGCTCAAGAACTTCATCGCGAGCGACGAGCAGAAGGCCCGCAAGGTGTTCCAGCAGGAAGGCTGGCTGATCCAGTAACCGCAGCATGACGCGTTTCGCCGCCGAGGTCGCCACCGCACTCGTGACGCTCGCGCTCGGGTTGGCGATCGTCGTCGGCGCACGCGAATACGGCACAGGCTGGGCGGCCGGCGGTCCGGAGCCCGGGACCTTTCCGTTCTACGTCGGGCTGCTCGTGACTGCCGCGAGCGCCGGCAACCTGTTGCTCGCGTGGCGCAAGCGCCACGCGGGCATCGTGTTCGTCAACGCGGTGCAACTGCGTCGCATCGCCGCGTTCGGCCTGCCGATCCTCGGCTTCGTCGCGCTTGCGCTCACGCTCGGCTTCTATGTCGCCACCGCGATCTACCTCGCCGCGGTGATGCGCTTCCAGGGCGGATTCCGCTGGTCCGCGTGCATCGCGGTCGCGCTCTGCACGTCGGCGTTCTTCTTCCTCGTGCTCGAAGTCTGGTTCAGGGTGCCGCTGTTGAAGGGCCCGCTCGAGGCGATCCTCGGCTATCGCTGATGGGCAACTTCGAATCGCTCTGGCACGGCTTCAGCGTCGCGCTGACGACGTACCACGTGCTGCTGATGATCACCGGCGTGCTGCTCGGCATCCTCGTCGGCGTGCTGCCGGGCCTCGGTGCGCCGAACGGCGTCACGCTCCTGCTGCCTCTCACGTTCGGGATGAATCCCGTTGCAGCCATCATCCTGCTGACGAGCATGTACTGGGGCGCGCTCTTCGGTGGCTCGACGACGTCGATTCTCTTCAACATCCCGGGCGAGCCGTCGTCCGTGGCGACAACGTTCGACGGCTATCCCATGGCGCGACAGGGCAAGGCGGCGCATGCGTTGACGCTCGCCTTCCTGTCGGCCGCGTTCGGCGCGCTCGTCGGCGTGATCCTGATCACGCTGTTGTCGACGTGGGCCGCGAATTTTGCGCTGCGCTTCGGCTCGCCCGAATATTTCGCCGTGTACTTCCTCGCGTTCGCGAGCTTCGTGGGCCTCGGCGGCGCCGCGCCGCTCAAGACGCTGGTGTCGATGGGCCTCGGCCTCGCGTTCGCCGCCGTGGGGATGGACACGATCTCCGGCAGCCTGCGCCTCACGTTCGGCCTCGACACGCTCGTGTCCGGCATCAGCTTCCTCGTCGCGGTGATCGGCCTCTTCGGCATCGGCGAACTCCTGATCAGCATGGAGGAAGGCCTGCGCTTCGACGGCATCAAGGCGCGCATCAGCCCGCGTGCCGTGTTCGAGGCGATCCGCTCGATGCCGAGGCATTGGGTCGCGCTCCTTCGCGGCAGCAGCATCGGCTGCTGGATGGGCATCACGCCGGGAGGGCCGACCGCCGCATCGTTCATGAGCTACGGGCTCGCGCGTCGCTTCTCGAAGCGCGGGAAGAACTTCGGCAACGGCGAGCCCGAAGGCATCATCTCGCCGGAAACGGCCGATCATGCCGCGGGCACGAGCGCGATGCTGCCGATGCTGGCTCTCGGCGTCCCCGGCTCCGCGACGTCGGCGGTGATGCTCGGCGGCCTGATGATCTGGGGCCTGAATCCCGGTCCGACGCTTTTCACCGATCGCCCCGATTTCGTCTGGGGCCTGATCGCGAGCATGTACATCGCGAACATCGTCGCCGTGGTCCTCGTGCTGTCGACGGTGCCGATCTTCGCGTCGATCCTGCGCGTCCCGTTCGCGATCATCGGACCGATGATCGTCGTCGTGTGCTTCATCGGCGCCTACACCGTCTCGGCCAGCCAGCCCGATCTGCTGCTCGTCGTGCTGTTCGGCATCATGGGCTACGCGTTCAAGAAGCTCGACTACCCGATCGCGCCGATGGTGCTCGCGATGGTGCTGGGCGACAAGGCGGAAGACGCGTTCCGCCAGTCGATGATCATGTCGAAGGGGTCGCTCGCGATCTTCTGGTCGAACGGATTGGCCGCCACGCTGACCGCGCTGGGCTTGCTGCTATTGTGCTGGCCGGCGATCGCCGCGACGTGGCGGCGTGCACGAAACGGTAAGCGTCCGATGGGCGCAGTCGAGAATCGAGGGAGCAATGGCGGAGAGCGGCAGGAAGTTGCGTAGCCAGGCGTGGTTCGCCCGGCAGGACAAGATGGGGTTCTACTACCGGTCGTGGCTCAAGAACCGGGGCTTTCCGCAGGACCAGTTCGACGGCCGGCCGGTGATCGGCATCTGCAACACGTGGTCCGAGCTCACGCCGTGCAATTCGCACTTCCGCGTACTCGCCGAGCACGTGCGCTACGGCGTGCTCGACGCCGGCGGCTTCCCGCTCGAATTCCCGGTGATGTCGCTCGGCGAGACGATGCTGCGTCCGACCGCGATGCTCTACCGCAACCTCGCGTCGATGGACGTCGAGGAATCGATCCGCGCGAACCCGCTCGATGGCGTCGTGCTGCTGATGGGGTGCGACAAGACGACGCCGGCGCTCCTGATGGGCGCGTCGAGCGTGGACATACCCACGATCGGCGTGTCCGGCGGGCCGATGCTGCGCGGCATCCATTGCGGCAAGCCGATCGGCTCGGGCACGAACGTGATTTCGATGAGCGAGCAGCTGCGCGCCGGGCAGATCACGCTCGAGGAGTTCCACGAGGCCGAAGCCGACATGCACCGCTCGCACGGCCACTGCATGACGATGGGCACCGCGTCGACGATGGCGTGCATGGTCGAGGCGCTCGGCGTCGGCATGCCGGGCAACGCCGCGATCCCCGCCGTCGATGCGCGGCGCAACCTGCTCGCGCGTGAAGCGGGCAGGCGCATCGTCGAGCTCGTCGACACCGACACGAAGCTCTCGCAGATCCTGACGCGCGAAGCGTTCGAGAACGCGATCCGCACGAATGCGGCGATCGGCGGCTCGACGAACGCCGTGGTGCACCTGATCGCGATCGCGCGGCGCGTCGGCGTCGAGCTGTCGCTCGACGACTGGGATCGCCTCGGCCGCAACCTGCACTGCCTCGTCGACCTGATGCCGTCGGGCCGCTACCTGATGGAGGACTTCTTTGAGGCGGGCGGCCTGCCCGTCGTGCTGCGCGAGCTCGCGAAGCACGGGCTGCTGCATGAAAACGCACTGACGGTGAACGGCCGCACGCTCGCCGAGAACAACCGCGACGCGCAATGCTGGAAGCCCGACGTGATCCGTACGCTGGACGATCCGTTCAAGCGTGATTCGGGGATCGCCGTGCTGCGCGGCAATCTCGCGCCCGACGGGGCGATCATCAAGCCGTCGGCGGCCTCACCGCACCTGATGCGGCATACGGGTCGCGCGGTCGTATTCGAGTCGATCGAGGACTTGCATGCGCGCATCAACGACGACGCGCTCGACATCGACGAGAACTCGGTGATGGTCCTGAAATACTGTGGCCCGAAGGGTTACCCGGGCATGGCGGAAGTGGGCAACATGCCGTTGCCGCCGAAGCTCCTGAAGCGCGGCATCACCGACATCGTGCGCATTTCCGATGCGCGGATGTCCGGCACCGCGTACGGAACGGTGGTGCTGCACACCGCGCCGGAATCGGCGGCCGGCGGTCCGCTCGCGCTCGTGCAGAACGGCGACATGATCACGCTCGACGTCGCCGAACGCCGGCTGGAGCTGCACGTGGACGATGCCGAGCTCGCGAAGCGCCGTGCCGCGTGGACGCCGCCGCCCGAGCCCATGGAGCGCGGCTACGTGAAGCTCTACGTCGACCACGTGCTGCAGGCGAACGACGGGGCCGACCTCGACTTCCTCGTCGGGCGAAGCGGCGCGAAGGTGCCGCGCGACAACCACTGAGGCGTTACGTGGCGGGCGCTTCCTCGGTGCGTCCGTCCGGATGCTGCGCGAAGCGCCCGCGCGTGCGCTCGAATACGGGATCGCGCCGGCCCCACGGCCAGCCACCGAACCCCGTGCGCTGGTAGTCGACGAGCGTCTCGCGGATCTCCTGCGCGCTGTTCATCACGAACGGCCCATGCTGCACGACCGGTTCGCCGATCCGCTTGCCCTGCAACAGCAGGAAGCGCGCGGGTGCGTTTCCGTTGTCGATGTCGAATGCGACGTCCGGGCGCAGGAACAGGCCCGTCGATGCGTCGACCGCCTGCTCGCCGATGCGCGCGCGCTCGCCTTCGTAGAAGTACAACGCGCGCCCGGTTCCCGCATGCGCTGCCGGCATCAGGAACGACGCGCCGGGGTCGAGCTCGAGCAGCCAGATCGCGACGTCGTGCGTAGGATCGGCGGCCCATGACGCGGCTGGCGGCGCGAGCGCTTCGGCGCCGTCGTAGCGCCCGGCGACGACTTCGATGCGCGTGCTCGCACCGCGGCCGTCGGTCAGCGTGCGCTGCGGAATCCGCTCGCGCCAGAACATCGTGAAGTCCGCGGGGACGTGCTTGGAACGTGCCGGCAGGTTGAGCCAGATCTGAAAGAGCTCGGTCGGATTCGGCCGGTCGGCGTTTCGCAGCGGAAACATCTCGCTGTGCTCGACGCCGCTGCCCGTCGTCAGCCACTGCACGTCGCCCATGCCATAGCGGGCGACCGCGCCGAGCGAGTCCGCGTGATCGATGTAGCCCTGCTGGACGATCGTCACGGTCTCGAAGCCGCGGTGCGGATGGGCGGGAAAGCCAGGCACTGCCTCGCCGTGGTACATGTTCCAGCCGTCCTTGTGCGCGAAGTCCTGCCCGATGGTGCGCCCGGCAAGCGACGCCTGCGGGCCGAGCGCGTCGTTGCCCGCCGGGTAGCGGTCGACATGGTGGACGCAGACGAGGAACGGGTCCTGTGTCGGCCAGCGGAAATCGAGGCGCACCGTGTCGCGGATAATGTCGCTCACCTGTGCCTCCTTGGCGTCATCACGTTTAGGTCCGCCGCAGCCGGCTTTCGTTCGCATTGAAGATGAAGCTCAACATTCTCTCCGACCTGCACCTGACGGTCGCGTCGCTGGCGCAGCCGCGAAACGATGCCGACGTCGTGATCCTCGCGGGCGACATCGCGCGGCCACGGGACGCGATCGCGTGGGCGCAGGCGTTCGCGAAGCCGGTGCTCTACGTGCCGGGCAACCACGAGTTCTACGGCGGCGAAATCGACGAGACGCGCTCGGCGCTGCGCGCGGAAAGCGAGAACACGTGCGTGCACGTGCTCGACGACGACGTCATCGTGCACGGCGGCGTGCGCTTCGTCGGCAGCACGTTGTGGACGAACTTCCTGCTGTTCGGGGACGGGCAGCGCGACGCGGCGATGCACGAGGGCCAGCGCTTCCTGCGCGATTTCACGCGCATTCGCCGCGGCGACGCGCCGTACACGCCGCAGGACTCGGCGGCGCGCTTCGCCACGCATCGGCGCTTTCTCGAGCGCACGCTCGCGACCCCGTTCGACGGGCCCACCGTCGTCGTCACCCATCACGCGCCGTCGCCCGCGAGCGTTCACTCGCGCTTTCGCGGCTCCGCGTTGAATGCCTGTTTCGTTTCCGATCTGGAAGCGTTGATGGACGGCGCGCGCGTCGCGTTGTGGATTCACGGTCACACGCACGACAGCTTCGACTACGTCGTCAACGGCACGCGCGTCGTGTGCAACCCGCGCGGCTATGCGCCGCACGGCGTGAACGAGAACGCGCGCTTCGATCCGGATTTCGTCGTCGCGATCAACGAACCGCGCGTGTGACGAGCGCCGTGGCGCGCGGTGCGCGCTGCGACTTCAGCTTGTCCTACACGCGGTTCGTCCCGATTCGGATGGCCGCCGCAGCACCGCGCTGGCACCTTACGTTCCTGACGATCGTGCAATCGCAGGAACGCAATGAAGCATCGAACCTGGATCTACGCGTGCATCGGCTTCGCGATCGCGACCGCCGGCCACGCGCAGGAAATACGCAAGTGCGTCGACCACGGCGTGGTCGGGTATCAGAACGGACCGTGCGCTGTCGGACAGGTGGACGCGGGGCTCGTCAAGCTTCCCGAATACGCCGATCCGCCACAGCGTGACGGCGCTTCGGCGCCGTCGAACCAGGCGTACGGGTTCGACGCGAACGGCCAGGACGACGTCGGCGCGACGAGCGCCGTCGGTGCAGTACCGCAGCCGCCGCCGACGCAGGCCGCGTTTCCCTTCCGTACGTCGATCGCGCTCGGCATGACCGACGACGAGGTGCTGAACACGCCGCGCTGGGGACGCCCGACGCACATCGAACGCGTCGGCCGCCACCGCGGCTGGCGCGAAGTGTGGACCTACGCAGGCCCGGCGACGACGCGCACGCTGTCGTTCGTCGAAGGCCGGCTCGCGAACATCGCGGTCGACACGCCGGTCACGCTGGCCGCCGCGCAATAGGCAGGCTCGCCTCGCTAGGAATAGCGCACGGCAACGATGTCGTAGCTTCGTAGCCCCCCGGGCGCCTGCACTTCCGCAAGGTCGCCCTCGGTCTTGCCGATCAAGGCGCGCGCGATCGGCGAGTTGACCGAGATCTTCCCTTCCTTGATGTCGGCCTCGTCGTCGCCGACGATCTGGTACACGTTGCGCTCGCCGCTGTCGACGTCCTCGATCTCCACGGTGGAGCCGAACACGACGCGGCCGTCGGCGTCGAGCGCGGTCGGGTCGATCACCTGCGCGTTCGCGAGCTTCGACTCGACCTCGGAGATGCGCCCCTCGATGAAGCCCTGCCGCTCCTTCGCGGCATCGTAGTCGGCGTTCTCCGAGAGATCGCCGTGCGAGCGCGCCTCGGCGAGCGCCTGGATCACGGCCGGACGCTCGACGGTCTTCAGCCGATGCAGTTCGGCCTTGAGGCGCGCGGCGCCTTCGACGGTCATCGGTACCTTGTTCATGGCGAGCACCACTTCCAGAAAGCGACGTGCAGAAAAGCGAACGGCCGGAAGCGGGGACCGCCTCCGGCCGTAACAGTGATTTTACGCCTATTCGCGCCGTCGTGCGACAAGCCGCCCACCGTGCGCGATCGCCTCCAGCCGGCGTGCGGCGAGCCCCTTTGCGCCAGCCGGCGAAACACGCGAAACAAAAGAGCCATTGCGACGAAATCACCGCGATGGACAGGCTGCGTAGTCTTCGAGCCGTGGAAGAGCCGTGCCCTGTCGCCGATGCCGATTCGCGTGCCTCGCACGCGCTTCGTCTGCTGCATACGCATCGCGGAAATCCTTCGCGCGAGATCGATCGGCTGCTCGCCGACGATCCACGGTCGGTGCCCGGCCATTGCCTGCGCGCAGCGTTCATCGTGTGCGCCGACGATGACGGCAGCCGGCGCACGCTCGCCGACAGCCTCGCCGTCATCGAGGCGGCAGGACTGCCGGAGGGTCATTGCGCACGCCGGCACGCGGCGGCCGCGCGCGCCTGGCTCGCGCACGACGCGGCACTCGCGCTCGAGCGGTGGGGCGACATCGTCGTCGACGCGCCACGCGACATCCTCGCGCTCGTCTGCACGCACGCGCTCGATTTCCGGCTCGGCCGGCGGCGCATGCTGTGCGACCGCATCGCGCGGGTGCTCCCCGCATGGGACGCCTCGATGCCGGGCTATGCGAGCGTCCTCGCCATGTACGCGTTCGGACTCGAGGAGAATGGCCACTATCGACGCGCGGAAGACGCCGCGCGCCGCGCGCTCGCGCTCGACCACGGTCACCCCGCGGCCATCCATGCGCTCGCGCACGTCATGGAGATGCAGGGCCGCGCGCGCGAGGGCCTCGCGTTCCTCTCCGACACCGAATCACACTGGATCGACGGCAACGGATTCTCGGTCCACCTCGCATGGCACCGCGCGCTGTTCCATCTCGAGGTCGACGACCGGGCCGCGGCGCTCGCCACCTACGACGAGCGCATTGCGCCGGCGCACGGCGTGTCGGCGCTCGCCGACGCTTCGGCATTGCTGTGGCGCCTCGAATTGCGCGACATCGACGTCGGCGTGCGTTGGCCATCGCTGGCGCAACGATGGGAGCGGCGCGCGCTCGGCGGCCTGCGGCCGTTCTACGCGGTGCATGCGATGATGGCGTACGCCGCCGCCGGGCATGCCGCATCGGCCCAACAGATCTTCGCGCTGCTGCAGGGCATCGCTGCGAGCGCCTCGCCACTGCTTCCCGAGGAGTCGCTCGCGGGCCCGTTGTGCGAAGCGCTGCTCGCATTCATCCGTCGCGACTACGTGGCGTGCATCGATCGGCTGCATCACGTCCGCGACATCGCGTCTCGCTGCGGCGGCAGCCTCGCTCAATGCGACGTCATCCACCTCACGTTCACGGAGGCGGCTCTGCGGGCGCGACAGGCGCGGCTCGCGCGCGCGCTCGTCGCCGAACGCGCGGCGCAGAAGCCGGCGAGCCGATTCAATCGGCGGCTGCTCGCGCGCGCCGGCATGACGATGCCGGCGCCGGCCTGACGGAGCCGGCCTTCACGCGAATCTCGGCGATCGCGCGACCGCTGTGCGCCCGGCGACGTTGCTTGCGACGAGCGCGCCGATCACGAGCAGCGCGCCGGCGATCTCGCTCGCGCCGAAGCGCCGGCCCTGGGCAATGCCGATCGCGAACGCGGTGATCGGCACGAGATTGATGAAAAGCACGCCGTTCGCGGCGCCGAGCGTCGCGATGCCGGCATTCCACGCGAGCACGGCGAGCACGCCGGCGACGAGCGACAGGTACGCGATGTCGGCGCCCTGCTCGACGACCGTGGTCACATCCGGCGGGTCGGCGAGCCCTGCGATCGTCGCGACGAGGGTGACCGCCACGATCGTCAGCGTGCCGAGCGCCATGCTGAGGGCCGTGTAGCGCAGCGTGCTGAACTTCGGCAGCGTCGCGGCGCCCATCGTGTAGGCGATCCAGCAGATCATGCCGGCAAGCACCATCGCGTCGGCCGACAGCGCCCCGTCCGCGATGGCGCGCCAATGACCCTTCGTGATGACGAGCACCGCACCGGCCAGCGCGACGAGCGTCGCAACGAGCGTCGCGCGATTCGGCCGGGTCCCGCGAACGAGCCAGTTCGCGATCGCGGTGAAGAGCGGCATCATCGCGACGATGATCGCCGCATGCTCCGGCCGCGAGCGCGCGAGGCCGAGATAGCCGAGGATGCTGAAGCCGGCAAAGCCGAGCGAGCCGAAGATCCACAGGCGAAGCCGCGCGCCGTCCGTCGCGAACGCGCGGCGGCCCTCGACGAACCACAACAGCACCACGATCGTGACCGACGCGGGCACGTAGCGCCACGTCGTCAGCCAGAACGCGTCGATCGCGCCGAGTGCGCCTTTCGCGACCGAGAACATCGCGCCCCAGACGAGCGTCGTGAAGACGAGCATCGCGCCACCGCGCAGCGAGCCATTCGATTGCATCCCGATTCCTTTCGCCATGAATGAGTTGCGCGCATGCCTCGCAGATGGCGGGCCTGCGCGCCGATGTCGTTCATGGTGAGGGTGAATCGTGCAGCGCACAAACGATCTTTGTGCACGTCCTGCATGATCTGCAGGAATGCGAAAAGCCGCCGGCGAGCGGCTTCAGAGCGCGCGGTGCAGCGCCTGCAGCGCGTAGGGCACGGGGTCGCGGAGGTACTCCATGCCGACGGCAGCCGCGCGCGCACCCGCGATCGTGGTGAACGTCGGCACCTGGTCCTGCAGTGCGGCGCGACGGATCGCGTAGCTGTCCTGGATCGACGAGCGCTTCTCCTCGACCGTGTTGATCACCATCGCGATCTCGTCGTTCACCAGCAGGTCGACGATGTGCGGACGTCCTTCCTTGACCTTGTTGATGGCCGTCACCGGCACGCCGGCCGCCGCCAGCGCAGCCGCCGTTCCGCGCGTCGCGACGATCTCGTAGCCGAGCTCGTGCAGCTTGCGCGCGACGTCGATCGACGCCGGCTTGTCCGCATCCTTGACGCTCAGGAAAACGCGCCCCGACGAAGGCAGCTTCACGTTCGCCCCGAGCTGGCTCTTCAGGAACGCCTCGGCGAACGTTTCGCCGACACCCATCACCTCGCCGGTCGACTTCATCTCGGGGCCGAGGATCGTGTCCACGCCCGGGAACTTGATGAACGGGAACACCGCTTCCTTGACCGAGAAGTAGGTCGGCACGACTTCGCCCACGATGCGCTGTTCGGCGAGGCTCTGCCCGACCATGCAGCGCGCGGCGATCTTCGCGAGCGGCCGTCCGGTCGCCTTCGACACGTACGGCACGGTGCGCGATGCGCGCGGATTGACTTCGAGCACGTAGACGACGGGCCGGCGCGCGTCGTCGTACTGGATCGCGAACTGCACGTTCATCAGGCCCACGACACGCAATGCGTTGGCCATCACGATCGTCTGCCGGCGCAACTCGTCCTGCAGCTCGCGCGACAGCGAATACGGCGGCAGCGAGCACGCGGAATCGCCGGAATGCACGCCGGCCTGCTCGATGTGCTCCATGATGCCGCCGAGGATCACCTCGTGGCCATCGGACACGGCGTCGACGTCGACTTCGATCGCGTCGTTCAGGAAGCGGTCCAGCAGCACCGGGCTTTTGTTCGACACCCGCACCGCTTCCTTCATGTAGCGCTCGAGATCGCGCGGCTCGTGCACGATCTCCATCGCGCGCCCGCCCAGAACGTACGACGGCCGCACGACGAGCGGATAGCCGATCTCTTCGGCGGCGGCGATCGCCTCGGCTTCGGTGCGCGCGGTGCGATTGGGCGGCTGGCGCAGGCCGGCGCGCTTCAGCATCTGCTGGAAGCGCTCGCGGTCCTCGGCGACGTCGATCATGTCGGGCGACGTGCCGATGATCGGCACGCCGTCCTTCTCGAGGTCGCGCGCGAGCTTGAGCGGCGTCTGGCCGCCGAACTGCACGATCACGCCCCACGGCTTCTCGACGTGCACGATCTCGAGCACGTCCTCGAGCGTCAGCGGCTCGAAATACAGGCGATCCGAGGTGTCGTAGTCGGTCGAGACGGTCTCCGGATTGCAGTTGACCATGATCGTCTCGAAGCCGTCCTCGCGCAGCGCCATCGCGGCGTGCACGCAGCAGTAGTCGAACTCGATCCCCTGCCCGATGCGATTCGGCCCGCCGCCCAGCACCATGACCTTCTTTCGGTCCGTCGGCTCGGCCTCGCACTCGTCCTCGTAGGTGGAATAGAGATACGCGGTGCGCGTCGAGAACTCGGCCGCGCAGGTATCGACGCGCTTGTAGACCGGCCGGATGCCGAGAGCATGGCGGCGGTTACGCACGTCGCTTTCGGTGGTCTTCAACAGGTACGCGAGCCGCCGATCGGAGAAGCCCATGCGCTTCAGCGTGCGCAGGTCGTCACTCGACAGCGAGTCGAGCGTGCGCTTCTCGAGCTCGAGCTCGGTGTCGACGATCTCCTTGATCTGCGAGAGGAACCACGGATCGATCTTCGTGTATCCGTGCAGCTCCTCGACACTCATGCCGATGCCGAACGCGTCGGCGACGTACCACAGTCGCTCGGCACGCGGATAGGCGAGCTCGTCGGCGATCGTGTCGGGGTCGACGGTCTTCAGGTTGAAGCCGTCGACGCCCACTTCGAGGCCGCGCAACGCCTTCTGCAGCGATTCCTGGAACGTGCGGCCGATCGCCATCACCTCGCCGACCGATTTCATCTGCGTGGTGAGCCGATCGTCCGCCTGCTTGAACTTCTCGAAGGCGAAGCGCGGCACCTTCGTCACCACGTAGTCGATCGTCGGCTCGAACGACGCCGGCATGAAGTGCCCGCCCTCCGACCCGGTGATGTCGTTCGCGAGCTCGTCGAGCGTGTAGCCGACGGCGAGCTTCGCCGCGATCTTCGCGATCGGAAAACCGGTGGCCTTCGACGCGAGCGCAGACGAGCGCGACACGCGCGGATTCATCTCGATCACGATCATGCGCCCGTCAGACGGATCGATCGCAAACTGCACGTTCGATCCGCCGGTGTCGACGCCGATCTCGCGCAACACGGCGATCGACGCGTTGCGCATGATCTGGTATTCCTTGTCGGTCAGCGTCTGCGCCGGTGCGACGGTGATCGAGTCGCCGGTATGCACGCCCATCGGGTCGAGGTTCTCGGTCGAGCAGACGATGATGCAGTTGTCCTTGCGGTCGCGCACGACC
>JAICKU010000107.1 GCA_025927765.1 Burkholderiales bacterium
CGTAACTTTTGGGCGGCCGCTCATTGTGGCTCAGCTCCAACTTTTGGCGGTGTCTTGGGTGTTCTCTTCTCCATGTCAGCGTTCTTCATGATCTCACCCCGAAGTCCAAGCCTTGCGGCGGCTTTGCTTCGACTCCGATCGCCGCTTTTTGCCCTGACGCCGGTTTGCCGGTATACTCGAAGACTTTTCGTTTTCCGGCCGCGCCCGGTCCAAATCGACTTCGCGGCCCTACTCGGACGAACCCATGGTAGTGATCAGACTGGCGCGCGGCGGCGCCAAGAACCGCCCGTTCTACAACCTCGTGGTGACCGACTCGCGCAGCCGCCGCGACGGCCGCTTCATCGAGCGCGTGGGCTTCTACAACCCCGTCGCCGCGGCGCACGAGGAGGGCCTTCGCATCGCGCACGACCGCGTCGCGTACTGGCTCGCCAACGGGGCGAAGCTTTCGGATACCGTACAGATGCTCGTCGGCCGTGCACCTAAGCCCGCCGCGGCGGCGCAAGCGGCACCGGCGGCTGCACCCGAAGTCGCGCCGGCCGCCTGAGCACGGGCACGCCGCAACGCTTCGTCGTCATGGGCCGCGTCGCGGCGCCGCACGGCGTGCGCGGCGCGCTGAAGATCAAGCCGCTGTCGGCGGCGCCGGACGCGCTGCTTCACTACAAGACGTGGTGGCTGCGCCTGCGTGACGGCGACTTCGCGGCGTACCGCGTGCGTAGCGCCCGCGAGCACGGGGATTCGTTGGTGGCCGAGCTCGCGGGCCTCGAGTCGCGCGAGGCGGCCTTTGCACTGCGCGGCGCCGAGATCGCGGTTCCACGCGAAGCGCTGCCCCAACCGGGCAACGACGAGTATTACCAGGGCGACCTCATCGGAATACACGTGGTGAATCGCGAAGGCGTCGAGCTCGGGCTGTTGCAGGATTTCGTCGAAAGCGGCGCGCATCCGATCGCGCGTGTCGTCGATGCCGCGGGCGTCGAGCGGCTGATCCCGTGGGTCGACGCGTACATCGACGGAGTCGACGCGGCCGAGCGCCGAATGGACGTCGACTGGCCGGCGGAAACGTAGGGTCAAGGGCAACGATGCGCATCGACGTCGTGACGATCTTTCCGGCGATGATCGAGGATGCGTGCGCGCACGGCGTCACGGGACGCGCGCGTTCGCGCGGCCTGTGGCAGCTCGGCGTATGGAATCCGCGCGACTTCACGGCCGATGCGCATCGGACGGTGGACGATCGGCCGTACGGCGGTGGCCCGGGCATGGTCATGATGCCCGGCCCGATCGCGGCGGCGCTTCATGCGGCGCGGGACGCTCAGGCGGTTGCAGGCGTCGCCCGCGGCCCGACGATCTACCTGTCGCCCACCGGCGTGCCGCTGACGCACGCTCGCGTGATGGAGCTCGTGTCCCGACGCGAGTACGGGCTGACGTTGCTTGCCGGGCGCTACGAAGGGATCGATCAGCGGGTGCTCGATGCCGAGGTCGACCTCGAAGTGTCGATCGGTGATTTCGTGGTGTCCGGTGGCGAACTGCCGGCGCTGCTCCTGATCGATGCGCTCGTGCGGCAGTTGCCGGGCGCGCTGAACGACGCGGAATCGGCGGCCCAGGATTCGTTCGCCGACGGCCTCCTCGACTGTCCGCATTACACTCGACCCGAGCGCTACGACGCGACCGGTGTGCCGGCCGTGCTGCTGTCGGGTGATCACGCGGCGATTTGGCGCTGGCGGCGCAAGCAAGCCGTCGGGCGCACGTGGCAGCGCCGTCCCGATCTGATCGAGCGGCGCGGACTGCGAGCCGACGAGCCGGCGTTGCTGGCGGAGTACCAACTCGAGGCGAGCCGCGGGGCTCCATAACGAAACGCGCGCATCAGGGGGCGCCCTGCGCTGCACGCACACCACCGGCCGCAAGGCCCGAAAGGACGAACGCATGAACATCATCGAAACCCTCGAGCGCGAGGAAATGGCGCGCCTCAATCGCATGATTCCCGAGTTCGCCCCCGGCGACACCGTGATCGTCAACGTCAACGTCGTCGAAGGCGAGCGCAAGCGCGTCCAGGCGTACGAGGGCGTGGTGATCGCCAGGCGCAACCGCGGCCTCAATTCGTCGTTCACCGTCCGCAAGATTTCGAGCGGCGAAGGCGTCGAGCGTACGTTCCAGTCGTATTCGCCGCTGATCGCGTCGATCGAGGTGAAGCGCCGCGGCGACGTGCGACGCGCCAAACTCTACTATTTGCGCGGCCGTTCAGGAAAATCGGCGCGAATCCGCGAAAAGCTCACGACCCGCGAAACGCCGAAGCCCGAGCAGGCATCCTGACGCCGGCGCCGGCCGGCGGCGCGTCGCGCCGGACTGCGGCATTTTCAGAAGCGGCCCTTCGGGGCCGCTTTTTTTGCGCCCTCCGTACGGGCGCACGTCTGCGCTACGTGGCCCGGAACTTGCAGCCATGCGTGTCCGCTCGCGCCCATGCTTGCCAGGATTGCAGCTTCCGACCCTTTCGCCGATTATTCCGATGTCATATAGTTTGCTCGACGATCGCAGGTCATGAAGGCGACGCTGTACGACGCGCTCGGCATCGTCCCCACGTCCTCCGAGGAAGAGGTGCGCGCGGCATTGCGCGGCCTCATCCGGAAATATTACGCAAAGACGCGCGACGGGCAGGGAAACGTCGAAGAAGCGCTGCGCTTCATCAATCACGCAAGTCGCATCCTGAGCGACAACGAGCGGCGCGAGCGCTACGACGAGGAGCTCGCACGGTCGGTCGACGACGACGATGCGCCGTTGCGGCAGGCGGTCGACAACGTGCTGCTCGCCGACGATGCGCACAGCGAGATCGGGCCCACGACTGCACCGGCCGCCGACGCGATCGAGGATGATCCTGACACCGGCCTCCCCGGCATGCAGGAGGACGTGCCGGCCACGCACCACCCCGGGCTCACCGAACGCGTCGCGTCGTTCACGCGCTCGCCATTCGTCACCTACGGCGTCTGCGCGCTGTTCGTCGCCTTCATCGCGTTGGCGATCGTCGTCGTCACGCCGCCCGACGTCGTCGTCGTCGCGCGCTCGGTGCTCGGCAGCTTCATCGCTGTCGGCGGCCTGCTCGCGGCGGTATACGGCGTCGTGCACGGCGTCACGGTGCTGCGCCGCCGGCGCGCCGGCGGCCGCTCGGCACTCGTGCCGCAAACCGACCTCGCGATCCTCAACTGGCGCCGCGAGCGCAGCGTGTTCCTCGGCACGAACCAGCCGCAGGAGGACGCGTCGTGGATTTTCCAGCTGCGGATGGCCGAACTCGAGCGCGCCAAATCGGGGCGCACCAGCGAGCCGAAGCCGTGGCACCGGCTCGCGGCACGCATGTTCGACTACGCGATCTTCGGGCTGCTGCTCGCGCTCCTGCTGTCGCAGCTGCGAAGCCTGGGCTTCGTGAGCGACGAGACCGCGCACTGGCTCGCGCATCCGCTGCTCGCGCCGATCCTGATCACCGTGCTGTTCGTGCCGGTCGAGGCGCTCCTGATCACGTCGGTGGGCACGACGCCCGGCAAGTGGCTCTTCGGCGTCTATCTGCAGTTCTCGATTTCCGATGCCTATGCGCGTCGCGACACGCGGACACAGCTCGCGCGCACGCTGCGCCGCGCCGTGCGCGTCTGGGCGACCGGCATGGGATGCGGCTTCCCGCTGATCGCGCCGATCCTCGTGGCCATCGCGCACGAACGGCTCCTCATTCATCAGGAGACGGACTGGGACTTTGCCGAGGACTGCCTCGTCACCCACGGGTCCGCGGGCGTCGTGAACACGGTCACCGGCGTGTGCGGCCTGGCGGCGATGGCCTGGCTCTACGGCGTGGCATGGGAGCAGCCGCTCGCGTACTCGGTCACTGCCGCCAGGACATCGATCACGGCCGCCGTGCCGACGCGCGCGGGTATGCAAACGGCCTGGGAGCGTACGAGCAGCAAGGTCGGCCCGCTGATTCCCGCGGTGTCGCTGCCCGCTGCCTCGGACATCCTGCGGCTCCCCGGTCACGATGCCGCGAGCGTCGCGCGCAAGGACGCAGCGGCCGCGAACGACGGTCCGACGCAAGCGGAGTTCGAGCGCATGATGGCCGCGCGTCGCGCCCGCATCGACGCGCTCCGGGTCGAGGGTCCGAAGCTGATCCGCGCGGGCAACGGCCGCCGCGCAGTCGACGTCTGTCGCGCGTGGGTCGACCTCGAGCTCGGCAACGCGCGGGCATGGCGCTGCCTCGGGCAGGCGCAGCTCGAGGTGGGCCAGTATCAGGAGGCGCTGAACGCGTTCCGCAAGGCGCGCCAGCACGCGCCCGACGACCGCTCGATCGACGCCGAGATCGAGCGTGCGGAGCGGGGCATCGTCAACGAATTCCTGACGCGCTACCGCCGCTGACAGGAAAGTAGGGTCAGACCCGACTTTTCCCGGTTCCGGCCTACCGGCGCTTCAGCACGAACCAGAACGCGCCGTCGGCCTCGCCCTGCTCGACGAGCTCGTTGCCCGTCTGGCGCGCGAACGCCTGGAAGTCGCGTACGCTCGCCGGATCGGTGGCCCGCACACGGATCGCCTGGCCCGACGTCATGTCGTTCAGCGCCTTTTTCGTGCGCAGGATGGGCAACGGGCAGTTGAGCCCGCGCGCGTCGATTTCGCGGTCGATGGTGAGCATTGCAGGGGGAATGCGAAGACGGATGGGTTGTGGAATTATAGCAACCGCATGAAGGGTTTCTTCGTCGCCGTCCTGGTCGGGTTCGTGGTCGTCGCCGGCGTGCTCGCCGCGCTCGTCGACCGCGCCAGGATCCCCCCGCGCGAACTCGGGCCATACCTCGAGCACCGCGCATCCGGCCATCGCGCGGCCATCGTGAAGGTCGTGCGCGAATTCGACCACGCGCTCCTCGCCGTCGATCGCGGCGAGCCGGCAGCGCATCACCCGATGCCGGTCCCGGTCCTGGCGGACACGCCGGCGCCCGGGCCGCTTCGCATCGTCACCGTGACGTCGGCCGACGACGCGCGGCGCGCCATCGCCGACGCGCACGCCGGCGATGCGATCACCTTCGCCCCCGGCACGTATCGATTCGAGGGCCGCTCGATCGCCGTCCAGCGTGCAGGCACCGCCGACGCACCGATCGTCGTGCGCGCCGACGTCCCCGGCAGCGTCGTGCTCGAGTTCGACATCCTCGAAGGCTTCCACGTCATGGCGCCGTACTGGACCTTCGAGAACCTCGTCATCCGCGGCGTGTGCCGCGATCATTCCGATTGCGAGCACGCGTTCCACGTCGTCGGCAACGGATCGCACTTCGTCGCGCGTCACAACGAGATCGTCGACTTCAACGCGCACTTCAAGGTGAACCGCAGCCGCGACGCATTTCCGGACGATGGCCGCATCGAAGGCAACGTGCTCACCAACACCACCGCGCGGGACACGCCGAACCCGGTCACGCCCATCGACCTCGTCGCCGCCAGCCGCTGGTCGATCGTCGGCAATCGCATCAGCGATTTCGTGAAGGTGCAGCGCACCGGACCGAGCTACGGCGCGTTCGTGAAGGGGGGCGGCAGCGACAATCGGATCGAACGCAACGTCGTCGTCTGCGAAGACCGCTTGCGCGGCATGCCCGGCGACCGCGTCGGCCTCTCGCTCGGCGACGGCGGCACCGCGCCCGCGGTATGCCGCGACGGGCGATGCATCACCGAGCAGGAACGGAGCGTGATCGCCTCGAACCTCGTCGCGTCGTGCTCGGACGACGGCATCTACATCTTTCGTTCCGCCATGAGCGTCGTGCGCGACAACACGCTGCTCGACACCGCGGGCATCATGGCGCGCGGCGGCGAAAGCAGCGTCGATGTCGACGGCAATCTCGTCGACGGCGTCATCCGTGCCGTGGATGGCGCGACGCTGCACGGCGGCGACAACATCACGACGAGCGCCGCGTCGCTCTACGTCGGCTCGCACCCGGTACGGCGATTGTTCGTCGACGCCGAAGCGCTGGACCTGCGCTGGCGCGATGCGCCACCGCGGCGGCAGCGCCCTGCGACCGTGCCCGCCGATCTTTGCGGCGTGACGGGCGTGTCGCGGCCCGCTTACGGAGCCTTCGAGGACGTCGCGGAGTGTGCGCGCTCGGCCGCGCGGATGCGCTCGACGAGCGCCGTCGTCGAGCGGCGATAGCGAAACGGAATCGCCACGAAGCGCCCCCCGGCGGCGAGAACCTCGCTGGCCCCGGCGGTCGTCGCTGCGTCGTAATCGCCACCCTTGACCAGAACGTCCGGCATGCACGCGACGATCAGGTCGCGCGGCGTATCGGCGTCGAACGGGACCACGAGATCGACGCTCGCGAGCGCCGCGAGCACCGCCATCCGGTCCTCGAGCGCGTTCAGCGGCCGATCGTCGCCCTTGCCGAGGCGCTTCACCGATGCATCGTCGTTGACCGCGACGACGAGCGAGGCGCCCAGTCCCTTCGCCTGCTCGAGATACGTGACGTGACCGCGGTGCAGGATGTCGAACACCCCGTTGGTGAACACCAGCGGCCGGGGCAGCGCGCGAATGCGCGAAAGCGCATCGGCAGCGCCGCCGATCTTCGCCGGATAGCGGGGTGGGGGAAGCTCGCTCAGTCGATGTACTCGAACAGCTTGACGACGCGCACCACGCCCGACGTCGTCGCCGCAATCTGCGTCGCCGTGTCGGCTTCCGACTTCGTGACGAGACCCATCAGGTAGACGACCTGCCGCTCGGTCACGACCTTCACGCGATTCGGCGGGAACTTGTTCGCCTCGACGAAGCGCGCCTTCACCTTGGACGTGATGTACGAGTCGTTCGTGCGCGAGCCGATCGTCGACACCGGTCCGACCGTCAGCTCGTTGTCGACGCGCTTCACCTTGGGAGTGGTCCGCGCGATCTCGCCGATCTGTCCTACGAGGTCCTGCGTGGGCACCTCGCCCGTGAGCAGCACGATGCCGTCGAAGCTCGTCACGTTGACGTGCACGCGATCGCCGAAGCCCGTGCCGATGTTGCTGCCGATCTTGAACTCGATCGCCTCGTCGTCGAGCTGCGCGCCCGCCGAGCGACGGTCGGTCGCGACGAGTGCAGCGCCGCCGGCCGCACCCGCGATCACGAGCGGCACGCATCCCGACAGCAGCATCGACGTGGCGCACACGACGGCGAAAACGGCGGCAAGCGGGCGAAGGTTCATGCATCGTCTCCAAGTAGCGTGGCGTCGACGACGTCACATAGGCAATGAATCGTGAGGAGGTGGACTTCCTGGATGCGCATCGTGCGATCGTGGGGCACGCAAAGATGCACGTCCTCCGGGGCGAGCATCTCGCCGATGCGTCCGCCGCCCTTGCCGGTGAGCGCCACGACGCGCATCTCGCGCTCGTGCGCGGCGGTGATCGCGGCGACGACGTTCGGCGAGTTGCCCGACGTCGAGATCGCGAGCAGCACGTCGCCCTTGGCGCCGAGCGCGCGCACCTGCTTTGCGAACACGTGCTCGAACGAATAGTCGTTCGCGATCGCCGTCAGCAGCGATGTGTCGGTGGTGAGCGCGATCGCCGGCAATTCGGGGCGTTCGCGTTCGAAGCGGCCGATGAGCTCGGCGGCAAAGTGCTGCGCATCCGCGGCCGAGCCGCCGTTGCCGCATGCGAGGATCTTGCCGTCGCCGAACAGGCAGTCGGTGAGGATCGAGCCCGCGCGCGCGATGCCGTTCGCCATCGTTTCGGCCGCCTGCTGCTTGAGCGTCGCACTGTCCGTGAAATGTCGGCGGATGCGCGCGAGATGATCGATCATGGCGTGCGATTCTATCAGCGGTCGAGCGCGAATACGTCGCGTTGCCACTCGATCGTCGTCGGATCGAGGCTGCGCATCAGGATCGCATCGAAGCGGCAGGCGGGTTCGCGACCGAGCATCGCGAGATAGGCGCCCGCGGCGCGCACGAGCCGTTCGCGCTTGCGCCACGTGATGCTCGCGGCCGCGCCGCCGAAGCCTTCGCTGCGGCGCATCCGCACTTCCACGAACACCAGCGTCCGGCCGTCGCGCGCGACGAGGTCGATCTCGCCGCCGCGCGTTCGGAAGTTGCGGGCGACGATCGTGAGTCCGTGGCGCATCAGGTACTGCGACGCCACGCTCTCGGCACGTGCGCCGTCGCTCCTCAAGGCGTCGAATCGAGCGGAACCAGCACGCCGTCGCGGTAGACGCCGAGCCGGCCTTCGCGCTGGAACTCGTGGTTGGGACCCAGGTGCACGCGTCCCGTCGCCCCGTCGAGTGCGAACTGCTGCGGCGGGCCGTCGACGAACGCGGCGGCGACGCGAAACGCATCGAGGCCGAGCGCGTAGAGACGCGCGAGCGCATCGCTGTCGAATTCGTGCCGCGGATAGCGCGCGAGCTCGGGGGCGTCGGGCGTCAGGAGCCACGGGATCTCGACCACGCGCACGCCGTCGAGATCGCGCGCGATCGCCGGGCTCGGGCGCTCGAACACGAGGCCGCTCGCGTACGACAGCACGTCGCCGACGAACGGCTTGACGAGCGCCGCGTGGTCGCCGTTCAACGCAAGCAGCACGGCGCCGGGCGCGTGGCCGACGAGCGAGCGTCGCAGGCTCGTCAACGCTTCGGGTGAGGTGTCGAAGCGAAACGCCGCCGGCGGACGGCCGCCGTCGCGCAACCATTCACTCGCAAACGACGTCGCCAATCGCTTCATCAGCGGGGAATCGCCTTCGACGACGTCGATCGAGGCAGCACCCGCCGCCGGCGCGCTATCGGCGAGCATGCGGCCGTCGCTCTCTACGCTGAGCGGGAACGTATAGATCGCCGGCGGCAGCGGCGTCGCATCGTCGAGCTGGTTGAGTGCGAGCGTCCACGGCAGGTCCGCCTGGCTTTGTGCGAGCGTGCGCAAATCGTCGCGCACCAGCGGGCCGACGGCGACGCGCACGCCCTTCGCGCGCGCCATGGCGAACGCGGCCGCGACACCGTTGCGATCGTGCGGAATCACGACGACGTCGCCGCTGCGGCCCGCGGCCCCTGCCGCTTCGAGGAAGCCGTCGCGCACCGC
>JAICKU010000057.1 GCA_025927765.1 Burkholderiales bacterium
AATTCTACTCGCTGTGCCCCCCGCCCATCGCGTCCGGATCATCGGTGGCCGCCATCGGGGCCGGCGCCTCGCGGTTCCCGACGCCCCCGGGCTTCGTCCCACGCCCGATCGCGTGCGCGAGACGCTCTTCAACTGGCTCGGGCAGGACCTGGCCGGACGCTCGACGCTCGACCTCTACGCCGGCACGGGTGCACTGACGTTCGAGGCGCAATCGCGCGGTGCCGTCGTGTCGGTGGCCGTCGATCGCAATCCGGTGCTCGTCCGGTCGCTCCGCGAGGCCGCTCGTACGATCGGCTTCGACGGTGTCGAGGCGCACGTCGACGATGCGCTGCGCTTCCTCGAGCGCGAGGCGCGCCGCTTCGACGTCGTGTTCCTCGATCCGCCGTTCGCCGACGATCCGTGGCAGGCGCTCTTCGCGCGCCTGCCGGACCGGCTGGCGCCCGGCGGTTGCGTGTATGCGGAGGCCGCGCACGAACTCGCGCTTCCGTCGGGCTGGGAAGCGCTTCGGCACGAGCGGGCAGGCGCCGTGCATTATCATCTGATCGCGCTCGAACCGTTGCCGCCGCGCGCGCCGCCATGAAAGTCGTCTATCCCGGCACCTTCGACCCGTTCACGCGCGGGCACGAGGATCTCGTGCGCCGCGCGTCGCGCCTGTTCGACACCGTCGTCGTCGCGATCGCGGACAGCGCGTCGAAGAAGCCGTTCTTCACCGCGGCCGAACGCATCGCGATGGCGCGCGAGGTGCTGCAGCCGTTTCGCAACGTCGAGGTCGTGGGCTTTTCGTCGCTGCTGATGGACTTCGTGAACGAGCAGGGGGCGCAGGCCGTGCTGCGCGGTCTTCGTGCCGTGTCGGACTTCGAATACGAGTTCCAGATGGCCGGGATGAACCGCAGCCTGTATCCCGACGTCGAAACCTTGTTCCTCACGCCCGACGAGAAATACACGTTCGTGTCGGCGACCATCGTGCGCGAGATCGCACGCTTTGGCGGCGACGTCTCGAAGTTCGTACACCCGCACGTCGCGCAGTGCCTGCGGCACAAGTTCGAGCGCGGCGAATGAAAGCCGCGCGGCGCGTCAGTCGCCGCGCGCGATGGCAACCATGGCTTTGATCATCACCGACGAGTGCATCAACTGCGACGTCTGCGAGCCCGAGTGCCCCAACGAGGCGATCTCGCAGGGCGTCGAGATCTACGAGATCGATCCTGCGAAGTGCACCGAATGCGTCGGCCACTTCGACAAGCCGCAATGCCGCGAGGTGTGCCCGGTCGACTGCATCCCGGTCAACCCCGACTGCGTCGAAACGCGCGAAGCGCTGCAGCTCAAATATGCGGCGCTGATGCGCAAGAAATCGGTGGCGGTCTGATGAGCCGAGCCTGACCCTGCCTGTCAGGCGTTCGCGGCGAGCGGCAGCGCGTCCGGCGCCTCGATGATCGTATCGACGCCGGCGAGCTGCTGGCGCAATCCCTGACGCTGCGCCTCGATCGCCTCGCGCTGCTGCTCGAGTTCCAGGATCCGGTTTTCGAGCTCGTCGCTCGCGCGATGAATGCGCCGGATGCTGTCGAGCCGGCGCCGCAGCTGGATGTGGTGCTCGCGCACCTGCGTCTCGAGCGGCGACATCACCGCCTTCAGCCACCCTTCGACGTCGCGGTTCGCGACCTTGTAGATGTGCCGCGCGCGTGACGCCACCGTCTCGAAGAACTGCTTCATCAGCGGGTACTTCGCCTTGCTGACCATGTTCCACAGCGTGTTGAAGTGCGTGTTGTAGGCGCGCTCCATCCGCTCGACTTCCTTCAGGTACTTCAGCACCGAAAACTGCGGCGGCACGAAGATCTCGATGCCGTTCTCGTGCGCAAAGCGCGTGTACATCGCGCGCATCAGGTCGTGGATTTCGGCGGCCTGCCGTCCCGCCTGGTCGAAGTCGGTGCGAAGCTTCGCGAAGAAGTCGCTCATCGCGTCGCGCACGCCCTTGGTGAACGGGCTCTCCTCGATGCGCTCGCGCGTCTTGGCGGCGTTCTGCCGCAGGGCGGAAAGGCCGATCACGTCGAATAGATCGTTGGTGTGCTGCGTGAACACGGTGCGAAGCGCCGTGTAGCGCGCGAGCCCGCGCTCGAACACTTCCTTCTCTTCCTTGACGCGCGCCATCATGTGCTCGACCACGTCCTGGTTCTTGCCACGCAGCGCGATGAGCTCCGTCAATTGCTCGCCGATCGACGCCGCGCGCGCATCGAGGATCGAGCGCACCGACGCGGTGAGGCTGCGCAGCTCGGCCTGCGTCGACGCACCCACGAGTTCGCGCTTCGCCGGAATGAGCTTGCGCGACAGCGAATGCTCGAGCACCGGCAGGCGGCTTCGCGTGAGGAGCGCGTCGTCGCCGTTGACTTTCGCGAGCAGCGCCTTCTGCGCCGATACGCCGAACACCTGGGCGCGCGAAACGCCGAGGAGCGATGCCGACAGCTCGACCTGCCGATCGATCTCGGCGTTGACCTCGACGTCGGCCTTGAGCTCGTCCCACAGCCCGTCGATCTTGTTCAGGATCACGAGCCGCGCCGACTTCGTCGCCTCGTCCTCGCCGGCGAGATGATCGTTCCACACGTCGAGGTCGGTCTTGGTGACGCCGGCGTCGGCGGCGAGCAGGAACAGGATCGCGTGCGCGTTCGGCAGCAGGTTAAGCGTGAGCTCGGGCTCGGTGCCGATCGCATTGAGGCCCGGCGTGTCGAGGATCACGAGGCCCTGCTGCAGCAGCGGATGCGGAAAGTTGATGATCGCGTGGCGCCAGCACGGGATGTCCACGCTGCCTTCCTCGCCGCGCTCGAGCGCCGACAGGATGTCCTCGTCGCGCTCGGTGAAAAGCCCGTACTTGCGCGCGAGCGCGATCGGCACGCGCTTCACCTGCGACACGCGCGCGAGCGCCTCGGCCATGCGGTCCGCGGCCCCCAGGTCGAGCGGGAACGTCACCCACTCGTCGGCGTAGCTCTTGAATTCGCTGACCGTCGCGTCGTTCAGCCGCGTCTCGATCGGCAAGAGGCGGATCGACGGCGGGCGCGAGGGGTCGTGAAGCAGTTCGGTCGGGCACATCGTCGTACGGCCGGCCGATGACGGCAGCAGGCGTTGCCCGAAGTCCGCGAAGAAGATCGCATTGATGAGCTCCGACTTGCCGCGCGAGAACTCGGCGACGAACGCGACCACGAGCTTGTCCTGCTGCAGCCGCTCGAGGATCTGCTGCACCTTGACCTCAGCCTGCGCGTCGGCGAGATCCTGCTGCGTCAGCCACTCGAACAGCGACGAGATGCCGGCCGACAGCCGGCGCCGCCAGTCGGCGTACGCTTCGAAGCGGGCGGCAAGATCGCGGGAGTGATTCATGCCGCGCGCGGGAACGGGCGTGCGAAGTAAGCGTTCAATGGAAACGTCGACAGCAATCGCCAACGCGGAAAGCACAACTCGTGCCGTGTGCCCAGCGCCATGGGCGCACCCGATTTGCTGCGGCGGCATTCGCCGCCTCGCGTCGTCTCCTGCCGTTGCGTGGCAAGCGCCGACGACAGCCGGTGCGCGGTACGATATCGACGTGGTCGCGACGGATGCGCGGGGAAAACTTCCTTCGAGGAACACGCGCAGCGTGACCTTCATGCCGGGATGCACGATGAGCGTTGCGCCGCGTCGCCGGAACAGCAGGTACTTGCTGCGGCGATCGACGCAGTCGATCGTCGCGCCGCGCGCCGGTCGAGTCGCCGGGAACCGGCCAGCGAAGGCGCGAGTCGTACACGTCGCGTTTCGAGTTCCGGACGTTCGGGCATGAGGCCCGAGGGCGTGCGAAGAGCAGGTCCGACCCTGTTTTCGGCAGCCCGTCGAATTTGGCTTAATCTCCGGAATTCACCGCGGCGCACAGCCGTCGCTTTCACGAGATCCCGATGATTCGTCGCTTTCCCCTGCGCGCCGCCGTGGCGGCGCTCGCATTCGCATCGGCCGCAGGCCTTCACGCGGAGGACGTCGTCACGCCGCCGCCCGAAGCGTCCGCCACGCCCGTTCCGCACGACGCGGCGCTCACCGCCGACCTGTTCTATCGCCTGATGCTGGGCGACGTCGCGCTGCAGCGCGGCGATTTCGACGTCGCCGCGCGCGCCTTTCTCGAGGCCGCGCGCTCGACGAAGGATTCGCGGCTCGCCGCGCGCGCCACGGAAGTGGCGATCGCATCGCGCCAGCGCACGCTCGTTCACGACTCGGCCTCGCTGTGGTCCGCGCTCGATCCGGACGCGGAGCGGCCGAAGAACGTGCTCGCGGCGCTCGCGGCGAACGACAATCACGGCGCGATTCCGAACACCGTGGCCAACGACGAGCTTCGCGCGCGCATCGAGCGCGTGCTCTCCGAGGCGGCGCTCTCGGGGCCCGGCGTCGGCGACGTGTTCATGCAGTTGCCGGCACTCTTCTCGTCGCAGTCGGACAAGCATGCGGTGCTGTCGCTGATCCGCGATATCGCCAAGCCGTATCCGAAGACGCCGGAGGCGCACTACGCCGTCGCCGTCGCGGCCTTCACCGCGGGAAAATCCGATCCCGCCGCGGCGAAGGAAGCGAACGACGAAATCGACGAGGCGCTCGAGCTTCGGCCCGACTGGGCGCGCGCCGCGATCCTCAAGGCCGAAATCGTCGGGCGCGACGCGCCCGAGGAAGCGATCGGCGGCCTGCAGGCGTTCGTCACCGCGCATCCGGAGGCGAAAAGTGCGGCCGGCGCGCTCGCGCAGCGTTACGTCGATGCACGGCAGTTCGCGCAGGCGCGGGCGGTGATGCAGAAGCTGTGGGACCGCGAGCCGCAGTCGCGCGATCTCGAGTTCGGCGTGGCGACGATCGCGCTGCAGATGAAGGATTACCCCGCGGCGACGCGCCTCTTCGAGGACCTGAAGCAGGCGAAGTACGGCGAGCCGGGCGTGGTCGATCTCTATCTCGCGCAGATCGCCGAGGAAACGCGCCATTACGCGAAGGCGATCGAGCACTACAAGGCGGTGACCGAAGGCGATCGCTCCTGGCTCGCGAAGCTTCGCATCGGCGCCATGTACGGCAAGGAGGGCCAGCTCGCGAAGGCGCAGCAGTGGCTCGCGGCGCTGACGCCCGTCACGCGCGAGCAGACGATCCAGCGCATGCAGGCGCAGGCGCAGCTGCTGCGCGACGCGGGCGACGACGCGGCCGCGTATCGCTTGCTCGTGAAGAGCCTCGCCGAGCATCCCGACACACCCGACCTCATCTACGACTTCGCGATGGTCGCCGAGAAGCTCGACAAGGTCGACGAGGCCGAGTCGAAGTTGAAGCATCTCGTCACGCTACGTCCTGACGATGCGCAGGCGTTGAACGCCCTCGGCTACACGCTCGTCGATCGAACGTCGCGCACCGACGAGGGCCTGTCGTTCATCCGCCGTGCGCACGAGATCTCGCCCGACGACCCGTTCATCCTCGACAGCCTCGGCTGGGCGTACTACCGGCTCGGCCAGTTCGACGAAGCCGAGCGTTACCTGCAGCAGGCGCTCGCCGGACGTCCGGATGCGGAGATCGCCGCGCATCTTGGCGAAGTGCTGTGGCGGCGCGGCGAGCACGACAAGGCGCGCGAGGTGTGGAAGGCGCAGCTCGAAACGCATCCGGACAATCGGATGCTGAAGGAGACGATGCAGCGGTTCGAGCCGTGACGTCCCGCGCAGGCGTCGCACTGCTCGCCGTCGTCGCGTCGTTGCTCGCCGCGTGCGCGACGACGCCGCCCGTTGCCGTCGAGCACACCGAGCAGGCGGTGCGCGACGTGCCGTTCACGCTCGGCGGTCGCCTGTCGGCGAAGCGGGGCACGAACGGCGTCGCCGGCGGCTTCACGTGGACGCATGCACCCGGGCATGACGAGATCGAGCTCGCGACGCCGCTCGGGCAGACGCTCGCGGTTTTGCAGGGCCAACCCGGCTCGGCGAGCGTGCGCCTGTCGGACGGGCGCGTCGAAGAGGCGCCCACATGGACCACGCTGACCGAGCGCGCGTTCGGCGTGACGATTCCCGTCGACGGGCTCGCGTTCTGGATCCGCGGTCATGCGGCGCCGGGCTCGCGGGCAACCGTCGAGCGCGATGCGCGCGGACGCGTGTCGGCGCTGCGCCAGAACGGCTGGGACATCGCGTACGACTACGCCGACGGCGCGGCGAGCGCGCCTCACCGCGTGACGCTCACCTATCCCGGTGCCGAGCCGATCGAAGTGCGCGCCGTAGTCGATCGCGTCGGCTGATGGCGTCCGGCGCACGGCGGCTCGTGGTGCCGGCGCCGGCGAAGCTCAACGCGTTCCTGCACGTCACCGGGCGGCGCGCCGACGGCTACCACACGCTCGAGTCGCTGTTCGTCGCGATCGACCTCGCCGACCGTGTCGAGCTTGCCGATCGCGACGACGACGCGATCGTCCGCAGCGCCGAGGTCGACGGCGTTGCCGAGGACGACGACCTCGCGTTGCGGGCGGCGCGGGCGCTTCGCGCCGCGGCCGGCGTTACGCGCGGCGTGTCGATCCGCGTCGACAAGCGCATTCCGATGGGCGCGGGACTCGGCGGCGGCAGCTCCGATGCCGCGAGCGTGCTGCTCGCGTTGAATCGGCTCTGGTCGCTCGGGCTGTCACGCGCGGCGTTGATGCACATCGGCGCATCGCTCGGCGCCGACGTGCCGTTCTTCCTGGGCGTCGGTCCTGCACTCGCGCGCGGCATCGGTGAACGGTTGACGCCGATGTCGATCCCCACCGCGTGGATCGCGCTCGCGATGCCGCCTGCGCACGTGCCGACGGCGCGCATCTTCGCGTCGCCCGAATTGACACACTCGACGCCGTCAGCGAAAATGAGCGTCTTTTCCGAAGGTTACGGACACAACGATCTCGAGGCCGTTGCCGCGGCAGCGTTTCCGCCGGTAGGCAGGGCCCTGCATGCCCTGCGGAGCGTCTCGCCGCACGCGCGCATGACGGGTTCGGGCGCGTGCGTGTTCGCGCCCTTCGACGCGGAACGCGATGCGCGGCGCGCGCTCGAAGCATTGCCTGCGGACCTGCCCGCTCGCGTCGTGCGCACGCTCGCACGGCACCCGCTGGCATCGTTCGCGAGCTGATCGAGACCGTCCGGATCGACGCGGTTTTCCGCTGGGGAGTCGCCAAGTTGGTTAAGGCACCGGATTTTGATTCCGGCATTCGAGGGTTCGAATCCTTCCTCCCCAGCCATTGCCTTTCGTGAGCGTCGGCGCGCATCCACGTTCGACGTTGGCGCAGAAGTTCGCTGTCTCGGCGCGCTTCGCTTCTTCCCTGTTCCAGGATTCGCCCGATGCGTGGACTGTTCGCGCGGTCGGCTGATCCGTCGTCCTCCTCCTCCCGTCCCATGGCCTTCGAGCGCATGCGCATCTTTACGGGCAACGCGAATCCGAAACTCGCCGAGGCCGTCTGCCGGCATCTCAACATCAGTCTCGGGCGCGCCGTCGTCGGCCGCTTTTCCGACGGCGAGGTGATGGTCGAACTGCTCGAGAACGTGCGCGGCCGCGACGTATTCGTGCTGCAGTCGACGTGCGCGCCCACGAACGACAACCTGATGGAGATCCTCGTCATGGTCGACGCGCTGAAGCGCGCATCGGCCGCGCGCGTCACGGCCGCGATTCCGTACTTCGGCTACGCGCGGCAGGATCGGCGCCCGCGCTCGGCGCGCGTGCCGATCACGGCGAAGGTCGTCGCCGACATGCTCACCACCGTCGGCGTCAATCGCGTGATGGTGATGGACCTGCATGCCGACCAGATCCAGGGCTTCTTCAACATCCCCGTCGACAACATTTACGCGACGCCGGTGCTGCTCGGCGACCTGTGGAAGCGCAACTACGACAACCTGCTCGTGGTTTCGCCCGACGTCGGCGGCGTGGTGCGCGCACGCGCGATCGCGAAGCGCCTCGATTCCGACCTCGCGATCATCGACAAGCGGCGCCCGAAGGCGAACGTGGCCGAGGTGATGAACATCATCGGCGACGTCACGGGCCGCACGTGCGTCATCATGGACGACATCGTCGACACCGCGAACACGCTCGTGAAGGCCGCGACGGCGCTGAAGGAGCATGGTGCGCAGAAGGTCGTCGCCTACTGCACGCATCCGGTGCTCTCGGGCGGCGCGGTGCCGCGCATCGCGGCGTCGGACCTGGACGAAATGGTCGTCTGCGACACCATTCCGCTGTCGGTGGAGGCGCAGGCGTGCGCGAAGATCCGCCAGCTCTCGTGCGCGCAGCTCCTCGCCGAGACGATGACCCGCATCTCGAACGAGGAGTCGGTTTCCTCGCTCTTCACGGAGTAGCGCATGGCCGATTCGATCGCCCCGGACCTCGCGGGCAAATCCGTTTTGATCACCGGCGCGTCCACCGGCATCGGCGCCGCCGCGGCGCGCGCGTTCGCCGCCGCGGGATGCCGCGTCGGCATCCACTACAACGCGAGCCTCAATCGCGCGGAGAAAGTCGCGGCCGACGTGCGCTTCGCGGGCGCGCAGGCGTTTCTCGTCGGCGGCGATCTTCGGCATTCGCAGAAGGCGCGCGAAGTCGTCGACGCGGCCGCGCAGCATTTCGGCGGCCTCGACATCCTGATCAACAATGCGGGCGGCCTCGTGCGCCG
Organism: Burkholderiales bacterium; assembly: GCA_025927765.1. Lineage (GTDB taxonomy): Bacteria > Pseudomonadota > Gammaproteobacteria > Burkholderiales > Casimicrobiaceae > VBCG01. The sequence continues at coordinate 8,615 of JAICKU010000057.1, forward strand.
CGTGCCGATCACCGAGCTCGATGACGCATTGTTCGACGAGGTGATCGATCTCAACGTGCGCTCGCTCGTCACGTGCTCGGCGGCGGCGGTGCCTTACATGCGCACGGCCGGGCGCGGCAACATCATCAACGTCACGTCGATCGCCGCGCGCACGGGCGGCGGCACGGGATCGGCCATCTATGCGTCGGCGAAGGGCTTCGTGTCCACCTTCACGCGCGGGCTCGCGAAGGAACTCGTCAAGGACAACATCCGCGTCAACGCGGTGTCGCCCGGCGTGATCGAGACGCCTTTTCACGAGCGCTACTCGACGCCCGCGATGCTCGAGGCGTTCAAGGGCGCCATCCCGATGAATCGCCTCGGCGCACCGGAAGAGTGTTCGGGGGCGTTCCTCTACCTCGCGTCCGACGCACTTTCGTCGTTCGTCACGGGTCAGATCATCGAAGTGAACGGCGGGCAGTTCGGGATTTAGGATCCTTGGCAGATCGTCAGGCCATCGTCGCGAAGGACCAACTCGCTGCGCTTGCGCAGGCGCTGAAGTCGCTGCATCGCGCGCTCGCCGAGCGCGTGCGCCGCGACGCCGAGGCGCGCGAGCAGACGGTGATCATGCCCGGTCAATGGCTGTCGCGGCTCACGGGCGACGCGCAATTCGCGTGGCTGCGCTCGCTCTCGGAATTGATGGTCGACCTCGACGTGTTCCTCGACGCCGATCCTGCGCCCGCGGCCGACGACATGGCCGCGATCCGCGCCGAGGTCGAGCGCACGATCGCGCCGTCCACGGTGTCCGGCACCGAGAGCGACTTCTCCAGGCACTACTGGCATTACGTGCACGAGGAGCCCAACGTCGGCGCGATTCACGGCGAACTGCGCCGCGCGCTCGACCGGCTGCCTGAACCCGCAGACGTCGACGAAACCGACGCGCTTCACGAGCGGCACAAGTGGACTGCAGCGCGTCGCCAGCGGAAATAGCGCCGACATAGGGCGCGCATTTCCGCCTGACCCTGTTTCTGACGTGCTTCCGCTATAATCGCCGGTTTCCCGACGCGCGGATCGCGCGCGTCGCCGACCATCGCGGACGACCGGCGTCAACCGACCCGGAAGGCCGCAGACCCTAGAGAAGGAGTCGCCAAATGGCCACGATCGAATTCACCGCCTTTCCCCGCGCTTCCGAAGGCCGCGGCGCGTCGCGCCGCATGCGCCGTGCCGGCAAGGCCCCGGGCATCGTCTATGGCGGATCCACGGCGCCGCAGCCGATCGAGCTCGACCACAACGCGCTGATCCAGGCGCTGCGCAAGGAGGCGTTCCATTCGTCGATCCTGTCGATGAAGGTCGACGGCGCCACGACGAACGTGCTGCTTCGCGCCGTGCAGATGCATCCGTTCCGCGACGAAGTGCTGCACGTCGACTTCCAGCGCATCGACGAGACGCGCAAGATCCACATGAAGGTGCCGTTGCACTTCGTCAACGAGGCCGAGTCGCCGGCGGTGAAGACGCAGGGCGCGGTCGTGAGCCACGTGATGACCGAGATCGACATCGCGTGCCTGCCGAAGGACCTGCCCGAGTTCATCGAAGTCGACCTGTCCGGCCTCGACACGTCGCATTCGCTGCACGTGTCTGGCGTCAAGCTGCCGCCCGGCGTGAGCGCCGTCACGCACCGCACCGGGGATCCGGTCGTCGCCACGGCCGTCGTGCCGAAGGCGGCTGCGGAAGCCGAAACGGAAGCGGCCGAGGGTGAAGCCGTCGCGGCGCCGGCGACCGAAGCCAAGGCCACCGAGGCGAAGGCCGAGGACAAGGCCAAGAAGGACGAGAAGAAGAAGTAACGCTTGGCCAATCCGATCCGCGTCGTCGCGGGCCTCGGCAATCCCGGCTGCGGCTACGCGGCGACGCGTCACAATGCCGGCTTCTGGTTCGCCGATCGCCTGGCATCGAAGCTCGGCGCATCGTTCAACCATGAGGCAAAGTTCGGCGGCGAGGTGGCCAGGGCCGGCAATCTGCGCATCGTCAAGCCGATGACGTTCATGAACCTGTCCGGTCGCGCCGTCGCCGGCGTTGCGCGCTTCTTCGACATCGACGCCGACGCGATCCTCGTCGCGCACGACGAACTCGACCTGCCGCCGGGCGATGCGAAGCTCAAGTTCGGTGGCGGTACGGCCGGCCACAATGGTCTGCGCGACATCCAGGCGCAACTCGGGACGGCGTCGTTCTGGCGGTTGCGCCTCGGCATCGGACATCCGCGCGATACGCAGGCGCCCGAGCGCGAGGTCGTCGATTTCGTGCTGAAGCCGCCGGGCACCGACGACGCCTCGGCGATCGAGGCGGCGATCGATCGCGCGCTCGACGCGTGGCCCGAGATTGCCGCCGGTGACATGGAGCGTGCGATGACGCTGCTGCATACGCGTCCGCCCGCACCCGAAAAGGACAAGCCGTGAGCGTTCGCTGCGGCATCGTCGGCCTGCCGAACGTCGGCAAGTCGACGCTCTTCAACGCGTTGACGAAAGCCGGCATCGCGGCCGAGAACTACCCGTTCTGCACGATCGAGCCGAACGTCGGCGTCGTCGAGGTGCCCGACACGCGCCTGCGCGCGCTTGCGGACATCGCGAAGCCGGCGAAGGTGATCCCCGCGGTCGTCGAGTTCGTCGACATCGCGGGGCTCGTCGCAGGCGCCTCGAAGGGCGAGGGCCTCGGCAACCAGTTCCTCGCGAACATCCGTGAAACGGATGCGATCGCGCACGTCGTGCGCTGCTTCGAGGATCCGAACGTCGTGCACGTGGCCGGCAAGGTCGATCCGCTCGACGACATCGAGACGATCAACACCGAGCTGGCGCTCGCCGACCTCGCGACGGTCGAGCGCCAGATCGCGAAGGTCGAGAAGGTTGCGCGGTCGGGCGGCGACAAGGAAGCGCAGCGCACGCTTGCCGCGCTCGTCAAGGTGCGCGACGCGCTGAACGAGGCGCGGCCTGCACGCACCGTCGACCTGTATGACGAAGAGCGCGGATTGCTGCGACCGTTCTTCCTGCTGACGATGAAGCCGGTGCTCTACGTCGCCAACGTCGCCGAGCACGGCTTCGAAGGCAATCCGATGCTCGACAAGCTGCGCGAGCGTGCGGCGGCCGAGCAGGCGCCTGTCGTGGCGATCAGCGCGGCGCTCGAAGCGCAGATCGCGGATCTCGACGACGAAGACAAGCAGCTTTTCCTCGACGACATGGGCATGAGCGAGCCCGGGCTCGACCGCGTGATCCGCGCGGCGTACGGATTGCTCGGCCTGCACACCTACTTCACCGCCGGACCGAAGGAAGTGCGTGCGTGGACGATTCCGTTCCACGCCACCGCTGCCCAGGCGGCCGGCGTGATCCACACCGACTTCGAGCGCGGCTTCATTCGCGCCGAAGTGATCGCCTATGACGATTACGTCGCGCACAAGGGCGAGCAGGGCGCGAAGGAGGCGGGAAAGATGCGCCTCGAAGGACGCGACTACATCGTGCGCGACGGCGACGTGATGCATTTCCGGTTCAACGTGTGACGCCGACGCCGGCCCCCTCGCGACGTGCAGCGGCGGTGCGATCGGCCGTGGCGCTCGGCATGGCCCTCGTGCTCGCCGCGTGCGCGACGCTCACGCTGCGCGCGCCGCCGCGCGTCGACGTCGTCGCCGTCGCGCTCGATCGCGTCCTCGGATCCGACGCATGGTTCACCGTCGACCTGACGCTCACCAATCGCGTCGACCGCGATCTCACGATCGACGCGCTCGACGCCACACTCGCGATCGAAGGCGAGCGCGTGGCCGATGCGAAGCTCGTCGGTCCGCCGGTGCATCTGCCGGCGAACGGCACGGCCAACACGCAGCTGTCGGCGCACACCGGCATGGACGCGATCCTGCGCGCCATCACCGCGGCGATGCGCCGCGGTGCGACGCTCGTCGCGCCGGACGCCCGGCCCGTGCTGCATTACGAGCTGCAGGGTACGGCCAGCGTCGGAGGGGGATTGCGCTTCCCGTTCGACAAGCGCGGCGACCTCGGCGAGCGCGTGCGGTGAGCCCGAAGGGCCGCCCCGAGGGCGAATTGGCCCCGCAGCGCGAAGCGCGGAGGGTCGTCGAGTGAAACGCTTGCGCTTCACGAAGATGGAAGGGCTCGGCAACGATTTCGTCGTCGTCGACGCGACGAAGCTGCCGTTCACGTTGACGCCGTCCGAAATTCGCCGGCTCGCCGATCGCCGCTTCGGCGTCGGCTGCGACCAGGTGCTCGTCGTCGAGCCGGCGACGGGCGACGCCGATTTCCGCTACCGGATCTTCAACGCGGACGGGGGCGAAGTCGAGCAGTGCGGCAACGGCGCACGCTGTTTCGTCGTGTTCGTGCGCGAGCGCGGCCTGTCGACCAAGCGCGCGATCCGCGTCGAAACGCAAGGCGGCCTGATCGTGCCCGCGCTCGAGGACGATGCCGAAGTGAGCGTCGACATGGGGCGCCCGCGTTTCGCCCCCGCGGACATTCCGTTCGAAGGTGGCAGCGGCGAAGCGCTCGACGCGATTGCCGTCGCCGGCCACGATATCCAGGTGTCGGTCGTGTCGATGGGCAATCCGCACGCAGTGCTGCGCGTCGACGACGTCGACACCGCGCCCGTGGCCGCGCTCGGGCCGGCGATCGAAGCGCATCCGCGCTTTCCGAGGCGCGTCAATGCAGGATTCATGCAGGTCGTCGACCGCGCTACCATTCGCCTGCGCGTTTACGAGCGCGGCGCCGGCGAAACGCTGGCGTGCGGCACCGGCGCGTGCGCCGCGGTGGTCGCGGGTCGCCGCCTCGGTGTGCTCGACGACCGCGTGCGCGTCGTCACGCGCGGCGGCGCACTGACGGTGACGTGGCCGGGTGGCGACGCGAGCGTGACGATGAAGGGCCCTGCGCGGAGCGTGTTCGAAGGCGAATGGAAATATTGAAAGGGAGTCGATGGAAGCAAGCGCAGTCGCCGAGTACCTGAAGCAGAACCCAGCGTTCTTCGAGGACTATGCCGACGTCGTCGCGCAGATCTTCGTGCCGCATCCGCACGGCGGGCACGCGATTCCGATCGCCGAGCGCCAGATGCTCGCGTTGCGCGACAAGGTGTACGACCTCGAGCAGACGCTGCGCGACCTGATCCGTCACGGCAACGAGAACGACCAGATCGGCGAGAAGCTGCATCGGTCGACGCTCGCGCTGATCGCTGCCACCGATCTCGAAACGACGCTCGCGGTGCTGTCGCACACGCTGCGCGAGGATTTCGACGTGCCGCAGGTGGTGATCCGGCTGTGGCCGGCGAACGCGCCCGACGTCGAGCTGCCCGAGTTGGCGCCGGTCGCCGACGAACTGCGTGAATACGTCGAACGCCTTCGCTCGCCGTCCTGCGGGCCGGAAGCGCCCGCAGACGCGGGCGAATGGTTCGACACGGAGCGCTCGAAGTCGTTTGCATTCCTTCCGCTTCGCACCGAGCGCACGCTGGGCGTGCTCGGCCTCGCGAGCGACGATCCGCGCCGGTTCCACGGCGAGCTGGGCACGGTGTACCTGTTGCGCCTTGCGGAGCTCGCGAGCGTGGCGATCGCGCGCTTCCTGCCCAGGTAGCATGTCCGCGCGCGCCGCGATCGCGACGGATCCCCCGTCCGCGCATCGCGCGCTGTACGACGCGTTCGCAGTTCATCTCGCCCCGCGAGCGGCGCATACGCGCAATGCCTACCTTCGCGACGTCGCGCAACTGTTCGCGCTCGCCGGCGATGCGCCGCCGCAGCATCTGCAACGTCGCGAAATCATGCGCTTCGTTGGCACGCTGCATGCCCGCGGACTGTCGGGACGCAGCCTCGCGCGGATGCTCTCCGCGTGGCGCGCGTTCTACCGCTTCGCAAGCGAACACGATCGCTCCGTCGTCGAGGATCCGTGCGCAGGGCTGAAGCCTCCGAAATCGCCGCGTCGTCTACCTTCGGCGCTTTCGCCCGACGAGGCGGCGCGGCTCGTCGCGATCGAAGGCGACGATGCGCTCACGCAGCGTGATCGCGCGCTGTTCGAGCTCGCCTACTCGTCGGGGTTGCGCCTCTCCGAGCTCGCCGGGCTCGACGTCGGCCGCTGTCGCCTGGACGAGGGCGAAGTTCGCGTGATCGGCAAGGGCAGCAAGGAGCGCATCGTGCCCGTCGGCACCGCTGCGCGCGAAGCGCTGGCCGCGTGGCTCGTGATCCGTGCGACGTGCGTAGCACCCGGCGAGCACGCGATGTTCGTCGGTCGCCGCGGGCGGCGACTGTCGCCGCGTGCGATCCAGCTGCGCGTCGCTGCATGGGCAGTGCGACAGGGGCTGCCGCGCCACGTGCATCCGCACATGCTGCGCCACTCGTTCGCGTCGCACGTGCTGCAATCGTCCGGCGACCTTCGCGCCGTCCAGGAGATGCTCGGCCACGCGTCGATCGCGAGCACGCAGGTGTACACGCATCTCGATTTCCAGGCGCTCGCGAAGGTGTACGACGCGGCGCACCCGCGCGCGAAGCGCAAGGGACGCTAACGTCTCGGTCGCGAAGGGCCGCCCCGCGCGACCGGTCCGCCCCCCCGGGGGGCAGCGAGCGAAGCGAGCGTGGGGGGCGTCATGCTTGGCCGCCGCAGGCGTCGCGTGGCGCGGCGCGACGGGGTGCCGCGAGCAGCGCGTCGACCACGTCGAAGAACGCGGCCACCACGCGCGACGCCCGGCGATCGACGAGACACGCGACGTGCGCGTGCGTCTTGACGTCGGCATCACGGATGGGCACGACGCGCAGGCGAGGATCGGGCACGAATTCGATCTCGGACACCGCGGCGATGCCAAGACCCGCGAGCACGGCCTCGCGCACCGCCTCGCGGCTGCCGATTTCCATCGCGATCGGCGGCGCCACGCCGGCGCGGCGCAGCGCCTCGTCCAACGCCTTGCGCGTGGTCGACCCCCGTTCCCGCACGATCATCGGCTCGTTCGCGAGCTCCTTCAGCCGAATCGCCCGCCGCTGCGCGAAGCGATGCGACGTGGGCACGAATACCACGACGCGATGCGAGCGGAACGGCACGAAGTGCAGCCGGGCATCGGGCGCGTACTGCGCGAGCACGGCGACGTCGGTCGTGCGATCGAGCAGACGCGCGACGACCTGCTCGGAGTTGCCGAGCGACACCGCAAGGTCGATCGCCGGATGCCGTGCATGGAACGCGGCGAGCATCTCCATCACGTGATACGGCCCGACGGCCGCCACGCGCAGGCGTCCTGCGCGCAGCTCACCGGTATTGCGCAACAGCGCGAGCGCCTCCTCCTCCTGCTCGAAGATCCGCTCGGCGATGCCGAACAGCGCTTCGCCGGCGGCGGTGAGCACCACGCCGCGGCCGCGGCGCACGAAGAGCTCGGTGGCGTAGGTCGCCTCGAGCGCGCGCACCTGCGCGGTGACCGTCGGCTGGCTGACGTGAAGCGCCCGCGCGCCGGCGGTGAAGCCCCCGTGGCGCGCGACTGCGAAGAACGAGCGCAGGTGCGCGAGACGCATAGGTTTGGCCTATGAGTCTGCAGCAAATTTTGTATTGGATCAATGAGGCCCGCGTCACGATACTCCGCCATCCCCGCACACCGAGGGTGGGCGATGGCTTGGGCGTATCACAACCCGGTCGCGATCTCGTTCGGCGCAGGTGCGCTCGCGCAACTCGCCTCGATCGTCGCCGACCGCCGCGCAGTGCTCGTCGCCTTTCCCGAGGCGGCGGCGCTCGGCCACGTCGACGCGGCCGCGCGCCAACTCGGCGATCGTCTTGCCGGGGTCGTTGACGACATCGAGCCGAATCCGGACGTCGTCCACCTGAGCAAGCTGTACGCGCGTTTTTGGCACGAGTTCGACGATTGCGCGGTCATCGTCGCGCTGGGGGGCGGCAGCACGATCGACACGGCCAAGGTGCTCGCCGTCGCGCCCGCGTCGGGCAGGTTCGACGATCTGGTCGCGGCACTCGCCGCCGGTCGCGCGTTCACACCCGCGAAGTCGAAGGCGTTGATCGCCGTGCCCACGACGGCAGGCACCGGCAGCGAGGTCACCCCGTGGGCGACGGTGTGGGAGCGCGCGACGAACCGCAAGCACTCGCTGCACCTGCGCGAGACGTGGCCGCAAGCGGCGATCGTCGACCCGGCGCTCACCGCGAGTGCGCCGCGGTCGATCACGCTGCAGTCGGGCCTCGACGCGCTGTCGCACGCGCTCGAAGCGATCTGGAACGTCAACGCGAACGGCGTTTCCGACACGCTCGCGGTGTCGGCGGCGCGACGCATGCTGCGTGCGCTGCCGCGACTCGTCGAGCGCCTCGACGATGCATCGCTTCGCGAAGAGGCGTCGCGCGCGGCGCTCGAGGCGGGCCTCGCGTTCTCGAACACGCGCACCGCGCTCGCGCATTCGATCTCGTACGAGATGACGCTGCGCCACGGATTGCCGCACGGCATCGCCTGCTCGTTCACGCTGCCGCTCGTGATGGAGCGCGCGCTCGGGCGCCGTGCCGACCGCGACGGGGTGCTGGCGCAGGTGTTCGACGTCCCGCTCGCGCGCGCGCCGGCGCATCTCGCGCAATGGCTCGCGTCGCTCGGCGTCAGCACCGACTTCGCGAGCTATGGCGTGTCGCGCGACGAATCGAACGCGATGGTCGAAAGCGCGCTCCGCGGCGCGCGCGGCCGCAACTTCATCGGCGCGACGCCCGGCTGATCCCGGCCGAGCGGGCGTGCCGCGCACCCCGGAGGGAACGATGGACGCAGCAACGCTAGGCAGAAACCCGATCCCGGCGACAGAACCGACGACGGATGAACGCAGCAGGAAGCTCGTCACGCTGGCGAGCCTGATCGGCACGACGGTCGAGTGGTACGACTTCTTCATCTACGGCACGATCACGGGCCTCGTCTTCAACAAGCAGTTCTTCCCGAGCGACGACATATTCGTGTCGACGGCGCTCGCGTACACCGTGTACGCGGTGGGCTTCGTCACGCGACCCGTCGGCGGCATCCTGTTCGGGCACTTCGGCGATCGCATCGGCCGCAAGCCGCTGCTCGTGCTGACGCTTCTGATCATGGGCATCTCGACGTTCCTGATCGGGCTCATCCCGAACTACGCGACGATCGGCATCGCGGCGCCGCTGCTGCTTTTGCTGCTGCGCCTGCTGCAGGGCATCGGCTTGGGTGGCGAGTGGGGCGGCGCGGTGCTGATGTCGTTCGAGTACGCGCCGAAGCACCAGCGCGGCTACTACGCCTGCTTTCCGCAGGTGGGACTCGCGATCGGGCTTTGCCTCGCCACCGGCGTCGTCGCGCTGCTCACGTGGCTCCTGCCCGACGCGGCGTTCCAGTCGTGGGGATGGCGTGTCGCGTTCCTGCTTTCGATCGTGCTCGTGATCGTCGGGATCTTCATCCGGCTGCGCATCCTGGAAACGCCGGAGTTCGCGAAGGTGCGCGAGGCGCGCAAGATCGTCGCCGTGCCGGTCGGCGAAGTGGTGCGCGACTACAAGAAGAACGTGCTGCTCGGCTGGGGCGCGCGCTGGATCGACGGCGTGGTGTTCAACGTGTACGCGGTGTTCACGATCGCGTATCTCGCGGGCATCCTGAAGTACGACAAGACGTCGATCCTCGTATCGATCTCGCTCGCCGCGTTCGCGCTGATCTTCACGATTCCCGTCGCGTCGAAGTGGTCGGACCGCATCGGCCGGCGCAAGGTGTACGGCTGGGGCGCATTCGCGTGCGGCGTCGCCGCGTTCCCGATGCTGTGGGCGATGCACTACTCGGGCAGCGCCATCGTCGCGGGCCTCGCGATCGTCATCGCGCTCGGCGTGATCTACGCGCCCGTGTACGGGCCCGAGTCGGCGCTCTTCTGCGAGCTCTTCGACACGCGCGTCCGCTACACCGGCATCTCGACGGTGTACCAGGTGTCGGGCATCGTCTCGAGCTCGATCACGCCGCTCATCGCGACGACGCTCCTCAAGGCGAACGGCGGCGAGCCGTGGTACATCGCGTTCTACATCTTCTTCGTGGGGGTGGTGAGCGCGATCAGTACGTACTACATGCGCAGGACGTTCTGATCGAACCGCGAGGGGCTCGCTACTGCACCGTCTCCCCGTGCAGGCTCAGGTCGAGTCCCTCGCGCTCCTGCTCTTCCGTCACGCGCAAGCCCAGCAGCAGGTCGACGACCTTCAGCAGGACGAAGGTACCGGCGCCGCTCCACGCAAGCGTCGTCGCGACGGCGCCGGCCTGAATGAGCGTGCTGCCGTCGACGCCGCTGATCGCGCGCACGTCGAGCGCGCCGGTGAGGAGTGCGCCGATGATGCCGCCGACGCAGTGCACGCCGAACGCATCGAGCGAGTCGTCGTAGCCGAACCAGTGCTTGACGGTCGTGGCGGCGAAGAAGCAGCCGACGCCTGCGGCGATCCCGATCACGAGCGCGCCGAACGCGCCGACGAACCCCGACGCCGGCGTGATCGCGACGAGTCCCGCCACGGCGCCCGAGGCGATGCCGAGCACCGACGGCTTGCCCTTCGCGATCCATTCCGTGAACATCCACGCGAGCGCAGCAACGGCCGTGGCGAACTGCGTCACGAACATCGCCATGCCGGCGCGTCCATTGGACGCGATCGCCGATCCGGCGTTGAAGCCGAACCAGCCGACCCACAGCAACGACGCGCCGATCAGCGTCAGCGTGAGGTTGTGCGGGGCCATCGCCTCGCGTCCGTAGCCGATGCGCTTGCCGAGCACGATCGCCGCGACGAGGCCGGCGATGCCGGCGTTGATGTGCACTACGGTACCGCCGGCTAAATCGAGCACGCCGGCGGTCGCCCAGAACCCCGAGGGCTCCCACATCATGTGCGCGATCGGCACGTAGACGAGAAGCGACCACAGCGCCATGAAGAGCAGCAGCGCCGAGAACTTCATCCGGTCCGCGAACGCGCCGGTGACGAGCGCGGGCGTGATGATCGCGAACGTCATCTGGAACATCATGTACACCGACTCGGGGATCGTGAGGCCGAGATGCGACACGGTGAGCTTGCCGGCCTCGTTCTCGTAGAGCATGCCGGCGAGGAGCAGCCGGTCGAGCCCGCCGTACACGCCGTTGCCCGGCGTGAACGCGAGGCTGTAGCCGGCGACGACCCACAGCACGGTCACGACGCAGGTGATCGCGAAGCTCTGCATCAGCGTGGCCAGCACGTTCTTCTTGCGCACCATGCCGCCGTAGAAGAGCGCGAGCCCCGGGATGGTCATCAGGAGCACGAGCGCGGTCGACGTCATCATCCATGCGGTGTCGCCGCTGCTGATTTTGTCGCTGGAAACGAGTTGCGGTCGGGTCGGCGCCGGCGCAGGCGCCGCGACCACCGCCGGTGCGTTCGTCGCGGGAACGGACGCCTGGGTGAGGCCGCCGGGCACCGTCTGCGCCGTCGACCCCTTGCTGTCGGACGGCGTGATTTGCGCGTTCGCGACGCACGCCAGCCCGAGCGTGGCGAGCATCGCGAGCGCGAGCAGGAAAAGCCTCATCGCATCACTCCTTCACAGCGCGTTCGCGCCGGTTTCGCCCGTGCGGATGCGCACGACTTCGAGCAGGTCGAACACGAAGATCTTGCCGTCGCCGATGCGCCCCGTGTTCGCCGAGCGCTCGATCGTTTCGATCGCGCGATCGACGAGCGCGTCGGGCATCGCCGCCTCGACCTTCACCTTCGGCAGGAAGTCGACCACGTACTCGGCGCCGCGATAGAGCTCGGTGTGGCCCTTCTGGCGTCCGAAGCCCTTGACTTCGGTGACGGTGATGCCCTGCACGCCGAGCGTCGACAGCGACTCGCGCACTTCGTCGAGCTTGAAGGGCTTGATGATGGCGACGACGAGCTTCATGGAATCTCCGCGGGTGCGATGGCACAATCGACCATCGACGCATGTTGCTTTGCACGCGCCGTGCCGAGGAGGACAATTCCATATCCGTCAAGGAGTTGCAGCGTGCACGCCGCACGCGCGCGACAGGCGCCGCACCAGCGTCGGGCGCGTCCGGCGCGCCGATGCACGTCGACGATGCGTACGAAGAGGAGAACGGGATGCTGAACTCGAAGGTGTTGGACGAACTCGCTGCACGGATCGGCCGGGCATTCGAGAATTCGCCGGCCAAGGACATCGAGAAGAACGTCAAGGCGCTGCTGCAAAGCGGGCTGTCGCGCCTCGATTTCGTCTCGCGCGAGGATTTCGACGTGCAGGTCGAGGTGCTGCGCAAGACGCGCGAGAAGGTCGAGCGGCTGGAGGCGCGCGTCGCGGAACTCGAGGCGCGCACCGCACCGCCGCCTCCGCCGCCACCGCAACCCGTGGTCTGACGCGCAACCTCTCGTCGCATCGCGCACTCCAACGGTCGACCGGCTGCGAAGAGCGGCGTGCGATGAGGAGCAGGCGATGGGATTGTTCGATCGATTCGCGGATACGGGTGCCGCGCGGCCGGCGCCCGCGCAAGGCGATGCGACGGCCGACGCGCAGGCGATCGCGCGCTATCGCTACATGCTGCGCACCGCGCCACCGGAAACGCTCGAGCACGCGCATGCCGAGGCGTTCGCGAAGCTCACGCCGGAGCAGCGGCGCAAGGTGCTCGAGCAACTCGCGAGCGACGCGCCGCCCGGCGAGCGCGACGCCGTGCTGCGCGCAGGCGACGCACCGGGCTCGCTCGCACGCGCGGCCACGCGGGCGGAAGTGCGTGAGCCCGGGGCGATGGAGCGGATGTTCGGCCAGGCGCCGGCGCAAGGCGCGATGCCGTCGATGGGTTCGATGTTCACGCATACGCTGCTCGGCAGCCTCGCCGGGACCGTCATCGGTTCGGCGATCGCGCAGCATTTCCTCGCCGCGCATCCGCCGGCGCACGGTTTCGGCGATTTCGGATCGAGCGGCACCGATGCATCGCAAGACGAAAACGCAGCGCACGATACCGATCGAGCGTCGAGCGACGATTTCGGTTCGAGCGACGAGATCGGCAGCGACGATCCCGGCAGCGGTGACTTCGACTTCGGCGACGCAGGCGTTTCCGATCTCGGCGACACGTTCGACGTGTAAGCCCGCATAACGCGGCATACCTCTTGCTGACAATGCGCGCGAACGTGCGCGCACGATAGTTTCCGCGCACGTCGTCGCAAGGTGAACGGCGCCACGGTGCCGGCCGGCGGCGGCGTGGGCCTCGCGATGCGAGCGACACCGACAACGTGACCGCGGCGCCGCCTCCGCCACCGATCGACGCCGATCTCGCGCTGGCGATGTCGGTCTCGGCGTCGTCCGTGAGCACCGGTGGCAACGTCACCTACACGCTGACCGTCGGCAACAACGGGCCGGCGGATGTCGCGGGCGCGATGCTCACGGATGTGGCGCCCGCGGGCGTCACGTTCGGCACCTGGACCTGTGCGGTGACCACGCCTGGAGCCGGCACGGTCACGACGGCGTGCGGTGCCCCGGCCGGCAATGGCAACGTGAACACGACGGTGACGCTGAATCGAGGCGGCGGCGTCACCTACACGATCGCGGCAAGCGTGGCGGCGAATGCGAGCGGCACCCTCACCAACGTCGCCAGCGTGAATGCGCCTGCGGGCATCACCGATCCGGTGAGCGCGAACAACAGCGGGGCGGCGAGCGTGAACGTGCAGGTTGCACCGCCACCGCCGCCACCGATGGCGAATCCGCAGGCGATCCCGACGCTCTCCGAATGGGCGCTGATGCTGCTTGCGCTGATGATGTTCGGCGTCGCCGGGCACGCGTTGCGTGGTCGCGTGCCTCGTCGATGATCCTCGACCAATGGACGTCGCGCGCCGCGACCCCGCGCATCGTCCAAACGGATGAATGCGTGGTCTTCGCGCACTCGCTAACGTTCATCGTCGACGGGGCGCGCAACGTGCGCGCGCCGCGCAACGATCACGGAGGCGAAGCTGGGCGTCGCGATCGTGCACAGCCGCGGGCTCTCGGGCGTGGCCGCGCCGTCGGTCAGCGTCGAGGTGCATCTCGCTGGCGGTTTGCCCGGCGTGCACATCGTCGGGCTCGCGGAAACCGAAGTGCGCGAGGCGCGCGATCGCGTGCGCGCGGCCGTGCAGAACGCGCAGTACGAGTTCCCCGCCCGCAAGATCACGGTTTCGCTCGCGCCCGCCGACCTGCCGAAGGAGTCTGGGCGCTTCGATCTGCCGATCGCCATCGGCATTCTCGCTGCGAGCGGGCAATTGCCGCACGACAAGCTCGGCGCGCACGAATTCGCGGGCGAGCTCGCGTTGACAGGTGAATTGCGCGCCATTCGCGGCGCGCTGCCGATGGTGCTCTCCGCGCGTCACGATGGCCGGGCCTTCGTGCTGCCCAACGCGAGCGCCGCCGAGGCCGCGCTGGTGCGCGATGCCACGGTGCTGCCCGCCGCCACGCTGCTCGACGTGTGCGCGCATCTCGCGGGTCGCTCGCCGCTGCCCACGCTCGATGCGCGTGCCCCGCCCCGCCATGCGCCCGAAGCGCCCGACCTCGCCGACGTCCACGGTCAGCCGCACGCAAAGCGCGCACTCGAGATTGCCGCCGCCGGGAGTCACTCGCTGCTCCTGATCGGGCCGCCCGGCACGGGCAAGTCGATGCTCGCGCATCGTCTCCCGGGCTTGCTCGCGGCCATGACCGAAGCCGAGGCGCTCGAAGCCGCCGCCATCGCCTCGCTCGCCGGCGGCTTCGACGAGCGCCGCTGGCGCATGCGGCCGTTTCGCGCGCCGCATCACACGGCGAGCGCGGTCGCGCTCGTCGGCGGCGGCGGGGTGCCACGTCCGGGTGAAATCTCGCTCGCGCATCACGGCGTGCTGTTCCTGGACGAATTGCCCGAATGGGATCGTCACGTGATCGAAGTGCTGCGCGAGCCGCTCGAATCCGCCACGATCCTCGTGTCGCGCGCCGCGCGCCACACGAGCTTTCCCGCGCAGTTCCAGCTCGTCGCCGCCATGAATCCGTGTCCCTGCGGCTGGCAGGGTCACGAAAGCGGGCGCTGCCATTGCACCGGCGAGCAGGTGCGCAAATATCGCTGGCGCGTCTCGGGGGCGCTCTACGATCGCATCGACATGGCGATCGACGTGCCGCCCGTGCGTGCCGAGGCGATGACCGCGCGCGACGGGGCGAGCGAGACGTCGGCAACGGTGCGCGAGCGCGTCGAGGCCGCACACGCGCGCCAGGTCGCGCGGCAGGGCAAGGCGAACGGGCGCTTGACGGCCGCGGAGATCGAGCGCGTCGCGAACGCGCGGCCACCCGCCATCGCGCTGCTCGCCAAGGCGGTGTCACAGCGCGCGCTCTCCGCGCGCGGCTATCACCGCGTGCTGAAGCTCGCGCGCACGATCGCCGATCTCGCTTGCGTCGCGCCCATCGAGCCTGCGCACATGGCCGAAGCGCTCGGCTATCGACGCGAGCCGGGCGTCGGGTGATCACGACTGGCAAGCTAATTGCAGCTCGACGTCGTCGCGCCTGCCTTCGACGGGCACGCCGCCTCTTCGATGACGCTGCCCTTCGACGATACCTCGGCCGCCAAGTCCGCCTCCCTCGCAGACGCAACGCGTGCGCGCGAACTGCGCTACGTCGCGCGCATCCACCGGATGCGTACGCTCGGCCTCGGGCTGGGATTCTTCTGCGTGGCGTCGGTCTTCCGCGTCAACGGCGAGCCGTGGTTGGTCTGGACGCTGCTCGTCGCGCATGGCTTCGTCTGGGCCCACGTGGCGAGACGCATCGCGTCACGCAGCGCTCATCCGGCCGCCTGCGAGCGGCACAACCTGACGCTCGATTCGGCGCTCGGCGGCGTCTGGATCGCGTTCATGCACTTCAACCTGCTGCCGAGCGTGCTGTTGGCGACGATGCTCGCCGTGGACAAGATCGGCGTCGCCGGCATTCGCTTCGCGCTGCGAACGACCGCGTACCTCGTCGCTTCCTGCGCGATCACCTCGGCGCTGCTCGGCTTCCCCGTGGCGCTCGATTCGCCGATGTCCGTCGTCGTCGCGTGCCTGCCGTTCCTCGTCGCCTATCCGCTCGCCGTCAGCGCCGTCCTGCATGGACTCGGGCAGAAGGTCGCGCAACAGAACCGCTGGCTTGCGCAGGTGAGCGCCACCGACGAGCTGACCGGGCTCGCGAATCGCCGGCAGGGCCTGTTCGCGGCCGAGCAGGCGCTCGCGTTCCAGAAGCGTCATGGTGGCGCGGCGGTGCTGCTCGTGCTCGACATCGACCACTTCAAGCAGGTGAACGACCGCTACGGCCATCCGGCCGGCGACGAAGTGCTGCGTCACGTCGCGCACACGCTTCGCGCCTGCACGCGCGTCACCGACACTCCCGCGCGTTACGCGGGCGACGAATTCCTGCTCGTGCTGCCGGCCACCACGCTGGAAGGCGCCGCCGAGATCGCAAAGCGCATCGGCGGCGAGCTCGCGGAAGCGATGTTCGAACGCGCGCCCGGGCTGCAGTGCACGCTTTCGCTCGGCGCCGCGGAAGCGCACGTCGAGATGGTCGACGTCGAGGACTGGATCCAGCAGGCCGACGCGGCGCTCTATCGAGCGAAGGAAGCGGGGCGCGATCGCCTCGTCGCGGCGCCGCGCATCGAGGTGCCGATGCGCGAAGCGGCCGTCGCCGACTGCGCGGCCGCTTCGTAGCCGCCCGGCGCCGCGCTTCGCGCGTGCGCTCGCGGGCGCGCAGGAGGCGCTGCGTTATCATCGACGGCTCCCCATGAACGCGCTTGGCGAACCGGTGGCCGCGAGGCAGGATTCGCGCACGGAACGCTCCCGCCTGCGCGAGATCCCGTACAACTACACGTCGTTCTCGGATCGCGAGATCGTGATCCGCATCCTCGGCGCGCCGATGTGG
>JAICKU010000148.1 GCA_025927765.1 Burkholderiales bacterium
AGGGCGAGATCTACAACGCGGTCGTGGTGCGTACCCGCCAGGGTGTCCGCCGCGACGACGGCGCGCTCGTGAAGTTCGACACGAACGCCGCGGTGCTGCTCAACAACAAGCTCGAGCCGATCGGCACCCGCATCTTCGGACCGGTCACGCGCGAGCTTCGCACCGAGCGCTTCATGAAGATCGTCTCGCTGGCGCCCGAAGTGCTGTAACGCCGCGCACGAGAGAGAGACCACCATGCGCAAGATCAAGAAGGGCGACAACGTCGTCGTCATCGCCGGCAAGGACAAGGGCAAGCGCGGCGACGTCGCCAAGTACGTCGACGACACGCACGTGATCGTCAACGGCGTGAACACCGTGCGCCGGCACACGAAGCCGAACCCGATGAAGAACCAGCCGGGCGGCATCGTCAGCAGGGAAGCACCGATCCACGTCTCGAACGTCGCGATCTGGAATCCCGTCACGCAGAAGGCCGACCGCATCGGCTTTCGGATGATGCCCGACGGTCGCAAGCTGCGCTTCTTCAAGTCGAACGGGGAACAGATCAATGGCTGACAAGAAGACCCCGGACAAGAAGGACGCGAAGGCGGCCAAGCCGGCCAGCAAGTCCACCGCCGCTGCGCCGGCCAAGCAGGCGAAGGCCGAGAAGCCGCAGAAGGGCGCGCCGGCGGCCGAGAAGGCGCACGCCGCCGATCAGCCGCACCAGCCTGCGCGCATGAAGGACTTCTATCGGAAGGAAGTCGCGCCCGCACTGACGAAGCAGTTCGGCTACAAGACGCCGATGCAAGTGCCGCGCATCGAGAAGATCGTGCTGAACATGGGCGTCGGCGAAGCGACGGCCGATCGCAAGATCCTCGACAACGCCGTCGCCGACATGACGAAGATCAGCGGCCAGAAGCCGGTGATCACGAAGGCGCGCAAGGCGATCGCCGGCTTCAAGATCCGCGAAGGCTATCCGATCGGCTGCATGGTGACGCTGCGCCAGGAGCGGATGTACGAATTCCTCGACCGCCTCGTCACGGTCGCGCTGCCGCGCGTGCGCGACTTCCGCGGCGTGTCGGGACGCGGCTTCGACGGCCGCGGCAACTACAACATGGGCATCAAGGAACAGATCATCTTTCCCGAGATCGAGTACGACAAGATCGATGCGATCCGCGGAATGAACATCACGATCACGACCACCGCGAAGAGCGACGCCGAAGCGAAGGCGCTGCTCGCCGCGTTCAAGTTCCCCTTCCGGGGCTGAGGGACACATCGCATGTCGAAACTCGCATTGATCAATCGCCAGCAGAAGCGCGAGAAGCTCGTCGCGAAATACGCGAAGCGGCGCGCGATGCTCGAGTCGATCGTCGACAACGCTCGCGCGTCCGAAGAGGACCGTTACGCGGCGCGGCTCAAGCTGCAGCAGCTGCCGCGCAACGCGAACCCGACGCGCCTTCGCAACCGCTGCGCGATCACCGGGCGTCCGCGCGGCGTGTTCCGCAAATTCGGCCTTGGCCGCAACAAGCTGCGCGAGTACGCGATGCGCGGCGAGATCCCCGGCATCGTCAAGGCGAGCTGGTAGGAGCAAACGATGAGCATGACCGATCCCATCGCCGACATGCTGACGCGCATTCGCAACGCGCAGATGATCGAGCGCGCCATCGTCGCGATGCCGGCGTCGAAGGTCAAGGTCGCGATCGCCCGCGTGCTGAAGGACGAGGGCTACATCGACGGCTTCAAGATCACCGGCGAGGAAACGCGCAAGCCTTCGCTCGAGATCGCGCTTCGCTATTACGCCGGGCGTCCGGTGATCGAGAAGATCGAGCGCGTCTCGAAGCCGGGGCTTCGCATCTACAAGAGCAAGGACGACATCCCGCGCGTGATGAACGGCCTCGGCATCGCAATCGTCTCGACGTCGCAGGGCGTGATGACCGATCGCAAGGCGCGCGC
>JAICKU010000109.1 GCA_025927765.1 Burkholderiales bacterium
TGTTCGGCATGGCGCACATCGTCACGCTCGATGCGCTGCTCACGCTCTGGCTCACGCTGTCGCTTTGCGCGTTCCTGCTCGCGCAGCAGTCCCGTGCACGATGGTGGATGCTCGTCGCCTACGCCGCCGCGGCGGGCGGCGTGCTCACGAAGGGCCTGATCGCGCTGCTGATCCCGTTCGCGTCACTCGTCGTCTACACGCTCGTCACGCGCGATCGCAGTCCATGGCGAAAGCTCGAGCTCGTGCGCGGACTCGGCGTGCTGCTGGTGCTCGCCGCCCCGTGGTTCGTGCTCGTGTCGCTGCGCAATCCCGAATTCGCGCGCTTCTTCTTCGTCCACGAGCACTTCGAGCGCTTCCTCACCACCGAGCATCGGCGCACGGGTGCGTGGTGGTACTTCGTGCCGATCTTCCTCGCCGGACTGCTGCCGTGGACCGGCGTGTTCCTGTGGCGCATACCGCACGCGTGGCGCACCGCCGCCGTCTCGCCCGCAGGCTTCGCGTGGGCGAAGTTCTGCCTGCTGTGGTGCGCGTTCGTGTTCGTGTTCTTCAGCGTATCGGGCTCGAAGCTGCCGTCGTACATCCTGCCCATGTTCCCCGCCGCCGCGCTGGTGCTCGGCGCCGAGCTCGCGACGGTCGGCCGGCGTGCGCTGGCGGGGTTCGCCGCGGTGCTCGCCGTCACCACGCTCGCAATGTGGATCGCCTCGCTCGTCGCCTGGCCGCGCCTCGCCGCCGCGCTCGCCGATCCGCGCACGCCGCGCGCACTCTTCGACGCGCTCGGGCCCTGGCTTGCGCTGGCGCTCGGTGTCGCTCTCGCCGGCTACGTCGTCGGCTTCGTCGCATTTCGGCGCGATGGCGCACGCAGTCGCAGCGTCGGCGTGATCGCGCTCGCGCTTGCGACGCTCCTCGCGCTGCAGGGCGCCTTCCACGGCTCCGACGTCTTTCGCGCCACCCGCTCGGCCGCGGATCTCGTGACTGCGCTGGAAAACGCCACCAATCCTCCGTACGATCGCAGCGCTCCCTTCTTCCAGGTCCGCATGTACGACCAGACGCTGCCATTCTACCTCGGGCGCACGACCACGCTCGTCGAGTACCGCGACGAGCTCGGCCCGGGCCTCGACGCCGAGCCTGCGCTCGGCATCGCGCACATGAGCGATTGGATCGCCAAGTGGCGCGGCCTCGCGCAGGGTTACGCGCTGATGACGCCGCAAACCCATGATGCGCTGGTGGCGAAGGACGTGCCGATGCGCGTCGTCGCGTCGGACACGCGACGGGTGCTCGTGGCGAGGCGCTGATGTCGTCGGCGGCGTTTTTCTTCCTGCTGACCGGCGTGCTGCTGAACGCCGCCGCGCAGCTGCTTCTCAAGGCGGGCACGAACCGCCTCGGCGTGGTCACGCTCGCGCCCGACACGTTCGCGACGACGCTGACGCGCATCGCCGCGGAAGGTCACGTCGTCGGCGGCCTCGTGCTCTACGGCATCAGCGTGATCGTCTGGATCGCGGGCCTGTCGCGCGTCCCCGTGTCGGTCGCATACCCGATGCTGTCGCTGGGTTACATCGTCAACGCGCTCGCCGCGCAATACCTGTTCGGCGAAGCGGTGACGATGCAGCGGTGGCTCGGGATCGGCTTCATCATCGTCGGCGTATGGCTGGTCGCGAGGAGCACCTGAAGATGATCAAGTTCGCCGGACCGGTGATCGACGAGGCGACGATCGCCCACGTCGCCGAGGTGTTGCGCTCCGGGCACATCACGAGCGGCCCGTGGGTCGAGCGCTTCGAGTCCGCGCTGTCGGAGTTCTGCGAAGGCCGGCCCGTGCGCGTGCTGACCTCGGCCACCGCCGCCGTCGAAGTCGCATTGCAGCTCGCCGGCATCGGCGCAGGCGACGAGGTGATCACGTGCGCGGAGAGCTTCTTCACCGTGCTGAACATGATCGTGAAGGTGGGCGCGACACCGGTATTCGTCGATTGCGATCCGGTCACGCGCAACATCGACCTGACCCAGGTCGAAGCGCGGATCGGCCCGCGTACGCGGGCGATCGTGCCGACGCACTGGCCAGGATCGCTCGTCGACATGGACGCGCTCTACGCGCTCGCGCGACGTCACCGCCTGCGCGTGATCGAGGACGGCGCACTGGTGCTCGGCTCGAAGTGGCAGGACCGGCCGGTCGGCGCGATCGGCGATCTCGTCACGTTCAGCTTCCATCCGAACAAGAACATCACGTCGATCGAAGGCGGCGCGATCGTCTGCAACGACGCCGACGAGGCGAAGCGCATCGACGTGCTGCGCTTTCACGGCATCGAGCGGCTGCCCGACGGCACGCGCGACGTCGCGTTTGCCGGCGGGAAGTTCAACCTGCCCGACGTCAACGCGCGGATCGGCCTCGACCAGCTCGCGCGACTGCCCGAGTTCCTGGCGAAACGCCGCGCACTCGCCGAGCGCTACTTCGCGCGCTTCGACACGACGCTGCGCTGCACGCTGCCGCCCCGTCCCGTCGACGGCGACGGGCAGTCGTGGAACATGTTCGCGATCCTGCTGCCTCTCGACGAGATACGCATGTCGCGCAAGGACTTCCGCGATGCGCTCGCGGTGCGCGGCATCGCGACGGGCGTGTCGTACGAAGCGCTGCACCTGTCGACGCTCGGCCGCGGCTACGGCTACCGCGAGGGTGACCTGCCCCACACCGAGCGCATCGCCGCACGCACCGTCACGTTGCCGCTGCACGCCGGCATGGGCGTCGACGACGTCGATCGCGTGTGCGTGGCATGCGCGGAAGTGCTCGCCGAGGCAGGCACGAACGCCGCATGACGCCCGACCTCTCCGTCGTCATTCCGGTCTACAACGAGGAAGCCGGCCTGCCCGCGCTCTTCGCACGCCTCTACCCCGCGCTCGACGCGCTCGGCGTGCCCTACGAAGTGATCTTCGTCAACGACGGCAGCCGCGACCGGTCGGCCGCACTGTTGCGCGCGCAGTTCCAGGCGCGGCCCGACGTCACGCGCGTGATCCTGTTCAATGCGAACTATGGCCAGCACGTGGCGATCATCGCCGGCTTCGAGCGCGTGCGCGGCGAACGCGTGGTGACGCTCGACGCCGACCTGCAGAATCCGCCGGAGGAAATCGGCAAGCTGCTCGCCGCGATGGACGCCGGCGCCGACTACGTGGGCGGCGTGCGCGTCAATCGCGAGGACGCGTGGTGGCGGCGCGCCGCGTCGCGGCTCATGAACCGGCTGCGCGAACGCATCACGCGCATTCGCATGACCGATCAGGGCTGCATGCTGCGCGCCTACAGCCGCGAAATCGTCGACGCGGTCGCCGCGGCGCGCGAGGTCAGCACGTTCATTCCCGCGCTCGCGTACACGTTCGCCTACCGCCCGGTCGAGGTCGAAGTGCTGCACGAGGAGCGGGTAGCGGGCGAGTCGAAGTACTCGCTCTACAAGCTGATCCGCCTCAACTTCGACCTCGTCACCGGCTTCTCGCTCGTGCCGCTGCAGCTCTTCTCGGTGTTCGGCATGATCGTCGCCGCGGTGTCGCTGGTGCTGTACGCGGTCGTCATCGTCGAGCGCGCAGTCCTCGGCGGCTTCCTCGAAGGCGTCAAGGCGCTGTGGGACCGCGACATCCTCGCGTTCTTCCTGATCGGCTGCACGATGTTCGGCGTGGGCCTGCTCGGCGAATACGTGGGACGCATCTACCAGCAAGTCCGCGAACGGCCGCGCTACGTGATTCGCGCCGTGCTCGAACGCGACGGCGACGACCTCGAGCTGCCGGCGCGCGACGTCGCGCACGTCCGCGAGACGCAATGACCACGTCCGTCGTATTCGCCTACCACAACGTCGGCGTACGGTGCCTGCGCGTGCTCCGCGCGCACGGCGTCGACGTACCGCTCGTCGTCACGCATCGCGACGATCCGACCGAGACGCAGTGGTTCGCGCGCGTCGCCGATGTCGCCGACGAGCTCGGGCTGCCGTGGATCGCGCCGGCGGACGTCAATGCGGGCGACGTGCCCGCGCGTGTCCGCGAATGCGCGCCGGATTTCATCTTCAGCTTCTACTGCCGGCAGATGCTGAGGTCGCCGCTCCTCGCGCTCGCGAAGCGCGGTGCGCTCAACATGCACGGGTCGCTGCTGCCGAAGTATCGAGGACGCGCACCCGTGAACTGGGCGGTGCTGCACGGCGAGCGCTACACGGGCGCGACGCTGCATTACATGGCGGACAAGCCCGATGCCGGCGACATCGTCGCGCAGCAGCGCGTGCCGATCCTCCCCGACGACACGGCGCGCGAAGTGTTCGACAAGGTCACGCTCGCCGCCGAGATCTGCCTCGACGCGGTACTGCCGGCGCTGATCGCGGGCACGGCACCGCGCATCGTCAACGACCTGACGCACGGGTCGTATTTCGGCGGTCGCCGTCCCGAGGATGGCGAGATCGACTGGACGCGCTCGGCGCAATCGATTCACGATCTCGTGCGTGCCGTCGCGCCGCCCTACCCGGGTGCCTTCACGACGATCGCCGGCAAGCGGACGCGCGTGCTGCGCACCCGCGTGCTCGATGCGGGCGCGGGGCCGCAACGGCCGGTGCTTGCCGTGCGCGACGATGCGCGCGCCGGCCCCGCGCCGCTGCTCGTCGCGCATTGCGGTGGCGGTGGGGCGCTCGCGATCGACGTGCTCGAGATCGACGGTTCCACCGTCTCCGCCTCGGCGTTTCGCGAACGCTTCGGCAAGCGTCCGATCCCGCTCGGCTGACGCGTGAGGTGGCACGCACCTGCACGGTACAATTCGCCGCGCCCCACGTCGCTTCCCTTCCATGAAACGCATCCTGATCCTCGGCGTCAACGGCTTCATCGGCCATCACCTGTCGAAGCAGATCATCGCCAGCACCGACTGGGAGATCTACGGCATGGACATGCAGACCGACCGCATCGCCGACCTGCTCGACGAACGCCGCTTCCATTTCTTCGAAGGCGACATCACGATCAACCGCGAGTGGATCGAGTACCACGTCAAGAAGTGCGACGTGCTGCTGCCGCTCGTCGCGATCGCCACACCGGCCACGTACGTGCGCGAGCCGCTGCGCGTGTTCGAGCTCGACTTCGAGGCGAACCTGCCGATCGTCCGCGCGGCGGTGCGCCATCGCAAGCGCCTGGTCTTCCCGTCCACATCCGAGGTGTACGGGATGTGCAGCGACGCGGAGTTCGATCCGGAACGCTCCGACCTCGTGCTCGGGCCCATCAACAAGCCGCGCTGGATCTATTCGTGCGCGAAGCAGCTGATGGACCGCGTGATCCACGCCTATGGCATGCAGGACGCCCTGGATTACACGCTGTTCCGGCCGTTCAACTGGATCGGCTCGGGCCTCGATTCGATCAACACGCCGAAGGAAGGCAGCTCGCGCGTGATCACGCAGTTCCTCGGCCACATCGTGCGCGGCGAGCCGATCAAGCTCGTCGACGGGGGCACGCAGAAGCGCGCATTCACCTACATCGACGACGGCATCGACGCGCTGCTGCGCATCATCGACAACCGCGACGGCGTCGCGACGGGGAAGATCTACAACATCGGCAATCCCGCCAACGATTACTCGGTGCGCGAGCTCGCGCGGATGATGCTGGCCCTCGCGCTGCAGTATCCGGAGTATCGCGAATCCGCGAAATCGGTGCAGATCGTCGAGACGACCGCGGCCGACTACTACGGCCAGGGCTACCAGGACGTGCAGAACCGCGTGCCGAAGATCGACAACACGCGCACGGACCTGGGCTGGGCGCCGAAGGTCGGGATGGACGAGGCACTGCGCCGCATCTTCGATGCGTATCGCGGGCACGTCGCGGAGGCACGCGCGTTGGTGGAATGACCGATGCTGCTCGGCCTCAAGATCGACGTCGATACGCTGCGCGGCACGCGCGAAGGCGTGCCGCGGCTCCTCGAGATGCTCGATCGTCACGGCGTCAAGGCGACGTTCCTGTTCTCGCTCGGCCCCGACCGCACGGGCCGCGCGATCCGGCGCGTGTTCCGCAAGGGTTTCGTCGGCAAGGTACGGCGCACGTCGGTCGTGCGGCACTACGGGGTGCGTACGCTCCTCTACGGCACGCTGCTGCCCGGACCTGACATCGGCCGCCGCGCGGTCGACGTGCTGCGACGCGTCCGCGGCGAAGGTCACGAGACCGGCATCCACTGCTTCGACCACGTGGGCTGGCAGGACCGCGTCGCGACGGCGGATGCCGAATGGACGCGCCGCGAGATGCAGCGCGCCTGCGAGCGCTACACGGAAGTGTTCAAGGAAGCGCCCGCGACGCATGGCGCCGCGGGCTGGCAGATGAACGTGCACGCGCTGCGGCTCACGCAAACGCTCGGCTTCGACTATTGCTCGGACGGACGCGGCCGCTCGCCCCATCTTCCGGTATGGCGCGGCGAGCTGATTCGCTGTCCGCAGTTTCCAACGACGCTGCCGACGCTCGACGAACTGATCGGCACCGGTAACATCACCGAGGAGAACGTCGCCGCGCATCTGCTCGAGCGCACACGCGAAGCGTCGCTGCCGCAGGTGTTCACGCTGCACGCCGAGCTCGAGGGCGGACGGCTTGCCGGCGTGTTCGAGCAGCTGCTGACGGGATGGAAGGCGCAGGGATGGCATCTGGTGCCGACGCGCGCGTTGCGCGAGACGGTCGAGCCGATGGCGCTGCCGCGCTGCGAGAATGCGCTTGCGCCGATCGACGGCCGCACCGGTACCGTGTTGACGCAGGGCGACGAATTCCTGGGAGACATCGATGACGCAGGTTGACGATTTCGAAGCGCCGTCCACCGACGGGACGTTCAAGCTGTCCGATCACGCCGGGCATCCGGTCGTGCTGTACTTCTACCCAAAGGACAACACGCCCGGATGCACCACCGAGGGCGCGGCGTTTCGCGACCTCTATCCGAAGTTCCGGAAGCTCGGCGCCGCGGTCGCCGGCATTTCGCGCGATTCGCTGAAGTCGCACGAGAACTTCAAGGCGAAGATGGAATTTCCGTTCCCGCTGATCTCCGATCCTGACGAAAAGCTCTGCCGGCAGTTCGACGTGATCAGGATGAAGAACATGTACGGCAAGCAGGTGCGCGGCATCGAGCGCAGCACGTTCGTGATCGACGGCCGCGGCAACCTCGTGCGCGAATGGCGGAAGGTGAAGGTGCCGGGGCATGCCGAGGAAGTGCTCGAGTTCGTGAAGACGCTCGAAAGGTAGGACGCACTTCGGGGTCAGAGCGAAAAGTGGACTTTTTGCTCTGACCCCGAAGTGCGCGACTTTTCGCTGTGCCCTTTCCACCACAAAATATCCCGCCCGATACCGCCCGCGACGCTAGGGCTTGTGACCCCCTGCGTTCGGGCCTACATTAATCTCGACGAGACGGCGTGTTTGCCGTCCGCATGAAGCGTCTCTAGGAGGCCCATGGTCGAACGCAAGCTGCGCCCCGCTCCCTCCACCCTTCATCTCCTTCCCTCCCGCAAGCCGGTCCGTACCGGATCCTCCACCGAATCGAAGCTGTTCGTGCTCGACACGAACGTGCTGATGCACGACCCCACGAGCCTGTTCCGGTTCGAGGAGCACGACATCTACCTGCCGATGCTCACGCTCGAGGAGCTCGACGCGCACAAGAAGGGCATGACGGAAGTCTCGCGCAATGCGCGGCAGGCGTCGCGCTTTCTGGACGAGCTCGTCACGACGTATGCAGGCCCGGGCACCGAAGGGATCGTGAACGGCATTCCGCTCTCGGAAAAATCGAGCGGCGCCGCGACGGGACGGCTGTTCCTGCAAACGGAAAACCTGACGAGCGAGCTGCCGGCGCCGGCGCTCGCGAGCACCAAGGCCGACAACCAGATCATCGGCGTCGCGATGCACCTGATGCGCCGCGCGCCGAAGCGCAACGTGATCCTCGTGTCGAAGGACATCAACATGCGGATCAAGGCCCGCGCACTGGGCCTGCCCGCCGAGGATTACTTCAACGACAAGGTGCTCGAGGACACCGAGCTCCTGTACTCGGGCGTGCGCGAGCTGCCCACCGATTTCTGGGATCGCCACGGCAAGGGCATGGAGTCGTGGCAGCAGGGCGGCCACACCTACTACCGGTTGACCGGTCCGCTCGTGCCGTCGCTCAACGTCAACGAGTTCCTGTTCCTCGAGAAGCCCGATGAAGCGCCGTTCCACGCGATCGTCAAGGAGATCGAGGGCAAGAGCGCGCTCTTGTCGACGCTGAAGGACTACTCGCACCAGAAGAACAACGTCTGGGGCATCGTCGCGCGCAATCGCGAGCAGAACTTCGCGCTCAACCTGCTCATGAATCCCGAGATCGACTTCGTGACGCTCCTCGGGCAGGCGGGCACCGGCAAGACGCTGCTGACGCTCGCCGCGGGCCTCATGCTGACGCTCGAGTTCAAGGTGTACTCGGAGATCATCATGACGCGCGTCACGGTGCCGGTCGGCGAGGACATCGGCTTCCTTCCCGGCACCGAGGAAGAGAAGATGAACCCCTGGATGGGCGCGCTCGAGGACAA
>JAICKU010000120.1 GCA_025927765.1 Burkholderiales bacterium
CCGATTTCGCGCCGCTTCGGCGAGCCGACGCGGCCCGTTTCACCGGTGGCGTAGGGCGGCATGTTGTAGTGGAGCATGAAGCGGTCGCGATACTCACCCTGAAGCGCGTCGATGATCTGCTCGTCACGTGCGGTGCCGAGCGTTGCCACGACGAGCGCCTGCGTCTCGCCGCGCGTGAAGAGCGCCGAGCCGTGCGTACGCGGCAACACGCCGGTGCGAATCGAGATGGGACGCACGGTGCGCGTGTCGCGTCCGTCGATGCGCGGCTCGCCCGAGAGGATCTGCTCGCGCACGATGCGCGCCTCGAGGTCGAACAGGATGTTGCCGACGTGGCGCTTGAGATCGGGCGACGCGTCGGCGTCGACGGTCTGCGCCTCGACATCGGCGCCGATTTCGCGCAGGCGCTGCGAGCGCGCCTGCTTCGAGCGAATGGCGTACGCCTCGCGCAGCGGATTCTCGGCCGCGGCGGTGACGCGCGCGACCAGCGCTTCGTCCTTCGCGGGCGCCTGCCAGTCCCACAGCGGCTTGCCGCCTTCCTCGACCAGTTGATGAATGAGCTCGATCACCGCCTGCTGTTGCTGGTGGCCGTACACCACCGAGCCCAGCATCACGTCTTCCGGCAACTCGTTCGCTTCCGACTCGACCATCAACACCGCGGCTTCCGTCCCGGCGACGACGAGATTGAGCTGCGACTTCTGGAGCTCGCTCTTCGTGGGATTCAGCACGTACTGCCCGTCGACGTAGCCGACGCGCGCCGCGCCGATGGGGCCGTTGAACGGAATCCCCGACAGCGCTACCGCGGCCGAGGCGCCGATCATCGCGGGGATGTCGGGATCGATTTCCGGATCGACGGAGAGCACCGTCGCGACGACCTGCACGTCGTTGTAGAGGCCTTCGGGAAAGAGCGGACGCAGCGGCCGGTCGATCAGGCGCGACGTCAGCGTTTCCTTTTCCGAAGGACGCCCTTCGCGCTTGAAGAAGCCGCCGGGGATCTTGCCCGCGGCGTACGTCTTCTCCTGGTAGTCGACCGTCAGCGGAAAGAAATCCTGGCCAGGCTTCGGCTGCTTCGACGCGACGCAGCTGACGAGCACGACGGTGTCGCCGAGGCTCACCAGCGCGGCGCCGTTGGCCTGGCGCGCGATCTCTCCCGTTTCGAGCGTCAGCGTGTGATTGCCGTAGGCAATCGACTTCTTGATGGGATTCACCACAATGACCTCACGATGAAATGACAATGGCCGCGTGCGATGACGCGGCCATTGCATGGGGTGTTAGCCGGACGAGAGCGGACGCCGTCCGGGACGCACACGACGGGTGCCGATTTCGGCGACGCCCGCCGGCGCGATGCGAAAGCGATGAGCGAGAAGTTTGCGCAACTCGCTTACTTCCGCAGGCCCAGCTTTTCGATGAGCGACCGATAGCTGTCGGCGTTGCGGGACTTGAGGTAGTCGAGGAGCTTGCGCCGGCGCGACACCATGCGGAGCAATCCGCGCCGCGAGTGGTGGTCCTTGACGTTGACCTTGAAATGCTCGTTCAGCCCGTTGATGCGGGCGGTCAGCAGCGCGACCTGCACTTCCGGCGAGCCGGTGTCGCCTTTCGCGCGCTGATTGTCGGCGATCACCCTCGCCTTGTCTGCCACTGTGACGGCCATGTCCGTAACCCTTCTCTTCGCTTTGTCCGCTTTTGGAAAAGACCGCGATTATAGCCCGGAAAATGCTTACTTTTCAACCGGGTTCGAGCCCCGATCCGTGCCCGTCGCGATCGTCCTGCGCGGGCTCGCGACATATGCAGCGACGTCGGCGACGCCGATCAGACGCTCGCCCGCGTACACGGCCGCCACGCCTTCGCTCATCGCTTCCGCCTGCACGGGTCCACCGTGCAGGAAGCGCCGGGCGGCGTCGCCGGCAAGCCGCAGCCGCGGCAGGTGCGACACCAGGACCGCCGGGGGCTCGAGGCGGTGATCGCGGTCGGCGGGCTCCATCCCTTCGAGTGCGTCGAGCGTGATCGCGTTCGCGATATCGAAGCCACCGGTGCGCGTTCGACGCAGCGCGCGAAGATGCGCGCCGCAGCCGAGCGCGTCGCCGACGTCGGAGGCAAGCGTACGCACGTACGTACCCTTGCTGCAGGTCACGTCGATCACCGCATCGGGCGACTGCCAGTCGAGAAGGCGCAGTTCGTGGATCGTCACCTCCCGCTCGGGTCGCGGCACGTCGATGCCGCGGCGCGCGTATTCGTAATGCGGTCGTCCTTCGAACTTGAGCGCGGAATGCGCGGGCGGCGTCTGCCGGATCGCGCCGGTGAAGCGCGCAAGCGCTGCAACGAGATCGGCGCGCGTGAACCCGAGCGGCTTCGTGGCGACGACGTCGCCTTCGGCATCCAGCGTGGTCGTCGTGACGCCGAAGCGGACCGTTGCGACGTAACGCTTGTCGGCGTCGAGCAGGAACTGCGCGAAGCGCGTGGCGCTGCCCAGACAGATGGGCAAGAGTCCCGAGGCAAGCGGATCGAGCGTGCCGGTGTGCCCAGCCTTCTCGGCGTTGAACGACCGCTTGACGAGCGACAACGCAGCGTTCGACGTGATGCCGGACGGCTTGTCGAGCAGCAGTACGCCGTCGACCGGCCGCCGCGGCCGCGAAATCGGGGTCAGAGATGCATTTCCGGACACAGTCGGCAGGCGCAGCACTCGCTTGCGCGGAAATGCATCTCTGACCCGGATTTCGCGTTACTCGCTCGGATGCTGCTTGTCGGAGGCGACCGCCTCGTCGATCAGCTTCGACATGCGAATGCCCGACTCGATCGAATCGTCGTAGACGAACTTGAGCTGCGGCACCGAGTAGAGGTTGAGGCGGCGGGACAATTCGCTGCGCAGGAAGCCGGCCGTGCGCGACAGCGAGGCGGCAGCGTCCTTCGCGGTGTCCTTGCCGGCCAGGCTCGAGAAGCGAACGGTGGCGTGCGAAAGATCGCCCGACATATCGACGCCGGTGATCGTCACCTGCCCGACGCGCGGATCCTTGACCTCGTTCTTGATCAGGTCCGCGAGTTCGCGCTGGATCTGGTCGCCGACGCGATGCGCGCGTTGGCTCGGCCGCTTCACAGTGTCCTCGACACCTCGACGATCTCGTACACCTCGAGCTGGTCCTTCTGCTGGATATCGTTGTAATTCCTGATCGACAGCCCGCATTCGAACCCGGCCTTCACCTCGCGCACGTCGTCCTTGAAGCGCTTCAGCGAATCGAGCTCGCCGTCGTGCACCACGACATTGTCGCGCAGCACGCGCACCTTGGCGCCGCGGCGCACCAGGCCTTCGAGCACGTAACAGCCCGCGACCGTGCCCACCTTCGAGATGCGATACACCTCGCGCACCTCGACGAGACCCAGCCGGTTCTCTTTCTGCTCGGGCGCCAGCATGCCCGACATCGCGGCCTTCACGTCGTCGACCGCTTCGTAAATGATGTTGTAGTAGCGGATCTCGACGCCGCTCGACTCGGCGAGCTTCCTCGCCTGAGAATCGGCGCGCACGTTGAAGCCGATCACCACCGCCTTCGATGCCAGCGCGAGGTTGATGTCCGACTCGGTGATGCCGCCCACGCCCGCATGGACGATGCTCACCCTCACCTCGTCGGTCGAAAGCTTCGTCAGCGCCTGCGAAAGCGCTTCGTAGCTGCCCTGCACGTCGGCCTTGATGATGAGTGTGAGCGTCTTCACGCCCGACTCGCCCATCTGCTCGAACATGTTCTCGAGCTTCGCGGCCTGCTGCTTGGCGAGCTTCACGTCGCGGAACTTACCTTGGCGGAACAGCGCGATTTCGCGCGCCTTGCGCTCGTCGCCGAGCGCCAGCACTTCCTCGCCCGCCAGCGGCACGTCGGAAAGACCCTGGATCTCGACCGGGATCGCCGGACCGGCTTCGATGACGGGCTTCGCGTTCTCGTCGGTCATCGCACGCACACGTCCGAACACCGCACCCGCGAGCACGACGTCGCCGCGCTTCAGCGTCCCCGAATGCACGAGCACCGTCGCGACCGGGCCGCGGCCCTTGTCGAGGCGCGATTCGATCACGATGCCCTTCGCCGGCGCGTCCTTCGGCGCCTTGAGTTCGAGAACTTCGGCCTGCAGCAGCACGGCGTCGAGCAGGTCGTCGATACCCTGGCCCGTCTTGGCCGACACCGGCACGAACTGCACGTCGCCGCCGTACTCTTCCGGCAGCACGCTTTCCGCGACCAGCTCCTGCTTCACGCGATCGGGATTCGCGTCGGGCTTGTCGATCTTGTTGATCGCGACCACGAGCGGCACGTTGCCCGCCTTCGCGTGCGCGATCGCTTCCTTCGTTTGCGGCATCACGCCGTCGTCGGCCGCGACCACCAGCACCACGATGTCGGTGACCTTCGCGCCGCGCGCACGCATGGCGGTGAACGCCTCGTGGCCCGGCGTGTCGAGGAACGTGATCGTGCCCTTCGGCGTATCGACGTGATAGGCGCCGATGTGCTGCGTGATGCCGCCCGCTTCGCCGCTCGCCACGCGTGCACGGCGAATCGTGTCGAGCAGCGACGTCTTGCCGTGATCGACGTGTCCCATGACGGTGACGACCGGCGGACGCGGCAGCGCTTCGGCGCTGTGCACGTCCTCGGCTTCGACGAGCATTGCGTCGGGATCGTCGAGCTTCGCGGCTTTCGCCTTGTGGCCCATTTCCTCGACGACGATCATCGCCGTTTCCTGGTCGATCACCTGGTTGATCGTGACCATCGTGCCGAGCTTCATCAGTGCCTTGATCACCTCGGCGGCCTTGACCGACATCCTGTGCGCGAGGTCGCCCACGGTGATGGTCTCGGGCACGAGGATCTCGCGCACGAGCGGCGCCGTCGACGTCATGCCGCCTTCACCGGCTTCGTCGTCGCGGCCGTGCCGGCCGCCCTTCGCGCCGCGCCAGCCGGTGGCGCCGCCGGTGTCGCCGCGCAGCCGCAGCGCACGCCGGCGCGCGGCCTCTTCCTGGAACACCTGTCCGGGCGCCTTCTTCGTAGTCTTCTCGCGCTTTTCGCCCGGCTTGCCGGCGGGACGGTGCAACGTGCCCAACGGCTTGGGCGCGGGCTTCGCCGCCTTGGCGTCGGCCGCAGCCTTCGCGTCCGCCGCCGCCTTCGCTTCCGCGGCCGCACGCGCCGCCGCTTCCTCGGCCTCGCGTTCCTTCTTCGTCTTGCGCTTCGCTTCCTCTTCCTGCTTCCGCTGCAGGTCTTCCTGCTGGCGGGCCATCAGTTCCTGCGCCTTGCGCTCTTCCTCGGCGCGTGATGCGATCTCCTCGGCCGACAACACCGGCGTCGCCACCACTGCCGGCGGCGCTTCCTCGACCACCGGCGCGGGCGTCACCACGGCGACCGCTTCTTCCTCGCGGCGCACCAGCACGCGCTTCTTGCGCACTTCCACCTGGATCGTGCGTGCCTTGCCCGTTGAATCGGACGCCTTGATTTCCGACGTCTGCTTGCGCGTCAGCGTGATGCGCTTCTTGCCGTCACCGCCGGCGCCGTGCTGGCGACGCAGGTAGTCGAGCAGGCGCGTCTTGTCCTGCTCGGTCAGCTTGTCGCCCTGCTTCTTGCCCGCAACCCCGGCCGCCGACAGCTGCTCGAGCAGCGCGCCCGCAGGCATCTTCAAGTCGGTTGCGAATTGTTCGATCGTCGTTTGCGCCATGCGCTTCTCCCGTACTGCCTGTCCCTGCCCTCTCGCCCAACTGCCCGTGCTGCCGCCTGGCGTTACGCGGCGGCGCTGGTGCGCGGCGCCTCGGGCGCCGGCTCGAACCAGTGCGCTCGCGCCTTCATGATGAGGTCCTGCGCCTTGCCGGCATCCATACCCGTCAGCTCGACGAGTTCGTCGCCGGCGAGGTCGGCGAGCGCGTCGCGCGTGGTAATGCCGTGCGCGGCGAGCTTGCCCGCGATGTCGAGGTCCATGCCCTCGAGCGCGAGCATCGCCTCTTCGACGTTCTCGACGCTTTCCTCGCGCGCGATCGCGTCGGTGAGGAGCGCATTGCGGGCACGCGAACGCAGCTCGTTCACCGTGTCCTCGTCGAAGGCCTCGATTTCCAGCATTTCAGTAATTGGGACGTAGGCCACTTCTTCAAGCGACGTGAAGCCCTCGGCGATCAGGATGTCGGCCACTTCCTCGTCGACGTCGAGCTTGTCGATGAAGAGCCCGCGCAGCCGCGTCGTTTCGGCTTCCTGCTTCTGCTGCGATTCCTCGACGCTCATCAGGTTCAGCTCCCAGCCGGTCATCTCGCTCGCGAGACGCACGTTCTGTCCGCTGCGCCCGATCGCGATCGCGAGGTTCTCCTCGTCGACGACCACGTCCATCGCGTGCCGCTCCTCGTCGACGACGATGCTCTGCACCTCCGCCGGCGCGAGCGCGTTGATCACGAGCTTCGCCGGATCGTCGGACCACAGCACGATGTCGACGCGCTCGCCGGCGAGTTCGTTCGTCACCGCCGTGACGCGCG
>JAICKU010000054.1 GCA_025927765.1 Burkholderiales bacterium
CGACGAGCAGCGGAATGCGGCCGCAGTGATCGAGATGCGCGTGCGTGAGCAGCAGCCAGTCGACCTTGCGCGCATCGAAGCCGAACGGATCGAGGTTTTCGTCGGCGATCTCGCGCGAGCCCTGGAACAGGCCGCAGTCGACCAGGAGCTGTCTTCCGGCGACTTCGAGCCGGAAGCACGATCCGGTGACGCCTTGCGCCGCGCCGTGGAAGAAGAGCTTCACGGCGCCATCGCGCTGATGTTCGCTTCGGGCTGCACCGGCTTGCCGGGTGACGCATGCCACGCGCGGATCCCGTTCCAGATTTCCTCCGCGGTCTCCGCATACCAGAAGAGTTCGATGTCCTCGGGATCGATCACGCCCTCGTCCACCAGGAACTCGAAGTCGACCGCCCGCCGCCAGTATTGCTCGCCGACGAGCACGATCGGCACCGGTGCGATCGTACGCGTCTGCACGAGCGCCAGTGCTTCGAAAAGCTCGTCCATCGTGCCGTAACCGCCGGGGAAGACGACGAGCGCGCGAGCGCGCTGCACGAGGTGCAGCTTGCGGATCGCGAAATAGTGGAAGCGGAAACAGAGTTCCGGTGTCACGTAGGGATTCGGAAACTGCGGATGCGGGAGCTTGACGTTGCAACCCACCGTTTTCGCGTCGGCGTCGAAGGCACCCCGATTGGCCGCCTCCATGATCCCGGGGCCCGCGCCCGTCATGATCACGAGCCGCTCGGCCTCGACCGAACGGTTCGCCTCACCCACGAGCCGGCCGAATTCCCGCGCCACTTCGTAGTACGCGCTCTTCGCGACGACCCGCTCGGCGATGCGGACGTTGCGCGCCGCGGCCGCGTCGAACGGGGCGACGGCAAGCGCGTTGCGCGCCGCGTCGAGGTGGCGAACGGCGGCGGCGGGTTCCTGAATGCGCGTGCCGCCGAACACGACGATCGTATGCGAAATGCCGTGCGCCTTCAGGATGTCCTCGGCCTTGGCATAGTCGAGATGCAGGCGTATGCCACGCATTCGCGGTTGCGCGAGCAGCGAGAGATCCAAGTCGGCCTCGCTGAAGCTCGAGCTCGCCATGATCCGGCGAACACGTTCCGGTGCGAGCGCGTCGTCTTCGCTCGATTTCGGAAAGCGCCAGGGCAACGGCTTGTTCCGCTCGCGCTTCGCCGGCGGCGGCGGATGGTGGCTTGCCGGCGCCATCGGTGGTCGATCGGCTTCGCTCATCTTCTCAAGCTCCGTAAAGATTCCAACCGACACGCCGCCGCGCATGGCAAGCATAGACAGGCTGACGCCCTGCCCGCGAAGCCGCGCGGCACGTGCTCCGCGCTTCCATCGCTTCCCGTTCGACAACTCGCGCGCCCGATGGCGCGCCAGCCCCACTCCGGCTTTCCGATCGACGCGACAGACGGATCTTCACGGCTTGGCGGCCAGAAACATTGACAGGAGTCAAGAGACGCGCGCCGCTGCGGCCCATGTCTGGTTCGACATGCAGGGAAGGTAGCGACGAGATGACGTCGTGACGAAACGGGTGCGATGACCAAGCTTGACGGCGGTCAATAACCGAGCCGCGCGCGCGCCTAACATCGACGACAAGCAAGCCGAAGCCGCATGCCGGCTCGCGGGACGGCCGGACGACCCGGCCGAAAGTGCAACGAACAGGCAGGAGGCAACGATGGCAAACGTGACGCGCTTCAATCCGTTGGCGGAATTGACCCGTTTCGATCCGTTCCGCGAGTTCGATGAAATGTTCGGCCTGCCGCGGACCGTTCTGCGGACCATGCCGGAGGAACCCCAGATCCGGATGGACGTGACCGAGGACGACAAGGGTTATCTCGTCAAGGCCGAGATTCCCGGCGTGCGCCGCGAGGACATCAAGGTGTCGATCGACGGCAACCGCGTGTCGATCGAAGCGGAAATCCACAAGGAAAAGGAAGAGAAGAAGGGCGAGAAGGTGATCCGCAGCGAGCGCTACTACGGCCAGCAGTACCGCGGCTTCACGCTCGCGCACGACATCGACCAGGGACAGGCGGAGGCCAACTACGAGAACGGCGTCTTGTCGCTTGCATTGCCCAAGAAGGCGCCGCGGAGCGCGACGCAGGTCGCGGTGAAGTAACCCGGGCGGGCATGCCGAGGACGGAGTTTGCGATGAAAGCCAAGGACGTCATGACCAGCGCGGTGGTGACGATTCCGCCCGACGCGACGCTGCGGGAAGCGATCGAGCGCATGGTGTCCTGCCGCATCAGCGGCATGCCCGTCGTCGGCGGCGACGGCAAGCTCGTCGGCATGCTGACCGAAGGCGATCTCGTGCGCCGAACCGAAATGGGCACGGAGGCGCCCCGCCGGCGCTGGCTCGAATTGCTGCTCGGGCCGGCATCGGGCGCCGACGAGTACTCGCGCACGCATGGTCTGCGCGTGCAGGACGTAATGTCGCCGCACGTCGTGACGGTGGGCCCCGGTGCCTCGTTGCCGCAGGTGGTGCGGCTGATGGAAGAGCATGACATCAAGCGCGTTCCGGTGGTCGAGAACGACAAAGTCGTCGGCATCGTGAGCCGCGCCGACCTTGTCACGGCGCTGATGCACCAGCTCGCGCCGGCGAGTGAAGAACAAGGCAGCGACGAGTCGATCCGCCGCCGCATCGTCGCGAAAATGAAACGCGAGCCGTGGTGCCCGTCGCATTCGCTGCGCGTGTCGGTGCACGACGGAGTCGCGACGATCGAGGGCATGATCTTCGACGAGCGCGAGCGCCGCGCACTGCACGTGCTGCTGGAAAGGATCGACGACGTACGCGGGATCGACGATCGCGCCGTCTTCGTCGAACCGATGTCGGGTACCGTCATCGACGCGCCGAACGGCGGCGTCGAAGCGGTCAGGCGATAGCCGGACGACGCCATGGCTACGGTCCTCGAGCGCGATCGTTCCGCCGCGCGCCGTGAAGCGATGATCGAACAGGCGATCGTCGGCCGCGGCGTTCGCTCGCAGCGCGTGCTCGATGCGATGCGCAGCGTGCCGCGCGAAGCGTTCCTGCCGCCCTCGATGGAGGAGTTCGCCTACGAGGACGCGCCCTTGCCGATCGCGGCCGGTCAGACGATTTCCCAGCCTTACATCGTCGCGCTGATGATGGAGGCGCTCGAACTGTCCGGCGGCGAAAAGGTGCTCGAGGTCGGCACGGGCAGCGGCTATGCCGCGGCCGTTCTGTCGCATCTTGCGAAGCATGTCTACAGCGTCGAACGCATCGGGCAACTTGCCGAGAAGGCGTCGTCCACGCTCGCCGATCTCGGCATCGTCAACGTGCGCGTTCTGCACGGCGACGGCACGCACGGCTGGGCCGAGCACGCGCCATACGACGCGATCGTCGTCGCGGCCGGTGGTCCCGTCGTGCCCGAGACGCTCAAGCGCCAGCTGCGAGTCGGCGGCCGCCTGGTGATGCCCGTCGGCAGCGACGTGCATGTGCAGGAACTCGTGCGCGTCATCCGCCGATCCCACGACGAGTACACGACCGAGGATCTCGCCGACGTCCGGTTCGTACCGCTCATCGGCGATGAAGGATGGCGCGAAAAGACGCTTCGTCCGCGCGAGCGCGCGCCCTCGCCGCGCGACGAGCCGCTGCGCGCCATCGCGGGCGCGCGCGAGACGTTCGACGCAATCGAATCCGCCGATCTCGAGCCGCTCCTGCGCCGGATCGGCGATGCGCGCGTCGTCCTGCTCGGCGAGGCGACGCACGGCACGTCCGAGTTCTACCGGATGCGCGAGCGCATCTCACGCGAGCTGATCGAGAAGAAGCGGTTCTCGTTCGTGGCGATCGAAGGCGATTGGCCCGACGCCGCGCGCATCGACCATTACGTGCGGCACGCCGAGTTTCCGCCGTCCGAATGGGTTGCGTTCGCACGCTTTCCGACGTGGATGTGGCGTAACCGCGAGGTCGCCGGTTTCGTCGACTGGCTGCGGGCGCATAACGGCCGCAGCGAGCCGGCGCGTCGCATCGCCTTCCACGGCCTCGACCTCTACAGCCTCTACAACTCGATGCGCGCCGTCGTGCGCTATCTCGACGACGTCGATCCGGCGACCGCGGAGGTCGCGCGGCATCGCTACGCATGCCTGACGCCGTGGCAGTCCGACCCGGCAACCTACGGGCACGCGGCGCTGACCGGTCACTACCAGAGCTGCGAGCGAGAGGTCATCGCGATGCTCGCGGACCTGCTGCAACGCGAGCGCGGCTACGCCGAGCACGACGGCGAGCGGTTCCTCGACGCCGCGCAGAACGCGCGGCTCGTCGCAAACGCCGAGCGCTACTACCGCATCATGTACTACGGCTCGCGCGCGTCGTGGAATTTGCGCGACTCGCACATGTTCGAGACGCTGAAGACGCTGCTCGACCATCATGGCCCGGCCAGCAGGGGCGTCGTTTGGGCGCACAACTCGCATGTCGGCAATGCGGCGGCCACCGAAATGTCGGCGCGCGGCGAGTACAACATCGGCGAGCTGTGCCGCAAGGAATTCGGGAGCGCGGTCTATGCGATCGGGTTCGGTACGAACACGGGCACCGTCGCCGCGGCGACCAACTGGGATGGCGAGATGGAGGTGAAGCGCGTGCGCCCGGCGCTGGCCGGCAGCTACGAGGCGCTTTGCCACGACGCCGGCGAGGCGCAATGGCTGCTGCCGCTGCGCGTGGCGGACGCCGCCGGCGTGGCCAGCAGCCTCGCGACGCCGCTCCTCGAGCGCGCGATCGGCGTCATCTACCGTCCGCGCACCGAGCGCGAGAGCCATTACTTCCAGGCCGTGCTGCCGGTGCAGTTCGACGAGTACATCTGGTTCGACGAGACGGCAGCCGTCACCCCGCTCGCGACGCGGGAATTGCACGGGCTGCCGGACACGTACCCCTTCGGCGTTTGATCGGCGCGGCGCCGTCAGCGCCGTGTCGCTTGCTCGAAGTGCCGCTCCCGCGCGACGAGGTCGCTCAAGGCCACGAGCGGCGCCGCGATTTGCCGCAGAACGTAGTCCACGGTGATGATGCCGACGAGGTTACCGCGCTCGTCGACGACAGGCATGCGGCGTACGCCGTTGATCGACATGAGTCGCACGGTCTCGGCGTACCCCGCGTCTTCGCGGATCGTCGTGACGTCGCGCTGCACGACTTCCGATACCTTGAGCGACTCGGGCGCGAGGCCGAGGGCCACGACTTCGACGGCAATGTCGCGATCGGTCAGGACGCCGAGGGGACGCTTGCCGCTCGCGGTCTCTTCGACGACGACGACGGCACCGACGTGATGCTTGCGCATGAGCGCGCAAGCCTCCACGACACTGGTATGCGGCGCGACGGTCACGACATCGCGCGTGCAGAAATGGGAGATTCCGTTCGACATGTCGGCTCCTTTCGCGGCTGATTCTACGGTCGCCACGGCGCGGCATCTTGACGTTGGTCAAGGGCTCGCTTCGGGTGCCTGCTGCCACCCGCCACGCAGCGCGAGGAACAACTGCACCGTGTCCTGGTAGCGCGACCAGGACACGCACGGCTCTGCGCATTCGCCGCCTTGCGCGCGCTAAGGTAATATCGGCGGCGTCCGTCCCATGATCGCAAGGCGTGCTCCTGAATCTCCGGGACATAGTCTTCGGGCGTTCCCCGAGCGACCGGCAGCATCGCCCGTTTTCGCGGAGGCGGTCTACCTGTCTGGCGGCGATCGCGATCGTTGCGGCGCTGCTCAATCTGGCGACGCCGACAACGGCGGCGGCGCAAGGCACAGGAGCGGCGGCCCAAGGTCCCGCGTCCGGCGGCCAGGGCCAACTCCCCCAGCCCGGCTCGAGCCAGCCCTTCCTCGATAGCGTGAACGTCGATCTCGGCTACACCTACGACGACAACGTGACCCTGGGCCGGACGCACGACGAGATCCTGTGGGACCAGTCGCTCGCGCTCGACGGCAGTGCAAGCCACGCGTTTCGCATCCGAGACAACCTGCGGCTGGTCGCGACCG
The DNA here is from genome assembly GCA_025927765.1 of Burkholderiales bacterium. Classification (GTDB taxonomy): domain Bacteria; phylum Pseudomonadota; class Gammaproteobacteria; order Burkholderiales; family Casimicrobiaceae; genus VBCG01. Next base: position 5,958 of record JAICKU010000054.1, read on the forward strand.
GTCTCTTGCGCGGCGAGAAGTTCGACAGGTACAACCGCCTCTCGAATCTTTCGGGCGGCCTCGAAGCGGAGATTCAGTACCGTCAGTCCGGTGCTTTCGACGCAATCACGTACGCCGCCTTCGCGCGCGGCTGGCTCGACAACTACGCGTCGCACCTGCGCGACGGCAGCCATTACTCGGTGGGCGTACGCGCGCGGGGCGCGCTGACCGATCGCATCGAGCTCTCCGGAGAACTCGCGCACAACGAGCGCCACGCCCAGAGCGAAGTGTGGAACGTGATCGACCATTCCGCGCTGCTGAACCTCGATTATTCGCTCGGCGACCGGGGAACGCTGTATCTGACCGGCCAGTACCGGCGCGGCGACGTGGTGTCGGACGGACATGCCACCCTCGTCAACGTGAGCCTGGCGAAGGTGTTCGTGCTCGACGACGCCTTCCCGGACCAGCAATGGTTTGCCTACCGTTCGGGGGCTCGTACCTGGATCAGCACCGTCGGATACAACCTGCCGCTGGGTCACCAGGCATCGCTCGACATTTCGTGGCGGCGCATACAGTCGACACCGACCGCGCACCTGAACTTCGATGTCCAGGGCTCGCTGCGGTACGTCGGCAATCAGTACGCGATCGTTTTGCTGAAGCAGTTCTAGGCGATTCAATCATGGCACTCACGCGGCCGATCGGATGGATGTTCGCGGTGGTGGCGGCGTTGATGCTTGCCGCATGCGGCGGCGGAGGCAGCCCCGGTGATGTTCACCCGGGAACCGACCCCGCCGTCGTGCCGGGCGAGCCGAACGCTTTCCTGCAGTTTCCCAACCCGCAGGTGCAGCCCGATGGTTCGCTGCAAACCACGTCGAACGCGTACGCGCAGGCCTATTACGCCGCCATCGATCCGAACAACACGAAGGACACCCTCGCCAAGTGGAAGGCCGCGAACGGCTTCGACACGGGAACCGGCGCACAGCTCACCGTGGTCTTCGGCGATGTGCGCGACCTGGGGTTCGGCCGACGGATCACCGCGCGGCAGAACATCGACGGCACCCTTGCCTTCTACACCGAGAACTACCTGGTCAAGACGGGGGGCGCGTACGCCTTTTCCCCGATCAACCTCGAGGCCGCGATCGTGCGCGACCCGAACGCGTTGGTGTACGTCGCCGGCATCGAATTCAGCCCGGGGCCGGCGGGGGGAATCAGCTTCGCGAAATACTTCAACTTCAACGTCGCGACCGGTGCGCGCGAGAACATGGCGGACGTCGATGGCCGCGGCGACAAGGCGATGCCCGGACCCTGCATCGTTTGTCACGGCGGCCGGGCCGACGCGCTCACACCACCCGACGCCTCGGGCAACGTGCACTTCAACCTCCTCCTCAACGCCGTCTCGGGCGCCCGCGGCGACGTGCTGGGACAGTTGCCCCCGTTCGAAGTGAGCAGCTTCCAGTTCTCGGACAAACCGGGGTACACGCGCGCCGAGCAGGAGCCGATGCTGAAAGCCATGAACAAGTGGGTGCTGTGCTCGTACCCGCTCCCCAAGCCGTCGACATTTCCCGAAGATGCCTGCCGACGCGCGGCGAGCGCGGGCGAATGGCAAGGGACGGCGGCGGAACTCATCAAGGCGGCCTACGGGGGAGATGGCCTGCCGAATTCGACGTACGTAGAACCCGCTGCGCCCGCTTCCTGGACGGGGGCGGGACAGACCTCGCTGTATGCGATGGTGGTGGCGCCGGCGTGCCGCGTCTGCCACCAGTTGCGCGGAACGGGGAGGCAGTCGGACATCGATTTCACGAGCTACGAGAAATTCCAGTCCTATGCGAACCGAATTTTTGCGACGGTCACCAATCGCGGCGACATGCCGCTTGCGAAGCTCGTGTATGACACGTTCCACGCGTCCCCGGGTGAAGCGGCGCTGGCGGATTACCTCGTCGCTCTGGGCTTGCCGGCGCGCGACGCGGGCGGCGCGGTGCTGCGGCCCGGGCGTCCCATCGGCGATCCGGGACCGGATCGGGTCGTCCGCAACGGCGCGACGCCGTTATCGGCCAGCAACAGCTTGTTTGCCGATACCTATGTCTGGTCGATCGTCTCCGGGCCGAACGGTGCTCTCCCGCCGAAAGATGCCACGATCATGAATGCCAACAGCGCGCAACCCACGTTCAATGCAACGACCGATGGGACGTACGTGCTGAGCCTCGTCGCCAGCAAGGGCGCCGTGCGGAGCGAACCGAAATTGCTATCGCTCGTCGTCCAAACCGCGCTGACGCCGGACCCGAGCGTCATCCGCTTCGCCGACATCAAGGCGGCCCTGCAGGACGGAAAGGAGTGCCAGGGCTGCCATGCGCCCGCCAGTGCGCTGCATCCGCCGATTGCGTTCACCAACTACGATCGCGATGGCGATGGCGGGATCACGCCGACGGACGACGCCTGGTTCTACGCCGAGGTCAGGAGCCGGATCAATTTCACGGAGATCGCCGCGAGCCCGCTTCTGCAGAAGCCCTCCGGCCACCATCACTTCGGCGGTCTCGGTGAAGGCTTTGACACCACCCTGGCGCCCGGGCAACCGGGGCGCGCGAAATACGATCTCTTCCAGAACTGGATCCTCAACGGCGCGCCGCGCTAGCGCGCCCGTGCAGGATCAGTACGTGCGGCGCCGCGGCTGCGTGTAGTCGTCCTTCGGAAACACGAAGGGCGGCGCGCGGCCCACGAGCGCCTCGATGAGCATCAGCTCCTGGTCGGTGTGATTGATGAACGGCCCGAGCCGGATATTCCTGCCGGGCTGCTCCCCCGTCAGAACGTACAGCGGCCGATTGTGGTGGAGCGACACGACCGTTTCGCGGCTCGTGGGATCGCTCGTCGAGGCGATGTCGGCGGTTCCGTAACACGTGCAGAAGTAGGTCTGCTCCGGATCCGACTCCATGTAGACACCGGTTCCGCGAATGCCGATGGACGCGTTTCTCGTCGTCATGCGCACGGGTTTGCCGGTCGGAAACACCGACAGGATCTTCCCCGTCAGCACGCGAAGGCCCGAAACGACCACCGAATCGGCTTCCTTGGTTTCCATCGTCACCTCGCTCTCGCTGCGCTGAAGGTGGGCCGTCTCGCCAATGGCGTAGATGACTTCGCCATCCTTGCCCGTCTCGACGGTGGAGTTTGCAGCGATCCGGGTATCGAGCGTAGCCGGTTGCCCGTCGACGAGCACCTGCCCTTCGAGCCGGTAGATCGACTTCTCCTTCGGCAGCGGTTCCGGCCTGCCGCCGAGCATTTGCGCGGCGACGTTGCGGCTTCCGAGCGCGGTCGAAAAGAGGCCCGCTGCAAGCGCCTCGATCAGCAGGCGGCGCTGCGATTCCTCACTTTTGTTCCACGTCATGGTTGGGGTCGCATGAATGGATTTGGCATTCTGGGCCCGTTGAGGGTCCCGGTCAAAGCGGAGCGATACCGTAGCACGGTGGTGAAAATTCACAGCAGCTCGCCGCGCGCCGTGCCTGCGCCACCGTCAGGCGCGCCACCCTCGGCCTCGCGTTTGCGGCCGCTTCCGCACCGGGCGAAGCATCGCCTATGCTTCGCGCTCCGGCAGTAGATCGTCTGGTGCACCATCGTCCGCTGGATGCCGAAGTTCTCGCTCAGTAGCCTGGTTCGGCTCGTGATCGAACTGGCGCTGCTGGCTTGTCTGCTGACCGATGCCGCCGGCTGGATCGAAATCCCTGGACTGACCCAGCTCGAACGTTGGGTCTACGACGCGAGGGTGCGTCTGTTCCTGCCGCAAACGCGCGATCCACGCATCGTGATCGTGGACGTCGACGAAAAAAGCCTCAGCGCGGAGGGATACTGGCCCTGGGGTCGCGACAAGCTCGCACTGATGGTGCATCAGCTCTTCGCGCGCTATCGGGTGCGGGTTGTCGCCTTCGACACCGCGTTTCCCGAGACGGACCCGAACGCGGGCCTGCCGGTTCTCGAAGCGGCCGCCAGTGGCGAACTGCGCGACGACACGGCGTTTCAAGCTTTTTTCGAGCGCATGCGCCCTTTGCTCGACCGCGACCGGCTCTTCGCCGAAGAGATCCAGAAGCATCCCGTCGTCCTCGGGTTCCTCGTGAGTGCGCAGGCAGAGCGAGCGGCCGTCCTGCCGCCCCCGGCGTTTCCCGCGAGCGCACTCGCCGACGCGCAGTACAGCTATTTCAGCGCCCCCGGCTACAGCGGCAACATCGCACCGCTGCAGGCGGCCGCGACCGCCGCAGGTCATCTCTACGCGGCGCTCGACCCGGACGGTGTCACGCGCAGCGTGCCGATGTTCATGCAGGTGGGAGACGATTTCTTCGAAGCGATGTCGCTGGCCGTCCTTCGCGTCTACCTCGGCAACGCGCCGATCAAGCTCGAAAGGACCATCGTCGTCTCCGGCGGAAGGAAAGTCGGGTGGATGCGCTCCGTGAAGATCGGCGACACCGTGAGCATTCCGCTCGACGAAAGAATGGCCGCGCTCATCCCGTTCCGCGCCCCGGGTAGCTATCGCTACGTCTCGGCGACCGACGTGATCCGCGGAACACTCGGCGCCGACGAGCTGAAGGACCGCATCGTCCTGGTCGGCACCTCGGCACGGGGACTCGTCGACGTCCGCGCCACGCCGACGCAGGAGGACCTCCCGGGTGTCGAAATCCACGCGAGTCTCATCTCCGGTGCGCTCGACAACGCCGTGAAATCCCGGCCCACGGAGACACTCGCCATTGCCATGCTCACCATCCTGCTCGTCGGCATTCCGTTCGCGATACTTCTGCGCAGGCTGTCAGCGCTCGCTGCGACGCTTGCCGTAGCGGGCGTGCTTGCAGTCTTGCTGGCCGTCAATGCGTGGGCCTGGCAGGCGCGCAATCTGGTGCTCCCGCTGGGCGGCCCGCTGCTCATGCTGACCGGCCTCTACTTTCTCGATGTCGTATGGGGCTACTTCGCCGAAACCCGTCACCGGCGACTGCTGACCGACTTGTTCGGAACCTACGTCCCCAAGGAAATCGTCGCCGAGATGGCCGAGCATCCCGAGGAGTACTCGATGCACGGCCAGAGCGTCGATATGACCGTGCTTTTCGCCGACATCCGCGACTTCACGTCGATCGCAGAAACCCGTACGCCGCAGGACCTGAAGGACCTGATCAATACCTTCTTCACCAGGATGACCGTCTGCATCCAGGACAAGCGCGGCATCGTCGACAAGTACATCGGCGACGCGATCATGGCCTTCTGGGGCGCGCCGATACGCGATGCGGAACATGCGCGGCACGCGCTCGAATGCAGCTTGGCGATGCAGAAGGCCTTGCGCGAACTGGACCCGCTCTTCGACAGGAAGCATTGGCCCGCGCTGCGCATCGGCGTCGGCCTCAACTGCGGCACGATGAGCGTCGGCGACATGGGCTCGGACTTCCGCCGTTCCTACACGGTCATGGGTGACGCGGTGAACCTCGCCTCTCGTCTCCAGGATCTCACGAAGGAATACGGCGTGGGTGTCCTCGTCTCCGAGAACATCGTGCGCGCCGTGCCGGACTTCGTATATCGCGAAGTGGACAAGGTGCGGGTGAAGGGCAAGCGTGAGGGTGTCGCGGTTTTCGAACCCCTCGGCGCCCAGGGCGAGGTCCCCGCCGACACGCTGTTGGACGTCGCCCGTTTCCACGAGGTCCTGGCGCACTTCCGCGAGCGGCGCTGGGACGACGCCGAAGCGCTGCTCAAGGGACTCGCCGCCGCCGCGCCTGAAGTGAAACTCTACCGACTCTACCGCGCGCGCATTACGCAGTTCCGCGCGAGCCCGCCGGACGCGGACTGGGATGGCGTTTTTGGTTACACCACCCGGTGATGTTGGGCCGCGGCGTCGATGCGTAAGCCGGGCACGCACCAGCGGTCAAGCACCGAGGCTAAGCGCTACGCGGCCTTGGGCTTGCGGCCCGGCGCGGGTGCCGGGACGAACCCCGACACCCGGCACTGCCACGCCTCGATCGTCCTGGCGCCCTCGTAGCGCGTGAGCCGACACATCACCACGGCACCGGCCGCGCTGAGCTCGGAGAGCCGTTCGCGCACAGCCGCGAGCGGCACGCGCGTTTCCTCGGCGATCTCGAGATCGAGACGCTGACCGTGCTTCTTCAGGCACTGCAGGACGTCGGACACGCGCGGTTCTCCGTATTGAGATGGATGAATCGCCGGCACATGCGTGCGCGGCTTGGAACGTTCATTTCAGTGCGTATCGCGCGGGAGCGACGAGCAGCGCGCCCGGGCGCACTTCGACGCTTCTACGAGGCGTCCGTCTCGCTCGATGGCGGCTTGCCTTGTTCCGGCTCGGCGGGCTTGCGCTCGGCCTCGCCCTTCTGTTTCTTTGCGTCTTTCTTCTGCTTCTTCGCGAGTTCCCGCTGCCGCTTTGCGAACGCGTAATTCGGTTTGGCCATGCTGCATGGTTCCTTCAAGGATCGAGCAACCGCGGCGCGCGAGTGCTCCCGGTCGGGAGCATGCCGAGCAGCCCGGATGAAAACAAAGGGCCTGGCGATCGCTCACCAAGCCCTTGTTTTGGTTGGTAGGCCGTGTAGGGATCGAACCTACGACCAACGGGTTAATAGTCCAAGCGCCATCGGCCACCCGCTAGTGTAACCCGAAGAAGCACAACGGGCTTTCCGGGCGCTTCCTGTCGACCGTGCTCGAGGTGTAAATGGCTGAGCGCGAGATCCGCTCACGCCCAACCAGCCGTTCTCCGAATTGCATCAGGTCTTTCCCGAACCGGCGATGACCGTGGCCGCGATTTTTCATAACGGTCCCGCTTCGCGAGTGCGTCTGCCCCTCTCCGCCGGCCGTCACCTGGTGTCGCGACCGCTTGGGATCCGGCGCGCCCTATGCAGTTCTGTTGAGGAGCTTGACGTCCTGGAAGGCGCGGAAGCCCTGTTCGCCGCCCTCGAGCCCGTATCCACTATCGCGCGTGCCCGCAAGAGGCACATCGGGCGCGACGCCCTTCAGCATATTGATGCCGACGCTGCCGCAGCAGAGGCGCTCCGCGACATCCACCTGAGTCTGCTGTGACGAAGCGAAGACGTATGAAGCGAGGCCATAGGAAGTCCGGTTGGCCAGCTCGATTGCCTCGTCCATGGTGTCGAACGGCGCCACTGCCAGAATCGGTCCAAACGGTTCCTCCGACATGATCGCCGCGGCACTCGGCACGTCGGCAAGCACGGTCGGCGGCCAGAAGTAACCTTTGCGTTCCAACCGGCGCCCTCCGAGGAGCAAACGCGCGCCCTTGGCAAGGGCGTCCTCGGTGAGCCGTTGCATGCGTGCGGGCCCCTGCGAGCCGATCATCGGTCCCATTTGCGCGTCGGTGTCTTCCGCGCCACCGACGCGGATTGTCGCGGCTACTCTCACCAGCTCGTGTGCGAAATCCGCGTACCGCGGGCGCTCGACGAAGACGCGACTCGGAGCGTTACAGCTCTGCCCGGCATACTCGAACTTGTAGTCGCAGATCGCGCGTACGGCCCCTGCAATATCGGCGTCCGCGAATACCAGGACCGGCGAGTGTCCGCCGAGCTCCAGTACGCACCGCTGGAGATTGCCGGCCGCGAGCGCTGCGAGTTCCTTGCCCACGCGCGTCGATCCCGTGAAGGTAAGCATGCGAACGTCGGGCGACGCCAGCAGGTGCGCGGAGATCATGGCCGGCTTGCCGAACACGAGCGCGGTAACGCCGGGCGGCACGCCAGCTTCCTGCAATGCCTCGATGATCGCTACTGCGGCGGCCGGGGCTTCTTCCGCAGCCTTGAGAATCACCGTGCACCCCGCGGCAAGCGCAGGGGCGAGCTTGCGCGCCGTCAATACGGCGGGATAGTTCCAGGGCGTGAATGCGGCAACGACGCCAACCGGGTGGTAAAGCAGCATCCGGCGCTCGTCGATCTCGGCGGGCTTGCACAGTTCGTCCGCGTGCCTTGCGCTCCACAGGAATGTTTCGTGGGCACGTTTGAGCTCCCCTCGTGCCTCGGGCACCGGCTTGCCTTGCTCGCACGCCATCCGTTGCGCGAGTTGCGCAGTGCTGCCTGCGAGAATCGCCGCAGCGCGCGACAGCATCTCCGCTCGTCGCGACGCACTCGTTCGTGCCCACGCCTTGAATTCGCGCGCCGCCGCAGCAAGCGCCCGGTCGAGATCGACGGGCCCGGCCACCGGAATCGACGCGACGGCCTCTTCTGTCGACGGGTTGAAGACGTCCCTGGTTCCCCGCTCGCCGTCCTGCCATGTGCCGTCGATGAAAAGTCGATAGGTCGTTTTCATTCGGGACGCGGGATTGCCGCGAACGGCGGGAGATGCTAAAGCCGGTTCATCACGTGACGCGTTGCGTCGGCGGCAATGGCCACCATCTCGTCCACCTCCTGAACGCTCATGACCAGCGGCGGCGAGAAGCCGAGGATGTCGCCTTGCGGCATCGCGCGGGCGATCAGGCCACGATCGCGGGCTGCTTGGGAGATGCGCGCGCCGACTTTCAATGCAGGGTCGAAGCGGGTCTTGGTCGCCGGGTCGCTGACGAACTCGACGGCGGCCATCATGCCCACGCCGCGGACTTCTCCGACGATAGGGAAACCGCCGAATGCGTTGCGCAACGATGCTTGAAAGTGCGCGCCGGTGGTTCTGGCCTGACCAGGAATGTCCTCGCGCTCGACGATGTCCAGCACGGCGTTGGCCGCTGCCATACCGAGCGTATGCCCGGAGTAGGTGTAGCCGTGCGAGAACGCGCCCACCTGCTCGGAGGCATTCTCCATCACTTCAAACACGCGCTCGCCGACAATGGACGCCGACAGTGGCACGTATGCGGACGTGAGCCCTTTCGCGACCGTGATGAGGTCGGGCTCCATCGCGTACAGGTCGCTCCCGAACATCGCGCCCGTGCGGCCGAATCCCGTGATGACCTCATCGGCGATCAGCAGCACGTCATGCTTGCGCAGCACCTGCTGGATCGCCGACCAGTAGCCGGCGGGCGGCGGCGTGATACCCCCCGTGCCCAGGACCGGCTCGGCGATGAAGGCCCCGACCGTCTCGGGACCCTCGCGCACGATCAGCTCGTCGAGTTCGCGCGCCCTGCGCTGCGAAAACTGCTCTTCCGATTCGCCTGCTTCGGCGCCCCAGTAATGGTGCGGTACGCCCGCGCGCAGGATTCCGCTGACGGGCAAATCCATGTGCGCGTGGTAGAAGCTCATGCCCGTCAGCGAGCCCGACACGATGGAACAACCGTGGTAGCCGCGCTCGCGCGCGATGATCTTCTTCTTGGCCGGCAGGCCGCGCAGGTTGTTGTAGTACCACACCAGCTTGACGTTGGTCTCGTTCGCATCGGAGCCCGACAGCCCATAGAACACCTTGCTCATCTTCCCCGGCGCCATTGCCACCAGCCGATGCGACAGACGCGCCAGCTGCTCGGTGGTCTGTCCCGCATAGCTGTGCGCGAAGGCGAGCTTGTGCGCTTGCCGGGAGATGGCGTCAGCGACCTCGGTGCGGCCATAGCCGATGTTCACGCAATACAGGCCCGCGAATCCGTCGAGGAATTCGCGGCCGGTCGCATCGCGAATCCGCGATCCCTTGGCCGTTTCGATGACCGTCGACTCGGCGTTTCCATGCGCGTAGGCGTGCAGGTTCGAGAAGGGATGCAGGACGCTTTGGCGATCGAGGGCGATCACTTCTTCCAGGACATTGGGGCTTCGCACAGCGGACATGATGTTGGCTTTCCTGCCTTACGGATCGATTGCGCGACCAGCGTGCCGCGAACGGCAGCGAGGCGCTGCGCGCCTGCTCCTCAATGTAGCGAAGCGGGGCCGATTTAGTTGTGGGAATGGGACGCCCGCGCCGAACGTTCGTGAGTTGATGGCACGCGGGAGCGCATTTTCCCGGGTGCCTTCACGCGACCAGGACTGCTCCGCCGGTGAGCGCCAATCCGCCCTACGCTATGATCGAAGAGGGGCTTGCCCGACCCGCCTCGCACCCGTCGCCTCCCATCGCGGCGCCGAGCGTGCCCGCCCATGCGAAGCGACCGCTATCTGCTGCCCATGAAAGTGCCTGAAACGTCGCGCCAGGGAAATCATCCGGAGGAACGGCCCCTGCAGCCGGGCGCGCGCATCGCGCTCGATCGTATCGACTTGCGCATCCTCGCCGCGTTGCAGCAGAACGGCCGCATCAGCAAGGTAGAGCTCGCGACCCTCGTCAATCTCTCGGCGAGCGCATGCCTCGAGCGAATGCGGCGGCTCGAGAAGAAGAAGCTGATCCTTTCCTACCATGCGAACGTCAATCTCGGCGCCGTGATGCCGATCCAGATGTTCCTGACCGAGATCACGCTCGGCGGCCATCGCGCCGTCGATTTCTGGCGCTTCGAAAGCAGCATCGAGAAGGAGCGGCAGGTGATCGAGTGCCACGCGCTCGGCGGCGGCATCGACTACATCCTCAAGGTGGTCGCGAAGGACGTTCCGGCGTACCAGGCATTCATCGACGACCTTCTTGCGCGGAACATCGGCATCGAGCGCTACTTCACCTACGTCGTGACCAAGGTTGTGAAGAGCTTGCCGCAGTTTCCGCTCGACCCCGACGATCGGCGCGAACGGCGCCGCGAACGGCCATGACGGGCAGCGTCGACAGGCGCCTCGCGGAACTCGGCATCGTGCTGCCACAGCCGCCGGTCGCGGCCGCCAATTACGTCCCGTTCGTGCGCGTCGGCGCGCTGGTATTCATCTCCGGCCAGACGCCGCGCGTCGACGGCAAGGTCACATTCATCGGCAAGGTCGCTCGCGACGTCGCGCTCGCCGATGCGAACGCGGCCGCGCGCGTCTGCGCGCTCAACCTCCTCGCGCAGTTGCGCGTCGCCTGCGATGGCGACCTCGATCGCGTCGTGCGTTGCGTCCGCTTGACCGGGTACGTGAACAGCGATCCAGATTTCGCGGCACAGCCGCAGGTCGTGAATGGCGCGTCGGACCTGATGACGCAGGTCTTCGGCGAGCGCGGCAGGCACGCGCGCACCGCCGTCAGTGCAGGATCGCTTCCGTCCGGGGCCACCGTGGAAGTCGAGGGGATCTTCGAAATCGTCACTTGATCGGCGCAGCGCGGCGCTTACTCGAGCGTGAAGCCCGCGTCACGCACCATCGCACCGAACGCGGCCCCGTCGCCCTCGTGCACCTGGCGCGCCTTGTCTTCGGACCAGCCGTAGAAGTCGCCCGTGCCGAACCGCTCGGGCGCCCGTTGCTTTGCGGGTGGGATCGGCGCGACCTTCGCGCGCTCGCGATCGTAACGATCGATTGTCGCGGCGAAGTCGCCTTCGTCGTACGTGTCGCGATGACGCGTAAGCCGTCGCGGCAGGCGCCGGCTGATGGTGCCGGCATCCGCGGGATAACCGACGCACAGTCCCGCTACCGGCAGCACGCGTTCGGGCAACGACAGGATCGCGCGCACCTCGGATAGCCGGTTGCGGATCGCACTGATCGGGCAGCAGCCGAGGCCGATCGTTTCCGCCGCGACAATGAACGTCTGCATGACAAGCGCGGCGTCGACCGTCGCGTTGAATAGCGCCTCGAGGTTGCGGTTTTGTGCGGGCCGGTTGCGCGTCGCGCACACCCGCTCGAGCCGACGGGCGTCCGCACAGAACACGAGGAAGGCGGGGGCCGATGCGATCCACGGCATCGTCGGCACGAGCGCGGCAATGCGCTGCCTTTGCCCGTCATCCTCGACGACGATGACGCTCGCCTGCTGGTAATCGGATTTGGACGACGACGCGAACGCCACGTCGAGCAGCGCCTCGATAACCTCCGGCGGCGGGACCTTCGCCAGGTAGCGGCGACATGTCCGCCTTCCAAGCATTCGCGAAAGCGACGGATCCTCGAGCACGGGATGCGCCCGCTGATCCCCGCCGTAGCGAGCGTCGAGCAGGGCGGCAATGGAAACGGCATCGTTCATGGGTGGCCTCCGCTATCGATTTCGACTCCGGCGCCTTTCGCGACCGCGCGCGCCAGCGCAAGGTCGGCGATCATCGTGTCCTGGGCGCCCGTTCCGGTCAGATCGCAGACGGTAATGTCGCAATCGTTTCGGCGACCGGGCGCGTCACCCGCGAGCACGTGACCGAGCTCAGGAAATGCGCGCTCGCCGGGCACCGCGCCCGCAGCGATCGCCGCGCGCAGCTCGCCCAGCTCCCGGCACTGCGAAAGGCAGTCGGGCACGTAGCAATCGGCGCGCGAGACGACTTCGGGCTCGAGCTCGTTCTTGTATGACGCGTCAGCGCCCACGGCCGTCACGTGCTGACCGGGCACGAGCCATTCGGCCTTCAGTATCGGTTCACGGCTCGGCGTCGTGGTCAGCACGATATCCGCCTTCGTTACCGCTTCGCGCGCATCGTCGAATGCCGATGCGTGCATGCCTGCCTCGCGGGCCAACCGCGCTGCGATCGCGCGGGCGGCGTCTGCCCGCCGCGCCCAGACCCGGACCTGCTCGATCGGTCGAACGAGGCGCACGGCCTGCACTTGTTCCCAGGCCTGCTCGCCGCCGCCGAGCACCGCGACGCTACGCGCATTGCGGCGTGCGAGCGCGTCGGCCGCGGCGGCGCCCGCAGCCGCGGTACGCAGTGTCGTGAGATAGCCATTGTCGAGAAGAATCGCCGCGACGATCCCGGTATTTGCATGCAGCACGACCATGAGACCGTTCAGGCTCCGAAGACCGATGCGCGGGTTGTCGAAGTAGCCGGGGCTGATCTTCACGGCGATGTGCGCGACCTCCGGAAGGAACGCCGTCTTGACGTCGATCTCGCCGTTGTAGCGTGCGACGTTCAATCCCAGCACCGGCGGCATCGCCACCACGCCGCGCGAAAGCGCAACAAATGCGCGACCCATCGCATCGACGACATTGCGATCGAGCGTGATCACGTCGCGGAGGTCGCGCTCGGTCAGGACGCGTACATCACTCATCGCTTTCGCCGCCTGTCAGGCCGCGGCCAGCACCTGCAAAAGGCGTGTCGGATCGACGTTGTCGCCGGTTACGACCGCGACGATCGGGCCCTGCAGCTCGCCGACTTCCGCACGCAACAAAGCGGCGAGAGGGGCGGCAGCCGCGCCTTCGACGACGAGCCGCTCGTTCGCGAATGCGAAGCGTAGCGCCTGCGCGATCTCATCTTCCGACACGAGCTGAATCTCGTCGACGAGCTCGCAAACGATCGGAAACGTGTACCGGTTGTCGAGGCCGATGCCGCCTCCGAGCGAATCGGCGAGACTCGGCTGCTCCGCCACCTCGATCGGGCGGCCGGCTTCGAGGCTGCGCAACATCGCCGCGCAGCGCTCGCTGCTGATCGCGACCACGCGGGTCTTCGCACCCGACGCCTTGCACGCGAGGGCGACGCCCGCCGCAAGACCGCCTCCGCTGATCGGCACGATGATCGTGCCGGCCTGTGGCAGCTGATCCAGCACCTCCAGTGCGAGCGTGCCCTGCCCGGCGATGACGAACGGATCGTCGAAGGGACTCACCATGACGAGGCCTTCGTCGGCGGCGCGCGCGCATGCGCGTCCCAACGCCACGTCCTGGTCGGCACCGCACACATCGACCTCCGCGCCGAGCGACGCGATCGCACCGATCTTGTTGGCGGGTACGAGCTCCGACAGGCAGACGACGCATCGGATGCCAAGGCGCCGCGCCATGTACGCCACGGCGCGACCATGGTTGCCGGTGGAAACGGTGACCACGCCGGCGCGCTGCTCGCGCTCGTCGAGCGCGAGCAGGCGGTTCGCGGCGCCCCGGAGCTTGAACGCGCCCGTCGCCTGGAACGTCTCGAGCTTCAGGAAAACATCCGTCCCCAGTCGATCGGAAAGTGCCGGCGAGGGCTTGAGCGGCGTGCGCGCGGCGACGCCCGATATGCGCTTCGCCGCCGATTCGATGTCGGTCAATCCCAAGCCGGTGACCGGCGAGCGGAACGGCTCGGCATGCGTTCGCTGCCATGCTGCATGCGCGCTCATTCGTGCGCTGCGATCGATGACTACGCGCAAATGGCGTACGACGAGCGACGCGGATCGGCGCCCGCCATGAGAAGCCCATCGGGCCGGCGGACGATCGCGTTGACGCCGCCCATCAGGCGCGACCACGGTCCGACCCGACGCACGCTAAAACCGGCCGACTCGAGGCGGCGATCCCAGGAGAGCGGGCAGCGGTCCTCGAGCATGACCTCGCTTCCCGCATCGTGTCGCAGCCGCGGCCACTCGATCGCCGCCTGGATATCGAGGCCCTGCTCGAAATGGCGGCGAATCACGAGCGCAAGCGTCTGCGGCTGGCCGTGGTCGCCGGGCGTCGCGATGGCAGCGATCGTTCCGTCGTCCGACGTGACCAACGAAGGGCACAGCGTGTGAAATGGCCGGAAGCCGCCGCGCAAGCCATGCACGGGATCGTCGTTCAGCCGCTCGAGGGCGGCGCGATTGTGCAGCACGACACCCTGATCGGGGCACACGACGCCGGATCCGAATTCCTCGAAGAGCGACTGCGCCCACGACACCGCCTGCCCTTCGCGGTCGATGACGACGAACGTCGACGTGTCGCCGCCTCCGACACGCGCAATGCTGCGCGTCTCCCGCAACTCACCCGGCGACGATACGAGCGCCCGGATGTCCTTCGGCACGTTGACGCGACGCGGATCGGCGCAGCAGGCGTCGCGCAACTGGAACGCGCGCCGTTTGTGCAGCAGGAATTCGAGCGGATCGATCAAAGGATCGGACGCGTCCACCGGCGGAGGCGATGGCTGCGCATCGTCGAGCGCCAGCAGCGCGAGCAGCGCGAGACCCTGCGAATTGGGAGGCGCCGCATGAACGCGCCGCCCGCGCCACGGCGTCGACAACGCGTCGACAAACGCGGTGCGATGCTCGGCCAGATCCACCGGGTCGAGGAGAACGCCCTGCACGCGCGCAGCGGAAAGCCATGCATCCGCGAGCGGTCCCTGGTAGAAGGCGCGCCAACCGTGGCGCGCCAGCGTGCGCAGCGTCGAGGCGGCCGCCGGCTGCAAAAGGCGGTCGCCGAGCGCGAAGCTGCCCGGCGCGCCGAACGTGTCGGCAAGCCGCGGATAGTCCGTCGCCAACTGCGAATGAAGCGGCCCGTTGAAAAACGCGAGTGCGGAGGCATCGACAGGAACGCCATTCTCGGCAAGCGCGATGGCGGGCTCCAGCAATTGCGCGAGCGGAAAGGTCGCGAAGCGCTCTGCCGCCTCGCCGATGGCCGCGACGAAACCCGGAACGGATACCGTCAATGGCCCACGCACCGGCATCGCGTCGACGCCGCGGCTGCGATATGCATCGACCGACGCGGCGCGCGCAACCGCGCCGGAGCCGTTGATCGCCGTGACGTGTCGCGAAGATCCCGCGTGCAGCGCGAAGCAATCGCCGCCGAGACCGTTCATGAACGGTATGGCGATCGCAAGTGTCGTGGCGGTCGCCACCGCGGCGTCCATTGCATTGCCGCCCGCGCGCAGCATGCTGGCACCGGCTTCCGCCGCGCGATGGTGACCCGCCACGACCATGCCGGATTCGGCCATGACGACGGGCCGGTGCGACCACGATGTGCCGAGAACCTTGGGCGCTGTCACTCGGTGAACCCCGCCGCGTTCATCAACTCGCGGACACGGTCGCACGCGATGTGGAACTCGGGAACGCGCAGCGCCGAGAAATCGCGCGGCCGCGGCAAGCGCACGGGCACGATTTCCATGATGCGCCCGGGCCGCGGCGTAATGACGACGACGCGGTCCCCGAGCATCACCGCCTCGGTGATGCTGTGCGTGATGAAGAGCACCGTCTTGCGCGTCTCCATCCAGATCCGTTGCAGCTCGAGGTTCATCTGCTCGCGCGTCAAAGCGTCGAGCGCGCCGAACGGCTCGTCCATTAGAAGCAGCGACGGGTCGTGAATGAGCGCACGGCAGATCGACACGCGTTGCTGCATGCCGCCAGACAGCTCGTACGGTTTGCGATCGCCGAAGCCCGACAGTCCGACCAGATTCAAGAGCTCGTCGACGTGCTGCCTGGCGCTCGGCGTGCTGATGCCGCGAATGTCGAGCTGCAACTCGACGTTGCGGCGCACGGTCCGCCAGGGCAGGAGCACCGGCGTCTGGAAGACGATGCCGATTCCCGGGTCCGGACCGTCGATCCTTCGCCCGCCAATCAACACCTCGCCGCGCGTCGGCGCCAGAAGGCCCGCGACGAGCCGCAGCAGCGTCGACTTGCCGCAACCCGACGCGCCGACGACGGCGAGGAACTCCGCCTGTCCAACATCGAGATCGATGTCGACCAAAGCGTCGACCCGGTTCCTGTCCGACCCGAAAGTCTTGCTCGCTCCTTTCAGCGAGATCGCCGCCGCGGCCATGCGGGCGTCGGCACCCGCTTCACGTCGGCTGATAGGCGTTGGTGTAGAGCTTGTCGACAGGCGTGGCCTTGGGGAGAGCGCCGTACTTGACGAGGGTTTCCTGCGTTGTATTCCAGTCGTCATCGATCATGATCCCGAACGGTTTGCCTTTGGTGGCGTTGGTCACGTACGCGTTCTTCGACAGCTCCATCTGGCGCAGGAGGATCTTTTTGTTGCGGGCCTGATCCGGCAATCGCTTGATCAGAAGGTCGACGGCCTTCCCCGGGTCGGCGAGCGCCGCCTGGTGCGCATCGCGCGAGACGCGCACGAACGCCTTCGCGGCATCGCCGTTCTGCTTCAGCCAGTCGACGTTCGCAGCGAGGCCCTGGCTCAGGAGCTCGACGCCATAATCGCTATAGAGGAAGTAGTACAGCTTGGCCCCCTGCGCCTCGAGCTCGGCGACCTGCACGTTGACGTTCGCCGGGATCGCGTCGGCGCGGTGCTGCAGGAAGAGCGCGTTCTTCGCACCCACCGCAGGGTTCAGCACGTTCACCTTCTTCATGTCGGCCCCATTCTTGGCGAGCAGCGCCGGAATCATCTGGCCCGTGCTCTCCGACGCCCCGAAGGCGATGACCTTCCCTTCGAGCTCCTTGGGAGACTTGACCGGTGCATCCGCGTGGCTGATGACGCACATCAGGTTGGCGAGGAGACGCTGGATCGCGATCACCGGCACGCCCTGCTCGACGGCGCGGATCATGCTCGCGAAATCGATGAACGCGATCTGATCATTGCCCCGGCCGACGAGTTGCGCCACCGTGCCCGAGCCCTGGCCTTCGCCGATCGACACGTTGAGGCCCGCCTTGTCGAACATCTTCTCCTCGAGCGCCAGGAAGAACGGCGCGTGCGTGCCGTAGATCGTCCAGTCGAGCCGGAAACTGATGGGTGTCGCCGCGCGGGCACGCCGCACGAAGGGCGCGCAGAACGTCGACGATGCCAGCGCAGCCGAGCCCAGCAGAACCTTGCGCCGCGAAATGGAGGTCATGGCTTTTGCTCCCTTGTCAGGTGGTTGCAACGCGCGTCACGCGGTCGTGGCTGTGTCCGCGAGGCGGATCACCGCATGCCACGGAATCGAGACGCGCTCGAGGATTTCGACGGCGTAATAGAGCACGACGCCGATCACCATGAGCGCGGCGAGCACCGCGAACAAGAGCGTCGTGTCGAGGTTCGCATTGGCGCGCATGAGCAGGTAGCCCAGGCCAGCGCTCGCACCGACCCACTCCGCGATGACGGCGCCGACGACCGCGAACGCGACCGACACCTTGAGTCCCGCGAAGATGTTGGGCAGCGCGAGCGGAATGCGGAAATGCCAGAACATCTGCAGGCGCGTCGCGCGCATGCTTTCGGCAAGCTCGAGCATCTCGCGCTCGGCTGAGCGCAGCCCGACGACGGTCGAAATCACGATCGGAAAGAAGGCTACCAGAAACGTGATCAGGAGCTTAGGCATGAGCCCGAGGCCGAACCAGACGACGATCAGCGGGGCAAGCGCAACCTTCGGGAACGTCTGGCTCAGGATCAGCCACGGCATCAGCGCGCGGTCGAGCGTGCGCGAGGCGACGAGCGCGATCGCGATCGGAATGCCGAGGATCACCGACAACGCGAAGCCGCCGAGCGTTTCGTAGAGCGTGATCCCCGAGTGGTACATGAGGAAGGTCCAGTCCTCGACGATCCGCTGGTACACCGCGCCGGGCAGCGGCAGGATGTACTTCGGCACGTGGAAGACGATGACGATCGCGTACCACAGCACGACCGCGCCGACGACGGCGGCGAGCGGATAGGCGAGTCCTGATAGCCGTTGCATGCGCGTCACGTGATTCCGACGAAACGCCGGCGGACGCACGCCCCGTGCACCATGGCCACGAGGTGCGTGAAGTCGAACACCGGCAACGCGGTGGCCTCCTGCACTGCCGCGGCATACGGCGGCAGCAGCGAGCATTCGAGCAGGATCGCGCCGATCGATGGATCGCGACGCACGAGGTCGCGCGCGACGCCGACGGTTTCCGCCTCGAGCATGGCGACGTCGAGCGTTTCCTGCTCGCCCCACGACGTCGCTTCGAACTCGGGACAACCGTGCATGCCGGCGACGACGATCGATCCGGGGTCGACGCCCGCGCCGGCGAAGTGCGCGGCCGACAAATATTCGGCATCCGCAGTGACGACGCCGACGCGACGACCGCGCTTCAGCATGCGCGCGATCAGCGGAACGAGCATCAGCGAAGAAGCGAACACCGGAACGTCGACGGCCTCGGCGAGATGACGCTGGAACAGCGCCGCGAAGCCGCACGACGTCGTAATCGCGCGACAGCCTTGGTCAGCGAGGTGGCGTGCCCCGTCGGTCCAGGGTCGGATCGCTTCGGCGAACGCACGGCCGTCGGGATCAAGGCTCGCAAGTTCGCGCACGGTACGCACACCGGAGGCGCCGCGCACGACGTGATGCATGACCGGGAACGGGAACGTCGTCGCATTGCCGATCGCCCCCGGCGGCCGTGGGAAGCGGCCCTCGATCATCAGGATACCGACCGCATAGCCGTACAGGTTGCGACCGCCGGTGAGCGGGCGGCCCGGCGTGGTTGCCGCGTTCAACGTCAGTCCTTCGCGAAAAGGATGCGCGGATAGTCGGCGAAGCACTCGGCGCCCTGCTTCGTCACTGCGAAGGACTCGGAAATGACGATCCCGTAGGTGTCGAGCCAGATGGCGGGGATGCAATGGAACGTCATGCCCTCCTCGAGCACCGTCTTGTCACCCGCACGCATGCTGGCCGTGAGCTCGCCCCACGTCGGCGGATAGCCGATGCCGACCGGATAGCCGATCCGGCTGTCCTTTTCGATGCCGTACTTCGTCGTCGTCGCCTTCCACGCGGCCGCCAGCTCTTCGCAGGTCACGCCGGGCTTCACCTTGTCGAGCACCGCATTGAGGCCTTCGGCGATCACGGAAGCGACGTGGTTCATCCGCTCGGTCGGCTTGCCGAGATAAACGCAGCGCGACAGCGGCGAGTGGTAGCGGTGCCGCACCCCGCCCATCTCGATGTAGAAAATGTCGTCTCGCTTGAGCGGCTCGTCGGTCCACGAAAGGTGCGGCGCCGAGCAAAGCTCGCCGACCATCGCGTTCGGCGGCTTGCAGGGGAAGGTGCCGCCGAATTCGGGCAGTCCCGAAGTCGTCACGCGGTAAAGCTCGGCCATGACGTCGCACTGGCGTACGCCCGGCGCGGCCTTCTCGAAGGCGGCACGCTGCGCGGCCGCCGCGATCCTGCCGGCTTGGCGCATGAATTCGAGCTCACGCGCCGACTTCTTCATCCGGCAACGATTGACGAGCAGGAACGCGTCGACGAAGCGCGCGTTCGGCATGCCCTGCCTCAGCAACGCATCCCACTTGGCGGTGTAGTAGTAGTCGTCGGTTTCGACGCCGATCGTTCCCTTCGCGAAGCCGCGCCGCGTCATCTCCTCGGCGACGAACTGCATCGGGTGATGCTCGCTCGAGCCGACGTAGTAGTCGGGGTAGGGAACGACGTTCTCGGGCGCGAGGAACGCCGTGAACTTGGCGCCAACGGCGTCCATCTTTCGGCCGATCCATACGGGCTCCTCGGCCGTGAGGCTTACGGCGACCATCTGCGGCGTGTAGAACGACCAGCCGTCGTAGCCGGTCAGCCAGAACTGGTTCGCGGGCGAGGCGACGAGCAGGAGGTCAATGCCCCTCTCGGTCATCTGCCGCTTCACGCGGCCGATCCGCTCCAGGTACTCCGCTCGGTCGAACAAGTGAAGATCCATCGACAAGCTCCGAAGGTCCGGGGGACGCTTGTATCGCGCGATTGCGTGTTTAGCGGGCCCCGGACGGATGCTAGCGTCCGACCCGGTGCGGGTGTCACGGTTTGCGCGGTCATTTCCGCAAAAACTTCTCTCGCCCGTGTACACACAGATGTTTCTTCGGCGGCGCGAGGACGATCTTACTGGCGCGTCAGCCGGCGCGTCGACGCGCGGTCTGCCGGCTACGACCGGGAAGCGATCACGCCACCCATTCGGCAATCAGGCGCGCGCTCTCGGGGTCGACCCGCACTGCATCGTCGCCGACGGCGTAGCCGCCCGCTTTCTCGCGCGACGCATCGACCTGGAGCTCGAACCCGCCCGCGTCGACTACCTTTACCTGCCGCATTTTTCGGGTCCAACGTCACAGCATCGCGCCATGATACCGACTCAACAGTTGATCTTTTAAAAGACAAAGGGCCCAGCGATTTCTCGCCAAGCCCTTGTGTCCTTCCTGAGAGAGGGGTAACAGTTTATTCCGGACACATCGGTGACACTTTCGGGCTTTGCCAGCTGGGAGGGCAAAGTGCCGTGGCAGGAGTGTCACAAGATGGACGAGCGTCTGAGATTCGTCGCCCGACTGCTCGAGGGCGAGAAGATGGCCGAGCTGTGC
>JAICKU010000069.1 GCA_025927765.1 Burkholderiales bacterium
CTGATCCCCGACGACGTCACGATCCAGGTGCTGACACAGTCGCGCGAGGAGCTGATCCGGCGCACGTTCGAGTCCGTACGCGGCGCGCGCACGGCGATCATGCATTTGTACAACCCGACATCGCCGCTCTTCCGTCGCGTCGTCTACAACAAGGACCGCGCCGGGATCGTCGAGATCGCGCTCGAGGGGGCGCGCCTCTTCGCGCAGTGCGCGGCGGAGCAGCCGGAAACGGACTGGCGCTTCGAGTATTCGCCCGAGACGTTCACGATGACCGAGCTCGATTTCGCGCTCGAGATCTGCGAGCGCGTCGTCGACGTGCTGGGTCCTGCGAGCCGGCATCCGGTCATCCTCAACCTGCCGGCGACCGTCGAAGTGGCGACCCCGAACGTGTTCGCGGACCAGATTGAATGGATGCATCGGCATCTGTCGCGGCGCGACCGTGTGATCATCTCCGTGCATCCGCACAACGACCGCGGCACGGGTGTCGCGGCGGCCGAGCTTGCGGTGATGGCCGGCGCCGATCGCGTCGAAGGGTGTCTGTTCGGCAACGGCGAGCGCACCGGGAACGTGTGCGTGGTGACGCTCGCGATGAACCTCTATTCGCAGGGTGTCGATCCGAAGCTCGACTTCAGCGACATCGGCAGCGTGATCCGTACGGCGGAGTACTGCACGTCCCTCCCGGTGCACCCGCGCCACCCGTACGCGGGCGAGCTCGTGTTCACCGCGTTCTCCGGCTCGCACCAGGACGCGATCAAGAAGGGCTTCGCGGCGCAGCGCGCGGCGGAAGCCGGCGGCAACGCGATCTGGGAAGTGCCGTACCTGCCGATCGATCCGGCCGACGTCGGCCGCACGTACGAGGCGGTGATCCGCGTCAACAGCCAATCGGGCAAGGGCGGCATCGCGTACCTGCTCGAGCGCGACTACGGGCTCGCGCTGCCGCGGCTTTTGCAGATCGAGTTCAGCCAGGTCGTGCAAACGATCATGGACGCGACGGGCAAGGAGCAGACGCCTTCCGACCTGCACGCGACGTTCGTCCGCGAGTACGTGCGCACCGATGCGCCGATCCGCTACATCGATCATCGCTCGGGGCACGGTGCAGGCGGCCTCGAGCAATTGACCGCACGCTTGAGCGTCGATGGCATCGAGACGCTGGTCGCGGGTTCCGGCAACGGTCCCGTGGACGCGTTCGTGCACGGCCTGCGCGAGCAGCTCGGCGTCGACGTGCACGTGCTCGCGTACCACGAGCATGCGACCGGCACCGGCGAGGACGCGACGGCCGTCGCGTACGTGCAACTGCGCGCGGGCGATGGCAACGTGTACGGCGTGGGCCTCGACCCGAACATCGTCACGGCGACGCTGAAGGCGGTGATCGCGGCGGTCAATCGCGCCCATGCGCAAGGCGCGATCGCGATTCGCGTGCCGGTGGGGGCGGCCGCCGCTTAAAGTCCGGTACCATAGGCGGCGCCGCGCTCGTGCGCGGTGCCGTGCGCGCGTGGTCACGTCGGCGCATGGCCACTTCCGTTTTGGAATCCCACCGCCATGAACGCCCCGCGCTACGGCCCCGGCATTGAAATCACCGGGCAGATCACCCCGGAGTTCGCAGAGATCCTCAGCCCCGACGCGCTGGCATTCGCCGCGCGCCTGCAACGCGCATTCGGCGCGCGCCGCACCGAACTGCTCGCGCGCCGCGTCGCACGCCAGGTGCAGTTCGACGGCGGCGAACTGCCGGACTTCCTGCCCGACACGCGCGAGGTGCGCGATGGCGACTGGACCTGCGATCCCGTCCCCAGCGAAATCCAGGATCGCCGCGTGGAGATCACCGGCCCCGTCGACCGCAAGATGATCATCAACGCGCTGAACTCGGGCGCGAACGTGTTCATGGCGGACTTCGAGGACGCGAACACGCCCACGTGGGCGAACAACGTCGAAGGCCAGTTCAACCTGCGCGACGCGGTCCGCCGCCGCATCGACTACGTGTCGCCGGAAGGCAAGTCGTACCGGTTGAACGACAAGACGGCGGTGCTGTTCGTGCGTCCGCGCGGCTGGCATCTGCCCGAGAAGCACGTGCTGATCGACGGCGAGCCGATGTCGGCGTCGATCTTCGATTTCGCGCTCTACTTCTTCCACAACGCGAAGCCGCTCATTGCCCATGGCAGCGCGCCGTACTTCTACCTGCCGAAGATGGAGAGCCACCTCGAGGCGCGGCTGTGGAACGACATCTTCGTGATGGCGCAGGACGATCTCCTGATCCCACGCGGCACGATCAAGGCGACGGTGCTCGTCGAGACGATCCTCGCCGCGTTCGAGATGGACGAGATCCTGCACGAGCTGCGGCATCACTCGGCAGGGCTCAACGCCGGCCGCTGGGACTACATCTTCAGCTGCATCAAGAAATTCCGCAGCAACCGCGATTTCTGCCTTGCCGATCGCGCGCTCGTCACGATGACGACGCACTTCATGAAGAGCTATGCCGAGCTCCTCGTGAAGACGTGCCATCGCCGCAACACGTTCGCGATGGGCGGGATGGCGGCGCAGATTCCGGTGAAGAACGACGAAGCGGCGAATGCCGAGGCGTTCGCAAAGGTGCGTGCGGACAAGGAGCGCGAGGCGCGGCAGGGGCACGACGGCACGTGGGTCGCGCATCCGGGCCTCGTGCCCGTGGCGAAGGACGCGTTCGACCGGCTGATGCCGGCGCCCAATCAGATCGCGACGGCCAAGCGCGACGACGTGCACGTGACGGCCGTCGATCTGCTGCGTTTCGAGCCGGAGCGGCCGATCACCGAAGCCGGATTGCGGCTCAACATCAACGTGGCGACGCAATACGTCGGCGCGTGGCTCGCCGGGCAGGGCGCCGTGCCGATCTACAACCTGATGGAGGACGCCGCGACCGCCGAGATTTCCCGTTCGCAGGTGTGGCAATGGATCCGCTCGCCGAAGGGCGTGCTCGACGACGGCCGCAAGGTGACGAAGGAAATGGTGGCGGCGATGGTGCCCGAGGAGCTCGCGAAGATCCGAACGCTGCTCGGTGCGGTGTACGAGCAGGGCCGCTACGAGGAGGCGTCGCGCATCGTCGCCGAACTCGTCGCGAACGATACGTTCGTAGAATTCCTGACGCTGCCGGCGTACGAGCTCATTGATTAGCGCGCCGATAAGCACGATCTATCGAGTGGATTGTCACAGTTCATTGGACAGGCCGCGCGCAGGCGGCCCACAATGAGCCGGTGGCCGGGGACGTTCGCGCAGCACGCGGTAGCCGTTCCCCCGCCCGATTCAACGAACGCGCCGCATCGCACGGCGCACACGACAGGAGCACATCGATGAAGCCGTTGCAAGGCACGAAGACGCACGACAATCTCAAGGCCGCGTTCGCGGGGGAATCGCAGGCAAACCGCCGTTACCTCTACTTCGCGAACAAGGCCGACGTCGAAGGCCAGAACGACGTCGCGGCGCTGTTCCGCTCGACCGCGGAAGGCGAGACGGGCCACGCGCACGGGCACATGGATTACCTCGCGGCCGTCGGCGACCCGGCGACCGACCTGCCGATCGGCTCGAGCCGCGACAACCTGAAGGCGGCGGTCGCGGGCGAAACGCACGAGTACACCGACATGTATCCCGGCATGGCGAAGGCGGCGCGCAGCGAAGGTTTCGACGAGATCGCCGACTGGTTCGAGACGCTCGCGAAGGCCGAGCGGTCGCACGCGAACCGCTTCCAGAAGGCGCTCGACTCGCTCGCCGACTGATGAACAGCTCCACGCTGGACGGGGCGGCCCCACCGGGCTGACGGCGCATGCCGAACACGCCCGAGCGCGAAGGCAATCTGCAGGCGCCGACGCGCCACCCGCTCGACTGGAAGAGCGCCGAGTTCTACGACGAAGCGGCGCTCTACAAGGAGCAGCAGCGCATCTTCGACATCTGCCACGGGTGTCGAAGATGCGTGTCGCTGTGCAACGCGTTCCCGACGCTGTTCGATCTCGTCGACAACAGCGAGTCGATGGAGATCGACGGCGTCGCGAAGGCGGATTACTGGAAGGTCGTCGAGCAGTGTTACCTGTGCGACATCTGCTACATGACCAAGTGTCCGTACGTGCCGCCGCATCCGTGGAACGTCGACTTCCCGCACGTGATGCTGCGGGCGAAGGCGATCAAGCACAAGAAGGGTGACTTCACGCTGCGCGATCGCGTGCTGACCAGCACCGACGCGGTGGGAAAGCTTGCGACGATCCCCGTGGTCGTGCAGGCGGTGAACGCCGCGAACAGATCGGCGCCCATTCGCGGCGTCATGGAGAAGACGCTCGGCATTGCGAAGCAGGCGTGGCTGCCGCCGTATGCGAAGCGCAAGTTCCGGTCGACGTGCCCGCCATCGACCGACTGGCCGGTGCGCAACGGCCAGCGCACGCCGGGCAAGGTGGCGATCTTCGCCACCTGCTTCATCAACTACAACGAGCCGGCGATCGGGCACGACCTCCTGAAGCTCCTCGAGCATTTCCAGGTGCCCTACCGGCTGGTCGCGAAGGAAGTGTGCTGCGGCATGCCGAAGCTCGAACTCGGTGATCTCGATACCGTCGAATCGTTCAAGAAGGTCAACATTCCGGTGCTCGCGCCGCTTGCGCGCGAGGGGTACGCGATCCTGACGCCGGTGCCTTCGTGCACGCTCATGTTCAAGCACGAAATGCCGCTGCTCTTTCCCGACGACGCCGACGTCAGGGCCGTGTCCGAGGCCATGTTCGACCCGTTCGAATACTTCGTTGCGCGCGAGCGCGACGGATTGCTCGACAAATCGAAGGCGTTCAAGCGCAGCCTCGGCAAGGTGAGCTATCACATCCCCTGTCACACCCGCGTGCAGAACATGGGGCAGAAAACGCGCGAAGCGCTCGAGTGGGTGCCCGACACGAAGGTCAACACGGTGGAGCGCTGCTCGGGGCACGACGGCACGTGGGGCGTCAAGCGCGAGTATTTCGACGACGCGATGAAGATCGGCCGGCCGGTGTTTCGGCGAATGGAGGAGTTCGAGCCCGATTTCGTGAGCTCGGATTGCCCGATCGCAGGCCGGCGCATCGAGGAAGGCATCGTGCAGGGCGGAGCGGAGCGCGTGCCGCGCAAGGAGCATCCGCTGACGCTGTTGCGGGTGGCCTACGGCATCGAATAGCGAGACCGGGCATGGCACACATCGGCCGCGACAGTCTGTTGACGCTCGAGGCGTATGCGAAGGCACGGCCGCAGATGCGCGCGCAGGCGATGGCGCACAAGCGCGCGCGCACCGTGCATCTCGGCGAGCACGTGACGCTGCTGTTCGAGGACGAGACGACGATCCGCTACCAGGTGCAGGAGATGCTGCGCATCGAGAAGACGTTCGAGGAGGCCGGGATCCAGGACGAGCTCGACGCGTACAACCCGCTGATTCCCGACGGCTCGAATCTCAAGGCGACGATGCTGATCGAGTACGAGGACGAGAACGTCCGCCGCCAGGCGCTTTCGCGCCTCAAAGGCATCGAGGATGTCGTGTGGGTGCAGGTCGGCGACGAAGCACGCGTGACGCCCATCGCCGACGAGGATCTCGATCGCGAAACCGACGACAAGACGTCGTCGGTGCACTTCCTGCGCTTCGAATTCACGCCGGCGATGATCGCGGCGTGGAAGGGCGGCGCGCCGGTGACGATGGGCATCGAGCATCCCGAGTATCGCGTCGAGACGGTGCTGACGCCGGAGCAGCGGAGCGCGCTCGCCGCCGATTTCACATGAAAATGCGGGTCAGAGATACATTTCGTCGGACGTCCGACGAAATGTATCTCTGACCCGCATTTTCAGTCGCGGAAGTTCTGGTACTGCAGCGGATAGTCGCTGATCGACTTCTTCACGAGCGCGATCGCCGACTGCAGGTCGTCGCGCTTGGTACCCGACACGCGCACGGCGTCGCCCTGGATGGCGGCCTGCACCTTGAGCTTGCTGTCCTTCACGAGCTTGACGATCTTCTTCGCGAGCTCCTGCGCGACGCCCGTACGCACGGTGACCACTTGCTTCACCTTGCTGCCGGAAATTTTTTCCATCGTCCCGTAGTCGAGCGCGCGAATGTCGACCTGGCGCTTGGCGAACTTGGCGATCAGGATGTCGGTGACCTGCTTCAGCTTGAATTCGTCGTCGCCGAAGAGCGTCAGCGCCTTGCCGTCGTACTCGACGCGCGCATCCGACCCCTTGAAGTCGAAGCGCGTCGAGATTTCCCGGTTCGCCTGATCGACGGCGTTGCGCACTTCGACCTGGTTGACTTCGGAAACGATGTCGAACGACGGCATGGCGGCCTCCGGAAAGGGAATGCGACGCTAGCATAGCCGTGTCGGCGCGAGCAAACCCGCGCAGTCGGTGTGGCGCCGACGCGACGCGCGACGGCGCGCGCATCGGATCGCTGCACTCGCACCTGGCATGCGTGATGCATAATGGCCTTGGGAGGTACGCGCATGGACGCCGTCATTCCGCTGGCCGAATTGCAGCCGATCTACTCGGTCGCCGAGGTGGACCGCGCGCTCGAGGACGGCGTGGCCAAGCGCAACGAGGGCCTCAAGAGCTGGTACGACCGCATGCGCGAACTCGGCGGTTCGCGCTACATCATCAAGCCGTCGACGGTCGCCGCCGTCGACGATCTCTACGACGCCTCGCCCAACTTCCGCGAGGTCGTCGACGATCTCCGCAAATCGCTCGCGCTCGCCGTCGCCGGCAATGAGGCCGTGCAGTTCATCCCGATGCTGCTGCTCGGCGAGCCGGGCCTTGGCAAGACGTATTTCGCGAAACGGCTCGCGCACGTGCTCGCGACCGGCTTCGAGTTCGTGTCGATGAGCTCGCTGACCGCAGGCTGGGTGCTCACAGGCGCGTCGGCGCAGTGGCACAACGCGCGCCCGGGCAAGGTGGCGCAGACGCTGATCGAAGGCGAATACGCGAATCCCGTCGTGGTGCTCGACGAAGTGGACAAGGCCGGCGGCGACGCGCGTTACGACCCGATGGGCGCGCTCTACGGCCTGCTCGAGCGCGATACGGCAGTCCACTTCAAGGACGAGTTCATCGACGTCGACATGGACGCGTCGCACATCCTGTGGGTGGCAACCGCGAACGACGACAGCGCGATTCCCGAGCCGATCCTCAACCGGATGAACGTGTACGAGATCGAGCGCCCGGACGCCGAAGGATCGCGCAAGATCGCACTCGCCGTCTATCGCGAGATCCTCGAGCAGCATCGCTGGGCGTTTCCGCCCGAGCCGTCGGAAAACGTGCTCGACAGGCTCGCTGCGATTGCGCCGCGTGACATGCGCAAGCTCCTGCTCGACGCGTTCGGCACGGCGAAGCTTGCGGGCCGCGATCACCTCGTGCCCGAGGACGTCGACAGCGACAAGCTCTGCGGCCGCCGCACTCGCATGGGATTCTGAGGCGGGGGTCAAAGCAAGACCCGCCGCATGAACCGTGCCGCGGCAACGAGTCTAACCAGAGAGGCGATGTGGCCTCGCATTCTCTGGAGATCGACCATGACCCACCTTCACGTTCCCCGCCCGGTGCTCGTCGTCGGGCTGGCGGCCGCGCTTTTTGCGGCCGGTCCCTCGTTCGCCGAGTTTCAGGGGCAGTACGGGAACGTGCCGTTCGCAAGCGGCGGCATCACCAGCGACGAAGCCGACGCGATGCGTGCGCAGGCGCACGACTATTCGCTCGAAGTCACGATGGCCGCGCCGAGCGCCTTTCCCGGCTACAACGATTTCGTCGCCGGCACCGCCGTGCGGGTGACCGACGGCCACGGCTTTGTCGTGCTCGACACGCCTGACACCGGCCCGATCCTGCTCGCCGCCCTCCCGCCGGGCAATTACACGATCGAGGCGGCCGACAACGGCAACGTGCAGACGCGCCACGTGCACGTCGGCCCGAAGGGACGCGTGCAGGTCACGTTTCTCTGGCGATAGCGTGCGCTATTCCCATTCGTCGATCGACCGCGGCCAGCTTTCGTGCAACAGCCGCGACAGCGCGCGATCGGCGAGCACCTTGCCGCCGGTCTGGCAGCGCGCGCAGTAGTTGCACTCGTTTTCCGCGTAGACGATCCGCTGCACGGGTGCGCCGCACGTCGGGCACGCCTTCTTGTAGCGTCCGTGCACGGCCATCTCCGGGCGGAACGCCGTGACCTTCTCGGGGAATGCGCCGTTCGCCTGCGTGCGCAGGCGTTCGGTCCACTCGTCGAGCACGTCGCGCGTCGCGTCGTACAGCCGCGCGATATCGTCGCGCGGGAGCTTTTGCGTATGCGCGATCGGCGACAGCCGCGCGCGATGCAGGATCTCGTCCGAATACGCGTTGCCGATGCCGCTGAAGAGCCGCGGATCGGTCAATGCGCGCTTCAGCGTGTGATTCTCGGAGGTGAGGCGCGCGGCGAACGTCGCTTCGTCGATGTCGGCGACTTCCACGCCAGGCGGTGCGAGCGCCGCGAGCGCGTCTTCGCCTTCGACGACGTGCATCGCCGCGCGCCGCCGCGTGCCCGCCTCGGTCAGCGCCAGCCGGCCGTCGTCGAAGTGCAGCACCGCCAGCGTGATCCGCGCCGGCGGTTTTTGCTCCTTGGCAAGCCAGCGCAGGCGTCCCGCGATCATCAAATGAACGACGAGAACGAGGCTGCCTTCGAACTGGATCGCGATTCGCTTGCCGAGCCTTCGCACGCCGACCACGCGCCGGCCTACCGTCGCGCCGATCGGCGGCACGGCGGTGCGCAGCAGGAACGGATGCACGATGTCGACCCGCGTCAGCACGTGCCCCACGATGCGCGTGGCGAGTGCTTCGCAGTAAACGGTGACGTCGGGCAGTTCGGGCATGGCGCGCGCGGCGCCGGTGTCGACACTTGGCGAGAGCGCGATTGCTAAACTAACCGATTTTGCGCTGGCGCCGTTCCCCCATGTCCACCATCCTGCAATCCCTGCCCGTCGGCCAGAAGGTCGGCATTGCCTTCTCCGGCGGCCTCGACACGAGCGCCGCGATTGCCTGGATGCGCGAGCACGGCGCGGTTCCCTACGCGTACACGGCGAACCTCGGGCAGCCGGACGAGCGCGACTACGACGACATTCCGCGGCGCGCGAAGGCGTACGGCGCGGAAGGGGCGCGCCTCGTCGATTGCCGCGCCGCGCTCGTCGCCGAAGGCATTGCCGCGCTGCAGGCCGGCGCCTTCCACATCTCCACCGCCGGCAACACCTACTTCAACACCACGCCGCTCGGCCGCGCGGTGACGGGCACGATGCTCGTCGTCGCGATGCGCGAGGACGACGTGCACATCTGGGGCGACGGCAGCACGTTCAAGGGCAACGACATCGAGCGCTTCTACCGCTACGGCCTGCTCGCGAATCCGAGCCTCAAGATCTACAAGCCGTGGCTCGACGCGCGCTTCATCGACGAACTCGGCGGCCGGCGCGAAATGTCCGCCTATCTCGCGAATGCGGGCTTCGACTACAAGATGAGCGCCGAGAAGGCGTACTCGACCGACTCGAACCTGCTCGGCGCCACGCACGAGGCCAAGGACCTCGAATTCCTCGACAAGGGCATCACGATCGTCGAGCCGATCATGGGCGTCGCGTCCTGGCGCGACGACGTCCCGGTCGCGCGCGAACGCGTGACGGTGCGCTTCGAGGAAGGCCGTCCGGTGGCGCTGAACGGCGTCGAATTCGACGATCCGGTCGCGCTGCTGCTCGAGGCGAACGCAATCGGCGGACGGCATGGGCTCGGCACGAGCGACCAGATCGAAAACCGCATCATCGAGGCGAAGAGCCGCGGCATCTACGAAGCGCCCGGCATGGCGCTGCTCTTCATCGCTTACGAGCGTCTCGTCACCGGCATCCACAACGAGGACACGATCGAGCAGTACCGCGACAACGGCCGCCGGCTCGGCCGGCTGCTGTATCAGGGCCGCTGGTTCGACCCGCAGGCGATGATGCTGCGCGAGACGGCGCAGCGCTGGGTGGCCCGCGCGGTGACGGGCGACGTGACGCTCGAGCTGCGCCGCGGCAACGACTACTCGATCCTCGACACGTCGAGCCCGAACCTCACCTACAAGCCCGAGCGGCTGACGATGGAAAAGGAGCAGTCGGCGTTCTCGCCGCAGGATCGCATCGGGCAGCTCACGATGCGCAACCTCGACATCACCGACACGCGCGACAAGCTGATGATCTACACGCGCGCGGGGGTGCTGCAGTCCGCGAGCGACGCGTTGCTGCCGAAGCTCGCCGACGACGACGAAGCGAAGCGTTAGTCGATCTTCAGGCCGAGCTTCTTGATGACCGGCGCCCAGCGCGCCGTGTCGTCGGCAATGAGCTTGCCGAACGCCTCGGGCGTGCCGCCGACGAGCTCGAAGCCCTGCGCATTGAGCTTCTCGCGCACGTCGGGCATGGCGAGCACCGCGTTGATCTCGCGATTCAGGCGCTCGACGATCGCGGGCGGCGTCTTCGCAGGGACGAGCACGCCGTTCCACGCGTTCACCTCGAAGCCCGGCACGCCGCTTTCCGCGATCGCCGGCAGGTCGGGCAACAGCGGGAAGCGTTTCGGCGTGGTGACCGCGAGCGCGCGCAACTTGCCCGCTTCGATCTGCGCCTGCAGCGGCTGCATCACGGCGAACAGCATCTGCGTCTCGTCCTGCACCGTCGACTTGACGGCGGGCGGCGAGCCGTTGAACGGCACGTGCACGATGTCCATGCCGGTCATCGACTTCAGAAGTTCCATGCCGAGGTGCGACGAGCTGCCGTTGCCGACCGAGGCATAGTTGAGCTTGCCCGGGCGCGCCTTGACGTACGCGACCAGCTCCTGGAACGTCCTGACCGGCAGGCTTGCATTGATCGCGAGCACGTTCGGCTGGTTCGACGTCTCGATCACGGGTGCCAGGTCCTTCTGCACGTCGTACGGCACCTTGCGCATCAGCGGCGTGGCGGACAGCGGGCCCGGATACGCGAGCACCATCGTGTAGCCGTCGGGCGCCGCGTGCGCGACGTCGGCGGTCGCGACCGTGCCGCCCGCGGCGGGCTTGTTCTCGACGATCACGGGCTGCCCAAGGCGGTCCTTCAGCTTGTCGGCGATCACGCGACCAAGCGTGTCGATCGAGCTTCCCGCCGGCGCGGTCATCACGAAGTGGATCGGATGCTCGGGCCAGTTCTGCGCGAGCGCGAGCGGCGCCGTTGCAAGAGCGAGGACGGCGAGGGCGAAACGTTTCAGCATGGGTGCTCCAAGGACCGAAATACGGGTAGGGCTAATCAGGGTCGGATTCCAATTCGGTGCCGAATTTGGAGCCTGACCCTGTTTAGCCGACGCGCCCGCAGGCGAGGTATTCGAGCAGCGCCTTTTGCGTGTGCAGGCGATTCTCGGCCTCGTTCCACACGACGCTCTGCGGACCATCGATCACTTCGGCGGCCACTTCCTCGCCGCGATGCGCGGGCAGGCAGTGCATGAAGAGCGCGTCGGGTTTCGCTCGGCGCATCATCGACGCGTCGACCTGCCAGTGCTCGAACGCGCGCCGGCGTTCCTCGTTCTCGGCCTCGAAGCCCATGCTCGTCCACACGTCGGTGGTCACGAGGTCGGCGCCTTCGCACGCCGCTTCGGGATCGTCGAACACCACGCAGTGCTCGCGGGCGCGCATGTCGGCGGCCGGTTCGTAGCCTGGCGGCGACGACACGTGCAGGCGAAAACCGAAGATCGGCGCCGCCTGCAGCCACGTCGCGCACATGTTGTTCGAATCGCCGATCCACGCGACGGTCTTGCCGTCGATGGCGGCCCGATGCTCGACGTACGTGTAGAGGTCGGCGAGCACCTGGCAGGGATGATATTCGTTGGTGAGGCCGTTGATCACGGGCACGTTCGAATATGCGGCGAAGCGCTCGATGATCGCCTGCTCGAACGTGCGGATCATCACCACGTCGACCATGCGCGAGACGACGCGCGCGACGTCCTCGATGGGCTCGCCACGCGACAGTTGCGTATCGCCGCGCGTCAGGTTGATCGCGATGCCGCCGAGCTGGTTCATGCCCGCCTCGAACGACACGCGCGTGCGCGTCGACGCCTTCTCGAACACCATCGCGAGCGTGCGGTCGCGCAGCGGCTGGTAGAGCTCGTAGCGCTTGAAGCGGTCCTTGATCCAGCGCGTACGCGCGAACAGGTAGTCGAATTCCTCGCGCGAGAAGTCGCGAAACTGGAGGAAATGGCGGGGCGGTGTAGCGGGCATCGACATGGTCGTCGACGGGCCGTGCAAATCGAAAAGTCTAGCACGCATGCCGTTCGCGACGACGCCGGCGGCGTTGCGCGACGCGCAGGGCGTTCACGTCGCCTGCGCCACAAGGACGCGGTTGCGGCCCGCGTCCTTCGCTTCGTACAGTGCGCGGTCCGCGGCCGCGAGCAGATCGCCAAGCGTGGTACCGTGCGTGCCGTACATGGCGACGCCGGCCGAGAACGTGAAGCCGCCGAGCGCTTGTCCGTTCCACGCCACGCGAAGGTCGCGAAGCCGCGCCGCGAGACTGGCGAGCACCTTTTGCGCGCCGGCAGCGTCCGCGTCGGGCAGCACGAGGCAGAACTCCTCGCCGCCGTAGCGACACACGATGTCCGCCGGGCGCAGCGCCATCGGCAGCACGCGACCCATCTCCCGCAGCACCGCGTCGCCGGCCGAGTGGCCGTAGCGGTCGTTGACGAGCTTGAAATGATCGAGGTCGACGAGCGCGAGCGACAGCGCGCTGCCGCGCCGTTCCGCGGAACCGAGGAGCCCCGGCACGACGGAGTCGAGATAGCGCCGGTTGAAGAGCTGCGTCAGCGGATCGTGCAGCACTTCGACCGCGAGCTGCGCCTGCAGCGCCTCGATCTGGATCATCTTGTGCTGCAGGTCGGCGTTGAGACGCGCGAGCTCGGCATTCATCGCCTCCGTCTCTCGGCGCTTCTCGAGCTCGCGATCGCGCTCGCTGCGCACATGGCGCAACTCGTACTCGTGGCGCAGTTGCACATAGCGCGCGCTCGCGCGATGCGAAAGGCGCGACGACTGCGCGTCGAGCAGGCGCCGCGATGCTTGATACGCGCGCTCGAAATCACTCCGCGCCGCGTGACGCTCGGCGAGGCGCGCGAGCGCCTTGCACAGCACGGCCGGATAGCGGTGGCGTGCGGCCGCGTCCGCGGCCGCTTCGAGCATTTCGAGCGCGTCGTCGCCGTCGCGCGCATCGGCGACCACCGCCTCCGCCCACAGCGCGTGCACGTCGTTGTAGCCGGCGGGAAACGCGTCGTGCACCTCGCGCGCCGCGCGCGCCACGCGGCGCGCGTCGTCGCCACGGCCCTCGTGCGCGTAAACCTCCGCCGCGATCGCGAACCAATGGTTTTGCTCCGGCGTGCGCGACGCGGCTGCCGCGTCGACGAGCATCGCATCGACGACTTCGGCCGCACGCGCGTATTCGCCGAGGCCCGCCAGCGCTTCGGCGAGATTGGCGCGCGCGAACAGCACCAGTTGCGGATGGCCGTCGGCAAGTGCCGCGAGCGCCGCCGATGCAAGCTCGGCGGCGGGCGCGTAGCCGCCGACTGCGACCAGTGCCGCGGCGAGGTTCGACATGATCGCCGGCAGCTTCGCACGCGCGTCGACGGTGCGCAGCACGTCGAGCGCTTCGTACAGGTCGCGAATCGCCTCGTCGAACGCGTCGGCGAAGAAGTGGGCCGCGGCCATCACGACGAGAAACCAGAACAGGTCCTGCGGCGACAGCGTGCGCCGCACTCCGGCTTCGAGTGCGCAGAGGCGCTCGCGTGCCGCGATCGGCGCGCCTTCGTTGATGGCGATGCGCGCCAATCCGATGTCGCAGAGCAACTCGCCGCGGCGGTCGCCCGCACGAGTGAAGCTTGCGCGTGCATCGTCGAGCAGCGGCTGTGCGACGGCCGGCTGCGACGCGAAGAACAGCGCGTCGAACGCGAGCGTCAGCGCGAGCCACCCGCGCTCGCCCGGGTCGGTGGCCGTGGCGTGCATCGCGCGGGCGCGGGCCACGCCGGCTTCGGGCGCACGGAAGTGCGCATCCCACACCGCGCGTGCCGCGGGCTCGGCGGCGGTGCTATCGTCCGTCGCCATGGAGTCGTCCACCGGCGATCTCGTGCTGTGGGGCGTGACGAATGCCGCGCGGAGCTTCCGCCCCGGCGACTGGGCCGAGCGGCTTGCGGGCCTCACGTCGGCGTTCGGCCCCGACCAGAAGCTCATGTACTCGCCGCTCGTGTGCCCGGTCAACGTGCGCGGGGTGAAGGCGGTGATCGTGGGGCGCGCGCTGGAGGCGCTGGAGCCGCGGCTGTTCCAGTTCTTCCGCAACTTCGCCCACGACAACGATCTCCGGATCGATTACGTCGACGACGCGCTGCGCGCGCCCGAGTTGCTCACCGAGCCCCACGCACGGATGCGCGCCGAGCCACAGGAGCCCGTCTGAGCGCGCGCAGCTTCGCGCATTGCACACCACAATTGCTCGCGTCCAAAACGAACAAGGCGTCCCGAGGGACGCCCTGTCGGCAAGTGGCTTTCGCGACGCGCTAGGCGAGCGCCTTGATCGCCTGCACGAGACGCGACTTCGTGCGTGAAGCCAGGTTCTTGTGCACGATGCGCTTATCGGCCACGCGGTCGATGACCGCCTGCGATTGCCGATACACCTCCGCCGCGGCGGACTTGTCGCCGCTGGCGATCGCCTTCTTGACCTTCTTCACGGCGGTGCGAAGCGCCGACTTCTGACTGGCGTTGCGCTGCCGCGTCGTTTCTGCCTGCCGCGCACGCTTGCGCGCCTGGGCGGTATTCGCCATCTCTCGATCCTCGAAGCATCGGCGGCATCGCCATCGATGCCGCACTCGTGATTGGGCGGCGCCTTACCGTGTGATCGCTTTCGTGTCGAAAGCCATGGCAGCCGCGAAAGACCGGGCATAATACGCGATTTTTGCATTGCGGGCAAGGCGTTTCGCGGTGTTCCCGAATTGAATCTTCTTCGCACGTTGACGACGGTGAGCGGCATGACGCTCCTGTCGCGCATCACCGGGCTTCTGCGCGAAACGCTCAAGGCGACGTTCTTCGGCGCCGGCCTCCAGATGGACGCGTTCGAGGCCGCGTTCCGCCTGCCCAACCTGTTGCGGCGCCTCTTCGGCGAAGGCGCGTTCTCTCAGGCGTTCGTCCCGATCCTCGCCGAATACCGGCGCAAGCGCGGCCACGCCGCCACCCGCAAGCTGGTGGGCGACGTCTCGACGCTCCTCGCGGTCGTCCTGATCGTCGTGTCGGTCGCCGGATCGCTCGCCGCGCCATGGCTCGTGTACGTGCTCGCGGGCGGCTTCGCCGAGACGCCGGGCAAGGTGAACCTCACGGCGCAGATGATCCGCATCTGCTTTCCGTACATCCTGTTCGTCTCGCTCGTCTCGCTCGCCGGCGGCGTGCTGAACGTGTTTCGCCGCTTCGCGATCCCGGCGTTCACGCCGGTGCTGCTCAACCTGTCGATCATCTTCGGGGCGATCTTCCTTGCGCGCTACGTGAATCCGCCGATCGTCGCGCTCGCGTGGGGGGTGGCGATCGGCGGCCTCGCGCAGCTCGCGCTGCAGATCCGCCCGCTGCTTTCGATCGGCATGCTGCCGAAGCCGTCGTTCGACTGGCGCGACGAAGGCGTGCGCCGCATCCTGCGCGCGATGGGCCCGGCGGTGATCGGCGTGTCGGCGGCGCAGATTTCGGCGCTCATCAACACGCAGCTCGCGGCACTCCTCGGCAACGGCCGCATCTCGTGGATCACGTACGCGGATCGCCTGATGGAATTTCCGAGCGCGCTGCTTGGCGTCGCGCTCGGCACGGTGCTGCTGCCGTCGCTCGCGCAGCATTACAGCGACGCGGATCACGAGGAGTACTCCGCGTTGCTCGACTGGGGCCTTCGGCTCGCGCTGCTGCTCGCGCTGCCGTCGGCGATCGCGCTCGCGATCCTCGCCTTGCCGCTCGTGTCGACGCTCTATCAGTACGGACGCTTCAGCGTGACCGACGTGATCGAGACGCGTGCAGCACTCCTCGGCTATGCCGTCGGCCTGCCGGGGATCGTGCTGGTGAAGATCCTGGCGCCGGGCTTCTACGCGCGGCAGGCGATGAAGACGCCGGTCAAGATCGCGTTCTTCACGGTGATCGTCACGCAGACGCTCGCAGTGATCCTCGCGTGGCCGGCAGGCCTCGAGCATGCGGGCCTGACGCTCGCCACCAGCCTCGGCGCCATATGCAACGCGTCGCTGTTGCTGTGGCTGTTGCTGCGCAAGCGCTTCTATCGGCCGCGGCAGGGATGGCTCGCGTTCTTCGCGAAGGTGTGCGTCGCGTCGGCCGCGCTCGCGATCGTGATCACGCTGCTGCGCGGCGCGGACGCGACGTGGCTGGCCGCAGGCGTCGTCGGCAAGGTGTCGCACCTTGCGCTCGTCGTGGTGGCGGGCGCGCTCACCTATTTCGGCGTGCTGTTCCTGCTCGGATTCCGCCTCGCCGATTTCAACCGCCGTGAAGCGCCGATGCCCGTCGACGTGCTCGCCGATTCCGAGGACTGATCGGCGTGGCTGGCCGGCCTATTCGCCGTGCCGGTGCGGGCAGTTGGGCTTCGTGCAGTCGGCGTAGAGGTAGAGCGCGTGCTCGCTGATGGTGAAGCCGCGCTCCTTCGCGACCTTCGCCTGCCGCTTCTCGATCTCGGGATCGTAGAACTCCTCGACGCGCCCGCACTGCATGCACACGAGGTGATCGTGATGCTTCCCCTCGTTCAGCTCGAACACCGCCTTGCCCGATTCGAAGTGATGACGCACGAGAAGCCCCGCCTGCTCGAACTGCGTCAGCACGCGGTAGACGGTGGCGAGGCCGATGTCGAGCCCGTCGGCAAGCAGCAGCTTGTAGACGTCCTCGGCCGTCAGGTGGCGGACCTTCGACGTCTCGAACAGGTGGATGATCTTGA
This sequence comes from Burkholderiales bacterium, assembly GCA_025927765.1. GTDB lineage: Bacteria > Pseudomonadota > Gammaproteobacteria > Burkholderiales > Casimicrobiaceae > VBCG01. Next base: position 16,917 of record JAICKU010000069.1, read on the forward strand.
GGCGGGGGACGGTGGCCTTCAGGCCCGCGCTCTTGAGGTCGTGCGGCTGTGTCATCGCTGCCCCTATAATAGCCATTTGCCTCAATGATTCCCATCGTGTTCCTATCGACGACGCGCGCCGCGGCGCGAGCCGCACTCCGCGTTGCGCCGCTCGCGCTCGCCGCACTCGCCCTCGCCGGCTGTGCCACCTTCGATCGCTATGTGCCGTCGTGGCGCTCGCTCGGCGTCTACAAGATCGACATCAACCAGGGCAACTACCTGTCGCAGGACATGGTGGACAAGCTGAAGACCGGCATGACCGAGACGCAGGTCAAGCAGATCCTCGGCACGCCGCTCGTCGAGTCGCCGTTTCGCAAGGATCGCTGGGACTACGTGTACGAGTACACGCAGCAGGGCCACGTGGTCGAGCATCGAAAGTTCACCGCGTACTTCGACGACGGCAAGCTGACGCGCTGGGAAGGCGACGAGCTGCCGGCGTCGGTGGTTGACCTCAATCGCTCGGCCAGCGCGAAGGCGTTGCCGTCGAGCGCCACCGACGAGGACAAGGGCTTCTGGGACCGCATGCTGGACGTGTTCCGCAAGTAGCGGGCGAGCTGAACATGTCGACGGCGCCAACCGAAGCCGGCAATCCGAGGGTGCGCGTTGCCATCGCCGGCGCCGGAGGCCGCATGGGCCAGGCGCTGATCGAAGCCACGCTCGACGATTTTCAATTCGCGCTCGCCGCTGCGCTCGACGTCCCGGGCAGCGACGCGATCGGCAGCGATGCCGGGGCGCGCGTGGGCCGGCACACCGGCGTCGAAGTGCAATCGGACGTTGCCGCGGCGCTGCGCCACGCCGACGTGCTGATCGACTTCACGCGCGCGGCGGGCACGCTCGCGCATATCGACGCGTGCGTCGAGGCCGGCATCGGCATGGTGATCGGCACCACGGGCTTCGACGATGCCGGCAAGGCGATGATCGCCGACGCCGCGCGTACGGTCCCCATCGTGTTCGCCGCGAACATGAGCGTGGGCGTGAACGTGCTCGCGAAACTCGTGCGCGACGCCGCGGCGCTGCTCGGGCCCGCGTTCGACATCGAGATCGTCGAGATGCATCACCGGCACAAGGTCGACGCGCCCTCGGGCACCGCGCTGATGCTCGGCGAAGCGGCGGCGGAAGGCGCGCACGTCGCCTTGCGCGATCACGCGGTGTATGCGCGCGAAGGCGTGACCGGGCCAAGACCCGCGGGCGCAATTGGCTTCGCCACGCTGCGCGGCGGCGACGTCGTCGGCGAGCATACCGTCGTATTCGCCGGCAGCGGCGAGCGCCTCGAGCTATCGCATCGCGCGACGTCGCGCCGCAACTTCGCGGCGGGAGCGCTACGGGCAGCTGCGTATGTCGCGCAGCGGCGGCGCAACGGCGCGCCGGGACTGTTCGACATGACCGACGTGCTGGACATCCGCGACGCGCAACGCAGCGGCAACGGGTAGTCGTCCACAGGCGGCGGTTTGCTTCCGGGTCGCCGATCCGGTAGAATTGACAGGCTTCGGAGCGGGGAAGGCCACGGCACCTTCCCCGTTTCCATGTCCGGCGCGCGCAACGCACGCCTTCGCGATCGACCGTCCATGAACGCAGACGCCACCCCGGCTCCCTCGACGCCGCCGCTCTTTGCTGCGCGCGCGCCGGCGCTGCTCGCACTCGCCGACGGCACGATCCTGCGCGGACGCTCGATCGGCGCATGCGGCGTCACGACGGGCGAAGTCGTGTTCAACACCGCGATGACCGGGTATCAGGAGATCCTGACCGATCCGTCGTATGCGGGCCAGATCGTCACGCTCACCTATCCGCACATCGGCAACGTCGGCGTCAACACCGAGGACGTCGAATCGCGCCGCGTGTTCGCCGCCGGCCTCGTGATCCGCGACCTGCCGCGACTCGCGTCGAACTGGCGCCGCGCGGACAACCTGTCGCACTACCTGCGCGATGCAAACGTCGTCGCGATCGCCGACGTCGACACGCGCAAGCTGACGCGCATCCTGCGCGAGCGCGGCGCGCAGAACGGCTGCATCGTCGCCGCCGAAACGCTGGCCGAGCGAGATGCGGAAACGGCGCTCGCGCACGCGCGCGCCGCGCCGCAAATGACGGGCCTCGACCTCGCGAAGGTCGTGACCTGCGCATCGTCGTACGAATGGAACAGCGGGCCGTGGACGCGCGAGGCCGGCTACCAGCCGGTGCGCGAGCCGAAGTTCCACGTCGTCGCGTACGACTTCGGTGCGAAGCACAACATCCTGCGCCTGCTCGCACAGCGCGGCTGCCGGCTCACGGTCGTACCGGCGAACACGAGCGCTGCCGAAGCGCTTGCGCTGAAGCCCGATGGCATCTTCCTGTCGAACGGTCCCGGCGACCCCGAGCCGTGTGATTACGCGATCGACGCGATTCGCGAATTCGTCGATCGCGGCATCCCCACATTCGGGATCTGCCTCGGCCACCAGCTCCTCGGCCTTGCGACCGGTGCGCGCACGGTGAAGATGAAGTTCGGCCATCACGGCGCAAACCATCCGGTGCTCGACAAGGACACGGGGCAGGTGCTGATCACGAGCCAGAACCATGGCTTCGCCGTCGACGCCGCGACGCTGCCCGCGAACGTGCGCGTCACGCACGTGTCGCTGTTCGACGGCAGCCTGCAGGGCATCGCGCTCACCGACAGGCCCGCGTTCAGCTTTCAGGGGCATCCGGAGGCGAGCCCGGGGCCGCACGACCTGGGCTACCTGTTCGACCGCTTCGTGAAGATGATGGAAAAGAGGTAACGATGCCGAAGCGAACGGACATCAAGTCGATTCTCATCATCGGCGCCGGCCCGATCGTCATCGGCCAGGCCTGCGAGTTCGACTACTCCGGCGCGCAGGCGTGCAAGGCGCTGCGCGAGGAAGGCTATCGCGTGATCCTCGTCAACTCGAACCCGGCGACGATCATGACGGATCCCGAGATGGCCCACGTCACCTACATCGAGCCGATCACCTGGCAGATGGTCGCGAGCATCATCGAGCGCGAACGGCCCGATGCGCTTCTTCCCACGATGGGCGGACAGACGGCGCTCAACTGCGCGCTCGACCTCGCGCGCGAAGGCATCCTCACGAAGTACGACGTCGAACTGATCGGCGCGTCGAAGAAGGCGATCGACAAGGCCGAGGATCGCGAGAAGTTCAAGGCGGCGATGACGCGCATCGGCCTCGGCTCGGCGCGCTCAGGGATAGCGCACAACCTCGAGCAGGCGCTCGAAGTGCAGTCGCAGATCGGCTTTCCCGCCGTCATCCGCCCGTCGTTCACGCTCGGCGGCACGGGCGGCGGCATCGCGTACAACAAGGACGAGTTCGTCGACATGTGCAAGCGCGGGCTCGACCTGTCGCCGACGCACGAGCTTTTGATCGAGGAGTCGCTGCTCGGCTGGAAAGAGTTCGAGATGGAGGTCGTGCGCGAC
>JAICKU010000084.1 GCA_025927765.1 Burkholderiales bacterium
GAACCGCTTAGAACAGGTGGATCATGCCGAGCACGATGCCGTCCGGCTTGCCGCCGACCGCGATCGGGTACGCGTTGATGTTGAACGTGTACGACGCGTTGGCCTTGTTGTCGAGCTTCACGTAGCCGGCGTACACCGACGTGCGCTTGCTGAACGGATACGTGTAGCTGATTTCCCACTGGTTCGACGAGGTGTCCGAACCCTTGGCGAGGCCGCCGACGCGCGTGCCGTCCGCCGCGCTGCCCTTGCCGTTGCCGGCGCGGCCGAAGAACGCGTACCACGTGCCAGGACCCATCGGCATCGTGGCGCTGATGCCCCACAGGTCGCGCTTCAGATCCCCGGTCGGGGTGTCGTACTTGAGGCGCTCGTACACCAGTGCGGGACGGACGACGCCGAAGTTGTAGCCGCCGGTCAGCGTGATGTCGTAGTCGTTCAGGTCGGGACCGCGGACCTTCTGGTTCGTTTCGAACGCGACGCCGACCTGGATCGGGCCGTTGTTGTAGATCGCGTTGCCGCCGAGCGAGTACGCGTGACGCAGTTCGGACTCGTGATCGCCGGTGTTCGCGCCCGTGGCACCCGAGCCGTCACGCAGCGCGACCTGGCCGCTGAACGTCAGGCCGTTGAACGACGGCGAGTCGTAGCGCAGCGAGTTGCCGAGGCGGGCATCGAAGCCGCCGGCCGACTTCGACAGCGTGCCTTGCGCCCACAGGTCGGCCGTCGACAGGATCGACGTCGTGTACGTGGGCACGTTGCCGAAGATCGGGTGCATGTCGTCAAGCGGCATCAGGAACTGACCCATCTTGAACGTACCCCAGCTGCCCTGGAAGCCCACGAACGTTTCGCGTCCGCCGAGGTTGCCGCTGTTCGTGTCGCCGTTGATGCTCGACTCGATCTGGAAAATCGCCGACAGGCCACCGCCCAGCGATTCCGTGCCGCGAAGGCCGAAACGTGACGAGTTCGAGCTGAGGCGGCTGACGCGCGGGTTCGAGCCGTCGGGCTGGCGACCGCTGACGAATTCCAGGTCGACGTTCAGCCGGCCGTACAGCGTGACGTTTGCAGTCTGCGCTTCCGCAGCCAGCGGTACGGCGAGAACGCCCGCGACGGCGACAGCTACGAGCTTCTTTTTCATTGAGTCTCTCCTCTAACGGATAAATTTGGCAAGGAAACGACTTTTTGCGCCTGCCATCGGAACCTTCTCAACTCTTTCGAGAAGTTGCGACCCATTGTGCCAAACGGCCGAACGCTGAGGCAAGGCAAGAGGGTGCCGCGCTTCGTCACTCTGTCCGCCTGTTGTGCCGAAGCAACAAGGCGCGTGGGACGGCATTTCGCGGCATGACGGCGCGCCGTGTTCTAAAATCATGAAACGCAAGGGGAAATCCCATCGGCCACCGCCGTTTCGCCGATCGGGTGCATGAACGCCCCGTTTTTCCGTGATAACTCGGCGCGGGCCGGCCGCCGGCTCGCCGATCGCTGCTTCTAAACGACCCTTCCGACGATGAATCGACGCGAATCCGCGCGGCTTTGCGCGCGCGGGGCCGGCTGCCCCAGGCGCGAACCGTCCGCGGTGCGCGGAGGCGCAACGCGGAGCCGGGCAGGCCGATGAGCGGCGCCGGGCCCGCCGCGGTCGCGCTCGCGCTGGTCCTCGCCGCCGCCGGGGTGCTGTTCCTGCGGTCGCGCGCGAAGTCGCTGCCGCCGGACGTGCCGAACGCGCGCTCGCTGCACGCGGTGCCGGTGCCTCGCGCCGGGGGCTACGCGGTCTGGCTGGGATTCCTGCCCGCGGCGATCCTCGTCCCGCCGGCCTTTCCCCACGGACTCGCCGGCTGGCTGCCGCCGTGGCTCGCGCTCGCCGCGATCTCGGCCCGCGACGACGTGCGCGACGTCGGCATCGTCGCGCGCCTCGCCGTGCAGGGCCTCGCCGCAGCCTGGGTGGCGGCGGCGCTCGTCGGCGCGGCGGGCGCCGGCGTGCTCGTTGCGTCAGTGGAATTCGTTGCGATCATGTTCACGATCGCGTGGGCGTCGAACCTGTACAACTTCATGGACGGCAGCGACGGCCTCGCTGCGTCGATGGGCGCCATCGGCTTCGTCGGGTTCGGTGCCGGCGCACTCGCGGCCGGCCACGGCCGTGCCGCCGTGCCGCTGTTCGCGCTCGCGGCGGCGCTGTTGCCGTTCCTGGCCGTCAATCGTCCGCCGGCCCGCATGTTCCTCGGCGACGTCGGTGCGGTGCCGCTCGGCTTTCTCGCCAGCGCCTTCGGCGCCGCCGGGGTCGTGCAGCGCTTCTGGCCGGCGTGGTTTCCGCTGCTCGTGTTCCTGCCGTTCGTTGCCGACGCGTCGATCACGCTCGCCCGGCGCATGCTTCGCCGCGAGCGCTGGTGGGAAGGGCATCGCTCGCACTACTACCAGCGCCTCGCGCAGTCGGGCGCGGGTCACGCCGGCACGCTGCGCGTCTACGTCCCGCTGATGGCCGGCGCCGCCGCCACCGCCGTCACCTGCCTCGTCGCCGCGCCCGATGCCGGCTGGGCGGCGCTCGCGGCGTGGCTCGCGGCGCTCGCGATCGTGTTCGGCCGGATTGATTATCATTGGCACAAGAAGACCAACATGGGTTGATCGGATGATCCCCCGCGTGAACTGGCGCGCGTCGCTCGCTTTCCTGCACGACGTGTGCATGGCCGGCGTCGCGTGGGTCGGCATCTACTGGCTGCGCTTCAACCTCGAGTTGCGCGAGCCGTTCATCACCGACATGTGGTCGACGCTGGCATGGGTCGTCCCGATGCAGGCGTCGATCTTTCTGTCGCTCGGGCTCTACCGCGGGCTCTGGCGCTTCGCGAGCCTGTCCGACCTGCAGCGCATCGTGCTCGCCGCGGGCCTCGGCGCCATCCTGATCCCGCTCGTGCTCGTGATGCTGCGCTTGCAGGCACTCGTGCCGCGCAGCGTCATGTTCTTCTATCCGATCGTGCTCGTCTTCCTGATGGCCGGCTCGCGCTTCGCGTACCGGCTGTGGAAGGAGCATCGCCTCTACAGCCCGCTCGCCGCACTCGGTGAGCCGGTGCTCGTCGTCGGCGCCGGCGAGGCGGGCGCACGGCTCACCGAGGAGATGGCGCGCAGCCGCCAGTGGCGCGTGGTGGGCCTGCTCGACGACGACGTGACGAAGCACGGTCGGCTGCTGCGCAACATCAGCGTGCTCGGGCCCATCGACGAGCTCGACCTGTGGACGCGCAAGTACGGCGTGCGCAAGGTGATCATCGCGCTGCCGTCCGCGAACCACGCGGTGCGACGGCGCGTCGCGGAGCTTTGCGCCGCGGCGCACGTGGAAGCGCTCACCGTGCCCGCCTACGAGGACCTGATCACCGGCCGCACGCCGCTCACGATGGTGCGCACCGTCGAGCTCGACGACCTGCTCGGGCGCGACCCCGTCGTGCTCGACAACGACGGCATCGCCGAGTGGCTCGGCAACCGCGTCGTGATGGTGACGGGGGCCGGCGGGTCGATCGGCGCCGAGCTGTGCCGGCAGATCGCGCGCTTTCGTCCCGCGCGCCTCGTACTTTTCGACATTTCCGAAGCGGCGCTCTACGAAATCAAGACCGCGCTCTTCGACGCGTTCCCGCAGCTCGGCGTCGTCTCGGTGGTGGGCGACGTCAAGCACGCGTCGCTCGTCGAGGAGACGCTCGCGCGCGAGAAGCCCGACGTGATCTTCCATGCGGCGGCCTACAAGCACGTGCCGCTGATGGAGGAGACGAACTGCTGGCAGGCGGTGCGCAACAACGCGTACGGCACCTACGTGCTCGCGTCGGCTGCGGTCCGCGCGAAGGTCGAGAAAATGGTGCTCGTGTCGACCGACAAGGCGGTGAATCCGACGTCGGTGATGGGCGCGACGAAGCGCATCGCCGAGCAGGTGTGCCAGAGCCTGCAGGACGCGTCGACGCAGTTCGTGATCGTGCGCTTCGGCAACGTGTTCGGCAGCGCCGGCAGCGTGATTCCCCGCTTCAGCGAGCAGATCGCGCGCGGCGGTCCCGTCACCGTCACGCATCCCGACATCACGCGTTTCTTCATGTCGCTGTCGGAGGCGACGCAGCTGCTGCTGCAAGCCGGGTTGCAGGGGAAGGGCGGCGAGATCCTGACGCTCGACATGGGCGACCCGGTGCGCATCGTCGATCTCGCGCGCGACATGATCCGGCTGTACGGCGTCAATCCCGATCACGTGCCGATCGTGTTCACCGGGCTTCGCCCCGGCGAGAAGCTCTACGAGGAGCCGCTCGCGTCCGAAGAGGCGACGAAGCCCACGCGGCACCCGAAGCTCCATATCGCACAGGCGCGTGCCGCCGATCGCGACGCCGTGAAGCAGATGGTGGCGTGGTGCGAGCGCGATCGCGTCGCCGACGACGCCGAGGTGCGGGCGCGGATGCGCGCGTGGATTCCCGAATACGCGCCGCCGGCGGGCGCGCCGATCAAGCCGATTCCCGCTGGGACGAGCGACGAGACGGTTGCGGTGCCGCTGCGGGCGACGCGTCGCCGCTAGGCGTACCGCCGCGCTCGCGCGCAAGCGCGCATTCGGATTGCGCAAGCATCCGTTCGCGGCGCACGCCGTAGCCCAGCAGGAAGAACGTCATCGCCCACAGTTCCTTCGCATTGCTGCGGAACAGGAAGTCGTCGGTGAGGTTCTTCGCGACGAAGCCGATCACGAGCGCGACGCCGACCACACCCACGAATGCGAGCGTGTCGTCGCGCGAGCGCACGAAACGGACGTAGCGAAATGCGATCGCGCCGAGGAACGCCGTGAATGCGAGCATTCCCACGAGTCCGGTCTGCAGCCATTGGCTCGCGAAGAGGTCGTGCGCGTGCGCAAGCAGCGGATTGCCGGTTTCCGCGGTCAGGTCGCCTGCGAGGATGCGCCGGCCGAAGCCGTAGCCCAGGAACGGCCGGGCGGCGATGCGCTCGGTCACGTACTCCCACAGCACGAGCCGCGGATCGCGCTCGAGCGACTGCGCGACGCCACCTTCGCGTACGAGTGCGGCGCGTTCCTCGAGCGCGTCGGCGAACGCGAGGCCCAGCACGACGAGCAGCACCGCGAGCGGCGCGAGCCAGCGCCGCGGCGTGCGCGTGAACGTGTGCGGCCAGCGCAGCACCGCGACCAGCGACGCGACCGCGAACACCGCAGCGAGCGCAAGCCAGGCGACGCGGTTGTCGGTCATGCGCACCGTGACGAAGAGCAGCACCAGCAGCATCACACCCACCGCAAGCGGGCGCGCGCCGCCGCCGAAGCCGGCGGGCTTCGGCGCGAGGAGCGCGAAGAGGAACGGCGCGATCAGCACGGACCACGTCGACCATGCGCCGACGCCGTGATGCCAGCGTCCCGAATCCCACGTCCCGTTCACGGCGAGCATGCCGATCGCGAGCAGCGCGAAGAACGTGAAGCTTGCGAGCGCAGCTCCCATCAGCACGCGCAGCGACGTCGCATCGCGCGCGGCGACGTAGAACACGAACATCGCGACGACGCTGTCCATCACTTCACGCGCGAGCTGTCCCTCGGAATAGTGGAGATCGACCGACCACGCGAGCGATGCGCACGCCCACAGCGCCCACACGACGAGCGGGACGAGGATCGGGGCGCCGGCCGACGGCACTCGCGTCGCGGGATCGCGCCACGCGATCGCGTAGGACGCGAGCGCGAGCAAGGCGCCGCCGACGAACGTCACCGAAACCAGGAACGTGACGCCGTTGGTCGGCAGCAGGAACAGGTACGCCGCCGCGAACGCGAGCAGCGAGCGGTTGATATGATCGGTCATCGGGCTGCCGGGCGTATTCCGCGCGCGGGACTTCTTCGTGGTTCCCTTGCCAACTGCCGCGCCGGACGCGACGCGCGATTCTAACCTCGCCGCGGTCGCGGACCGTGCGCGCGGCTTCGTATCGCCGCTCGCGCATGCGCCGCTGCGCGTGCTGCTCGTCAAGCGCGACAAGCTCGGCGACCTGCTGCTCACCACGCCGCTGATCGCGGCACTCGCGCGTTGCACGGGCGTCGAAGTGCACGTGCTGGCGAACGACTACAACGCGTGGGTGATCGGCGGAAACGACGACGTCGCGCGCACATGGATGTATCCACGCACCCGCGAAGGCGGGCGGTTGCGGATCGCGTCGGTGTTCGCGCAATGGCGAACGATGCGGAGGCTGCGGCGCGAGCATTACGACTTCGCGATCGTGATGGGCGGCGACGAGTCGCATCGCGGCATCCGCCGCGCCATCGCGAGCGGCGCTTCGCGCGTGGTCGCGTTCGCCGCCGATTCCGCGCGCTATGGTCGGCGGCTCACCGATCCGCTGCCGCCGCCGGCGCACGGGCACGAAACCGAGCGCATGCGCGCGCTGCTCGCACCGGTCGCGGCAATGCATCCCGGCGTGCGGTCAGCGGTGGTGCCCTCGACGCTGCAGGTCGTTGCGCCCCGCTTCGCGTTGCCTGTCGATGCCGATGCATTTGCACGGCGCTGGCTGGCCGAACGGGGGTTGGCGGAGCGCGCATACGTCGTGATCGGCGTCGGCGCGCGCCGCGGGAAAAAGCGTCCGTCCGCGGATCAGGTCGCGCGTTGGGCGACGCGGCTGCAGCGCGAGCACGCTCTTGCGACGGTGTTCGTGTGGACGCCCGGCACGACGGCGGAGCCCGGGTATCCCGGCGACGACGTCCTCGCCGCCGGCGTCGTCGGACGCGCACTGCCGTTCCTTCACGCCTATCGCGGGCCGATCCGCGAAACCCTCGGCCTCGTGTTCCACGCGGCGACGAGCATCTTTCCCGATTCGGGGCTCATGCATTTCGCGGCGGCCAGCCCCGGCGGCGTGCTCGGCCTCTTCGCCGATCCGGCCGATTCGTCGCCGGCTGCCCGCTGGGCGCCGCTCGGGCCGCGCGCACGTCATGTCGAAGCCGCCAAACGCGTCGAGGACCTCGACGACGACGCGATCTTTGCGGCACTGACACCGCTGCTGCGAACGTAGGCGCCGAAAGCAGGGTCACGCCGAAAGTGGAGTCCGACCCTGCTTTCGGCGTGTGCCTACTTTTGCCCGTAGAGATACGGATTCAGCGTCGGATCGTTGTACATCTTGAACTGGCGATAGACGCGCCAGAACGCCCGGCCGTCGGCGGCGCATGCGAGCAGCGTGTCGAAGCAGCGTGCGAGGTCGTCGCGCTGCAGCGACAGGCGCCCGAGCTTCTCGCGGCAGGCGTCGACGTGCGCGGCACCCGCGCCGGTGCGCAGCGTCTGTACGCGCATGTGATGGATCTTGAGCGCGAGGATCGACAGCCGGTCGACCATCGATCCGGCCGTTTCCGAGTTGTGCCACGCGCCGTCGTGCGCCGTCACGCCGGCGATGCGCGTCAGCAACGCTTCGTCGATGCGCTCGATCGCGTCGTTGCGCTTCTGGTTGTAGCCGTCGATCGCGCGCTTGTTCGCGGCGATCGCCGCATCGGGCACATCGGTGCGGCGCGCCTGGTCCTCCTCGTCCCACAACAGATGATTGAAGCGATGATTCGCGGCGATCGACGTCCACGGCTCGCCGCTCACGTTCGCAACGTCCCGGGCGCCCCGCGCGACCTGCGTGTCGTGGAACGCGACGATGGTCGCCGCATCGATCGAATCGAAGGGGTTCGTCATGCGATTCTTTCCTGCGTGAAAAGGCTGTCGATGGCGGCGACGACCCTCGCGACGTCGATGGCCGGCATGCAGCGATGCGCGGGGCATGCGTCGACGCTTCGCCCGCAGCGCCGCACCCAGTCGAGGTTGCGCCGGAACAGGATCGTCTGGTCGCGACATGGGAACGGTTCGACGGTCACTGCGCGATACCGCGCCTCGCGCCAGAAGTCACCGGCACCGCAAAGCGTGGCCGATCCGGGGCCGAACAGCGCCACCGACGGCACGCCGACGACGCGTCCGAGATGGGCAATGCCGGTATCGGGCGCGACGAGCAGGTCGGCCTGTTTGAGAAGATGCCACAGTTGCGCGAGATCGAGCGTGCCCGCATACGCGTGATAGCGACGCTCGCGGTCCACCGCCGCGATCAGCGCCTCCTCGCCCGGGCCCGCGGACCACACCGGGGTGACGCCGCGCGAAGCGAGCGTCTCCGCGAGCGCGGACCAGCGCTGTGGCAACCACTGCTTGAGCGGCGAACTGGCGCCGACGTGCAACACGACGTAGCGCGCGAGCGGCCGCTCGAACGGGTGGCACGGGGGCGATGCCCAGTCACTGGTGCGATAGGCGCGCGGCGCCGGTCCGTCGGCGAGGTGCGCAACGAGATCGCCCCACGCCGCCGGCGCATCGCCATAGGGCACGAACTCGTCGACGGGCCAGTTCTTGCGCAGCGATTCGCCCGCGAACGCGACGATGTGACGCGCGCGCATCGCGGCGGCGAGCCACGCGTAGCGATTGTCGCCCGGCACGAGGGCGAGGTCGAACGGGTCCTCGTCGAAGAGCGTTCGCAGCGACGCGCGCGGATCGAACGGCAGCACGCGCACGCCGTACGGACGCGTGGCGTAGAGCGGCGCGAACGGCCGCGGCACCGTCATCGCGACGTCGGCGTGCGGATGCTGCGCGCGGAGCTTCGCGAGGAGCGGTGTCAGCATCAGCGTGTCGCCGAGCAGCAGGTGGTGCGCGATCAGGATGCGCTGCGGCGCGCGCGGCCGCAGCCGCACGCGCCGACGCACGGCGAACGCACGCGCGACGACCTCGACGCGTCCGGCGAAGCGACTCCCGCTCATCGCCGACGCTCGCGCAACGCCCGCCGGAACACCGCCTCCATCCGGTCGAGCATGGTGTCGAGCGTGCAGCGCGATGCGACGAACGCGAATGCGCGTTCGGCCATCGCTCGGCCTTCGTCGCGCGCATCGAGCAAGTCGTCGACCGCGCGCGAGATTGCTCGCGCGTCCTCACGCGGCACGACGCGGGCCGTGTCGCGGTCGCGTGCGATCTCGCCGATCGCACCCGCGTCGGTCGTCACGCACGGCACGCGCGCGAACATCGCCTGCAGCAATGCCTGCGGTACGCCCTCGTTCGCGTAGGACGGCAGCACGAACACGTCGAGCGCCGCGAGCCATGGCGCGACATCGTGGCGCTGCCCGGCGAACAGCACGCGGTCGCGCAACGCCAACGTGTCGACCTGCGCTTCGAGCGCGGCGCGCTGCGGTCCGTCGCCGACGATGACGAGCCGCGCGTCGCGGTGGCGAAGCCGCGGGACCGCGTCGACGAGAAAGCGATGTCCCTTCCAGCTGCGCAGCGTCGCGACGATGCCGACGAGCGGGACGTCGCGCGGCAGCTCGAGCTCGCGTCGCGCCGCATCGCGCGCGATCACGCCGAAGCGCGAGCCATCGATGCCCGTGGGCACCGAGTCGACCCGCTCCGGGTCGAGCCCGTTGTCGTCGATCAGCTGCCGGCGCAGCGCGTCGCCCGTCGTGACGACGCGCGCGGTCGCCTTGCGGTACAACCACTTCGTCGCCGCATCGTTGGGCACGGGAATCGACACGTGGCGCGTGCGCACGAGCACCGGTGCCGCTTTGCGCGTGCGTGCGAGCCACGTGCACGCGAGCGCCGACAGCCACGCGTCGGTCGAGCTGTGCGCGTTGACGATGTCGACGGGCGAGGACCCGAGGGCGCGGATCAGTGCGCGCGCGCCCGCAAGCCGCTTGCGGCCGATCGGCAGCGCATGCACCGGAACGCCGAAGCGCGGGGCCCCGTCGACGATGCGCGCGCCTTCGGCGGCGTAGAGCTCGACACGATGGCCGCGCGCGAGGAACCCTTGCGCTTCGGTGAGCGTGCGGATCTCCTGCCCGCCCCAGCCCATCGACGCTTCCGTATGCGCGATGAACAGCTTGGAGCGTTCAGGCGGCAAGGGATGCAGCGGTGAATTGCATCCGATGCAGCTTCGCGTAGACGCCGCCGCGGGCGAGCAGCGCGCCGTGCGTGCCTTCCTCGGCGACGCTGCCCTGCTCGAGCACGACGATGCGATCCGCATGCTCGATGGTCGAGAGCCGATGCGCGATCACGATCGTCGTGCGGCCCTGCATCAGCGCGTCGAGCGCCGCCTGCACCTGCCGCTCCGATTCCGAATCGAGCGCCGACGTCGCCTCGTCGAGGATCAGGATCGGCGCGTCCTTGAGGATCGCGCGCGCGATGGCGACGCGCTGCCGCTGGCCGCCGGACAGGCGCACGCCATTCTCGCCGACCTGTGTGTCGAAGCCCTGGGGCAGCGCACGGATGAATTCGAGCGCGTGCGCGGCGGCGGCGGCGCGCTCGATCGCCTCGCGGGGCGCACCGCTCATCGCGCCGTACGCTATGTTGGCCGCGATCGTGTCGTCGAACAGCAGCACGTCCTGCGACACGAGCGCGATCTGCGCGCGCAGGCTCGCGAGCGTGAGCGTCGTGATGTCCTGCCCGTCGACGAAGAGGCGTCCCGCGGTGGGCTCGTAGAAGCGCGGAATGAGGTTGACGAGCGACGTCTTCCCGCTGCCCGAGCTGCCGACGAGCGCGACGGTTTCGCCGGGCCGCACGATGAACGACACGTCGGACAGCGCCTCGCGCTCGGAACCGGCATAACGCAGCGAAATGCGGTCGAAGCGCAACTGCCCGGACGCGCGCTCGATGACGACGCTGCCTTCGTCGGGCTCGACGTCGCGGTCGAGCAACCCGAAGATGCTCTCCGACGCTGCGAGGCCGCGCTGGATCGCCGCGTTCACGCCCGACAGCGACTTCAGCCGCTCGAGCAGCGTCAAAAGCGCCACGACGTAGGAGGCGAACGTGCCGAGGTCGAGCTTGCCCGTCTGGCTTTGCGCGAGCGCCACCCAGACGATGACGCCGACGGCGATGGCCGCGAGGATCTGCGAGATCGGCGAGCTTGCGGCAGACGACGACGACTGCTTGGTCATCGACGTGCGCAATGCATTCGCTGCCTTCACCGCGCGTGCGCGCTCGTACGCCTCGCCGCCGAACACGCGCACGATCCGGTGCCCGACGATCATCTCCTCGAGCACGTGCGTCATCGCGCCGGTGCGCGTCTGCACGTCGCGCGCGATGCGCCGCAGCCGCCGGCTGAAGTAGCGGATCACGACGGCGACGATGGGCAGGATCACGAACGTCATCAGCGTGAGCCGCCAGTTGATGTAGAGCAGCCACACGAGGCTCGCGATGATCGTGAGCGAGCTGCGGATCGCGGTGGTGATCGTGCCGGACGCGGCGGAGGCGAGCTGGTGCGCGTCGAACGTGAGCTTCGACTGCACCACGCCCGAAGGCGTCCCGTCGTAATACGGCGTGGGCAGCCGCAACAGCTTGTCGATGAGCGCGCGGCGCAGGTCGAACACGACGCGAAGGCCCGTGTACGCCATCCCGTATTCCGAGACGTACGAGCCGATGCCGCGGAACACGAACACGCCGATCACCGCGAGCGGCAGCCATTGCGAGCGCACGGGATCCGGATTCTGGAAATTGCGCACGATCGGGATCACGAGCATCGCCATGATCAGGTCGCCGGCGGCGACGATCGCCATGCCGGCAACGGCGATGCCGAACGCCCACCAGTACGGGCGCACGTAGTGCAGGAGGCGGCGGTAGAGGCTGATTCCGGTCATCGTGGCGGAACCGCCAAGTATAGCTCGCGGTCGAGGAGATCCCGGTAGAGCGCGATCAGCTGCGCGGTCATCGCCGCCGGCGTGAGCGGCAGCACCGCCGCGCGCGCATGGGTGCCGAGGCGTGCGCGAAGCGCGCGCTCCTGCAATCGGCGCATGTGCGCCGACAGCTGCTCGGCATCGCCCGGGGGTGCGACGAATCCCGCCTCATGCGCCGTGGCGAGTTCCGCCGCGCCGGAGCGCGTGCTCGTCACGATCGGCATGCCGCAGGCCATCGCCTCGAGCGCGGCGTTCGGGCAGGGGTCGTAGAGCGTCGGCAGCACGAACGCGTCGGACGCGCCATAGTAGGGCCGTGGATCGGCCTGCGGTCCGGCGAACGTCACGCGCCGCGCCACGCCGCGCTCCTTGGCGCGCGCCTGGTAGCGTGCCGCGTGCTTGTCGCGCCCGACGACGAGAAGGTGCGCGGGCGGCGGCAGCTTCGCGAGCGCATCGATCGACGCTGCGACGCCCTTGCGCTCGAAGCCCGAGCCCACGTGCAGGAACACCGTCGCGTGCTCGGGAATGCGGTGGCGCAGCCGCACGTGCCGGCGATGCGAGCGAAGCGCCGGTGAGAACACGTCGGTTGCGACCGCGTTGTAGATCACGTGCAGCTTCGCTGCGTCGACGCCGAAGCGTGCGACGATGTCGTCCTTGACCATCTGCGAATTGCAGATCACGGCGCGCAGCCGCGCGCTTTCGAACATCCGCCGTTCCATCGCGATCCGGTAGCGATGATGCGGATTGATGCGCACGCCGAACCGGCGCAGCGGGCCGAGATGGCGCATGCGTTCCTCGAGCCACGTTGCGTGCACGCCGTCGCCGGCGCGGAACACGTCACAGCACGCGAGGCGCTCGTGCGACTGCACGAGGTCCGCGTGCGACGTCGCGAGCGCCTTGCACACCCCGCGCGCGAAGCCGGCGTCGCGCCAGAGCCCGCCGATGTGGAACGGGTCGACGATCGCCGCCTCCACGCCGTCCGGGCCGCCGCCGCGCCACTCGCGCGTATAGAGCGTGACGCCGACGCCGTGCGCGATCAGCGACGCGAGCGCGCTTTCGAGGAACCGCTCCGCACCCCCGAAGGGCGTGTAGCGCTGGCGGACGACCGCGAGGCGCATCAGCCGTGCAGGCGGGGCGCGACCGGCAACGCCGTGCCGGCCTCAGCCGCGCCGCGGTCCTGCAACCCCGCGCCGCCGCGCGTCTCGCCGAGCAGCGACAGGTACGCTTCGTACACGTCGTCGACGGCGAGCGTGGTCAGGCATTCGGACACCTTGCCGCCGCCGCAGCCGTCGATGCCGCACGGACGGCACGGGAACGCGTGCGACGTGACGACGCGGTGCGCGACCTGCCACGGCCCCCATTCGTCCTCGCCGGAGGGGCCGAAGAGCGCGAGCGCCGGCGTGCCCATCGCCGCCGCCATATGCATCGGTGCCGAATCGACGCCGAAGAACAGGCGGGCGCGCGCCGTGATCGCCGCCACTTCGGGCAGCGAAAGATGGCCCGTGAGATCGACGATCTGCGCCCGCGTTTCGCGCCCCGCCGCGCCGATCGTCGCGGCGACGAGGTCGCGTTCGAGCTGATCCGGCGCGCCCGTCACGACGATCGGGAAGCCGTCTGAGGCGATGCGGTCGAAGAACGCCGCCGTGCGCGCCGGCGTCCAGCATTTGAAGAGCCAGCGCGACCCCGGATGAGCGTGCACGAACGCGAACGGCGGGATGCCGTGCTCGTGCAGCAGCGCGTCGGCGCGCGCGTCGGCCTCCGGTCCCGGCACCAGCACGAGCCGCTTGTCGTCGATGCGCGGCTGCACGCCGATCCGCCGCAGCGCGTCGAGGTTCTGATCGACGGCGTGCCGGGGCGTGCGTCGCGGCAGCCGGTAGAAGTGCGTGAACGCGCTGCGCCAAAGCGGGGACGGCCGCGCACGCTCGCGCGTCACGGCGAAGCGCGGGCGCAGCAGGTGCGCGAGCGACAGCCCGCGCGGATGCTCGGTGAGGTGGATCAGGAGGTCGTAGCGCCGCGCGCGCAAATCGGAGAGCAGCGCGCGCTCCGCTCGCAACTGCGCGGCGACGCCTTCGCGCTTCGCCGCGCGGTCGATCGTATGAATCCGCGCGATCGCCGGGTGATTGGCGAGCATCGGCGCGGTCTCGCGGTAGACGAGCGCGTCGATCTCGATATGCGGCGCGGCGCGCGCGAGCGTCGCGAATACGGGCGACGCGAGGAGGACGTCGCCGTGGTGGCGGAGCTTGGTGACGAGCGCGCGGCGGACGTCCGCGAGCGGGATGGCGTCGGGCAGGTAGCTCGACATGGCCGGCACAATAGCAAACCGTTGCGTGTGCGGCACAGGGCCCTTGTCAGCGCTCACTCTCGTCCGGCGCGGCGACGAAGCCGGATTGCGTTCGCGCTAGAATCGCCAGGCAGCCGCTTCGACGCCACCACCCGCCCATGCCCATCGATGCCGTCGCCGCCTCCGTCAAGGCGCAGATCCTCGCGGAGGCGCTTCCCTACATCCAGCGCTTCCACGATCGCACGATCGTCGTGAAATACGGCGGCAACGCGATGACCGAGCCGGCGCTGAAGCCGGGCTTCGCGCGCGACGTGGTGATGCTGAAGCTCGTCGGCATGAATCCGGTGATCGTCCACGGCGGCGGTCCGCAGATCGGCGAGCTCCTGACGAAGATGGGCATTCGGAGCGAGTTCAGACAGGGGATGCGCGTCACCGACGAGAAGGTGATGAACGTCGTCGAGATGGTGCTGGGCGAGCTCAACCAGGAGATCGTGAGCCTCATCAACCAGCAGGGCGGCAAGGCGGTCGGGCTCACCGGGCAGGACGGCGCATTCATCCGCGCGCGCAAGATGATGCTCGAAAGCGAGACGGTGAAGGGCGAGCTGATCGACATCGGCCAGGTCGGCGAGATCGCGCGCATCGACCCGGAGCTCATCAGCCTGCTCGATTCGCGCGACTTCATTCCCGTGATCGCGCCGATCGGCGTCGGCGCGGAAGGCGAGGCGTACAACATCAATGCCGATCTCGTCGCCGGCAAGCTCGCGGAGACGCTGCGCGCCGAGAAGCTCGTGCTGATGACCAACACCACCGGCGTGCTCGACCGCAGCGGCCGGCTGCTGACCGGGCTCACCGCGAGCGAGATCGACGCGCTGTTCGCCGACGGCACCATTCACGGCGGCATGCTGCCGAAGATCGGCTCGGCGCTCGACGCCGTGCGAA
>JAICKU010000125.1 GCA_025927765.1 Burkholderiales bacterium
GCGCCCGCCAGGCATGACCATCGGCACGCGCCGCAGCGCTCGTGATCCACCGGCTCTCGCCGCTCGCGAGCGCGGTCCGCCCATCGAGGCTCGTCGCCACCTTCACGCGCACGTGCGGCCGCCCCCGCAACATCCGCGACACGAAGCCCGCGTTCAACGCGCGCGCCTCGGCTTCGCCGACGCCGACGTCGACGGTCACCCCAGCGGCGCGCAAGCGCGCCTGCGCCTCGTCCTGCACGGGATTCGGATCGCGCATCGCCGCGATGACGCGACCGATGCCGGCGGCGACGATCGCATCGACGCACGGCGGCGTGCGGCCGTGGCGATTGCACGGCATCAGCGTCACGTACATCGTCGCGCCGCGCACGTCGCGATGCCGGGCACGCGCATCCGCAAGCGCCGCCACTTCGGCGTGCGCTTCTCCGGCACGCGCATGCCAGCCTTCGCCGACGACCTCGCCATCCTTGACGATCACGCAGCCCACGCGCGGATTGGGCGTGGCCGTAAACAACCCGCGTTCGGCGAGCGCGAGCGCGCGCGCCATGTGGCGGCGGTCGTCGGCGGTCAACGCGCGCGTCACGCCGGCCGGCGCGCGGCTTTTCGCGGCCGGCGCACGGCTTCGACTTCCTTCAGCGCATCGCGGAAATCGGACACGTCCTGGAACGAACGGTACACGGAGGCGAAGCGGATGTAGGCGACCTTGTCGAGCTTGTAGAGCTCCTCCATCACCATTTCACCGAGCTGCCGCGACGCGATCTCGCGCTCGCCCTGCGACAGCACGCGCGACACGATGCGGTCGATCGCCGCGTCGACGAACTCGGTGGGCACCGGCCGCTTGTGCAGCGCGCGGGCAAAGCCGACGCGCAGGCGATCGGTATCGAAGTCGGCACGGTTGCCGTTCGTCTTCACTACCTGCGGCAGGCGCAACTCGACCGTTTCGTACGTGGTGAAGCGCTTCTGGCATGCCGTGCACTTGCGGCGCCGCCGGATCGAATCGCCCGGCTCGGAAACGCGCGAATCGATGACCTGCGTGTCGTCGCTTGCGCAGAACGGGCACTTCATGCCCGGTAGACCGGAAACCGGCGCGTGAGCGCGGCGACGCTGTTCAGCGTGCGCGTCAGCACGGCAGGATCCTCGGGCGCATCGAGCACGTCGGCGATCAGGTGCCCGAGTTCCTCGCACTCGATCTCGCCGAAGCCGCGCGTGGTCACCGCCGGGCTGCCGATGCGAATGCCCGACGTGACGAACGGCTTCTCGGGGTCGTTCGGGATCGCGTTCTTGTTGACGGTGATGTGCGCCCGCGCGAGCGCGGCTTCGGCATCGCGCCCGGTCAGCTGCTTTGGGCGCAGATCGACGAGGAACATGTGGCAATCGGTGCCGCCCGACACGATCCGCAGGCCCCGCTCCTGGAGGACCTTCGCGAGCACGCGCGCATTCTCGAGCACGCGCTCCTGGTACACGGCGAACTCGCGCGTCATCGCCTCGCCGAAGGCGGCGGCCTTCGCGGCGATCACGTGCATCAACGGTCCGCCCTGCAGTCCCGGGAACACCGCCGAGTTGATCGCCTTCGCGTACTCCTCCTTCATCAGGATGAAGCCGCCGCGCGGGCCGCGCAGCGTCTTGTGCGTGGTACTCGTGACGAAATCCGCGACGCCAACGGGACTGGGATAGAGCCCCGCGGCGATCAGGCCGGCGTAGTGCGCCATGTCGACCATGAACTTCGCACCCACGTCGTCGGCGATCGTGCTGAAGCGCTTCCAGTCGATGACGCGCGAATAAGCGGATGCGCCGGCGATGATCAGCTTTGGCTTGTGCTCGCGCGCAAGCTGCTCGGCTCGCGTGTAATCGATGAGCTCGGTGTGCGGGTCGAGGCCGTACGCGACGACGTTGAACCACTTGCCGGACATGTTGACCGGCGAGCCGTGCGTGAGGTGACCGCCGTGCGGCAGGCTCATGCCGAGGATCGTGTCGCCGGGCGTCAGCGCCGCCATGAACACGGCCTGGTTCGCCTGTGCACCGGAATGGGGCTGCACGTTCGCCGCGTCGGCGTGAAAGAGCTTCGTGACGCGATCGATCGCGAGCTGCTCGACGACGTCGACGTGCTCGCAACCGCCGTAATAGCGCTTGCCGGGATATCCTTCGGCGTACTTGTTGGTGAGCTGCGTGCCCTGCGCAGCCATCACCGCCGGGCTCGCATAGTTCTCCGACGCGATGAGCTCGATGTGCTCTTCCTGGCGGCGATTCTCGGCGCCGATCGCCTGCCAGAGCTCGGGATCGGTTTGCGCGAGCGTGCGGGACCGGCTGAACATGAAAAAAGGGACCGCCTGCGAAAGCAACGATTCTAGCATTCGCGTCTATAATTCGCCGTCCTCGCGGGCGGGGCCCGGCTTCGCGCACCGCGACGACCGGATTCGAGACACCATGCGCGCACCAAGCGCCACGAGGGAGAAAGCGTGAACGGCCTGCTCGCGCTGTCGCGCGCGATCGACGCCATGACCGAACGTGTCGGGCGTCTCGTCTACTGGCTCGTGCTCGTCGTCGTGCTGATCAGCGCGGCCAACGCGACGGTGCGCAAGGCCTTCAACTACAGCTCGAACGCGTACCTCGAGATCCAGTGGTACCTGTTCTCGGTGATCTTCCTGTTCGGCGCCGGCTACACGCTGCTGCGCAACGAGCACGTGCGCATCGACATCATCCAGGGCCGGCTCTCGCCGCGGACGCAGAACTGGATCGACGTGGTCGGCATCGTGCTGTTCCTGATGCCGATGTCGATCATCATCATGTGGCTGTCATGGCCGCTGTTCCTCGATTCGCTGCATCGCCATGAAGTGTCGACGAACGCCGGCGGCCTGGTCATCTGGCCGGCCCGGCTCATGATTCCGATCGGCTTCGCGCTGCTGATCGTCCAGGCCGTCTCCGAGCTCATCAAGCGCATCGCCTACCTGCAGGGCCGCATCCCCAACCCGCTCGAGAAGCGGCAGGAGAAGTCCGCCGAGGAGGAGCTCGCCGACGAGATCGCGCGACAGCGCAGCGATGCGCCGCCGACCGGAGCGAACGGAGCGCCGCAATGACGCGCGCCGAGACCCTCTCGTCGCGCCGCATCGCGCAGACGTCGAGAACATGACGGCCTGGCTCATCGCGAACATGGCGCCGCTGATGTTCTGCGGCCTCATCGTCACGCTCCTGGTGGGCTTCCCGGTCGCATTCTCGCTTGGCGCCGTCGGCATCGGCTTCGCCTTCCTCGGCATTCACCTCGGCCTCCTCGCGCCGACGCTTCTGCAGGCGTTGCCGGAGCGCGTGTTCGGCGTCATGTCGAACGACACGCTGCTCGCCGTGCCGTTCTTCACGTTCATGGGGCTGATCCTCGAGCGCTCCGGCATGGCCGAGGACCTGCTCGACACGATCGGCCAGCTCTTCGGTCCGTTGCGTGGCGGCCTTGCCTATGCTGTGGTGTTCGTCGGCGCGCTGCTTGCCGCCACCACCGGCGTGGTCGCGGCGAGCGTCATTTCGATGGGCCTCATCTCGCTGCCGATCATGCTGCGCTACGGCTACGACCGGCGGCTTGCCAGTGGCGTGATCGCCGCTTCCGGCACCCTCGCGCAGATCATTCCGCCGTCGCTCGTGCTGATCATCATGGCCGACCAGCTCGGCCGCTCGGTGGGCGACATGTACGCGGGCGCGTTCATCCCCGGCCTCGTGCTCGCGGGCCTTTACGCGCTCTATGTGCTCGCGACCACGATCGTCAAGCCGGCGTGGGCACCGGCGCTGCCGCTCGAAGCACGCACGATGCGCGAGGCCTCCGGGCGCAGCGGCGCCATTTCGCTCGTCGTGCTCGTGATCATCGCGGCGATCGCGGCGGTGCTGTACGCAAAACTGCACATGGCCGGGCGTCCGCTCGACGAGACGCTCGTCATCGCGACGTCGGTGGGCACGGGCGTCGCGTTCGTCGCCGCGGTACTGAATCGCGTGCTCCATTTCGGACTGATCTCGAAGATCGCCGAACGCGTGGTGTTCGTGCTGATTCCCCCGCTCGCGCTGATCTTCCTCGTGCTCGGCACGATCTTCCTCGGCGTGGCGACGCCGACCGAAGGCGGCGCGATGGGTGCGACCGGCGCGCTCGCGATGGCGCTCGCGCGCCGTCGGCTCTCGTGGAAGCTGTTGCGGCAGGCGATGGACACGACCGCGAAGCTCTCCACGTTCGTCGTGTTCATCCTCGTCGGCGCGCGCGTGTTCAGCCTCACGTTCTACGGCGTCAGCGGCCACGTGTGGGTCGAGCACCTGCTGACGAGCCTCCCCGGTGGGCAGCTGGGCTTCCTCGTCGTCGTCAACCTGCTGATCTTCTTCCTCGCGTTCTTCCTCGACTTCTTCGAGCTGTCGTTCATCATCATTCCGCTGATCGGCCCGGCGGCCGACAAGCTCGGCATCGACCTCATCTGGCTGGGCGTGCTGCTCGGCGTGAACATGCAGACGTCGTTCATGCACCCGCCGTTCGGCTTCGCGCTCTTCTACCTGCGCAGCGTCGCGCCCGCGAAGGCGTACGTCGACCGCATCTCCAGGAAGCTCACGCAACCCGTCACCACGGGCCAGATCTACTGGGGCGCGGTCCCGTTCGTGCTGATCCAGGTGCTGATGGTCGGGCTCGTGATCGTCTTCCCGCAGATGGTGCTCGTGTACAAGGCGGGCGAGGCGAAGTACGACATCAACAAGATCCAGATCATCGTGCCCGAGCAGCAACCGCTCGCCCCCGGCAAGTCCGGCGGTCCTCCGTCGGTCATGCAGCAGCAGGAGGACGCCGAGAAGGCGCTCGAGCGCGCACTCGGCGGCGGCAACGACGCGCCCACGGCGCAGGGCAACGAAGCGGCGCCCTCCACTCCGGGCACCGCGCCGGAAGGCGCCGCGCCGGGCCAGGCGCCCGAGGGCGCGCCCGGAAGTGCCGCGCCGGCCGGAGAAACATCGAACGCGAACCCGAACGGCCCGCCCGAGGACGAGACGAGCGCGTTCGAGCGCGCGCTGCGCGAGCAGATGCAGGGATCGCCGCCGCCCGCGAAATGACGGCGCCCGAAATGAAGAAGCCCCGCATGCGCGGGGCTCCTGCCGAAGAAGTAGGGTCGGACTCTACTTTTTCGCGACGCCTCCGTTACTTGCCGCCGCTGCGTTGCGCGACGCGCGTTGCCGCGATCATGAAGTTGTCGAAGCGGTTCTCGGCCACCTGGAACCACGACACCTGGTCGTTGCGGAACGTCTTCCACGGCTCGTAGATCTTCTTGAACTTCGCGTTCTTCGTGGCGATCTCGTCGTAGGTCTCCGTCGTCGCCTTGTAGCACGCGGCCATGATCTCGTTGGAAAACGGCTGCAGCTTGACGCCGCCCGCGATCAGCCGCTTCAGCGCCGCGGGATTGAGCGCGTCGTACTTCGCCATCATGTCCATGTTGGCCTCGTAGCACGCGGCTTCGAGGACCGACTGGTAGTCCTTCGGCAACTCTTCCCACGCCTTGGTGTTGACGTAGAGGTCGAGCTCGGGACCGCCTTCCCACCAGCCCGGGTAGTAGTAGTACTTCGCGACCTTGTAGAGGCCGAGCTTCTCGTCGTCGTACGGACCCACCCATTCGGCCGCGTCGATCGTGCCCTTCTCCAATGCCGGGTAGATGTCGCCGCCGGGAATCTGCTGCGGGATGATGCCGAGCTTCTGCAGCGGCAGGCCGCCGGTGCCGCCGATGCGCATCTTGAGGCCCTTGAAGTCGGCCGGCGTCTTGATCTCCTTGCGGAAGAAGCCGCCCATCTGCGCGCCCGTGTTGCCGGCGGGGA
>JAICKU010000113.1 GCA_025927765.1 Burkholderiales bacterium
CGACGCGGACGGCGATCGCGTCGTCGTGACGACGACCGATGTCCATTTGCCGCGCCGCATCGGCGAAGCCCTGCGCCATGCACACGATGGTCAACTCACGATGGCGTTCGGGAAAGACGAGTGCAGCGTGCGGGTTCATTGGCAGCGTTGACGCGGGGTCGCGGGGCCGGCAAACGAGGTCGATCGGTGCGAGCCCCGGCATTCGATCGATTTCCGGAGATAGACAATGGCATCTGATTCCAACGCGCCCGAGCTAGGCGCGATCGCCCTGCCGCCACCCGATTGGGAGCCCGCACGCCCCGTGCTGAAGCTGCTCGCTGCGCGCCACAGCTCTCGCGAGTTCTCGTCGCGGCCGCTCGAGCCCGCCGCGCTCGGCTCCCTGCTCTGGTCCGCGTTCGGCGTGAACCGTGCAAAGCGCGACGGGCGTACCGCGCCGTCTGCACGCGATTGGCGCGAGATCGAGGTGTTCGCGGTCCTGTCCGCCGGGACGTATCGATACGACGCGCCGGCCCACACGCTCCATCTCGTTCGCACCGGCGATCTGCGGTCGCTCACCGGACAGCAGGATTTCGTCGGCATGGCGGCCGTCGATCTCGTGTACGTGGCGGATTTCTCGAAGATGGGTGACGCGAACGACGAGCAACGGACGTTCTTCGCTGCCGCCGATGCTGCGGTCATCGCACAGAACGTCTATCTGTTCTGCGCCTGCGCGGGGCTTGGCACCGTCGTGCGCGGTCTCGTAGACCGTCGACGCCTCGCCCCCGCGCTCGGGCTCGCGCGCCACGAGCGCATCGTTCTCGCGCAGAGCGTCGGTTATCCGAGGTGAGCGGTCGAAGCCGGGGGAAGGCGGACCGCATCGCGGGTGCGCTCGTCGAACTTGTCGGCCATTGGACCCCCTGACCCGCGCATGCCCGTCGCCAACCTCGCCGTCGCCGCGGCCCTGCAGGAGATCGCCGATCGCCTCGAGATCCAGGGTGCGAACGCGTTTCGCGTGCGCGCGTACCGTGCAGCGGCGCGTACGGTCCAGGAGCTCCCCGACGACGTGAAGGCGAAGGTCGAGCGAGGGGAGACTTTGGCAGGCATGCCGGGCATTGGCGCCGACCTTGCCGGGAAGATCGCCGAAGTTGCGACCACGGGCAGCTGCGAGGTCCTGCGTGTGCTGCGCCATGACATGCCGCCCGCGATCACCGAGCTCCTGCAGATCCCCGGCCTCGGCCCGAAGCGAGTCAAGACCCTTTGGCAGGAGCTCGGCGTGCAATCGGCCGACGAGGTGCTGCGCGCCGCGCGCGAGCAGCGCATTCGTGCGTTGCGCGGCTTCGGCGAGATCACCGAGCAGCGCATCGAGGGCGCGATCGCCACGCATCTTTCGAAGGCGCGGCGCGTCAAGCTCACGGTCGCCGCGGAATACGCGGACGCGCTCGTGCGCTATCTCGAGGCGCAGCCTGGCGTCGAGCGCGTCGCCGTCGCCGGAAGCTTCCGGCGCCTGCGGGAGACCGTCGGCGATCTCGACGTCCTCGTCGTGGGCAAGGGAGGCCGCGCCATCGCCGAACGCTTCGTCGCCTATCCGGACGTCGAGCAGCAGCTCGCGATCGGCGCGACGAAGACGAGCGTGCGGCTGCGAAGCGGCCTGCAGGTCGATCTGCGCATCGTCGCGCGCGAAAGCTTCGGCGCGGCCCTCGTGTACTTCACCGGTTCGAAGGCGCACAACATCGCGCTTCGCAAGCTCGGGCTCGCGCACGGCCTGAAGGTCAACGAGTACGGCGTGTTCCGCGGCACGCGCCGCATCGCCGGCGAGACGGAAGCGTCGGTATACGCGGCGCTCGGCCTGCCGCCGATCGCGGCCGAGCTCCGCGAAGACCAGGGCGAGATCGTTGCCGCGCAGGCGGGCGCGCTGCCGCGGCTCGTCGAGTACGGCGATCTCGCGGGCGACCTGCACGCGCACACCAACGCGACCGACGGCCGCGATACGCTCGAAGCGATGGTCGAGGCCGCGCGGGCAGCCGGGTTGAAATACGTCGCGATCACGGACCATTCGCGCCGGCAGGCGATGTCCCATGGTCTCGATGGTGCCGGCTTGCTGCGCCAGGCGCGCAGCATCGAGCGCGTGCGCCGGCAGGCGAGCATCGACGTCCTGCATGGCATCGAGTGCGACATCCTCGAAGACGGGTCGCTCGACCTCCCGGACGACGTGCTGTCGCGGCTCGACGTCGTCGTCGCTGCAGTGCACGGCCAGTTTCATCTGAGCCGCGCGAAGCAGACCGAGCGTATCCTGCGCGCGCTGGACAATCGCTGGGTCGACGTGCTCGCGCATCCCACCGGCCGCTTGATCGGCGAGCGCGAGCCCTACGACGTCGACATGGTCGCGGTCGTTCGCAAGGCACGCGCCTGCGGCGTGCATCCGGAGCTGAACGCGCATCCCGATCGGCTCGATCTGAACGAGGTGAATTGCCGCATGTGCAGGGATGCCGGCGTGCGCGTCGCGATCGACTCGGACGCGCACGGCGTGCGGGGCTTCGACGTATTGCGCCTCGGCGTCGGGCAGGCGCGCCGCGGCTGGCTCACGCGCGAAGACGTGGTCAACACGCGCACGCTCGCCGAGCTTCGACCGTTGCTTCGGCGCAGCCGGAACGCGCACGTGACGTCGAGAGCAGCTTAGCGATCGGGCGTGCGGATTGTCCTCTGACGGCCGATCTTCCGTCCGGCCGGTGCTCGATCCGATTCCGTGGCGGCATGGTTGATCGGCAGATAATCCGCGCGCCACCAACAGCCCGGTACTCGCTTGATCTGCGCGCTGCTCGATCGGTGGAGCGAATCGGTGCGCTGCGCCCGCCGAAATCGGTGCCGCTTGACGTCGTCCTTGCACTGCCTACAATGCCACGAGGGTAGGCATCCATCGCTCTTTCCGGGGCTATTCCCGAAGCTGCACTCGTCGCAGAGCAACTGGCGAGCGCGCGTTGAGACAGGGGCTACCGTTTCCCAGACGGCAACCGCCTCCAGCGATACCACGCCTGCACCGCGCCGGACGTTCATGCATCTGGCCAGGCTGATCCTGCCCGGATTCGAAAGCATCGTTCGCGTTGCGTGCCACGAGGGACCGCGCTTCGCAGGAGTCCGCAACGACGACTAACGGTCGCAGGTTTCACGTTAAGGAGATCTCTCAATGCGCGCATCTCGTTTCGTCTATACAGGCGCGATTACGCTGACGCTGGCCGGCACACTCGGTTTCGCGACATCGGCCACGCAGGCGGATCCGCCATCGAAGCCGAAGATACCGGTACTCCAGGTGGATCCGAATTGGCCCAAAATGCCGCTGCCGGTAGCAGGTGACTTCGGAACCCCGCTCGCCGTGAGCACCGCTACGGGCAAGCCCAAACCCTGGGTCACCGGCGAAGTGGCCGGAACCTGCGTCGACTCGCAGGACAACGTGTTCACCGTCAATCGCGGCAACCTTGTCTCACCGGAGACCGTCGAGGCGGTACCGTCGCCGACCGTCATCGAGTACGATCCTGATGGCAACGTAGTCAACGCGTGGAACACATCCGCCAACCAGGCGCAGATCCACGGCTGCTTCGTCGACTACCAGGACAACATCTGGATCGCCGGCAACGGCGATGGCATCGTTCAGAAGTACACGCACGACGGCAGGACGCTGTTGCTGCAGATCGGCGTCAAGGGCGTGTGCGACAACCCGCCTTCGAACACCTGTGCCAACTCGGGTGCCAATCCCAATGCGAACATGAGCCACACGTTGCTGAACGAGCCGGCCAACGTCTGGGTCGATCCGGGTCCCGACCCAGTCACCGGACAGCGCGGCAGTGTCTATATCGCCGACGGCTACGGCAATCATCGCGTGGTGGTGTTCGACGCGAACGGCAACTGGCTCCGACAATGGGGCGGCGTGGCGGGAGCGGTCAACAATCCTCAGACCGACTCTCCCGGGCTTTTCGCTGCAGGCGACGGCGGCCACCCGCACTGCGTGGTCGGCGGCAACGACGGCCTGATGTACGTGTGCGATCGCGCCGATGACCGGATCGAGGTCTTCACCAAGACGGGCGGTCTCGTGCGCATCATCAACGTCGTTCCGGGCACCGGGCAGACGCTCGGCATCGGCGGCGCCCCCGCACTGGGGACCGCAGGGTCGGCATGGGACCTTCGCTTCACGAACGACGCGATGCAAACGTACATGTTCGAGGTCGACGGTGGGAACGAGGTCCTGCACACGATGAGCCGCGTGCTCGGCACGATTGTTTCGGACGTCGGCCAGCCTGGACATCAGGCGGGCCAGTTCACGTTCCTGCACAGCAACGCGATCGACTCGAAGGGTAATGTCTATACCGGCGAGACGATCAACGGACGTCGCATCCAGAAGTTCGTGCACGTCCAATGCAACAACGGCAACGGCAGGGGCAACGGCAACGGCAATTGCAACTGACGCGTGCGGCGGCCGGACGCACGGCGGCCGGCCGCTCGACCCGAGTTCGCCCTCCCGCGTTACTTGGCGGAGACGCCGCATGACACCCGGGGGGTGGTTCGACCACCGATAGATCCGACGCGAGGGTCATGCGATGAAACGATATCGTTTGCGCATCACCGCCGCCTGGTGCCTGCTGGTTGCTGCGGCGATTTACGCGCCGCTTGCCGGCGCACACGAGTTCAAGCTCGATGCCGTCATCAACGCGTTCGTGAAGATCGAGCCCGGGCAGGCGGAGCTCGTCGTGCGGGCGCCGCTCTATCTCTTCAAATCGGTGAAGTTCCCGATTGACAACATCACGATCGACCTGCCCAACTCGGGAGCCGCGCTGCAGCGCGCGATCGCCGCGTACGAGCAAAGCCTGACGCTGTTCGAGAACGGCCGGCCCCTCTCCGCGTCGCACGCGGTCGCGCGCCTGTCGCTGCCGTCGGATCGATCATTCGAGAGTTATGGGCAGGCCTCGAGACACGTGGCAACGACGGTGGAAGCCGATACAAAGATCTATGTCGACCAGGGCTACGTCGATGCGACGATCACCTATCCGATAGGCTCGCCGGAGTCGGAGTTCGCGATCCGCACGACCGCAGCGCCCGAGCTTGGTGATTATCTGAAGCTTGCGCTGCGCTACCTGCCGCTCGGGGGCGACAGCCGGGCCATGGTGATCTCGACCCTCTCGGGAACCGTTTCGATGAACCCCACGTGGTGGGGCGCCGCGGCGACGTTCACGCGGCTTGGTATCGCCCACATCCTGACGGGCTACGACCATCTGCTCTTTCTGCTTTGCCTCGTCATTCCGTTACACGGGTGGCGCCGGATCCTGTCGGTGATCAGCGTCTTCACGCTCGCGCATTCGTTCACGCTGCTCGGCACTGCGTTCAATCTCGCGCCGTCGGGTGCCTGGTTCCCACCGTTCGTCGAGACGGCGATCGCGGCGTCGATCGTCTACATGGCGCTCGAGAACATCATGGGCATCCGCCTCGATCGGCGCATCGTCATCACCGGCCTGTTCGGTCTCGTCCACGGCTTCGGCTTTTCGTATGGACTGCAGGAAAATTTCCAATTCGCGGGTACCCATCTGCTTGTGTCGCTGCTGGGGTTTAACGTCGGCATCGAGGTGGGGCAGATCATTGTCCTGACCGTCATGCTGCCGGCACTGGCCGTCGTGCGACGTTATGTGCTGCCCGGGAAGGTCGGGATGATCATTCTTTCGGCAATCGCCGCGGACACCGGCTGGCATTGGATGGTCGATCGCGCGTCGGCGCTTTGGGACACGCGCTGGCCGCAGCCGACGGTCGCGGGCTTCGTGACGCTCGCTCTCTGGATTGCCGGCATCTTCGCCGCTGCCGGGGGCATCGCCACGATCGTCGCACGACTGAAGAGCCTGCCGGAAGGCGCGGCAGTGGCCTTGAACCCCGGTTCAAGTGGTCGTTGATCGCGTTCTGCTAGAGGCAGTCCGGGTCTCGGCAGCCTTCGTGTCCGGCGAGGGCATGTGCTTCAGTAATGCATGTGGATCGTGAGATCGAGGGTTTGCCCATCGTACTTGAAGCTCGCTGCGGTGAACGAGGGCGCGCCGAACCCCGCCTTCGCGTCGTTCGAGAACCCGTAGCCTTCCTTCGGCATCCCGAACGCATTGAGGTCGAGCTTGCCGTTCATGTTCTCGTCGTGGATGACGCCAAGCGCGTAGGTTCCGGGCGGGATGTCCTCGAAATCGCAACGGGCGTGCGTGTTGCGCACCTTGATCACCATGATGTTGGTCGCCGACCGCAGGAAGTCGACGGGGAAGCCCTCGGCCGACTCGAAGAGCGCGCAGGCCACGGTACCCGTGCTGTTCCGGATATCGAGGACGCGCAAGTGGATACCCGGGCAGGGAGCCTGAGCAAGCGCGGTAGAGAAAACATTCGCGATCGTGACGACCACGATCGATGCCACTCGCCGAGCTCCCATGGGTTCCCTCCGAAGGGCGGTTCGCCGTTTCCCACGATCGATTGCGACCGCGTTCTCCGGGCACCGTTCGGAACAGGGTTACCCAGCCCGGTCAGGTGGCGGCGCCAGGGCGGCGCGGCCGATGATCGGATTCTCGCGCCCCGCGTCTCGACGCCGCGCATCCCCGGTCGACGTCGCTTTGCGCAGGGTTAGGGCGCCAAGCGGTTCAAAAGTGTTTGGGAGATCGCGGGTGGGCCGCCGTTCGTCACGATGTGATCACGTGCGAAATACTTCGCTTCAACGAAGCTATCGATCAGATTCTGGCCGAATCCCCCGTGACATGGAGCGATCACGCGAACTGCTACTGCCGCGGCATCCGGGTGCACGGAGTAGGTAATTGGCGGGCACGACGATTGGCGCGCCCGCCTTACGGTTACGAGATCGCGCAGCAAGCGCGGGAATCGCCGTTGCTGAAGAAATGAAACGCACGCCTCTCGAATGGAGCTGAGCGAGCGTGCGTTCAACTCGCGGTCCGCCTGGTGATGTCGGTTGCCCTATAAGGGCCCGTTCTTCACCGCTCCGTAAGAGCGTCCCATCTATGTCGCAGTCGCCTGCCTCGCTGTCCTGACGTCACACGTGTCGGCCGATTCGGCCGAGAACGTATCCAACGGCCAGGGCAATTGCGACGGCGGCATAGGGCCGGGCTCTGATGTACTCGGCACCCGCCGCTATGCTGTCCGTCGGAGCTCGCTTGACTGCGTCGATCTTCTCGGAAGTCCACCGGGTAGCCGTGTTGGCGCGGTCCGCGACGCTATCGACCGTGTCGTGAATCGAAGTCTTCACCGACGTGATGGCACCCGTGGCTTTGTCGGCGATGCGATCAGTCGCAGCTCGTGCTTGTTCTGCGACTGCGTCGACCGGCGAATTGCGGGACACTTCTGCCATTGTCCGTCTCCTTGTGCGATGTTCCTTGTGGGATATGCCGAGTGCAGAGCCGCGTTACCTCAACCCGAAGAACGACAGGATCGCAATGACGATAACGACCAGTCCCACCATATAAACGATTCTATTCACACCATTTCCCCTTGGCTGTGTTGCACCCTCTCGACGATGGGATGCCGCACCGACGAACCTGATTGTTTCGCGACTGGGTCAGTCGCGTTGACTCCATAACACCGTTGCGAGCACACCCAGGATGATGCCGGCGGCCACCGTGGGCCAGGGGTTGTCGCGTACATAGCGGTCCGCTTGGCGCGCGTACTTTGCCCCCTGCTTGGCGCCCTGTTGTGCGGCTTTGGCAGCAGAAGACTGGAACTCGGCAACCTTCGCGCTCACGTCATCCATGACAGCGCGAAGATTGACGGTTGCTGGCCGATTGTCGGCCAGCTGTCCTAGCAAAGCCCTGCCTTCCTCGACGAGCGCATTGAAATCGCTTGCGAGTTCCTGCGCGCTACGTGTTGCCGTTCTTTTCGAGAACATGACCACTCCTCACGCGAGATGCCGGCACGATAATGCAGACGCTAACCTTGCTCTGTCGGTCGGAGGCCTATACGCGTGTCGGCGTGCGCTGATTTAGTCGAGGCGAGCTGCAGCTGCCGTGTCATGGAGGACGTTCGCCCTGGGCTCGCCCTCCTGCCGCAGTTGCTCCTGATGTGCCAGCATTTCCGAACCCAGTTCCTCCCGCTCGGAGGCATCGAGCAACGTCCTCACCTTC
>JAICKU010000129.1 GCA_025927765.1 Burkholderiales bacterium
CAGCTTCTTGATGACCTTCGTCTGCGCGTCGCCGCCCACCCGCGACACCGAGATGCCCGCGTTCATCGCCGGGCGGATGCCGGCGTTGAAGAGGTCGGTCTCGAGGAAGATCTGGCCGTCGGTAATCGAGATCACGTTCGTGGGCACGAACGCCGTCACGTCGCCCGCCTGCGTCTCGATGATCGGCAGCGCGGTCAGCGAGCCGGTCCTGCCCTTGATCGCGCCCTTCGTGAAGCGCTCGACGTATTCGGCGTTGACGCGCGCCGCGCGCTCGAGCAGCCGCGAGTGCAAGTAGAACACGTCGCCGGGGTACGCTTCGCGACCCGGAGGACGGCGCAGCAGCAGCGACACCTGGCGGTACGCCCACGCCTGCTTGGTCAAGTCGTCGTAGATGATCAGCGCGTCCTGGCCGCGATCGCGAAAGTACTCGCCCATCGTGCAGCCCGAGTACGGGGCGATGTACTGCATCGCCGCCGATTCCGACGCGGTCGCGACGACGACGATCGTGTACGCCATCGCGCCGTGCTCCTCGAGCTTGCGGATCACGTTCTTGATCGTCGATGCCTTCTGCCCGATCGCGACGTACACGCAGATCAGGTCCTTGCCCTTCTGGTTGATGATCGTGTCGACGGCCACCGCGGTCTTGCCCGTCTGGCGGTCGCCGATGATCAACTCGCGCTGGCCGCGGCCGATCGGCACCATCGCGTCGATCGCCTTCAGGCCCGTCTGGACCGGCTGCGTGACCTTCTGCCGCGCGATGACGCCCGGCGCCACTTTCTCGATGACGTCGGTCATCTTCGCGTTGATCGGGCCCTTGCCGTCGATCGGCTGGCCGAGCGCATTGACGACGCGGCCGATCAGCTCGGGGCCGACCGGCACGTCGAGGATGCGGCCCGTCGACTTGACGGTGTCGCCTTCGGTGATGTGCTCGTATTCGCCGAGGATCACCGCGCCGACCGAATCGCGCTCGAGGTTCAGCGCGAGGCCGTAGGTGTTGCCCGGGAACTCGAGCATTTCACCCTGCATTGCGTCGGAGAGCCCGTGGATGCGGCAGATGCCGTCGGTGATGGACACCACGGTGCCCTGCGTGCGCACTTCGGCGCCGACATCGAGGTTCTGGATGCGCGAGCGGATGAGATCGCTGATTTCCGATGGATTCAACTGCATCTTGCCTCCTCGTGCAAAAGTAAAACCCTTACTTTTGCCCGGTTAGTTTCCCAAAAATCGCGGCAAAGCGCGTCGATTTTCGGCGGTGAGTTCACGCTAGGCACGAAGCATCGTGCGCATCGCATCGAGCTTCGCCTGCACGGAGCCGTCGAGCACCGAGTCGCCGACGGTGATGCGCGCGCCCCCGATCAATTTCGGGTTGATCGTGACCGTCGCCTCGATCTTCTTGCCGAAGCGCTTCTCGAGCGCCGCTTTGAGCTCTTCGACCTGCGCGGGCGAGAGTTCGTACGCGCTTTCGATGGTGGCGGTGGCCACGGCCTCGGCCTGGTTCTTCAGCGTGTCGAACATCGCCGCGATCTGCGGCAACAGCGACACGCGCTCGGCCTCGACCAGCACGCGGATGAAATTGCGCGCGTCGTTGTCGAAGCGGTCGCCGCCGATCGACAGCAGCAGCGCCTCGCGCGCGCCGGCGTCGAGCCGCGGGTTGTCGAGCGCCTCGGCCACGCGCGGATCGCTGACGACCTGCGCGGCGAAGCGCAGCATGTCCGACCACGCGTGCAGCGCATTCGCCTCGCGCGCAATCTCGAAGGCCGCCTCGGCGTAGGGCCGGGCGATCGTGGCGAGTTCAGCCATGCAACGACGCCTTCCTAGAGCTCGCGACGGATCTCGTCGAGGAGCTGCGCGTGCGCCCTCGGGTCGATCTCGCGCTGGAGAATCTTGGCCGCGCCGGCGACCGCGAGGTCGGCGACCTGGTTGCGCAACTGCTCGCGCGCCGTCTGGTATTCCTGCGCGGCCTCCGCCTTCGCCGCGGCGACGATTCGATCGCGCTCGGCCTGCGCCTCGAGCTTCGCCTGGTCGATCGTCTCGGCACGGAACTTCTCGCCGGTCGCGACGATTTCGCCGGCCTTCGAACGCGCCTCGGCGATCATGTCGGCGACGCGCTTCTCGGCGGTGACGAGCGTCCGCCTGCCTTGCTCGCCGGCCTCGAGACCCTCTGCGATCTGCCGTTGCCGCGTCTCGACCTGCGTCATCATCCAAGGCCAGATCGTGCGCTGGCAAAACCAGATGAACAGGCCGAAACCGATGGCCTGCATGATGAGCGTGAGGTTGATGTTCATGACGGCGAGATTACGGGGTCAGGCCAGGGGGCAGGAGCGGGTTGCTGAAGGCAAACAGCATCGCGATGCCGAGGCCGATGATGAACGACGCGTCGATGAGACCGAGCAGCAGGAACACCTTCGCCTGAAGCTGCGGCATAAGTTCGGGTTGGCGGGCGGCACCTTCAAGGAAGCGCGAGCACATGATGCCGACGCCGACGCACGCGCCGAGCGCACCGAGGCCGATCATCAGGCCGATGCCGACGCCGGTGTAGCCCTGCAGCAGGGCGATGGCTTGCAGTTTGTCCATTTCTTTCCTTTCGTTTAGCGGGGTTTTGACGGGAAAATCGGAGAC
Organism: Burkholderiales bacterium; assembly: GCA_025927765.1. Classification (GTDB taxonomy): domain Bacteria; phylum Pseudomonadota; class Gammaproteobacteria; order Burkholderiales; family Casimicrobiaceae; genus VBCG01. The sequence goes on from JAICKU010000129.1 coordinate 2,620, forward strand.
GGAGGCGCCGCCGTGAAAGCGGGTAGCGCCGCCGTCAGTGGTTTTCGTGCGCCATCGCCAGGTACACGACGGTCAGCATCATGAAGATGTAGGCCTGCAGAAGGATGATCAGCGTTTCGAAGATCGACCAGCTGAAGTGGAGCACCACGCCGAAGACGGTGCCGGCGATGCCGGATGCCGCCAGCATGCCCACCAGCAGGAACATGATTTCACCGGCGTACATGTTCCCGAAAAGACGCAGCGAGTGCGAAAGCGGCTTCGATACGTACTCGACGATGTTGAAGAGGAGATTCAGGATCCACAGCACCGGCTTCGAGCCGAACGGCGAGCAGAAGAGCTCGTGGATCCAGCCGCCGAAACCCTTGATCTTGATCGCATAGAAGATCGACAGGCCGAACACCGACAGCGCGAGCGCGAACGTGGTGTTCACGTCGGCCGTGGGCACGAGGCGGAAGTAGGGCACGCCGATCGCATGCAGTGCCCTCGACACGATGTCGAGCGGCAGCACGTCCATCGCGTTCATGAAGAGCGTCAGCGTGAACGTCGTGAGGGCCATCGGCGCGATCAGCTTCGTCGTGCCCGTGTAGACGCTCTTGACCTGACCGTTGACGAAGTCGAGGAACCATTCGACGAACGCCTGGGTCTTGGATGGCACGCCCGCGGTGGCACGGCGCGTGACGAAATACAGGAACCCGAAGGTGACGAGGCCGAGCAGTGCAGTCATGACCAGCGTGTCCACGTTGATCGTCCAGAACGAGCCGGGCGCGACCGGATGCGTCAGGAACGTCAGGTGATGCTGGATGTACTCGGTGGGAGTTTCGGTGGCAGTGGCCATCGGGATCATCGGGGAAAGACTCTAGTCACGAACGAAGAGGGCAACGCTTGACAGCAACACCGTCACGACGAAGGCCGCCAGGAACGCCGGCAGCACCGCGTCGCGATACTTCGAGAGCACGACTCCGAGCAGCGCGATGATCACGAGGACCTTCGCTCCCTCGGCGCGAAACATCGCCGTGATCGTGGCGCCCGCCGATCGCGGCGGAGCCACCGCGAGCACGAAGGCGAACACGACACCTGCCGACAGGTTGACCAGGCCGCCGAGCACCGCCGACAACGCACCGTGCACGCCCGCGACGAAGCCCGAGATGGCGGCGATCGCCAACGTTGCAACCGCCTGCCAGAGCAGGACGGTGCGAAAGGGCTTCGTGGAAAGCGGCTTGGGCACGCGAGGGTCGTAGTGAAGCCGAAGCTCGCGGCTTTGACCTACTGCCAAGCAAAGTCCGCGATTTTAGCAGGATCTCGCAAGTTGCAGCAACGCGATGGCGCACTGCAATTCGGACGTTGACCGGCGTCGAGCGCGGCCACGGGCGCGCACTGGGTGCGACCCGTCAGCCTTCGACAACGGCGCGCGACGAATGGCGCGCGTGACGTCGTTTTTGCGCGTCAGCCGCCGGAGAGCGCGGCGACGATCATCAGCACTTCGCCGGGCCGCACTGGCGTCGCGAGATCGCGCGTGGCGAGATTGCCGACGAAGAGACGAATGTGCGGGCGAATCGCGCCCTGTTCGTCGATCATGCGAAAGCGAATGCCCGGGTAGGCGACGTCGATCGACGCGAGCACGCCTCCGATCGTCGGCGGCAATTCCGGCGCGAGCAGCGGCACTGCGACGTCGACGTCGGCCGCGCGCGTGTACGACCGAAGTGGCGTGGGGACGCGTACGCGCACGACGGCCGCGACTTCCTGCGACGCTTCGGCGCTCACGCTGCGGCCCGCGCGCTCACGCCTCGGCCTCCTGGCATCGTCGTCGTTTCGTCGCCGACCGCGTGTCGGCCTCGTAGCGATCGGCCCGCGGTCGGGCCCTTCGGGCCTCGGCTCGGCTCCGCCTCGCCCCGCGCGCTCACGCCTGTGCGGCCTCCACCGCATAGATTTCCGGCAGGTGGCGCGCGAGGCAGCGGAACGAACGGCCTTCGTCGCGGCTGCCCCACACCTCGCCCGACGTCGTGCCGAAGTAGATGCCCGTCGGGTCCCGATGGTCGCTCGTCATCGCCTGGCGCTTCACCGTCCACCACGCCTGCGAACGCGGCAGACCCTGGTCCTGCCGTTTCCACGACTTGCCGCCGTCGCGCGAACGGTAGACGGCGGGGCGCCCGGCGGGAGACGTGCGCGGCCACACCGTGGTTCCATCCATCGGCAGCACCCACAGCGATTCCGGTTCGCGCGGATGCACGGCGAGCGGAAAGCCGACGTCGCCCACGGACTTCGGCATGGCCGCGCCGATGTCCTGCCACACGTCGCCCGGCCGATCGAGCCGATAAATGCCGCAGTGGTTCTGCTGGTACAGCCGGTCGGGGTTGCCGCCGGCGAAGCGCAGGCAATGCGGGTCGTGGCCGTATTCGGGCGCGGGATCGGGCATGAAGTCGGCGCGTACCCCCTTGTTGAGCGGGCGCCAGTCGGCGCCGCCGTCGGTCGATTCGAATACGCCACCGCCCGACATCCCGATGTACAGATGCGACGCGTCACGCGGGTCGACCAGGATCGAGTGCAGCTTCGGCCCGTCCGGCGTGCCTTCCTGGTCGCCGCCGCACCACGCCTTGCGTTGCGGGTGATGGTTGAACCCGTCCACGCCTTCCCAGCTCGCGCCCGCGTCTGTCGAGCGGAAGAGGCCCTGCGGCGACGTGCCGGCGTACCAGACACCGGGTTCGTCGGGATGGCCGGGCGTGAGCCAGAACGTGTGGTCGACGACGCGCCCCGTGCCCGCGCCGAAGGCCGGCGGCTTCTGCGCTTCCTTCCAGCTGCGCCCGCCGTCGGCCGAGCGGAACACCGTCGGGCCGAGATGG
>JAICKU010000012.1 GCA_025927765.1 Burkholderiales bacterium
CGAAGCGCGTGTAGAGGAAGCTCTCGCGGTGATGCGCGAGGCACCACTTCGCCATGATCGAGCCGCCGCGCGACACGATGCCCGTCATCCGCTTCGCGGTCATCGGGACGTAGCGCAACAGCACGCCGGCGTGAATCGTGAAATAGTCGACGCCCTGCTCGGCCTGCTCGATCAGCGTGTCGCGGTAGATCTCCCACGTGAGGTCCTCGGCCTTGCCGTCGACCTTCTCCAGCGCCTGGTAGATCGGCACGGTGCCGATCGGCACCGGCGAATTGCGGACGATCCATTCGCGCGTCTCGTGGATGTTCCTGCCGGTCGAAAGATCCATCACCGTGTCGGCGCCCCAGCGGATCGCCCACGTCATCTTCTCGACCTCCTCACCAATCGACGACGACACGGCCGAGTTGCCGATGTTCGCGTTGATCTTCACGAGGAAGTTGCGGCCGATGATCATGGGCTCGCTTTCCGGGTGATTGATGTTGTTCGGAATGATCGCGCGGCCGCGCGCCACTTCGTCGCGCACGAACTCGGGGGTGATCGTCGCCGGAATGCCGGCGCCGAAGTTTTGCCCCGGATGCTGGCGCCGCATCATCGGCGGCATCTTCGCGAGCATTTCCTCGCGCAGCACGTTCTCGCGGATCGCGATGAACTCCATTTCCGGCGTGACGACGCCGCGGCGCGCGTAATGCATTTGCGTCACGTTCGCGCCGGGCTTCGCGCGCCGCGGCGTACGGTGCAGGTCGAAGCGCAATCCCGAGAGCGCGGGATCGGCGAGGCGCGCACGGCCGTACGCCGACGTCGGTCCGTCGAGCGTCACCGTGTCGGCGCGCTCGTCGATCCAGCGCGCACGCAGTGCGGGCAAGCCCTGACGGATGTCGATGCGCGCGTCCGGGTCGGTGTACGGGCCCGAAGTGTCGTAGACGGCGAACGCCGGATTCTTCTCGGCGCCGAACGAGGCCGGCGTATCCGTCTGCGAAATCTCGCGCATGGGCACGCGAACGTCGCGGCGCGATCCTTCGACGTAGATCTTGCGCGAAGCGGGCAGCGGCGAAACGGCGGCGGCGTCGACCTTGGCGTCGCGCGCGAAGAACTTGTCGTTGGCGTTCATGGCGCTCCTCGTGGGGCCGTACGGAGAGGAGCGGTGGCGGAACCACGCTTCCCTGCGCCGGCATTATCCGAACAGGTGCGAAGGGTGTGCTCTCACCGACCCGGCGAGTTGCGCGGGCAGGACCCCTAGCGTTGCCCCGAGTTTACGCCAACGCTACTTCTGGGGCGTATCGAGATGCCGCAGTGACCGCTCGGGAATGCGCGTGCTGCGCGCGACGAGCATCAGCAGGCCGAGCAGCACGAGCAGTCCCGGGATCATCACGCGCCACGGCATGAAGTAGCGGTCGTGCACGAACCACGCGACGCCGATGCCCACGAGGAACGGGCCGAGCACGATCGAGTTCTTGTTGATGCCGTCGATCACGAGGACGAGCACGCCGCCGATGACGAACCCGAGCGCGATGATCCAGTCGAGGTCGGGGAAGAGGCGAAACTCCCACAGCAGCCAGCCGAGGCCGACGACGATCAGCGCGACGGGTAGCGAAGCGTCTCTCATGGAAGGACGTCGGTGACGAATGGCGGCCTCAGCCTACGCGAACTCCGCGCGCCCGTCCACGCGGATGCCCGGGCTGCTGCCGAAGGTCCCGTCACGCGCGGCGCTGTGCCAGCATTGCAGTCGCCGGGCCGTCCGGCGATCGCTGTCCATCGCCATGCCTTTGCTTCGCATCCGCTTGCTCGCCCTCGCGCCCATCGCCGTTGTCTCCGCCCTCGCGCACGCCGCCGATCCTTCCGCTTGTTCGAAGCTCTCCGACGACCGCGCGCGTCTCGCGTGCTACGACGCGGTCTTTCGCCATGACGCCGGCGCGCAGAACGAGCAGCCGGCGGCCACGTCCCAGGCGAGCGTCGCCGATGCGACACAGGCCGACGACTCGCGCTCGCTGCTCGGCGAGCGCTGGTCGCGCTACGACGATCTGCCCGGCCATCCGCTCCTCGTGCGTTTGCACAACACGAACTACCTCGTGCTCCGCCACTCCGATCGCACCAACGATTCCCCGGTGTCGCCGTCGCATCCGGCGTCCGGCGCGCAACGCGACATCCAGCGTGACGAGCTCAAGTTCCAGGTGAGCTTCAAGGCGCGGTTGTGGGCGAGCGACGATCGGCGGTACGCGACATGGCTCGGCTACACGCAGCAGAGCAACTGGCAGGCGCTGAACGGGGCGCGCTCGCGGCCATTCCGCGAATCCGACTACCAGCCGGAATTGATGTTCGTCGTCCAGCCGAACGTTGCACTCGCCGGCGGCTTCCGCTGGGAATTGCTCAATCTCGGTCTAACCCATCAGTCGAACGGGCTCTCGGATCCGGGGTCGCGGAGCTGGAACCGCGTCTACGCGCAGTTCGGGTTCGAGCATCCCGACGTCGTTGGCGGCCGGTTCGCCGTGCTGGTGCGTCCGTGGCTGCGACTTTCCGAGCGCGCGGACAAGGACGACAACCCCGACATCACCGATTACCTTGGCCACGGCGACGTCACGCTGCTGTGGCGCCACGGCAAGCAGCTTCTGACGCTCGGCGGCCGACTCAATGCGAGAACGGGCAAGGGCGCGCTGCAACTCGAATGGTCGGCGCCCGCGACGGGCCCCTTCCGCCACTACCTGCAGGCGTTCACCGGCTACGGCGAGAGCCTGATCGACTACAACTTCCGTCAAACGGTGTTCGGCGCGGGATTCTCGCTGAACGAGGCGTTCTGATCGTTCTGCGCGCTCCGCGAACCTAATCGGCGTGCGCCGGCGCCGGCGCAGGCGCCGCGTGGTGCCGCCGCGCGGCCACCCACTGCCGGAAATGCTCGAAGTAGATGTAGACGACCGGCGTGATGTACAGCGTCAAAAGCTGCGACACGACGAGGCCGCCGACGACGGCGAGGCCCAGCGGCTGACGCGAATCACCGCCGGCGCCGAGCGCGAGCGCGATCGGCAGGCTGCCCATGAGCGCCGCCATCGTCGTCATCATGATCGGGCGAAAGCGCGTGATGCACGCCTGGTAGATCGCCGCCTCCGCGTCCTTGCCTTCCTTGCGCTGCGCCTCGATCGCGAAGTCGATCATCAGGATCGCGTTCTTCTTGACGATGCCGATCAGCATGATGATGCCGACGAACGCGTACATGTTGAGATCGCTGCCGAACGCCATCAGCGTGACGAGCGCGCCGAAGCCGGCCGTGGGCAGGCCCGACAGGATCGTCACCGGATGGATGAAGCTCTCGTACAGGATGCCGAGCACGAGATAGATGATGAAGACCGCGAGCGCGAGCAGGATGCCCATGCCGCGAAGCGACGACTGGAATGCCTGTGCGGTGCCCTGGAACGTGCCGATCACCGATTGCGGCAGCTGCATCTCGGTGGTGGCGCGGTCGATCTCGTCGATCGCCTGCGACAACGCCACGCCCGGCGCGAGGTCGAACGAGATCGTGACCGCCGGCAACTGGCCCTGGTGGTTGATCGCGAGCGGGCCGACGGTTGGCTTGAGCGTCGCGACCGCATTGAGCGGCACCAGTGCGCCGCTGCTCGAGCGAACGTAGAGCAGCGACAGTACCGACGGATCGGTCTGGTAGCGCGGCTCGAGCTCCATCACGACCCAGTACTGGTCGGTCGGCGCGTAGATCGTCGACACCTGGCGCGCCCCGTACGCGTCGTAGAGCGTGTTCTCGATGGTCTGTGCGGACACGCCGAGCGCCGACGCCTTGTTGCGATCGATCTGGACGGTGATCTGCGGCTGCGTGATCTGAAGGTCCGTCGTGACGTTCGCGAGGCCCGGCAGCGTGCGGATCTTCTCCTCGAGCTTCGGCGCCCATTTGTACAGTTCCTGGGTGTCCGGCGCCTGCACCGTGTACTGGTACTCGCTCTTCGAGAGCCGGCCGCCGACGCGGATCGTCGGGATGTTCTGTACGTACGCGTTGATGCCGGGGATGTTGCGCAGTGCGGGGCGCAGCTCCTGCACGATCTCGTCGGCCTTGGGACGCTCGTCGCGCGGCTTCAGCGTCACGAAGAGCCGTCCGTTGTTGAGCGACGAGCTCGGGCCGCCGGCACCCGCGAACGACATCACGTTCTCGACGTGCGGGTTCTTCTGGATGATCGCCGCCACCTGCTGCTGCAGGTTCTTCATCGCGTCGAACGAGATGTCCTGCGCGGCTTCCGTGATCACGAAGAGCTGCCCGACGTCGTCGCTCGGCAGGAAGCCCTTGGGCATCCACGAGAACAGGAACGCGGTGCCGGCGAAGATCGCGCCGAAGACGAGCATGACGAACCGGCGGTGATGCAGCGCCCAACCGAGGCTGTGCCGATAAGCGGCGAGCACCGCCTGGAACGCGCGCTCGTTCGCCGCGAAGATCTTCCCGTGATCCTCCTTGTGCTCGACCTTCAGCATGCGGCTGCACAAGAGCGGCGTGAGCGTCAGCGACACGAAGCCCGACAGCAGCACCGCGACGATGATCGTGACCGCGAACTCGTGCAGCAGCCGCCCGAGGATGCCGCCCATCAGCAGCACCGGGATGAACACGGCGACGAGCGACGTCGTCATCGACACGATGGTGAAGCCGATCTCCTTCGTGCCGTCGAGCGTCGCCTGCAGGCGCGACTTGCCCATCTCCATGTGCCGCGTGACGTTCTCCAGCACGACGATCGCGTCGTCGACCACGAACCCGACGCAAAGCGTCAGCGCCATCAGCGACAGGTTGTCGAGGCTGTAGCCCAGCAGGTACATCGCCGAGAACGTGCCGATGATCGACATGGGCAGCGCGAGGCTCGGGATCACCGTTGCGCTGACGCTGCGCAGGAACACGAAGATCACGCCGATCACGAGCGCCAACGCGAGGAGCAGCGTGAACTGCACGTCGCGGACCGACTCACGGATCGACTCCGAGCGGTCGTACAGGATCGACAGCTGGACCGACGGCGGCAGTTGCGCCTGGAACGACGGCAGGATGTCCTTGATCGAGTCGACGACCTCGATCGTGTTCGTGCCCGGCTGACGGCTGATGGCGAGCACGACGCCGCGCGTGCCGTTGTACCAGGCGGCGACCTTGTCGTTCTGCACGCTGTCGAACACGCGGCCGATCTGGTTCAGCCGCACCGCCGCGCCGTTGCGATACGCGACGATCAGCGGCGCGTATTCCTTCGCATCGTTCAACTGGCCGGTCGCCATCACCGACGTCGCGCGCTGGCTGCCGTAGAGCGTGCCGGTGGGAATGTTCACGTTCGCGTTGCCGACCGCCTGCTCGACGTCGGTCAACGCAATGCCGCGCGTCGCCAGCGCGTTCGGGTCGAGCTGGATGCGCACCGCGTACTTCTGCGACCCGTACACCTGCACCTGCGCGACGCCGCTGATCGTCGAGATGCGCTGCGCGAGGTTGTTCTCGGCGTAGTCGTCGACGACGGACAGCGGCTGCGTCTTCGATGTCAGTGCGAGCAGCAGGATCGACGACTCGGCCGGGTTCACCTTGCGCTGCGTCGGCGGCGTGGGCATCGACGACGGCAGCTGGCGCGCGGCGGCGGCGATCGCCGATTGCACGTCCTGCGCGGCGGCGTCGATGTTGCGGTCGAGCGAGAACTGGATCGTGATCGACGTGCTGCCCTGCGTCGACTGCGAGGTCATCGAGTCGATGCCGGCGATCGTCGAGAACTGCTTCTCGAGCGGCGTCGCCACCGCGGAGGCCATCGTGTCGGGGCTCGCGCCGGGCAGGCTCGCGGACACCTGGATCGTCGGAAAGTCGACGTTCGGCAGCGCGTTCACCGGCAGCAGCCGGTAGCTCACGATGCCGAAGATCAGGATGCCCAGCATGACGAGCGACGTCATGACCGGGCGGCCGACGAACAGGGCCGCGATGTTGCCGCCGGCCTCGCTTCGTGGACCCGACGTGCTCACGGACTACACACTCGCCTTGGCCTCGGCGATCGATACCTTCGTCCCCGGCGCGAGGCGCAGCTGGCCGACGGTGACCACCGTTTCGCCGGGTGTCAGTCCCGTCGCGATCACGGAAACGTTGCCTTCGGCTCGCGCGACCTTGACGTCGCGCAGGTCGACGGTGTGGTCGTCCTTCACGATGAACACGTACTGGCCGTTCGGGCCATTCTGGATCGCGGTCGCGGGAACGACGATGGCGTTCTGCTGCTCGGTCAGCGTCATCACGACGTCGACGAACTGGCCCGGCCACAGCGCCTTGTCCTGATTCTTGAACTCGGCCTTGAGCTTGATCGTGCCGGTGCTGACGTCGGTGCTGTTGTCGATGAACGAAAGCTTGCCGGCAATGGGCTTCTCGCCGGAGTTCGGCACCTGCGCCGTCACCTGGAGTTCGCCGTCGGCATCGTACTTGCGCACCGACGGCAGGCTTTGCTCGGGCACGGCGAAGCTCACGTTCACCGGGACGACCTGGTTGATCACGACGAGCGGCGTGGTGTCGTTCGCCTTGACGAGGTTGCCCTGCTGGATCTGGATCTTGCCGGCGTACCCCGTGATCGGCGCCTTGATCGTGCAATACGCGATCTGCAGCCTGACGCTGTCGATGTTGGCTTCGTCCGCGCGGATCTGCGCCGCCGCCGTTTCCGAGTTCGTGCGGATCTGCGCATACGCGTCGGGCGACACGAACTTCTTCTCGAGCAGGTCCTTGTAACGCTTCTCCTGCTCGGTGGCGTGTGCGAGCAGCGCGCGGTCCTTGACGAGCGTGGCCTGCGCCTGAGCGAGTTGCGCCTCGAACGGGCGACGGTCGATCTCGAACAGCGTTTCGCCCTTGTGGACCTCGTCGCCCTCCTTGAAGTCGACGCCGACGATCTGACCGTCGACGCGCGCCTTGATCGCTACCGTGGTGTACGCCTCGACGTTGCCGATCGCACGTAGCCGCACCGGCACGCTCTCGGACACGACCTTCGCGACGGTGACCGGCACCGCCGGGGAGGCTTTCGACGCCGCGGCGCGCGAGCCGGGCGCGTCGCGCAGGGCGAGGCCCGCGGCGACCGCAATGACGATCACTCCCCCGATGGCGAGGAAAATGCGACGGGAAGCAGGCATCGTGCTAGGACCGTACGGGTACCGGGCCATTCCCGGCATTCTGGGCCACCTTCGGCGCTGCGCGCTTCAGGTCGGATTCGCCCTCGGGGCAGCCCTTCGGGCTCATGACGTACAACCTGTCGAGTTTATGCCTGCGGGCGGGTGCGGCGCCAGCACGAAACAATCGGAAACAAGTCGCGACGCTGCGCCGGCGGTACAATCACCGCCGACGTCGCGGGTGTAGTTCAATGGCAGAACGGCAGCTTCCCAAGCTGCATACGAGGGTTCGATTCCCTTCACCCGCTCCATCTACGGCCGCAGGTACGCCCATCCCTCCTGCTGGCGCTTCATGATCTCGACGACGCCGGCCGGCACGTAGCCGATGCCGTCGAGCATGTCGCTCTTCACGAGCTTCTGCCCGCGCATCGTGTTCTCGCACGCGCTCACCTTGACCCCGCTGTGCAGCGCCTCGCCGATGCGATTGCCCGCGACCGATTCCGCCTTCAGCATGCCGATCCCCGGCCCGTACGCGACGATCTCGATCTCGACGTTCTGCGCGCCGAGATCCGTCTGGAGATTGCGCGCATTGTTGAGCGCGAGGCTCCATTTCGCCGGATCGTTGTCGCTCACCTGAACGACGACCCGGTTCTTCGCCGGCGCGTCCGCGAGCGCGGCCGACGCGACCAGCGAGGCCGTCGCGAGGAGCGCGATGACGAAAAGCGACGACAGGCGGGCGACGGCGAGCATGCGTACACCTCCGGTGATGCGGGCGGTCCCCGCGACAGACGGCGATTATGCCGCGAAGGCCGCGCACCGTTCACGGATAATGGCGCCGATGCGTCCCGTCCCGTCGCCCGCGTTGCCCCGCCGCCTGTCGACGCGGGAACGCGCCGCCCGCGCGCACGTGCCCCCGGCCGCGATCGCCTACATCACGGGCGCGGTCCTGTGCTTCACGAGCCTCGACGCGATCACCAAGTTCACCACGCAGCACTATTCGGTGCCGCTGCTGATCTTTGCACGGTACGGCGTCCAATTCGTCGCGATGCTGGCGTGGCTCGGACCGAGGATGGGGCGGCGGCTGCTCCGCACCGAGCGCCCGCGCATCCAGCTCGTTCGCGCGGGGATCCTGCTCGCGTCGTCGTTCCTCTTCGTGAGCGCGCTGCGCTTCCTGCCGCTCGCAGAGGCGACTGCGCTCAACTATTCGACGCCGATCATCGTCGTGATCATGAGCCGGCTGCTGCTCGGCGAGGCGATGACGCGCGCGCGCATCGCGTTCGTTTTCGCCGGTGCCGTTGGCATGCTGATGATCGTGCAGCCCGGCACCGAGGTGTTCCACGGCGCGGCGCTCCTCGGTATCGGCGCCGCCGTCTTCTACGCGGGCTACCAGATCACCACGCGCATGCTCGCCGGCGAGGACCCGCTCGTGCTGCTCTTCTACCCAGCGCTCGTCGGCACGGCCGTCCTCACGGCGCTTGCGCCCACGTTCGCGTGGCCCGCGTCGATGCCGTGGACGCACGTGGTGCTGATCGTATGCGCCGGGCTCTTCGGCACGTTCGGCCACTTCCTGCTGATCCTCGCGTTCCGCCTCGCGCCCGCGTCGGCGCTGACGCCGTTCACCTACACGCAGCTCGTGTTCGCGATGCTGTTCGGCTGGGTGCTCTACGGCGACTTTCCCAACGCCGTGCGCGTGGCGGGCATGGCGGTGATCGCGGGCAGCGGGCTCGTGATGACGCTGCACGAGCGCCGACGTGCGCGGGCGCTCGTGGCCGACCCGGTGACGATCCAGTGACTCGCCCCATGACGAACGAGCCCAACACCCACGTCGAGTTCGCCGCTTTCGCCGTCGACGTCGCACGCCGCGCGGGCGACGTCATCCTGCCCCACTTTCGCCAGGCGATCGCCGTTGACGACAAGGGCGGCGCGCGCGGCTACGACCCGGTCACCGAGGCCGACCGCGGCGCCGAGCGGGTCATTCGCGACGCGATCCGCGCGCGCTACCCCGACCACGGGATCGAAGGCGAGGAGCACGGGCGCGTCGCGGGAACCTCGCGCTATACGTGGGTGATCGATCCGATCGACGGGACGCGAAGCTTCATCGTCGGCCACCTGCACTGGGCGACGCTCGTGGCACTGAACGACGGCGAGCGGGCGATCGTCGGCGTCACGCATCAGCCCTACGTGGGCGAATCGTTCGTCGCGTTCGACGGCCGCGCGCAATGGCGTCGGGGCGACGCGCAGCGCGACCTGCACGTGCGCCGCTGCGCGCGCCTCGAGGACGCCGTCGTCGCGACGACCGATCCGCGGCATTTCCATTCGAGCGCGCAACGCCACGCCTACGACGCGGCGACCCGTGGCGCGCGGCTCGTCCGCTTCGGCGGCGACTGCTACTGCTACACGCAGGTCGCGATGGGCCTCGTCGACGTCGTGATCGAAACCGGCCTCAAGCCCTACGACGTGCAGTCGCTGATCCCGCTGATCGAGAACGCGGGCGGCGTGATCACGAACTGGGACGGCGAACGCTGTGAACGCGGCGGCGACGTGCTCGCGTGCGGCGACGCCGCCTTGCACACGCGCATTCTCGGCGCCATGCACCGATGAAGCTCCTCGTCCTCGGCGGCACGCGCTTCCTCGGCCGCCATCTCGTCGAGATCGCGCTCGCGCGCGGCGACGACGTGACGATCTTCACGCGCGGCCGTACGCCGGTGCCCTGGCCATCGCAGGTCAGCAGTCTCGCCGGCGACCGCGATCCACGCATCGGCCGGGGACTCGCCGCGCTGGACGAAGGCACGTTCGACGCCGTGATCGACTGCTCGGGCTACGTGCCGCGCGTCGTCGGCGCGAGTGCGCGCCTGCTCGCGCCGCGCGTTTCGCGCTACGTCTTCGTCTCGTCGCTGTCCGTGTACGCGAGCACCGATCGTCCCAACCTCGACGAGTCGACGCCGCTCGCGCAACTCGACGACCCGGCGAACGAGCAGGTGCGGGAGCATTACGGCGGGCTCAAGGCGGCGTGCGAGCGCGCCGTGACCGACGCCTTCGGCGAGCGTGCGACGATCGTCCGTCCCGGCCTGATCGTCGGGCCGTACGACGACACCGATCGCTTCGGCTACTGGGTCGCGCGTTTCGTGCATCCGCATCTGCTCGGCGACCGCCCGCTGCGCGCCGTCGTGCCCGAACCCCCCGAGCGACCGCTGCAGTTCATCGATGCGCGCGACCTCGCCGCGTGGATGTTGGATCTCGCGGCGGCGGATGCGACGGGCGTGTTCAACGCGGCGAGCCCCGCGTGGCAATGGCGGATGAGCGATTTCGTCAAGGCACTGAAGGATGCGTCGCCGGCGCCGCCGCGGGCCGCGTGGCTCCCCGAATCGGCGCTGCTGGAGGCGGGCGTGGTGCCGTGGACCGGCCTGCCGCTGTGGATCCCCGAGAGCGACCGCGACGGTGCGGGCTTCATGACCATCGATTGCCGGCGCGCACAGGCGGCCGGCCTTGCCGCGCGGGCGTTGCCACAGACCATCGCCGACACCGCCGCGTGGCTCGCCGCGCGGGACAACGCGAACGCGTGGCGGCAGGTGCTGAGCGCCGAGGTCGAGCAGAAACTCGTCTCGCTGTGACGTCTTCCGGCGTCCGCTCTTCGAGCGCAGGCGAACGTTTTCGTCGGCGAGTGTCTCACCCAACGGCATGACCGCGCGGCCCCGCGCGTCGCCCGGACCGCAGTCGGGCTTCGCGGGCGTGGCCATCAGCGAACGCCGGCAGGCGGGCCTCCTTGCAAAAGCAGCTTTGCGGCCGCACGTCGTTAGCGTTCGTTTGGCACGGCTGACAAAAATCGTGCAATCGCACGCATAGTTTGTTAGAATTTGCTGTTTTCGAAGGGCGCGTAGGTTAGTGCTTACTCCTCTTGGCTTCTCGCTTTTGCGCCAACTCAGCGATGGCGCATTCCACTCGGGCGAAGACCTTGCCGCGACGGTGGGGCTGACGCGCGCCCGGGTTTCGCAACTCCTCAAGCAGGCGGAAACCGCCGGGCTCGCGCTCGAGCGGGTTCGCGGACGCGGCTACCGGCTCCTCGCCACGCCCGACTTCCTCGACGTGAAGGAAATCCGCAAGGCGCTCGCGGCGCTGAACGTCGAGGTGGCACCGGCGGATGCGAAAGCGCCGCTGTTGCCGGCCGCCAACGACGACGACCTGTTCGCCCCGGGCGGCGTGTCGACGATCCCGCTGCACCCCGCCATCTCCGTCGAGGTCACCGACCAGGTCGACTCGACGTCGACCGAGTTGCTCCGCCGCGCCGCGCGCCGCGACATCCACGGCGCGCTGCTCGCCGCCGAATGGCAAACCGCCGGACGCGGTCGTCGCGGCCGCGTCTGGACGGCGGTCGCGGGTGGCAGCCTCACGTTCTCGCTCGGCTGGCGTTTCGAGCAGGGGGCCGGCTACGTCGCCGGGCTGTCGCTCGCCGTCGGCGTGGCCGTCGTGCGCGCGCTCGAGGCCGAAGGCCTCGCGGGCGTCGAGCTCAAGTGGCCGAACGACCTCGTGCATCGCCACCTGAAGGTCGGCGGCATCCTCGTCGAGATGAACGGCGATGCGCTCGGGCCGTCCACCGTCGTCGTCGGCGTGGGGCTCAACATCCGCCTGCCGCAAACGGTCAAGCGCGACATCGCGCAGCCGGTGTCCGATCTCGCGGCGGTCGCCGGCCGCGGCGCGCCGCCCATCGACCGCAACAAGCTCCTCGCGCGACTCGTCAGCGAGCTCGCCGCAAGCCTGTCGCAGTACGCTGCGCAGGGCTTCGTGCCGTTCGCCGCCGAGTGGCAGCGGCGCCACGCGTATCAGGGCAAGCCGGTCCGGCTGCTGTTGCCGGATGGCGAGCAGGTCAAGGGCACGGTGGCGGGCGTCGACAGCACCGGTGCGCTCGTGCTCGCCGACGGTCCGCGCCGGTCGCGCTTCCTCGCCGGAGAGATCTCGCTGCGCCGCGCCTGACGGCGCCCGAGTACGCAGGGCCCCGCCCGCCGCGTGTCGGTTCCGTAAGCGCGCCGCGCGGAGCGAAGCGCGAGATGGCAAGGCCGGGCTCCCCTTGCCGCCGAACGTCCGCGACAATAGCGGTACGTTCGTTCGTGTCCCCGTTTACGTCTTGAGCCAGATCCTCGTCATCGACGTCGGCAACAGCCGACTCAAGTGGGCGCTGCGCGGTCCGCGCGGCTGGACCGCGCGCGGCGCGGTCGCCAACCAGGACATCGGCTCGCTGGCCGTGCGCGATTGGCAAAACCTCGAGCGGCCGATGCGCGCCGTCGGCGTCAACGTGGCGGGCGAGGCGGCGCGCGTGCGCGTCGAAGGGCAGCTCGCACGCTGGCGCCTGCCGATCGAATGGCTGACGGCGCAGAAGCAGGCCGGTGGCGTCGTCAATGGCTACCGCACGCCGTCGCAGCTCGGCGCCGATCGCTGGGCCGCGCTCGTCGCCGCGCGCCGCCGCGTCCTCGCGTCGAACGAAGCCAACCCCCGGCCGTGCGTGGTGGTCAACGCGGGGACGGCCGTCACCATCGATGCGCTCGACGCGGACGGCACGTTCCGCGGCGGCGCCATCGTCCCGGGCGTGCGGCTGATGCTGCGCGCGCTCGGCGACAACACCGCGGCGCTGCGCTCGCCGCCCGGCGAATACCACGACTTTCCCACGGCCACGCCCGACGCGATCTATTCGGGTGCCGTGCAGGCGATCGCGGGTGCGATCGCCGAGATGCGCGCCCGGCTCGCCGGCGGCGAAGCGGTCACCTGCTACGTCTCGGGCGGCGCCGCGCAGGAGATCGCGCCACGGCTCGCCGCACCGGCCGAGGTGGTCGACAACCTCGTGCTCGAGGGCGTGCTCGTGCTGGCGTTGCTGCCGAGGGATGCCGGTGGCGCCGCGAAGACCGCCCCCGAACCCTGACGCCGCGTCTGCGGCCGCCCTCGATGCGCCTCGTCGTCGTGCTCCTCGTCGTGGCGAACCTCGTGCTGTTCGCCTACGCGCGCCTCGATCGCGCCGGGCAAAGCGAAGGCGCGCGCCTGTCCATGCAGGTCGAACCCGCGCGCATCAAGCCGATGACGCCGCAGGAGGTCGCGGCGCTCGCGCCGGCGAAGGCGGGCGTCGCGGCGCCGGCAGCGCCGCCGACCGCGAGCGTCTGCGCCGAGTGGGGACCGTTCGCCGACGCCGATCGCGTGCGCGCCGAAAGCGATCTCGCGCCGCTTGCGCTCGGCCGCCTCGTGTCGGCGAAGCCGGTCGCCACCGAGGGCGCGACGTACTGGGTGAATCTCGGCGCGATGCCGACGCGCGCCGCCGCCGACGCGCGCGCCGGCGAATTGAAGGCGCAGGCGATTTCAGATCTTTCCGTCGTCGACTATCCGCGCGGCCAGTTCACGGTGTCGCTCGGCGTGTTTCGCAGCGAGGCGTCGGCGAACGCGCGTGCCGAAACGCTCACGGCGCGCGGTGTCGTCGGCACCCGCGTCGAGCCGCGGCCGGGCGCGGGCGCGCACACGTTGCTCGTCGTGCGCGATGCGCGCGAGAACGTGATCGCGCGGCTGCGCGAATTGCAGGGACAGTATCCGGGGACGGAAATCAGGGTGGCGCCGTGTCCGGCGGCTTCGTAGCGACGCCGGCGCCGAGCGTGCGCGACGCGCGCGGCGGCGACGACATGCGCGTCGTGCGCGCGCTCTTCGAGGAATACGCGGCGTCGCTCGACGTCGACCTCTGCTTCCAGGGCTTCGCCACCGAGCTCGCTTCGCTTCCCGGCGCATACGAGGCGCCGTCGGGCGCGCTCCTGCTCGCGCAGCACGCGGACGCGGTCGTCGGTTGCGTGGCGCTGCGCCGGTTGGGCGAAGCGCAGCCGCGCATCGCGGAGATGAAGCGCCTGTACGTGCGGCCGGTGGCGCGCGGCCTCGGCGTCGGCCGCGTGCTTGCGGCTGCGGTGATCGAACGCGCGCGTGCAATCGGCTACGCGGAGATCAAGCTCGATACGCTCGCCTCGATGCGGCAGGCGCGGGCGTTGTACGCCTCGCTCGGCTTTCGAGCCTGCGAACCGTATTACGACAATCCGCTGCCGGGTGTTGCGTATCTCTCGCTTGCGCTGGCTACGTCTGCTCCCACGGCAGGCCGCACCAGCGCCAGCCGCCGAGCGTGCCGCGCTGGTGACGCTCGTCGAGCGGCCCTTCGAAGCCTTCGAGCACGTTGTAGACGTCGCTGAAGCCGGCCTTCTCGAGTTCGACAGCGGCTGCGACCGACCGCTGGCCGCTGCGGCAGATCAGCACAACCGGCCGATTCATGCTCGCGATCTTCTTCACCTGTCCTACGAAGTGCGGATTGATGTCCCAGTCGGGGCCGTCGTTCCACGCGACGTGCTGCGCGCCGACCGGATGGCCGACGAACAGGAATTCCATTTCGCTGCGGCAGTCGATCAGGACGGCCTGGGGATTCTCGTGCAGGAATGCGTGTGCTTCGCGCGGCTTGAGGTGCTTCATGCGGCTTCGCTGAAGGGGCCGAATGCTAAAGTTGCAGCAGGAAGTAGGGCCGGACCCTGCTTCCGACACCGATCGCCGAAAGCAGTCGTGACCTCAAAGTGCAGCCGGATCATACAGCCTTGCTGACCCGCCTTTTGCGCGAGCGCATCCTCGTGCTCGATGGCGCGATGGGCACGATGATTCAGCAGTGCCGTTTCTCCGAGCGCGATTTTCGCGGGCACCTGCACGATCACCCGCACGATCTCGCGGGCGACAACGACGTGCTGTCGCTCACGCGTCCGCAGACCGTGCGGGAGATGCACGACGCGTACTTCGCCGCGGGCGCCGACATCGTGGAGACGAACACGTTCAGCGCGACGCGCATCGCGCAGGCCGACTATGGCCTCGCAGCGCAAAGCGGCGCGATCAATCTGGCCGCCGCGAAGATCGCGCGCGAAGCGGCGGATGCATGGACCGCGCGCACGCCGGATCGTCCGCGCTTCGTCGCCGGCGCGCTCGGGCCCACGAACCGCACCGCGTCAATCTCGCCCGACGTGAACGACCCCGCCGCGCGCAACGTCGCGTTCGACGAGCTCGTCGCCGCCTATCGCGAAGCGGCCGATGCGCTGATCGACGGCGGCGTCGACGTGCTGCTCGTCGAAACGGTGTTCGACACGTTGAACGCCAAGGCGGCGCTCTACGCGATCGACGATGCATTCGACCGCCGCGGCGCACGCTTGCCGATCATCGTGTCGGGCACGATCACGGATGCCTCGGGACGCACCCTGTCGGGACAGACGCCGGAAGCCTTCTGGTATTCCGTGCGGCACGTGCGTCCGCTCGCCGTGGGCCTGAACTGCGCGCTCGGCGCGGCGCTGATGCGTCCGTACATCGCCGAGCTTGCGCGCGTCGCCGACACGTTCGTGTCGTGCTATCCGAATGCGGGATTGCCGAATCCGATGTCCGATACCGGCTACGACGAAACGCCGGCGGAAACTGCGCGCATGCTGGGCGAGTTCGCGCGGAGCGGCTTCGTGAACATCGTGGGCGGCTGCTGCGGCACTACGCCCGCGCACATTCGCGCAATCGCCGAGGCGGTCGCGGGCGTGGCGCCGCGCAGGCTGGGCGGCGAGGTGGAGCGGCGCGTTGCCTGACGAAGCGCCGCAGCGCCCGCTGCGACTCGCCGGTCTCGAACCGCTCGTCATCGACGAGACTTCGCTCTTCGTCAACATCGGCGAGCGCACGAACGTCACGGGCTCGCGCGCGTTCGCGAGGCTGATCCTCGGCGGCGACTACGCGGGCGCGGTCGAGGTCGCGCGCCAGCAGGTGCGAAACGGCGCGCAGATCGTCGACGTCAACATGGACGAGGCGATGCTCGATTCGAAGGCGGCCATGGTCCGCTTCCTGAATCTGATCGCGTCCGAGCCCGATGTGGCGCGCGTCCCCGTGATGATCGACTCGTCGAAGTGGGACGTGATCGAGGCGGGCTTGAAATGCGTGCAGGGCAAGCCGGTGGTCAACTCGATCTCGCTCAAGGAAGGCGAGGCCGAGTTCCTGCGGCAGGCGAAGCTCGTGCGGCGCTACGGCGCGGCGGCCGTCGTGATGTCCTTCGACGAGAACGGGCAAGCCGATACGTACGAGCGCCGCATCGCCGTCGCGAAGCGCGCGTACGACCTCCTCGTGTCGCGCGCCGATGTCCCACCCGAGGACATCATCATCGACCCGAACGTGTTCGCGATCGCCACCGGCATCGACGAGCACGCGAACTACGGCGTCGATTTCATCCGCGCGACGCGCTGGATCCGCGAAAACCTGCCGCACGCGAAGGTGTCGGGCGGCATCTCGAACGTGAGCTTCAGCTTCCGCGGCAACGACGCGGTGCGCGAGGCGATCCACACGGTGTTCCTGTACCACGCGATACGCGCGGGCCTCACGATGGGCATCGTCAATGCCGGCCAGCTCGGCGTGTACGACGATCTCGATCCGACGCTGCGCACGCTCGTGGAGGACGTTGTGCTGAACCGCACGCCGGCCGACGGCGGCAACCCGACCGAGAAGCTCGTCGCGTTCGCGGAAAGCTACAAGGCGCGCGGGAAGAAGACCGAAGAGGACCTGTCGTGGCGCGACGCGAGCGTCGGGGCGCGGCTGTCGCATGCGCTCGTGCACGGGATCACGACCTACGTCGTCGCGGACACGGAGGAAGCGCGCCTCGCGGTGGCCGCGCGCGGCGGCCGCACGATCGAGGTGATCGAAGGGCCGTTGATGGACGGCATGAACGTCGTCGGCGACCTGTTCGGCGCGGGCAAGATGTTCCTGCCACAGGTGGTGAAGAGCGCGCGCGTGATGAAGCAGGCGGTCGCGCACCTGATCCCGTTCATCGAGGCGGAGAAGACGGCATCGGGCAGCCGAGCGCGCTCGAAGGGCCGCATCGTGACGGCAACCGTGAAAGGCGACGTGCACGACATCGGCAAGAACATCGTCGGCGTGGTGCTCCAATGCAATAACTTCGAAGTGATCGACCTCGGCGTGATGGTGCCCGCGCAGAAGATCCTCGCGACCGCGCGCGAGGTTCACGCCGATGCGATCGGCCTCTCGGGGTTGATCACGCCGTCGCTCGAGGAAATGGCGAACGTCGCGGCGGAGATGCAGCGTGAGGATTTCCATCTGCCGCTTCTGATCGGCGGGGCGACGACGTCGCGCGTGCATACGGCGGTCAAGATCGCGCCGAACTACGCGAACGGACCGACCGTGTACGTGCCCGATGCGTCGCGCGCAGTCGGTGTCGTCACGAGCCTGCTGTCCGACGAGCTGCGCGACGCGTACGTCGCCGACGTCGCCGACGACTACGTCAAGATCCGCGCGCAGCACGCGGCGAAGCGCGGACCGAAGCTCGTCACGCTCGAGCAGGCGCGCGCGAACGCATTCGCGACCGATTGGAGCGCGTACGCGCCGCCCGTGCCGACGTTCCTCGGCCGGCGACTGATCGGGAAAGCCGACCTTGCCGACATCGCGCGCTTCATTGACTGGGGCCCGTTCTTCCAGGCGTGGGAATTGTCGGGCGCGTACCCCGCGATCCTCGACGACGCGATCGTGGGCGAGGCCGCACGCAATCTTCTCGCGGAAGGCCGCGCGATGCTCGAGCGCATCATCGGCGAGCGCTGGCTCGAGGCGAATGCGGTCGTCGGCTTCTGGCCGGCGTCGTCGACGCGCGACGACATCGTGCTGTGGACCGATGAATCGCGCAGGACCCGGCTGTTGACGTGGCGCAACCTGCGGCAGCAGAACGAGCGGCCATCGGGAAAGCCGAATTACGGTCTGGCCGACTTCGTCGCGCCGCTCGGAAGCGGGGTACGCGATTACGCCGGCGCGTTCGCGGTCACGACGGGCGGCGGCGTCGACGAACGCGTCGCGGCGTACAAGCGCGCGAACGACGACTATTCGGCGCTGATGCTGAAGTCGCTCGCCGATCGCCTCGCCGAAGCGTTCGCGGAATGGCTGCATCGCAAGGTGCGCGTCGAGCTGTGGGGCTATGCGCCCGACGAGACGCTCGACAACGCAGCGCTGATCCGCGAGGAGTATCGCGGCATCCGCCCGGCGCCCGGTTACCCCGCCTGTCCCGATCACGCCGTGAAGGCGGACCTCTTCGCCGCATTACAGGCCAACGAGGCGGGGATGGAAGTGACCGAGAGCTTTGCGATGCTGCCCGCCGCATCCGTCGCCGGCTTTTATCTTGCGCATCCGGCATCGCGCTACTTCGCCGTCGGGAAGATCGGCAAGGATCAGCTCGCCGACTTCGCCGCGCGCGCAGGCGTCACCGTCGACGAAGCACGCCGCCGCCTCGCCCCGAACCTCTGAAAGTCCGGGTCACGATAATTCGGGTCAGAGATACATTTCGCGCGACCACGCGCGAAATGTATCTCTGACCCGAATTATCGGCGTTACTCGGGTGGCAGCGCGAAGCCGTGCGGCAGCAGCTCGCCGAACGCGTACTCGTCGAATGCCCCCGTCGCGCACACGCAGCGCACGCGTGCGTCGCGCCCGAACTCGGCGATCACCTGCAGGCACGCTCCGCACGGCGTTGTCGGCGTAGGCGTCGGCGTGTAGACCGCGAGCGCGATGATCGCCTTCGCGCCGTCGGCCACCGCGCGGAAGATTGCGTTGCGCTCGGCGCAGACGGTCAATCCGAACGACCCGTTCTCGACGTTGCAGCCCGGGCAGACGCCGCCGTCGAACGTGAGGACGGCTGCGCCCACGGCGAAGCGGCTGTAGGGACAATGCGCGTGGGCGCTGGCGGCTTTCGCCGCCGCGACGAGCGCGCGCCATTCGTCGTCGCTGATATTCCGTTCGACCATTCAAGAAAGCCCCGGCTGCCGCAGTGGCGCGGCGACCGTTACAGTATGCATCCGACCCCGCGCCGTGCTGGGTGGAGCGCATCCGAATGATTCGGGCGTCGGGCTGACGGGCAACCATCGAGGCGGCGTGTCGCTCAACCAATTCGTCGAACCGCAGGTAGAAGTCGCGCCGCCATCGGGGACCGGGCCCGACGCGGAGCGCGTGCGGCACTACGTCCCCACGGTGCTGCAACAGCACCTCGCCGACGATCCCGGTACGCTCGCCTGGCGCAGCACGGGCACCGCGGCGTTCGTCGACGTGTCCGGCTTCACCCGGCTCTCGGAGGCGCTCGCGAGAAAGGGGCGCGAGGGCGCCGAGCAGATCACGGAAATCATCGGCCGCGTGTTCGAGCGAATGCTGTCCGTGTCCTATGAGAATGGCGGGCGTTTGCTCAAATTCGGCGGGGACGCGCTGCTGCTGTGGTTCGCGCACGGCGATCACGTCGCGCACGCCTGCCGGACCACGATCGCGATGCGCGACATCCTGCGCGAGATCGGCAACGTCGTCCTTCCCGATACGACGGTCACGCTGCAGGTCGCGCAGGGCGTGCACACGGGCGAGTTTCATTTCTTCGCCGTCGGCCGCCTGCATCGCGAGTTGCTTCCCGTCGGGCCCGCGTGGTCGCGGCTCGTCGCGATCCAGCACGCGGCGAGTGCGGGCGAGATTGCGCTCAGCGCCGAAACGGCCGCCTGCCTGCCGATGGAATGCTTCGGCGATGCGAAGGATACGGAAGAAGGCGCGCCCGGCACGGTCGACGCAGCGCCGCTACTGGTCGCGGCGCCACGCACGACCGACGACACGGTCCTGCAGCCGCCGCCCGAACTCGCCTACGACACGCTCGCGCATTGCCTGTCGCCCGCCATTCGCGCACACGTGCTGGCGGGCGGCGGCGCGCCCGAGCACCGGCCGGTCACGATCGCGTTCGTGCATTTCGACGGGACCGACGAACTGCTCGCGCGCGAGGGTCCATCCGCCGTCGCCGATGCGCTCGGCAACGTGATGAACATCGTCGAGACATCGTGCGTCGAGCAGGACGTCGCGTTCCTCGCGTCGGACGTCGATCGCGATGGCGGCAAGCTCATCCTGACGGCCGGCGCGCCGAGGGTCACCGGCAACGACGAAGAGCGGATGCTTCTCGCGTTGCGCAAGATCGTGTCGGCGTCGTTGCCGCTGCCGCTGCACATCGGCGTTCATCGCGGTGCGGTGTTCGCGGGCGACGTCGGGCCTTCGCATCGACGTACGTACACGGTCATGGGCGACGCGGTGAACCTGACGGCGCGGCTGATGGCGAAGGCGCCACCGGGACACATCTACGCGACCGCCGACGTGATCGAGCGCTCGAACACGCTGTTCGACGCGACCGAGCTCGAGCCCTTCGCGGTGAAGGGCAAGGCCGAACCGGTGCAGGCATGGTCGATCGGTGCGGCGAAGGGATCGCGCACGCGCCAGGCCGCGCTCGCGAAACTCCCGCTGACCGGTCGCAACGCGGAACTCGGCGTGATCCGCAAGGCGTACACGAGTGCGCGAAGCGGCGCGGGGCGGCTCGTGGACGTGACGTCCGAAGCGGGTCTCGGCAAGACGCGCCTGCTCGAAGCGTTGCGTGACGCGGCGGCCGGCTTCACCAAGCTTCGCGGCAGCTGCGAAGCCTATACGGCGTCGACGCCGTACGCGCTGTGGACCGAGCTGCTGCGCGAGTTCATGCAATGCAGCCGCGACGAAGACGACGAGGTGGTCGTCGTGCGGGTCACCGACGCCATCACGACGAAGGTGCCCGAGCTCGCGCCGTGGCTGCCATTGATCGGCATCGCCTTCGGCGTCGAGGTGGCGACGACGCCCGAAGTCGACGCGCTCGCGGAAGCGAATCGTCGCGAGCGCCTGCACGAATCCGTCGTCAGGTTCATCGCGGCGACGCTTTCGGGTCCCGCGCTGATCGAGATCGAGAACGCGCAGCACATGGATGAGGCGTCTGCGGAGCTACTCGCGTACGTGGCGCGCGAACTCGACCGGCATCCGTGGCTCATCGCGGTCGCGCATCGGCCGACCGTCGATGGCTTCAACGCGCCCGACGCGCCCACGGTGGTGCGCGTCGCGCTGAAGCCGCTTGCGGCAGCCGACGCGCTTCGCCTCGCGCAGCTCGCCACGCAGCAGAATCCGCTGCCGCCGCACGTGCTCGACGTCGTCGCCGGGCGGTCCGGCGGAAACCCGCAGTTCCTGCGCGACCTGTTGCAGAAGGTGCTCCAATCGGGCGGCACGGCCGACCTTCCCGATTCGGCGGAAGCGGCGACGATGGCGCAGATCGACGGACTCGCGCCCGACGATCGCGCCGTGGTCCGGCGTGCCGCGGTGTTCGGGCTCACGTTCCATCCACGGATGCTGGGGTGGTTCGCCGACGAGGGCGAACCGGCGCCGGCGCACGAGGTGTGGTCGCGCCTCACGGAGCTCTTCGACGAGGAGCCCGACGGCTACCTGCGCTTTCGCCGCTCGCTCTTGCGCGACGCGGCGTACGAAGGCCTGCCGTTCAAGCTGCGCCGCCGCCTGCACGCCGCGGTTGCGCGCCATCTCAAGGACGAACTGGACTTTCCCGAGGAAGCCGCAGGGATCCTGTCGCTGCATTACCTCGAGGCGGGCGAGGCGCGGGACGCCTGGCACTACGCCAACGTCGCCGCGAAACGTGCGTCGAGCGTGTTCGCGCACGTCGAGGCGGCGAACCTGTACTTGCGCGCGATCGCCGCGGGCAAGCAGATCGAATCGCTCGCCGCGGCCGAGCTCGCGACCGCGCATCGCTCCCTCGCGGATGCGTGGTACGCGGCCGGCGAATTCCGGAAGGCATCGGACGCGTACGCAGCCGCCCGCGCGCTGGTGGCGGACATTCCGCTGCGCGACGCGAGGCTGATGCTGAAGTTGTCGTACGTCGAGGAAAAGCTCGGCAATTATGCGGAGGCGGCGCGCTGGGCCGAGAAGGCGCGCGAGGTGCTCGGCAGCCTCGACGAGCCGGACGCGGCGCGCGAGATGGCGCAGTCGAGCGCGTGGTACGCGATGCTGCTGCAGTTCGAAGGCCGCACCGACGAAGCGCTGGATTGGGCGCAGCGCGCGAAGGACGAGGCGGAGGCGGCAGGGCACGTGGGTGCGCTCGCCGAAGCCTATTTCGTCATGGGCTGGGCGCACGGCGAACTCGGCAAGGAGGGCGGCGAAGCGCTGATGCAGCGCTCGCTCGAGTGCCTGCAGCGGCAGGGCGGCAACCTGTCGCGCCAGGCGGGCGTGCTGCTGAGTCTCGGCGTGATCTCGCAATGGGAGGGCCGCTGGGACGAGGCCCTTGCGCGCTACGAGCAGGGGCGGGAAGCGAACCTCAAGGCCGGCGACGTCGTGGGTGCGGCGCTCGCACGCATCAACGTTGCCGAGGTGCTGACCGATCGCGGCGAGTGGGCGGAGGCGGAGGCGGTGCTGCTCGAAACGCTGCCGTTCTGGAAGGCGTCGCAATACCACTATTACCTCGCCGCGTGCCTGTCGCTGCTCGGCCGCGTGTCGCTCCGGCGCGGACGCCTCGACGAGGCACTGGCGCGCCTCGAGGAATCGAAGGCGCAGTTCGTTCAGGTGGGCGCGGAGCAGGAGGTGCCCGCGGTCGAGGCGCGAATCGCCGAGACGCGCGCGGCGATGGGTGAGGCCAAGCAGGCGCTCGAGATCGTCAACGCGCTGCTCGCACGCGTCGATTCCTCGACGGGCGTTGCCCGCGTCCAGCCACTGCTCGAGCGGCTGCAGGGGCATGCGCTGATGCAGCAGGGTGATCTCTGGGGCGCTCGCGACGCGCTGGAAGCGAGCCTTGCGACCGCGCGCGAGAAGAACAATTTGTTCGAGGCGACGCTGACGATGCTGTCGCTGATCGAGCTCGACCGCCTCGAAGGCGTCGAGCCTCCGTTCGAGATGGTGGACGAGACGCGCGCGCGTCTCGCCAACCTCAAGGTGCGTGCGGTGCCCCCGGTGCCGACGCCGGCCGCGTAGGTTCCAAGGGGCAAAAAAGAGCGGCCCCGGGGGGCCGCTCTCCTTCGTCGATCGCCTCCGCGGTCAGAAGCCGCGCACCCAGCCGTCGCCGATGTCGATGACCGTGGTGAAGTAACGGACCTGCGCGTTGCCCGTCGTCAGGTTGACGCCCGCCGAGGTCCAGCCATGCTGCACCACGCAGATGTTCGCCTGCTTGCCGAAATACGGACTCGTCGGATTCAGGTCGACCGGCAGCGGCGTGCTCATCACCTTCTGCCCGACCGGCCACGGGCCTGCGCGCGTTGCCGCCATCCCGTTGGCGCGCTGCACCGTCAGGTTGTAGATCGCGGGCGGTCCGGAGGCGACTTGCGAAACGCCGGTGACCAGCATGCGCTCCGTTCCCACGACGACCGGGAAGTTCGCGCTCGCGGCCGTCGACGGCAACGTCACCCAATACTGCGGGAGCGGGGACGGGACGACGATCTGGATCGTCGTCTGGCTGGCGCTCGTGATGGGAGCGTTCAGCGTGCCATACGGCGCCGGCATCGAGGGGCTGAGGCAGGCCACGCCGGCGACGAACTTCGGCGTGACGCCGTCGGCGAGCGTTTCCCAGGCGACCGACGGACGCCGCAACACCGGCCAGCCGGCGTTCGGATTCGCAGCGCCGGTGTCGACGTCCTCGGTCTTCCACGTCATCGTGTACGTGAACGCCGCGTACGGATCGGTCACCGTGTCCCAGATCAGGTGCACGGTGTTGTCCTGCTGGGTGATCGGATTCGGCGTCAGGATGCTGTTGATGAAGATGTAGTCGACGGGGTGGCACTCCGAGCCGTCCTTGTTGAAGCGATTGCGCTGCCCGTACGCGTAGCCCGATTGCGACGGATCCGTCACGCCGTCCGGCGCGCTGACGAACGAGAAGGGCGGCGTCGGCTCGCAGTTCAGCACGCCGTCGTACACGGTGACGTTCGCGCTGATCGGCGGATAGCCGTTCGCGCTGGCCGTGATCGTGTACGTGCCGCTCGTGCTGATCACCTGGTTCGTGCCGGTCGGGATCGTGAACGAGGCGGTGCCGTCGGTGCCGGTGTTGCCGCTCAGCGCGCCGACGACGTTGCCGAGCGCATCGGTGATCTGCACTTGGACGGGCAGGCCGCTGACGGGACCGCCGCAGGCGGTGGCCTTGACGGTCATGGTCACGGATTCGCCGAGCGTCACGTTGCCGGGCGGCGACGTGAAGGCGAGCGTTTGCTGGCCGCTCACTTGGGTGCTGTCGGAGCCGCCCGGAATCGTCGTCCCCACCTGCGCGAACGTATCGCCGCTGAAGGACGAGCCGGTCCACGCCGCGGCCGTCCATGTCGCGATCGTGCAGGTCGGCGTGGTGGACTGGACGTTTACCGTGACGTTGATGTCGAACGTCGCCTGAGGTTTGAGTGGCGACATGTTCGACACCGAGATGGTGTTGCCGGACACGTCGACTTGTCCGATGTACGACGGAAGGCTTGCGCCCGTGACCACGTACCCCGTCGGCACGTAGATCCGCACCGAATTGATGTTCGAATTGCCGTTCGGGGTCTCGTTCTTGACCGTGATCGTGAACGCGTTGGCGCCCACGTTCACGTACTGCTGCTTGATGGCGATGCTGAAAATCTTCTGGGGCTGCGCGGCGTTGGCGTTCGCTCCGAACAGCAATGTGGCGCCCATCAACAGCCAGAGAAACGCGCGAATCTGCTGCATTGGAAACTCTCCCTCGGGATCGTTCGCGCTGGAAAGCGACGCTGAGTGGCGGGGGAAAGCATGAACCGCGCCGAATTGCGGAATGTCGGAGCTAACTATTTGATGCAGCACACAATCAGCCAGCACCGTTGCGGTGCGGTTGCGACGAGATATCGGCTGGTTGTAAAAATTTCCGACGTCTGCCGGCGACACCTCCGCTACGTCCGGAAGAACCGTCGAAGGAGCCGCTACGATTTCGTCCGATGCTCGAACGAGCCGTCCCAGTCGGGGGGCGGCGGCGCCGCGATGTAGCGCCGGCAACGTTCCGCCATGACGTGCGATGCGACGTCCGTCGGCCGCATCGCTTCGCATTCATCGAAGATCTCGAGTGCGTTTGCGAAGCGTCGCGCGAGGTACGTATCGAGTGCGAGCGCGTAGTGCGCGAGGAACGTCCGGTGTTCCGGCGCGAGTTCAGTGCCGGCCGCGGCGATCAGTTCGTGGATTGCGAGCGGTTGCGTGCGGCCGACGACGCGAACGACGTCGAGCCGGCGCATCACGAATTCGCCCACGACGAGCTTCGCGGTGTCGTCGCCGACGATGATGTCGGTGCCGTAGACCTTGTTGATCTGCTCGAGCCGCGACGCGAGATTCACCGCGTCGCCAAGCACGCTGTAGGTGAAGCGGTATTTCGAGCCGATGTTGCCGACGAGCATCGTGCCGGTGTTGATGCCGGTGCGCGCTCGAAGCCGCGGCCGGCCCATCTTCACCCACGCGTCGCCGAGCGCGTTGCGCTGTGCGAGCATCGCGAGCGCCGCCCAGCACGCGCGCTTCGCCTGGTCGGGCTGCGGGACGGGAGCGCCGAAAAGCGCGATCAGCTCGTCGCCGATGTAGCCGATCAGCGTGCCCTGGCACTCGAAGAGCCGCTCGGTCATCCGGTCGTGGTATTCGCTCAGGATGTCGATCACCTGGCTCGGCGTGTTGTGCTCGGAGAAGGCGGTGAAGCCGGCGAGGTCGCTGAACAGCACGGTCAGCATCCGTTCCTGCCCGCCGACGCGCAGGTGCTCCGGATCCTTCAAGGCGTCCTCGATCACCTCGGCCGAGACGTACTGCTTGAACGTGTTCTTGATGCGCACGCGCTCGCGCTCCTCGACCACGTAGCGGTAGACGGTCAGGATCGTGTACGTCGCCGCGAGCGCGAAGATCGGGTACACCATGTTGAGCCACACGCGATCCCTGACGAACAGGAAGTGCGTGATCGACACATAGATCGCGAAGAGCACGAGGATGAAGATGAACCCCTTGATCGCACTCGTGCGCGGCAGCATCGTGCCCACCAACGTGCCGATCACGATGATGGCGAGCACGTCGAAGATGCCGCTCCAGTGCGGTCGCTCGATGAAGTCGCCCGCGAGCATGTTGTCGATCACGTTCGCGTGCACTTCGGGCCCTGGGAACACGTGGCCGAAGGGCGTGCTGCGGATGTCGCCGATGCCAATCGCGGTGGCGCCGACGATCACGATCTTGTTGAGGAACGTCCCCTGCGGAATGCGCCCGTCGAGGATGTCGCTGATCGAGTAGTGCGGGAACGTGTTGGGCGGGCCGCGGTAGTTGATCAGCATCTGCCCGCTCTCGTCGGTGGGCATGAAGCGGTCGCCGATCTGCACGCCGTTGACGCCCGTCTCGCCCACGCGCACGGCGAGCTGCGGCGCGCCGAGATGCTCCCACGTACAAAGCACGGACAGCGAAGGGAAGAGCTGCTCGCCCCCCTGGATCACGAGCGGCATCCAGCGTACGGTGCCGTCCGCGTCGGTGGCGACGCTGAAGAATCCGGAGCCCGCCGCCGCCTTCGTGAGCAGCGGCAGGTTGTTCTGCGGCGCGTACGCGCGGATGAACGGGACGGCAAGGTCGGGGTTCTTGTAATAGACGAGCGGGTATTTCGAGCCGGCGATCTGGCGAAAGCGGTCGGCGACCTGCTCCTCGGTGAGCTCGAGGCCGCTCTCGCGCTGCCGGATGTGGAAGAAGTAGCCGAGCACGACCGGCGCGCGCGATGCCTTCATCGCCTTCGCGAGGATCTCGTCGTTGTCGGACTCCTGCTGCTGCGCGGACAGGAAGCGCTTGAGGCGGTCGTCGTCGATCGCGAGCGACCTCACCTCACGCGCGACGGCGTCGACGAACGCGAGGTTCGCGTTGTCGTCGGGCTCGGAGAACTGCACGTCGAAGCACACCGCGTGCGCGCCATCCTTCGACAGGCGGTCGACGAGCTTCGCGATCGTCGAGCGCCGCCATGGCCAGCGTCCCTCGGCGGCGATGCTGCGCTCGTCGATCGCCGCGACGACGACGGTGGGCAACGGCTTGATGGGGCCGCGCAGCTGGAACCGCAGGTCGAGCAGGTTCAGCTCCATCACGTCGAGTACCGGCACGCCGTACATGTACATCAGGATCGACACCACGACGGTGCCGATCGTGAGCGTGGTCGGGTTGAAGATGCGCCGCAGCAGCGGGCGGCGCTTGCGCGTGCGGCTGCGATGCACGCGCCACAGCGCAGCGAAGTGCGGGAGTCGCATGACGTGCCGCCGACGTTGGGTCATGCGCCGTGAGAAGCGTCAAAAGAAGAAGCGGCCGAACGAGGATCGTTCAGCCGCTGCGAAGTTTCGTCGCCGTCGTCGTAAGCAGACGGCGAACGGTTAGCTCATCACGGACACGGCGTCCTCGTGCAGACGCACTTCGCCGGGCTTGGGATCGACGGTCCATAGCAAGTCGACGTACCAGTTCCGAAGGTGATGCCGTGCGGACCCGTGTTGTTCTTGAGCGGCACGCCGTTGACCATAATGGGATCGGTGACGGTCTTAATCGTGCAAGGAGTTTGAGTTGGATCGTTTGGATCTGGCACGTAACCGTTGGCTGGTGAGACTGAAAGTATGTCGATGAGGTTGCCGTGCTTGTCGAAGACCAGGTCGGCGTTGCACTTGTTGTTCGCAACCAACGACGTCTGGCTCACGAACTTCGGCTGCGACGGGTCCCCGATATCGCCGGGACCCACGATCCCAGTCTGGGATGGCTGGTTCGCGTCGTTTACGGCTTGGCAGAGCTCGGACGACCCGTTACCGGTAACCAAATTGATCGTCACGAGTCCATCCGCGACCCGGTTGCCGCCGACTATATTCAGGACTTTCGTGCCGCTGGGTGTGCCCGCGGGCGCAGTCGGCGGAATGTGCGCGATGAAGCCGTCACAATTGCCCTTATTGATCCCCGAGTTCCTATCTCCCTCGCAATAGTTTTGAACGGTTACGCCCCCGGCCGTGGTGATGATGTCCGAGCCCGTTGAATTCGCCGGCGCCCCCGGCGAAAGCGGACGAGGAATGACCATTTGCGTGTCACTAATACTGTTGACCTTCGTTCCGGCTGCCGTCACGTTGTATTGGTAAGCTGTCAACAGCCCAGCGGTGGAATCGAAGGTCGTGGCTTTGCTGACCAGCTGCACGGTGTAGGTTGGACTCTTGCAGGTGCACGGTGGAGAGACGGAGTTCACCGCGTCCGAGCAAACACACGCCGCGGTCGACCCCAACGTCCCTGGCGGTGACCCCGTGGGAGGAGGAGCAACACATCCGCTTGGAAGAGATATGCTCAGCGCTTCCGTCGGCGCAAACATGGCTCCCACGATCAGGATGGTGCCGGCTAACGACAGATATCGATTGATTCGCATGATGGATCCTGAAGTGATTGAAGAGGCGACGCGACGGTGCGGACCTTTTCGGTTTCTCATGGAAACGCCATCGTCAGCCGCGCGAAGTACGTTCTTGCGGGCACGATGGTGAAATTGTTGAAATCGGTCTCCTGGAACAGGAAGTGTTTGTTGAAGAGGTTCGCCGCGCCGATCGACACGAAGCCGTAGCGCTTCGGCAGCCGATAGCTGATCGCCGCATCGGTGACCCAGAATGAGCTCGATCCGGCGATGCAGCAGTCGACGCCGCGCGGCTGGAAATTCCCGTCCTGGTGGTAGTACGTGCCGGTCACGCCGACGCTTACGCCCGACGGATGGAAGAAGCGCACACCCAGCGGAACCACGTGCAGCGTCTCGTCCTTGAACCCGAATCCCGAGTCGGCGGTGCGCTCGAAACGCTCGTAGCGATACTCGCCGCGCAGCGCCCACCACGGATGCGGCGTCCAGAACAGGTACGCGCGCGCCACGTCCTCGCTCCAGTCGCGATGAACGAGGAACGATTCGCCAGTGTCGGCTTCGACGAACGGAATCGGCACCGTCAAATCGCGGCGCGAGTATTCGAGGCCACCGAAGAGCGTCTTCGAGAACTTCTGATCGACGGCCGCTCCGTACACCCACGCGTCGGTCGACTCGAGGTCGTCGTAGAACTGGTTGAAGCCCGCAACCTGCGTCGGTTCGAGCGTCTGGCCGTTCAGCAGCGTGCGCGTAAAAGTGCGAAACGCTGCGGCACGCAACGACGTCGTCGGCAGCACGTTCCACGTAACGCCGAACTTCGGATTGAACTGGTTGCGCGATTCCGACGACGTCTTGTTGGGCGTGTGGAAGAAGTCGCCGCTCGCGCCGACCGTGAACGTCACGCGCGGCAACGCGTTGATGTAAGAGTAGACGTAGACGTTCGTGTGCTTGGCCGACAGGTCGGAGACGTCGACGGAGCTCAGGAAATCGAGCGGCGGCTCGAAGGTCAACGCCGTCACCTGCTGGCGGTCGACGTCGAAATAACCGATCCCGCTCGTCAGGTTGAAGAACGACGAGCGATACAGGTGCTGGATCTCGGCGCTCGTGCCGTGCAGGTTGGGCTCCCGGATGTCGATCGATAGCGTGTCGGGCGTGAAGTCGGAGAGGTGCGTGTCGCGGCTCTGATACGCGAGCGACACGAGCAGCGTCGAATCGGGCGCGAACATGTGCCGTAACCCGAACCGATAGTTCTCGGTTTCCGCGCGCGTGCGCTCGTTGGGCAGGATGTCGTCGGCGAAGAAGTTGAGCTGCTGGTCGCCCGTGGTCGTGTGCCGGTAGCGGTACTCGAACTGCGCGCTCGTCTGCGGCGAGAACTCGTACTGGACGAACGCGTTCGCGATGTCGTCCTTCTGGTCGGAATTGATCCGGAAGCCGTCGGTTTCGTAGTGGAAGCCGCCCACGCTGTACGACCACCGGCCCTGTATGCCCGCGAACACCGCTTCTTCGGCCGACGTGCCGTTGTTGCCCACGAGGCCGCTCGCCTGCGCCGTGATTCCGTTGCGATTGAAGAGCGGATTGAACTCGTTGAACGAAACGGTGCCCGGACCGCCGGCACTGATCAGGAACAAGTTGCTCTCGGCGAGTTGCGGCTGGATCGGCGTCGTATTGAGCGGCTGCAGCAATTGCGACTGCAAAAGCTCGCTCACGCGTGCGATCTCGTGGCGCGGCAGCACCGCGTAACTGTCCGCGAGAAAGCGGTGCGCCGAGAAATTGCTGGGATCGGTGTTGACCGACTTCCAGCCTTCGACGAGCGCGAGTTCCTGGAAGCCCAGGTCGCTGTAGATGCGCGCGAGGCTCGCGCTCCGCGCCGCGAGGTCGGAGTCGAGGAGCAGCCGCGAGCGGTAGACCGCCCGGTTGTCGTTGAGCTCGATCGCCTTCTCGAGGTCCTGCAGCGCCTCGACCGGCCGGTTCGTCGTCTGCTTCTCGATCGCGTCGTAGAACCACGGCGTCGGGTCGTTGGGATCGAGCTTCTTCGCGACGTTGTATTCGCGCTCGTCGCGCGGGAAGCGCTTCTCCTCGTAGTACGCCTTGCCGAGATAGCTCCGCACGATCGCGTTGCTCGCGTCGAGGCTCGCCGCGACTTCGATCGTGCGGCTGCCCTGGTCGAGGTTGCCGTCGCGGATCTGCGCGAGCCCGAGGCCGAGGCGCGGCAGCGGATCGGCCTGGTCGAACGCAATCGCCCTTTCGAACGCGGCGCGCGCTTCGGCCGTGTTCACCCGGCTGAGTTCGGCGAACCCCAGCACCGTCTGCGTGCGCGACAGGTTCGGCTGCAGTTCGACGGCCTTTCTCGCCGCGTTCAGCGCGCGCTCGGATTCTCCGAACGCCGATTCGATCTCGGCGAGGCGTGCCCACGCGAGCGCGTTCTGCGGCTCGACCTCGACCGCTTTCTGCAGCGCCGCCCGGGCCCCCGGCAGGTCGAAGCGCGCCTGGTCGGCATACGAAAGCGCGATGTAGCCGGCGGCCGCGTTCGGCGCGGCCGCGACGGCACGCTGCGCCGCGTCGAGCGCGGCAGCCTTGTCGTCCTGGGCGACGGCGATGACCGACTGCAGCGCCAGCGCGTTCGCGTCGTTCGGCGCGGCTTGGAGCGCGCGGCCGAGCGCAGCGCGCGCCTCGTCGACGCGGCCGACGGCGAGCAGCAGGTGCGCGCGATAGGCGAGAAGCCGCGGATCGCGATCGGCGTCCGGCACCTGTTGCAGCGCTTCGAACGCCTGGCGCAGGTCGCCGGACATGTATGCGTCGAGCGAACGGCGCGCCGCATCGTCGTTGAAGTCCTGCGGCCGGAAGTACAGCACCGGCGGGTAGTAGAGCGCCCATTGCACCGCGTCGCGCGGGCGCGCGACGACGGTCAGCACCGGCGCCTTGCCACGCGCGGCGACCGCCGACTGCCCGTCGGTGAGGTCGAGGCTGCCGGCGGCGTTCTGCGCCACGACGGTGCCTTCGAATACCGTCAGGAGCGCCTGGTCGGAGGCGACGTCGATGTAGAACTCGGTGCCGCGCACCCCGGCCACCGTGAACGGCGTGCGCACTTCCAGGCTGCGCGGACCGCGCGCGAAGAAGTGCGCCGCGCCCTGCACCAGCGCGATCACGCCGGTGGTCTCTTCCTTCGGCGGCTCGATCGTGATCGCAGAGTTCGCGTTGATGCGCAGCACCGACTGATCGAGCAGCGACACGTCGGCGCGGCTGCGGTCGCCGACGCGTACCTCATCGCCGGCACAGAGCTTGTCGTTGAGATGCAGCGCCTGCCACTGCCCCGCGCTGGTGCGCCGCGCTTCGACGCTGCCCTGGACCGACACTGCCGTCGCGGCCGGGCGCTCGCAGGGCGCGGGCGATTGTGCGAACGCGGTGTCGACGAGGCCGGCGACCGCAAGCACGCAAACGCCTGCACGGACGGCCACGAGCATGGTGGCCCGGACGGTGGAACGCATGAGCTCCCTCCCTGTCCTCGACCGCCCGATGGCACGGCGCGAGGGGCTACGCGAGGCGTCGCGGGCTGGTCACGTTACTCCTTCACCGACGCTCGTCAAGGGTTGCAACGAGCGGGGGCGAAAACGAATCGTCACCGCGACGGGGCGTCCCCAATGACTACTCCATTCGCGCGTTCCCGGAAACTGACCGAAAGATATATGCCTTTCGGTCAGTCGAGCGAGCCGATGAAATCGCTCTTGCCGAGCGGCACGCCGTTGTGGCGGAGGATGTCGTACGTCGTCGTCGTATGGAAATAGACGTTCGGCGTCGCGAACTGCAGCAGGTAGGAAAGGCCGGTGAACGTGTGCGGCTTGCCGCCGATGGGGCGTGTGATCTCGCGCGTGGCCGCGCCTTCGAGCGCCTGCCGGTCCGCCGATTGCATGTCGTCGATCGCACGCGCGATGCGGGCGATCAGTTCGTCGAAAGTCTTCGCCTCGTCCTCGGACTTCGACTTCGCGGGCTCGCCGCCGGAAAGCCGGATGACGCAGCCGCGCGCGATGTCGATCGCGATCTGCACCTGCAGCGACAGCGGGAACATGTCGGGGTAGAGCCGCGCATTCACGAGCACGCTCTCCTCGATCTTGTGTTCCTGCGCGTGCGCCTTCGCCTTCTCGAGCACCGCCTTCATGTTCGACAGCGTCTTCACGAATACGGGAACGCACACGTCGTAGATCGAGATCGTCATCCTGGCTCCTGTGGGGTGGTTCAACGGAAAATGAGATAGAGCACGCCGCCGAGGATCAGCCACTTCAGCGTGTAGTGCGCGAAGCGGCTCTTCTTCTTGATCCATTTGCCGATTCGCCTGACGCGATACGCGCCGTTGAAGATGTGGTTCAGCACGCCGACGCGATCGCCCGGCATGTTCTGCGTCTGGCTCGCGCGGATCAGCGTCGCCTTCACGAAGTGATTGACGCCGCGCACCACCGGGTTCGACAGCGGCCGCTCGACGTCGCAGAACAGGATGATGCGCGTCACGTCGCTCCTGTTCTCGGCCGTGTGGATGAACGTCTCGTCGAACATCACCGGCTCGCCGTCGCGCCAGGCGTACGGCTCGCCGTCGACGACGATGCGGCACGTGTCGGCGTTGGGCGTCACGAGACCGAGGTGATAGCGCAGCGATCCGGCGAACGGATCGCGATGCGCGCCGAGTTTGCTGCCCGGCGGCAGCAACGCGAACATCGCTGCGTTGACGCCGCGAATCGATTGCACGAGCTCGACGGTCTTCGGGCACAGCGCCTTCGCCGACGGCAGCGGCTCGTCGTACCACTTGACGTAGAAGCGCTTCCAGCCCGTTTTGAAGAACGAGTTGAAGCCGAGATCGTCGTAGGTGCCGGCGGCTCGGATGCGCCCGTTGTCGAAGAGCTCCTGCGCCTCGGCGCGGATCACCTGCCAGTTCTCCGCGAGCGGCGCCAGCTCGGGAAAGCGCGCGACGTCGACGTACGGGCGGTTCGGCACCGCCGAGAACAGGTACATCAGCGTGTTGTACGGCGCCATCAGCGACGAATGGTCGGTGAGCTGGCGAAAGAAGCCGTGGCGCACGCGGCCGCGATAGTGCACGTACATTGCGGACGCGATGAACGCGTAGAAGACGATGAACTTGGGCGCGAGCAGGGTGGCGATCATGGCGCGCTCGTTCGGCTGCGGTAGTCCCTGAAAGCGTTACTTTAATCGCTCGACCGCGGCGCCCGCGGCGGTCGCGGCGTCGTGCGCCTTGCGCGGCTTGCGCCGTGCCTTGCGCCAGCGGCGGTGCACCCACCACCACTGCTCGGGGTGGCGTACCACCAGCCGCTCGAGGGCCGCATTGTAGGCGCGCGTGGTGCGCACGATCGCTTCGTTGACGTTGGCGACGTCGACCGCGGGAACGGGCGGCTCGAACTTCAACACGTGGCGCCCGTCGGGCTCGCGCCAGCACGCGGCCGGGAGCACCGGAGCGCCGGTCGCGAGCGCGATCACCGCGAGGCTCTTGAACGTGCCGGCGGCTTCGCCGAAGAACTCGACGTCGATGCCGTCGGCGCCGGCGGCGTACTGGTCGAACGGGAACACGACGATGTCGCCGCGCTCGAGCAGCGACACGATCGTGTCGAGCGAGCCGCGTTTCGCGACCACGCCGAAGCCCGAGGCGTTGAACCGGCGCGTGACGAGCGCGTCGAGCCACCGCGGCTTGATGGGACGGCGCACGAAATGGAAGCGGCCGCGCACTTCCGGGTAGTTCTGGATGCCGGCAACGGTCGCCACTTCCCAGTTGCCGAAGTGGCCGGTCAGGATCAGCACGCCCCTGCCGCCGCGGAAGGCGTCGACGAACGTGTCGACGTTCTCGACGCGCACCAGCGCGCGCTTCTTCGCCGCCGGCAGCCAGCGAAAGCGCAGGAACTCGCTGCCCAAGCGCCACAGGTGCGCGTAGTGCGCCTGCGCGAGCCTCGCGATCTCCGATTCGGGCACCGAGCGTCCGAACACGCGGCGCAGATTCTCGACGATCACCGCGCGGCGGATCGGCAGCAGGCGGAAGAGCGCGCGGCCGGCAAGCGGAATCGGTGTCGATTGGGCGAGTGCCAAGGCAACCGCGCCTGCGCTCGTGCGGTCGTGCGTCAGCGAAACGGCGATGCCCGCGATGCGCGCCCCATCCATGATCGCCCGCGCGTTCGCGCTGGCGACCACTTGGGGGGCGCCGTAGGCATCGCGTGCAATCGAAAAATCTGCAGGCTCGATGCGCCCGGCAGCGAGTTCGCGCGGGAAGAGCTTCACGCACGCTTCCTTCGCCGCGTAGCGCGCGGCCAGGCTCGGTGCGCGACCGGC
The DNA here is from genome assembly GCA_025927765.1 of Burkholderiales bacterium. Classification (GTDB taxonomy): domain Bacteria; phylum Pseudomonadota; class Gammaproteobacteria; order Burkholderiales; family Casimicrobiaceae; genus VBCG01. The sequence continues at coordinate 34,598 of JAICKU010000012.1, forward strand.
GCCCTGGCCCGCATCGTCGAGTTCGGTGGACGTGAAGAGCTTGCCGAGTTCGTCGGCGGGGGTCGTGTCGAGCAGGCGTTCGATGCGCGCGATCTCGACGCTGTCGATGCCGCAGCGCACCGGCGCGTCGTGGGCGGCCACCGCGGGAACGCTCACTGATGTCGGGCGGCGTGCGCCGCTAACGGCTCGCGCCGCGAACGACGAGCGCAGCGTCGGTGGCGGCGAAACCGCGGCAGAGCACGAGTGCGACGTCGCTCCTGGGTGCCTGGGCTTCACGCGATACGGCGATGCCCGCGCACGCGTCGTCGAGCTCTTCGAGCGTGGCGATCCCGGGGACGCGCTTCGCCCGCAATGCCGCGAGTGCGAGCGTGGTCTCGACGATGCCGGCGGCCGCGATCAGGTGCCCGATGCCCCACTTGAACGCGGTCACCGGCGGCGAACGCTTGCCGAACACGCGGCGAAGGCCGGCCGCTTCCGACGCATCGGAAAGCGACGTGCCGTTGCCGTGCGCGACGACCATGCCGACATCCGCGGCGTCGATGCCGGCATCGGCCAGCGCCGCTTCGATCGCGCGTGCGACGCCGTCGCCGTCGTCGCGGATCGTCAGGAGTCCCGAACCCTCGGTCACGTAGCCGCCGCCCAGCACTTCGCCGATTGCGCGCACGTTGCGAGCGGTTGCCGACGCTTCAGTTTCGAGCGCGAGCGCACCGGCGCCTTCGCCGAACACGCTTCCGTCACGCGCCTTGTCGAACGGCCGCAGCGTGTCGGGCGCCAGCAGGCCGCAGCCGTGGTAATAGAGCACGTTCTGCCGCTCGACCGGCGTGTCGTGACCGATCGCGAGCGCGCGGTCGGCTTCGCCGTGGCGCAGCGCCTCGGCCGCTTCGATCACGGCGAGCGTGCCGCCGACGCTGTGATTGGTGATGCACGCGTTCGCGCCCTTCAGCCGGTTGCGGATGCCCACGTGGCAGAGCACGTTGTTGGGCAGCGTGCGCAACAGCCACATCGGATTCACCATCTCGTCGAGGTCGCGGCCGAACGTCTGGAGATCGCCGTTCGCTGCCTGCATCAGCGGGAAGTAGTCGTACTGGTTCTCGAACGCGCCGCCGCCCGAGCCCACGTAGATGCCGGTGCGGTCGGCGAACTGCGCCGCATCGTCTTCCGGCAGCGCGTCCCGATAGGCCGCGTAGCCGGCCGCTTCGGCCGCACGGTCGCCCGCGTAGATGCCGAGCATGTCGGTGCGGCGGATGAACTTGTGCAGCTTGCGATCGTCGACGAGCGCACGGGCGTTGAAGTCGCGGATCTCCGCCGCGTTCCTCACGGGCCAGCCGGCCGTGTCCCAGCCTTCGATGGGCGCGATCGCGGAGCGGCCTTCAATCAGCGACGAGAAGATCGTGTCGGGATCGCGGCCTGCGCCGCATACGGCGCCGGCGCCGGTGATGAGCACGCGCGGCTTCATCGTGCGCCCGCGCCTTCCACGAGATCGGGATGGCGCAGTACCACGCAACTGTTCGAGCCGCCGAAGCCGAACGAATTGGAGATCGTCATGCGCACGCGCTGGCGTCGCGGCTCGCCGAGCACGAGGTTCAAGTCGCAATCGGGATCGGGCACCCGGTAGTTCGCGTTGACCGGCATCTCGCCCCGCTCGATCGCGAGCGCGCAGATCGCGACTTCGACGGCGCCGGCCGCGGCGATCAGGTGTCCCATCATGCTCTTCGTCGAGCTCACGAACACGCGCTTCGCGTCGGCGCCGAACACCGCGCGGATCGCCGCCGTTTCGCTGCGATCGTTCATGCCCGTCGAGGTGCCGTGCGCGTTGATGTAGTCGACGTCGGCGGGATTCGCGCCTGCATCGGCAAGCGCTGCGCGCATCGACTGGATCGGGCCGTCGCCGTCGGGCGGCGAGTCGGTGATGCGATACGACGACAGCGAGTTGCCGTCACCGGCGAGCTCGCCATAGATGTGCGCCCCGCGCCGCTTCGCCGCTTCCCATTCCTCGAGCACGAGGAAACCCGCGCCTTCGCCCAGCACGAACCCGTTGCGCGTCGCGTCGAACGGGCGGCTCGCCTGCTGCGGCGCGTCGTTGTCGGTCGACACCGCGGAGAGCAGGCAGAAGCCCGCGAGCCCCACCGGGCTGATCATCGAGTCGAAGCCGCCGGTCAGCACGCGGTCGACGGCGCCGCGGCGGATGAGCTTCAGCGCGGTGCCGATCGCCTGGCCGCCGGACGCGCACGCCGTGTGCACCGACGTCGCGTAGCCGCGGATGCCGAAGCGGCGCGTCAAAAGCGCGACGCCCGCGGTGCTCTGGCTGCGGCAGAACGCGAGCGGATCGTTGGCGGAGACGTCGTCGAGGAGCTTCGCCGCGTCGATCTCGCCTTCCGGCGCGGAATGACGCTGGACTTCGGCGAGATCGGCGTAGTCGACGCCCATCATGCCGGTGCCGACGGCGCAACCCCAGCGCTCCGCGTCCTCGTCGGTGGGCGCGATGCCGGCGTCGCGCATCGCCTCTTCGGCGGCGGCGAGCGCGAAGCGGTGCGAGCGATTCGCGAACTTGAGGAAGCGGCGCGGCGCGGTGATCGCGTCGTCGTCGAAGTTCTTCACTTCGGCGGCGATGCGCGTCGAGAATCCCGATGCATCGAAATGCGTGATCGGGCCGGCGCCGCTTTGCACGCGCTCGAGCGCCGACCACGTGCTGCGCACGTCGTTGCCGAGCGGGGTGACGAGGCCGATGCCGGTGATGGCGACGCGACGAGGCGAGTGAGCGGGAATCCGATCCGTCGTCATTTCGCGTCCATCGCAATCTCGAGCCGTGCGCTCGCGACGATCCGATCGTCGGTCTTCGCGCTCATCATCGCCTTGGCCATGCCGTTCTCGGCTGCGCCGAGCTTGATGTCGATGTCGAGCTTCTGCGACGGCACGATGAACGAGCGCATCTTGACGTGCGTGACGCGCGACGGCCTCGCCGCCTCGCTGCGCTCGCGGGCGAGCTTCAGCGCGAGGCGGATCTGCATATCGAGCAACAGCGTCGCGGGAAAGACCGGGCGGCGCGGAAAGTGATCGGCAAAAAAAGGCGCTGCTTCCGGCACGTCGACGCGCGCGCGAAGCTCGGCACCGCGGGCGTGCTCCGTCACATCGACCCCGACCTCGTACACGCCGCGAAAGCGGCCGGGCGCAGCACCGCCGTGGCGAAGGAGCGCCAGCCGCGCGCGAAGCGCGTCGGGGGCGTCGAACTCGGCGACCGGAAGCATCGGTCCGAGGCAGTCCACGAGCTCGACGATGCGTCGTCCGCCGACGTCGGCGTGGCCGTCGTACGCGACGGCTTCGTCGTTGCATTCGTGCAGGTCGGCGACGAGCTCGAGCATGTCGCCGGGCATCGCGTCGGTAAAGATGCGCGTCTCGGTCGCGAGTCCCGCGACCGGCCGCCCGCGGAAGTCGATCGCGTCCATCGCGCACCAAGCCGCGAGCTGGCCGATCGCTTCGGCGACGAGCGCGGCGGGGAAGGCGTCGAGGCTGCCGGGAATCGCGAAGTATCCGCGCGCACGCCGACCGGGCGCGAATTCGGCGATGCGATCGACGAACGAATACGCGGCGAAGTGTGGATCCGGAAAAGCAGGGTCGGACCCTGCTTTTCCGGAGGTCTCGATAGCTGGATGCATTCGTCGGAATGTAGGGCCTGACCCTACCTTTGCGCTACGCCGCGGCGGCCGCTTCCTTCTGTGCGCGCACGACCAGCTTGCAGAACGTCGTCGGCGTGAAGAGACGCGGTATGTCCGCGACCTTCATCGGCGTCTTGAAACGGTCGGCCGGCACTTCCGACAGGTACTCCTTCAACTGTGCGAGGCCCTGCGGCGTCACGATGCCGTTTCGCTCGAACTCCGCTTCGGGCAAATCGCCGCGCGCGTTCTCGACGATCTTGCCGCGCGGGATCTTCACCTTGAACGCACGCTCGAGCCGGAACACCATGTCGAGGAAGTCGATCGACTCGGCGTCGAGCCCCTCGATCAGCGACACGTCGGGCTTGATGTCCTCGACGTCGCAACCGAGCGCGTCGGCCATCGTTTCGGCGACCTTCGGATAGACCGCCATGATTTCTTCCTGCGTCACAGGAATTTCAGCCATTGTCTCTCTCCCGTCATTCGAGCTTGAACCCGCCGTCGATGTGGAACACCTGTCCCGTCACGTAGCTCGCGTAGTCGGACGCGAGGAACCACACGGCGTTCGCGACTTCCTCCGCGGTGCCATAGCGCTTCATCAGGATGCGCGCCTTCGCGGCATCGCCCGCCATCTCGCGCACGTCCTTCGACATCTCGGTGTCGATCACGCCCGGCGCCACCGCATTCACGCGGATGTTGCGCGGCGCGAGCTCGACGGCGAGCGAGCGCGTCAGCGCGTTCACGGCGCCCTTGCTGGCCGCGTAGTTCGACTGCCCGCGGCCGCCCTTGTCGCCCGCGACCGAGCTCACGTTGACGATGCGTCCCGCGCGCTGCATCACCATGTACGGCACGACCGCCCGCGTCACGTTGAAGACGCCGCCGACGTTCGTGTCGAGCACGACGCGGATGTCGTCGTCGTCGAGCCCCGTCAGCGCATTGTCGCGGATCACGCCGGCATTGTTGACGAGGATGTCGATGCGCTCGGCGCGGTCGGCAAGCGCCTCCACCGCCTTCGCGCACGCCGCCGCATCGGTGACGTCGACCTGTTCGGCGCGCACGTCGCGACCCGCTTCACGCAGTTTCGCGACCACCTCGTCGGCGGCGGTGCGATTGCCGCGGTAGAAGAATGTCACGTTCGCGCCGTCGTTCGCGAAGCACTCGACGATCGCGCGGCCGATGCCGCGGCTGCCGCCGGTGACGACCGCGACCTTGCCCGCGAGGCCCGACGCCTTCATCGACTCCCCTTCGTCGCGACGCTCATCCGGAGATCGCGAACCCGCCGTCGACGACGAGCGTGTGACCGTTGATCATCGCCGCTTCCGGAAGGCACAGCAGGTAGACGGCGTTCGCCACGTCGGCGGGCGCGAGCTTCGGCCCCGCGGGCGTGCGCGCGGCGAAATTGGCGAGCAATTCGTCGCGGTTCGGGAAGTACGAGAGCGCGTCGGTGTCGACGACGCCCGCGCTCACCACGTTCGCGCGAATGCCGCGCGGCCCGAGTTCCTGCGCGAGCGCGCGCACCAGCGCTTCGAGCGCGGCCTTCGACGCGCCGATGAAGCCGTACCCCGGCATCGCACGCTGTGCGCCCAGGCTCGACAGCGCGATGATGCGGCCGCCGTTTCGCATCATCGGCACGGCGCGCTGCGCGAGGAGGTCGACGGCGAGCGCGTTCGTCTCCATGCACCAGCGCCAGTGCTTGAGGCCCATGTCCATCACGGGCTTCAGCACCCCCGACGCGGCATTGCTGACGACGATGTCGACATGATCGAACTGCTCGCGCAACGCGGTGAACATCTCGTCGACGCTGTCCGGCACGCCGACGCTGCCCTGCACCGCGAACGCCCGCCGCCCGAGCGCGCGCAATTCCGCGCACAGCGTCTCGGCTTCGTCGTGGCTGTTGTAGTAGTTGACGGCGACGTCCGCGCCTTCGCGCGCGAGCTTCTGCGCGACGGCGCGACCGATGCCGCGAGCGGCGCCGGTCACGAGCGCTACTTGGCCTTGCAGGGCGCCTGTCATCGAATGGCGGGTCGGGCGAAAAAACGGTTCGCGTGGAACGCGGCGCCCAGGTGGGGCCGCCCTTTTGCGCGAGAAACGCCGGCTCGGCGCCGCGCAAAAGGGCGTTATTCTACCTGCAAGCGGCCGCCGCGCCGCCGTGCGCTTACCGCACCGGCTGCGCCATGCCGGACGCCTCGCGCAGGTGCACCTCCGGCGTGTCGCGCTTCGCCGATTCACCGGGACGCGACGCGCTTTGCGTCGGCACGCGCGAGCGCTCCTCGCGCACGAGGCGCTGCGCCTCGAGGCACCAGTGCTTCTTGATGCTGTACCACACGTCGGCGGCCCACAGCACGTGCTGCGCCGCTTCGACCGGCAGCATCGACGTGTCGTGCTCGCCGCGCGGGGTGTAGTCGTTGATCCACGCGCGCACCTCGGGATTCTCGGGCAGCGGCCCGACCGCCGGCACGAACACGTGGCTGTAGGTCGCGGGCAGGTCGACGTTGCGCACCCTCGCCGTGCCGTTGTGCGCGTAGTGCGAATCGCCGCCCAGCAAGTCGATCGGAATCGCGAAACCGGTGAATTCCTCGACGGTGTTCGGGATCGTCTGCAGCTTGTCGACCATCACCCACTGGTTGGGCATCAGGAACGTTGCGCCGCCGGCGCCGACCGCCGACGCATACGAGACGGAGAGGCCGACGACCGGCCGCGTCTTGTGCGTGTACGGGTCGACGATCGTCGTGCGCGCCTCGTACTGCCCCTTGATCGGGTCGTACACATGGAGCGCCGATTCGAAATGGCCGGCGAGCTCGTGCAGCACCTTGACCGCCTGCATGCCGCCCTGGCTGTGGCCGATCATCATCGGCCGCAGGCCCGTGCGCTCGTAGTCCCATGCGATGATCCCGGCGAGCTTCGCCGCGTCCTCGTACGGGCTGTACGACCAGTCGTCGTCGCCGGGGTCGCGAATGCGCGACTCGGGATAGCCCATGCGGACGAGGAAGTAGCCGAACGACTGCATGATCGGCTTGACCGGGTAGATGCCGCCATACAGCAGCATGATCCGCGGGGTGGGCCCCTTCGCGAGCACGTTGCGCACGTCGGCATCGGTGATGTGGTCGGGATCGAGCGTGAGCAGGCGATCGCCGAGGTCGCGTGCGGGAATGATGGGCGACGCCGGCGCCGCCGGATGCTGCGCGACTTCCGAAGGCTCGAGCGGTTGGAGCGCGCAGCCGGCGAGGACCGCGCACGCGAGGAGCGATACGCCGAACGAGCGCAGGTTGCGCTTGCGGATTGGTTCAGTTTTTTGTGTCATGAGCGAGTGCCTTGATGCGGGTGACGATGCTGCGGCCGATCGCCGCGGCGTCGTCGCGGGAAACGGCGGTGGTGCGAAACGAAAGGCCGATGCACATGCGCTCGCCGCAGGTGGTCACCGCGGCGACGATCGGCGAGAGCGGGCCGGTGGGCACTCCGCGCACGTAGAGCGCCGGCTTCGACGCCGCGTCGCGCCACAGCGCGTCGACGTCGAACGACGAAACGCCGGCGCCCACCGGATAGTTCTTCGCGTAGATGTCCATCCGTTGCCGCGCGTTCTGCAGGCGACCGATCTGCCGGTCGACGGCCATCGCGAAGAGCGTGGCGAGGTAGAGCTTCTCGCGCTTGAGGCGCGTGCTGGCGCGATGCACGTCCGCCGCGACGTCGGCGAGCGCGACGCCCGCGGGCATCGCATGCGACACGCGAAACGAGCCGAGGTACTGCCCGAACGTCCGGTGCGCGTCGTCGCCGTGCGCGTTGCGAAGGTTCACGATCGACGCAACGGCAAGTTCGCGCCGCCGCTTCTTCCTGTCGCGCCCGGGCATCGCGTCGTCCTGCACGGCGAGCAGCAGCGCCATCAGCGCGTCGTTCAGCGTCACGCCCCAGCGCTTGGCCGCCTGCCGCAGCGCGAGGTAATCGTCGTGCTCGACCGGGACGAACTGGAAGGCGTTGTAGCCGTCGGCGATGTCGCGGTAACGCGGCCGGATCGTGCGGCGGCAACTCGCGGCAAGCGCCGGAAAGCGCGCGAGGCCGCGCAGGAATTGCCACGGGTGCCGCGCGAATAGCCGTGCGTGCGTCGGCGGATACAGTCGCAGTGCCGGCGTCTCGGTGCGCGCGCCCACGTAGCGCGCGGCGATCGCCTCGAGCAGCACGACGATCGAATCGCCGCCGGCAATGAAATGGTCGTACGCGAGGCCGAGGAAGAAGCCGTCACCGTCTTCGAGGGCGAAGAAGCGGAACGGCTCGATCGCACCGTCCCGCGGGAAGGGAGCGTTGAGATGGCGTTCGAACGCCGCGCCGAGGCTTTGCACCCAGTCGCCATCCGGAGCGATGGTTTCGAGTGCCACCGGCGACGGCGTGCCGCGCCACACATACCTGCCGCGCGCACGATCGATCGCGAGGCCGACCAGGCCCGCCGCGGTCAATTCGCGCTCGATGGCGGCGGCGAGCGCCTCGCGGCCGTACGGGCGCGCAAGCCGCGCCGCATGCACGGCGTTGTACGGGTGGTGGTCGCGCCACTCGAGCATCGCCGCCTGGAAGAGATTGAGGCGGCCGGGCATCTCGCGACGGTCCGGCGCACTCATGGCTTCGCCGCGCGGCGACAGGTGCCGAAGTCCCACGCGCGCTCGTGTTTTTGCATCCGGGCCCTGGAAAAAATTGCCAATCCGGCGTGCGTGCTCATCGCGCGGCACGCGAAGCGGCGGCCGTAACGTCGTCTCGCGGACGGTAGATTTCGGGGCTCGGCTGCGAAGGAGGAGGGCTGCGCGGGTCACGATGCCGGTAAAGCCAGCAAACGCTGCGCCTGAAGGCACCAGTGGCGTTTGACGCTGTACCAGATATCGGTGGCATGAACGAGATTCGACGTATCGCCCTCGGGCGGCGCCATGGGATCGCCGGGTCGCCATGCATCGATCCATGCGCGTAGCACGGGATCGGCGGCGAGGTGCGCGACCCGCGGCAGCGTGATGTGATGATAGCTTTCGGGTAGAACGACGGTGCGTACGCGCGCGCTTCCCGACGCTTCATACGGGCGATCGCCGAAGAGATTACCCTCGATCGGGTCGTTGGGCAGGATGAAGCCCGTGAACGCGTCGACGCTGTCGGGAATCGTGCGCAATCGCGACAACATGCCCCACTGTCCAAGCATGAGCCGCGGCAGCCAGCCGGTCGCGATCGCGGCGCCGTAGGCGACACGCAGGCCTACGACGTTGCGTTCCGCGCGCGTGTACGGGTCCACGATCGTTGTGCGCGCGAGCGCTTCGCCGCTCGTCGGGTCGACGACGTGGATCGCATCGTGGAAGGCACCGGCGAATTCGTACAGCGTCCGGATCACGAGCATGCCGCCCTGGCTGTGCCCGATCAGCATCGGCGACATGCCGGTGCGCTCGTAGTCGAACGCGAGCTTGCCCGCGAGGACCTCGCCGGCCATGAAGCTGCTTTCGGAGAACTGGCCGTCGCCGGGATCGCGCATGCGCGCTTCCGGGTAGCCCATGCCGGCGAGGAACCGCGCGAACGGCTCCATGGTCACGAGCGGCACGCTGCCCTGCAGCAGCACGACGCGCGGCGCGGGCACCTTCGCCAATACATCGCGCACCTCGATACCGCTCACGTTCGTACAATCGAGCGCGCGAAGCTTCGGCGCGATCGCCGGGTCGATGCCCGCGACCGTTGCGGCGTGGGCGGCGCACGCGAGCACACCGGCCAAGAGGAGAGCGAACGGACGCGCGCGCGGTCGCACGCGGCGTCAGAACGACGGGAAGAAGCGCCCGGTCCGCGCGACGTAGCGCGCGTACGCGTCGCCATGCAGGCGCGTCAGGTGCGCTTCCTCGGCGCGCGCCTTCACGTTCATCAGCACGACGTGCACGAGCGCGACGACCAGCATCGGCCACGTCGGCAGCACGATGAGCGTCGCGATCATCATCGCGATGCTGAACGCGTAGATCGGGTGGCGGATGCGCGCGAACGGTCCCTCGGTGACGAGCGACGTGTTGCTGTCGCTGATGTCCATGCGCCAGTTGCGGCCCATGCGGCGCCAGCAGTCGATCGTGAACGCGAGGCATGCCACCGCGACGGCGGCGAACAGCCAGCGCAGCGCGACGTAGAGCGCGCTGTCGTGCGCGAACGCCGGCACGGCGAGCGGACCCGCGTGGCGGCCAAGCGCGAGCCACGGCAGCGCGCACCAGGCCACGACGAGCGGCACGAACAGCAGCCACATCGCGCGCTCGCTCGAGCGCTCGGGCACGACGCCGACGTCGTGGCGTTGCTTGCGCCGCGCCCGGACGACCATCGCGCCGACGCGCAGCCAGTAGGCCGTGATCGTCAGCGCGACGACGAGGAGCGCAACGTCGGGCAAATCACATCCGCTCGATCACCGCGGCGATGCCCTGTCCTCCGCCGATGCACATCGTCACGAGGCCGTAACGCGCGCTCGTCCGCTGCAGCTCGTACATTGCCTTGATCATCAGGATGCAGCCGGTCGCGCCGATCGGATGCCCGAGTGCGACGGCGCCGCCGTTCGGGTTCACCTTCGCAGGATCGAGGTCGAGCTGCTTCGACACGCCGAGCGCCTGCGCGGCGAACGCTTCGTTCGATTCGATCACGTCGAGGTCGCGGATCCCGAGGCCGGCCTTCGCGAGAGCATTCTTCACGGCGCTCACCGGGCCGAGGCCCATGATCGACGGATCGATGCCCGCGTGACCGTACGCGACGAGCCGCGCCATCGGCGCGATGCCGGCGCGTTGCGCCGCCTGCCGTTCCATCAGCACGACGGCGGCCGCGGCATCGTTGATGCCCGACGCATTGCCCGCCGTGACGGTGCCGTTCTCCTTCGCGAACACCGGTTTGAGCTTGGCCATGCCCTCGATGCTCGCGTCGCTTCGCACGTGCTCGTCGGTGTCGAACATCGTCGTGCCCTTGCGGCTCTTCAACTCGACCGGCAGGATCTGCGACTTGAAGCGGCCCTCGTTTTGCGCCTGCAGTGCGCGCTTGTGGCTCTCGACGGCGAACGCGTCCTGCTGCTCGCGCGTGACGCCGCACTGGTTCGCGACCTTCTCCGCCGTGATGCCCATGTGCGTGGTGGCGAACGGATCGGTGAGCGCGCCGACCATCATGTCGACGAGCTTTGCGTCCCCCATGCGCGCGCCCCAGCGCTGCGTCATGTCGCCGTAGAGCGCGCGGCTCATGCTCTCCGCGCCGCCGCCGATGGCTGCATCGACGTCACCCAGCATGATGTATTGCGCGGCGCTGACGATCGCCTGCAGGCCGCTGCCGCAGAGGCGATTCACCGTGAGCGCGCCGCTTTCGTGCGGCAGGCCGCCGTTGACGGCCACGACGCGCGACAGGTACATGTCCTTCGGCTCGGTGTGGATCACGTTGCCGAACACGCACTGCCCCACCATGCCCGGATCGACGTTCGCGCGCTTGACGGCTTCGCGCACCACCCGCGCGCCGAGGTCCGTGGGGGAAATGTCCTTGAGCGAACCGCCGTAGTCTCCGATCGGGGTCCGCGCACCGCTGACGATGACGACTTCGCGCGCGTTGGCCATGGCTGCCTCCATTACGAAACGATCCCCAATTATCCTCCCCACCCGAAACGAGGGTCGGACCCAATTTAGGGTCAGACGCCAAATGCGGTCGAGGCAGTTGACTCGCGCAGTGGCGCATTTGGAGTCCGGCCCTGAATTCGCTACGCGGCGCGCGCCTCGTGCTGCTCGAGCCGCGCGAGCTCGCTGCCGAGATACGCGGCGATCGCGCGCATGCCCGACACGCGCGCCGCACGCTCGGCGTCGGCGTTGTAGTTCGTGTTCGTGTTGACGTCGTACGTGTAGATCTCGCCGCTGCCATCGCGGATGAACTCGATGCCCGCGATGCCGATGCCGTTGTCGGCGAGGAAACGCCGGTAGCGCTCGACGATCGGATGCGCGAAGCCTTCCAGGATGCGAAAGCGCGGCGCCGGCGACGTGGGCGCGGTTTCGCCGACCGGGCAGAACGCGTCGTCGATCCGGCACACGTCGGCCGGGCAGAGCTCGAAGCCCTGCGAGGTGTCCACCTGGACGGCGTAGAGGAAACGCCCGCCGACGAACTCGACGCGCGTGATGAACGGCTCCGGCGCCTCGATGTAGCGCTGGATCAGCGTGACGCCGTCGATCGAATCCTCGAACGCCGCGCCGTCGACGTAGCGCTCGAGCGCGTCGACGCTGTCGAACTTGTGCACGCCGAGGCCCTTGCCCGCGCGATTGTGCTTGGTGACGAACGGCGCGCCCATCGTCTTCGCCGCCGCGACGATTTCGTCGCGACCGACGGCGGCGATCGTGTGCGGCACGCGGAGGCCGTAGCGCCCGAGTGTCGCGTACTGCGCCATCTTGCTGATTTCGAGCGCGAGCGCCCGGCTGTCGTTGACGACGCGACGGCCGTGCGCTTCGAGCCATGCGAGCACGCCGCCGGTGAGCTCGGCCGCGTAGCGGTGGCCGCGCGTATGCGACGATGCGCTCATGCGGTTGTAGAAGACGCCTTCGGGCGGCACGCTCGCGAGGTCGAGCGTGCGCCGGTCGATGAACCATTCGGAGAAGGGCAGGCCGAACTCGCGGAATGCGTCGCGCAGCGGCTCGACCCAGGCGTCGTTTTCGTGGATGACGTAAATGCGTGGCATGTTCGTGTCCCGGGCGATGCGGTCAGGCATCAGATGGGGACGGCGCGCGGCGCACTCAATTGCGACGGTCGGAGCGAGGTTTCGGGTCGGCGGGAAATCGGAGGCAGGCAATGAGTGAATCGAAGTGGCGCCACCACGGCGTTCGCGTCGTGAAGTCGACGCAGCTCGACGCCAACACCGCGCAGACGCCGGGCATGAACCGGGCCGCGGCAATCGACCACGCGCGGATGGGCGCCGAAAAGCTGTGGGCGGGCACCGTGGTGATCCACCCGAAGGCGAAGACCGGCGCGCATCATCACGGGCCGGTGGAGAGCGTCATCTACGTGGTGAGCGGCAAGGCGCGCATGAAGTGGGGCGATCGCCTCGAGTTCACGGCCGAGGCGGGACCCGGGGATTTCATCTACGTGCCGCCGTTCGTGCCGCATCAGGAGATCAACGCGAGCGACACCGAGCCGCTGTCGTGCGTGCTGTGCCGAAGCGGTCAGGAGCCCGTAGTCGTCAACCTCGACCTGCCGAACGTCGAGCCCAACCCGGAAAACGTGCGCTGGGTGGACAACATCCACAAGGCGCCGGAATAGCGAATCAGGTGCGACGCAGCCGGCCGTGGCGACGCAGCTCGTTCAGCACCTCGCCGGCGATCAGACCCACCGTCGCCGCGACGCCGGCGGCGATCTTCAGCTTTGCGAGCGCGGGCATCGGCCGCTCGATCGGCACGAACGGCCCCTCGATGTCGGCGGCCGCGAGCGGCGGTGCCTCGGTCGAGCGCGCATACACGGCCGCGGGCTCGGGGGCCGGATAGCGCGCGCCGTGCTGCACCTTTGGCGGCGCCTGCGTCGCCCCCTGCTTCGACGCCTGCGGCTTGCCGGCCGGCGCGGCTTTCGCCTGCCCCTTGCGCGTGCCGTGCCGGTAGGAATACGTTTTCGTGAACTCGGCGCCCAGCAGGAAGATCTGCGCCGAGTAATAGACCCAGAGGAGCACGATCACGAGCGAGCCCGCCGCGCCGAAGCTCGATGCAACGCTGTTGCGTCCGAGGTAGAGGCCGATCAGCAACTTGCCGATGGCGAACAGCAGCGACGTCACGGCGGCGCCCACCCACACATCGGTCCACGCGATCTGGACGCGCGGCAACAGCTTGTAGATCATCGCGAACAGGCCCGTGATCACGGCGAAGCTGACGATGAAATTGACGGCCTGCACGATGACGTCCCAGCCGGGGAACCACCCCGACCAGAATTTGCCGAGCGCGGACAGCCCGGCGGACAGCACCAGCGAAACGAGCAGCAGGAAGCCGATGCCGAGCACCATGCCGAACGTCAGCAGTCGTCCCTTGATCAGGCCCCAGACGCCGGAATGCTCGGATTTAGGCGAATCCCAGATGCGGTCGAGGTCCGATTGCAGTTCGCCGAACACCGTGGTTGCGCCCACGAGCAGCGTGACGATGCCGGCGATCGCCGCGAACGTGCCGCCGCCGGTCTGGTTCGCGCTCTTCACCGCGGACTCGATTACGCTCGCGCCGCGGTCGCCGAGCAGCCCGCGCATCTGGTCGAAAATCTGCCCGCGCGCCGACTCCTCGCCGAAGAAGAAGCCGGCAACGGCGATCGCGATGATCAGCAGCGGCGCGATCGAAAAGATCGTGTAGTAGGCGAGTGCTGCGCCCATGCTCGACGCGTAGTCGTCGGACCACTGCGACACCGACTCCTTCGACAGCGCCCAGAGATCCTTCCCGAGCGACCGAACCGATTTTCCGCCGGACATGCGCGCTCCCTGGCGCCGTTCACGCCGGCGCGTCGCGGGCGACGAGCGTCACGGCGTCCCCAGGGGGCGGTCGCGGCTCTGCCGATCGGAAGCGTAGCCGCCGCGCCGGGCGCCGCGCTATCGGAAGAGTGCGCGGAGCGGCGTACGAGGCGCGCCGACATGCGATCGCGGCGATCGAGGCGATGACCGCGTCGCGTGGCACGGCCGCGGTCGACGTCACGCGTTGCAGCGTGCTTCGAGAAAGTGCGCGAGGCGCGCGACGCCCTCGTCGAGCCGCTCGTCGCTCGCGGCGAAGCACCAGCGCACGAAGCCTTCGCCTTCGGGACCGAACGCGCGGCCGGGTGCAAGACCGAGCTTCGCCTGGTGCACCAGCGCCTTGCAGAACGCGACGCTGTCGGTCATGCCGTCGATCCGGAAGAACGCGTACATTGCGCCCGCGGGCGGCGCGACTTCCACGCGCGGCAGCGTGCGCAGCGCGGCGACGAGGCGGTCGCGCGCATGGCGAAGACGCGCCCGCGTCGCCACGACCGTGGGCTCGCCGTCGCGCAGCGCGACCACGCCGCCGCGCTGCACGAACACCGGCGAGCACGACGTGTTGTATTCGACGAGCTTGCCGAGATCCGGCACGAGCGCGCGCGGCGCGACGATCCAGCCGAGGCGCCAGCCGGTCATCAGCCACGCCTTCGAGAAGCTGTTCGTGCTGACGACGCGCGCATCGCGATCGGCGAATTCGAGGAGCGACGGCGCGGCGCGCGCGGCGCCGGCGTAATGCAGACGCTCGTACACGTCGTCGGCAACGATCCAGATACCGTGGCGCGCGCAATGCGCGAGCAGCGCCTGCTGCGACGCGCGATCGATCGTCCAGCCGGTCGGGTTGTTCGGCGAATTCAGGAGCAGCACGCGCGTGTCGGGCGTGAGGGCGTCGAGCAGGCGATCGACGTCGAGCGTCCACCCCGAGGCGCCGAACGCGAGCGGGACGCACTCGACGTTCGCCCCGAGGATCTTCGGGATCTCGGTGAGGTTCGGCCAGAGCGGCGTCACGACGACGACGCGGTCGCCCGGCGAGACCAGCGCCTCGACGGTGATCATCAGCGCCGACATGCCCGACGCGGTCACGACGATCTCGTCCGCGCCGACCGGCGCGTGCAGCGCGCTCACGTACCCGGCGATCGCTTGCCGCAGCTCGGGAATGCCGAGGTTCTGCGCGTAGAACGTCTCGCCGCGCGCAAGCGACGCGGCGGCGGCGTCGCGGATGAACGCCGGCGTCACCTGGTCGGGCTCGCCGAACCAGAAGGCGAGCACGTCCGGGTCGTGCATGCCGGCGTTGGCGATGTCGCGGATGCGCGACGCTTCGAGCGCGCGCACGTCGGGTCGGGCCAGGGGGAGCACGCCCCGATTGTGCCTAAATCGCGATCTCGTAGGTATCGCGGCCGTGCCCCTTGGCCGCGTAGAGCGCGCTGTCCGCACGCTTCAGGAGCGCCTCGGCCGTCGTCGCGCTGCCGTGGCCCATCGCGATGCCGATGCTCGTGGTCACCTGCAGCGACGCGTCCGCTGCGCCAAACGCCGGCCGCATCGCCGCGAGGATCTTGCGCGCGACGAAGCGGCATTCGTCGCGCGTGTGGATGCCCTCGAGCACGATCACGAACTCGTCGCCCGCCAGCCGCGCGACGAGATCGGTGGGCCGTACCGAAGCCTGCAGACGGCGCGCGAACTCGCGCAGCACGTCGTCGCCCCCGGCGTGGCCGAGCGTGTCGTTGATCGTCTTGAACGAGTCGACGTCGAGGAACATCAGCGCGACCTGCGTGCCGCTTCGCGCCGAGCGCGCGAGCGCCGCCGCGATGCCGTCGTTGAACGCGTGCCGGTTCGGCAGGCCCGTCAGCGTGTCCTTCTGCGCGAGCCGCGCGAGCTGGCGCTCGACGTCCTTCATCGGAGTCACGTCGGTCGACGACGTGTAGACGCCCACCACGTGCCCGGTGGCATCGATGTCGGGAATGTAGCTGCCGCGCAGGCACCGCGACGTGCCCGCGTGGTGCACGTCGACTTCGAAGTCGACGCGCTCGCCTTCGAATGCGCGGTCGAGGTTCGGCCGCACGGACGCGTACGTCTCGGGGCCGAGCACGTCGGCAACGCGCTGTCCGGTGATCTCGGGCAGCGGCTTGCCGAGCCAGCTTTCGTAGTAGCGACTGTTGAACCGGTAGCGGCGCCCGCGATCGATGTAGCCGACCATCGACGGGATGCTGTCGGTGATGCGCTGCAGGCGCTCCTCGCTCGCTTCGGCCCGCGCCTGCGCGGCGCGAAGCGCCGTCACGTCCTGGGAGATGGTGAACACGCCCGCCACGCGGCCATGGGCGTCGAAGTCGGGCACGTGATCGACCTGATAGTGCTGCGTGTGGCCGCCGTGCTCGACGACGAGGTCGAACCGGCTGCGCTCGCCCGCGTAGCTTCGCTCGAGCTCGGGCGCGATCTGCGCGTAGCTCGTCTCGGGCACGATGTCGGCCAGGGGTCGCCCAACGATGTCCGACGCGTTCGCGCCCCAGTACTCGGCAAAGCGGCGGTTGCCGAAGAGCACGCGTCCGTTGCGATCGATGTAGGTGATGCGCGCCGGGATGCCATCGGCGATCAGCCGGATGAAGCGCTCGCGCGCCTCGAGCGCTTCCTCGGCATGCTTGCGGCGCGTGATGTCCTGGCAAACGACGTAGGCACCCCGCACGTGCTGCGCGTCGCCGTAGTCGGGGAAGCACGCCACGAGGAACACCATGCCCGACCCGTCGGGCGTGAACGTCGCCTCGAACGTCTGCGGCAGTCCGGCACGCACTTCGCGCATGCGCGGCTCGATCCGCGCATAGACCTTCCGGCCGGTGATTTCGCAGAGCTTCCTGCCAAGCACGTGCGACGGCGCGACGTGGAAGACGTTCTGCAGGTAGTCGTTGACGAAGCGCAGGCGCTCGTCGCCATCGATGTACGCGATCAGCACCGGCACGTTCGCGGTGATGGTCGCGAGCTCGCTGGTGCTGGCTTCCAGCGCTTTCGTCTTCTCCTCGAGGGCGACGGCCTTTTCCTGCAGCGCGCGCGTGCGCTCCTCGACCGTTTGCGCGAGCCGGTTCAGCGTGCGCGCGAGCACGCCGGTCTCGTCGTCGCCTTCGACGTTCGTCCGGTGGTCCAGATGACCGCGCGCGAGCAGCGTCGCGTCGTGCGCGAGGCGGCGCAGCGGCTGCGCGATCCGCGAACCGACGCGCACGGCGAAGAGCGCGCCGAGCAACAGCGACACGGCGCCGAAGGCGAGCGTGTGCGACACGTTGCGCCGGGCGGACGCGAGGGCTTCGTCCTCGGGCAGGCCCACGAACACGTGCCAGGGGACGCGCGAGGCCTGCGTGAAGCCCGCGATGCGCGGCAGGTCGTCGGCGCTTCGCGCGTCGTCGACGCCTTCGCGGCGCGCGATGTTCGCACGGACGTTGCCGACGCCGAGGACGTTCGTGCCGACGAAGCGCTCGGGCTCGATGTTCCGCGCGAGGATGTCGCCGGCGGGATTGAGGATCGACACCACCGTGCCGGACGGTGCGGTGCCCTTGAGGTCGAGGAGCCAGCGGAGATCGGTCAGCGTGGCCGAGATCGTGACCACGCCGGCGACGGCGCCTGCGGCGTCGCGAATCGGCCGGGCGAACACCACGACCAGCTCGCGGCTCCACGGCGAAGGCAGGGGTCCCGCGACTGCGAGGTCACCGGTGGCGATCGCGTCGCGGAAGTACGGCGCGGACGCGATCGACATCGCGTCGCCGCCATCGCGCCGGACGAGCGAACCGACGTTGCGGCCGTCCAGCGTCCAGACGCCGACGTTGTGGACGGACGGCGGCAGGTCGCTCCGGGCGCGGCGCAGAAACGCGTCGTTGGCCGCGGTGTGCGACGGGGACGCGACCACGCCCTGTTTGACGAGCGCGAGTGCCGCCACCATGTCGCTCACGTAGTCGTCGACGCGCGCGGCGAAGAGCTTGGCGAGCGACAGCGAGTGTTGCTTGGCGGTGTCGCGCTCGATCGTTGCCTGGTGGACGGCCGTGCCGGCGACATAGGCGATGAACGGGAGGCCGAGCGCGAGGGCGAGAAGCGCAACCCGCATCCGGATCGAGCGCCGCAGCCGGGGCCAGCCGAGCGCGCGCAGCGCCGGGCGCAGGCCGGGCGCGCGTGCCAGCGCGCGAAGGCCGCCGCCCCCGGGCGGGCGGCCGGTGATCGTCTGCGGCGAACCGTCGCGGGACATGGAGACTCCGGTGCCCGAAAACCGGGCGAGAAAGTCGTGCAAGGAACATGCCGATGTCATGGCCGCCCGAAACGCGGCCGGCCCGCGGCGTCAGGGCCCGAAGGCCTTCCAGCTCATCCACAGCCCGAGGAGTGTCAGCATCACCGCGAACGCCTTGCGCAGCCCGGTGACCGACGTCGCGTGCGCGACGCGCGCGCCGAGCGGCGCGAGCAGCACGCTCATGACGACGATGCCGCCGAGCGCCGGCAGGTAGACGTAGCCGATCGAGTGGGCGGGCAGGTCGGCGACCTGCCGGCCCGCATACATGAAGCCGATCGCCGACGCGACGGCCACCGGCCAGCCGATCGCGGCCGACGTGGCTACAGCGCTATGCACCTTGACGTTGCAGCGTGTCATGAAGGGCACCGCGAGGAACGCGCCGCCGGTGCCGACCATGCCGGCGAGCACGCCGATGCCGAGGCCGACGCCGAACATCGCCGGCCGGCCGGGGAGCTCCCGCGTCGCCTTCGCGGCCCTGGGCATGACCATCCGTACCGCGGTGAAGAGCGTGAAGGCACCGAAGATCGCCGACATCACGCGCATCGGCAGCGCGCTTGCGATCTGCGGCCCGATCAGCGAGCCGATCACGAGTCCCGGGGCCATCGCCACGACGATCGGCCACACGACGGCGCCGCGCTTGTGGTGGGCGCGCACGGAGGCAAAGGCGGTGAACACGATCGACGCCGCCGACGTGCCGATCGCGAGCGGCAGCTGGTCCTGCGTCGCGACGCCTTGGTGCGCGAACACCTCCATGAGCACCGGCACGATCGTGAAGCCGCCGCCGATGCCAAGAAGACCGGCGAGAAAGCCGACGTACGCGCCGAGCAGCAGGAAGACCAGGAACGCCACCATCAGGGATCAGGTATCGGGTGTCAGGTATGGGCCACGGCGCATCCCGGCGTGCCCGCATTGTGCCGGTAGTGCGCACCTGGGCTCGGGATCGGCGCATCGACATCAGTAAACTGCCCGCGCATCCGAAGCGCCGTTCCGGATCCCCGATCCCCGATACCCGATCCCTGAAATGCATCTCCACATCCTCGGCATCTGCGGCACGTTCATGGGCGGCCTCGCCGCCATCGCTCGCGCGGCCGGCCATGCCGTCACCGGCTGCGACGCCAACGTCTATCCGCCGATGTCAACACAACTCGCCGAACTCGGCATCGGCCTTTGCGACGGCTTCGATCCGTCGCAGCTCGACGGCGTCGCCCGGGACGCCGACGTGTTCGTCGTCGGCAACGTCGTCTCGCGCGGCAATCGGCTGATGGAGGCGATCATGGATCGCCGGCTCGCGTACGTGTCGGGGCCGCAGTGGCTCGCCGAGAACGTGCTCGGCGGGCGCACCGTGCTCGCGGTCGCGGGCACGCACGGCAAGACGACGACGTCGTCGATGCTCGCGCACATCCTCGAGCGCGCCGGCCTGGCGCCGGGCTTCCTGATCGGCGGCGTGCCGGTCGACTTCGACGTGTCGGCGCGCCTCACCGCAAGCCCGCATTTCGTGATCGAGGCCGACGAATACGACACCGCGTTCTTCGACAAGCGCTCGAAGTTCGTCCACTACCGGCCAACGATCGCGATCCTCAACAACCTCGAGTTCGATCACGCCGACATCTTTGCCGACCTCGCGGCAATCGAGACGCAGTTCCACCATTTCGTGCGCACGATTCCCGGCAACGGGCACATCGTCGTGAACGGCGACGACGCGGCGCTGGCGCGCGTGCTCTCGCGCGGCGCCTGGAGCGACGTGGAGCGCTTCGCGGCGCGCGAAGTGACCGCAGCGGTGGACTGGACGATCGATGACGACGGCGCGGTGCAGCATGGCGGCGAGGCTGTCGGCACGCTGGCGTTCGGGCAGACGGGGCGGCACAACCGGCTCAATGCGCTCGCGGCGATCGCCGCGGCGCGTCACGCGGGCGTTGCGCCGCACGCGGCGCTCGCCGCGCTCGCGACGTTCCGCGGCGTGCGCCGGCGCATGGAGCTTCGCGGGCGCTCGCGTGGCGTAGCCGTCTACGACGACTTCGCGCACCACCCGACGGCGATCGCCACGACGATCGAGGGGCTGCGCCGGCGCGAGCCGGCGGGACGCATCCTTGCGGTGCTCGAGCCGCGCTCGAACACGATGAAGCTCGGCACGATGAAGGCCGCGCTGCCGGGGAGCCTCGCGCAGGCGGACCGCGTGTTCTGCTATGCGGGCAACCTCGGCTGGGACCCCGCCGAGGCGCTGGCGCCGCTCGCCGGCCGTGCGCACGTGCACGACGATCTCGACGCCCTGGTCGCCGCCGTCGCCCGCGAGGCGCGCCACGGTGATCACGTGCTGGTGATGAGCAACGGCGGCTTCGGCGGCGTGCACGCGAAGCTGCTCGCCGCGCTCGGTGCCGATGAGGTGCTCGGCGCAGCGACCGGCGGGAACGTGGGTTGAGCGCGCCGACGATCGTCTACCTGCACGGCTTTCGCTCGTCGCCGGCGAGTTCGAAGGCGCGTGAGCTGCGCGATTCGGTGGCCGCGTTGCCCGGCGCGTCGCGTCCGGCGCTGCACGTGCCGGAACTGCAGGACCGCCCGGCGGTCGCGATGGCGCACATCCTCGAGCTTGCGCGCGATGTCGACCCGGCTCGCCTCGCCTTCGTCGGCAGCTCGCTCGGCGGCTTCTACGCCACGTACGCGGCCGAGCAGCGCGGTGCGCGCGCCGTGCTGGTCAATCCCGCCGTGCGCCCGTACGACGACCTCGCGGCGTACCGCGGGTGGCAGGAGAACCTGTATACGGGCGAGCGGTTCGAGGTCCTCGACGAGCACTTCGACGAGCTGCGTGCGCTCGCCGTCCCGCGCATCACGCGGCCGTCGCGCTACCTGCTGCTCGCGCAAGCCGGCGACGAAGTGCTCGACTACCGGCAGGCGCTGCGCTTCTACGCCGGCGCCTTTCAGCATGTCGAGGGCGGCGGCGATCATGCGTTCGCCGGCTTTGCGCGGATGCTGCCGCTGATCCTGCGCTTCTGCGGCGCAGGCGGCGCTGCGCGCACCTGACGCGACTCGTTGTGCAGCGCAGCTGGCGGTGGCGGCCGCCCGGCGCTATCCTTGCAGGGTAACCGGGATCGTTGCCGGTATAGCGACGACCGCGACCGCATCCCACCCCGACGCCTGGCCACGAGCCGTGGCGTTAACCACGGCCCGCGCAGCAACTCCGCCTCACCGGCCGTTGTGCGGCCGGTTGAAGGATCAGGAGCATGCGATGGCTACCCGCACATCGGACGACCTTCGCGCCGACGCCGCCCGCGCACCGGGCACCGACATCGGCCGCGACCCCGTCTCGCAACCGCTTTCCGACGCAGCGCTCGACCTGATCGGGCGCGAGAAGACGTTCGGCGCGCGCAATTACGACCCGCTGCCGGTCGTGCTCGCGCGCGGCCAGGGAAGCTGGCTTGCCGACGTCGACGGCCATCGCTATCTCGACCTGATGAGCGCGTATTCGGCGGTCAGCTTCGGCCACGCGAACCCGCGCATCGTCGGCGCGCTGGTCGCGCAGGCGCAGCAGCTCGGCGTCACGTCGCGCGCGTACTACAACGACGAGCTGCCGCTGCTGCTCGAGCGGCTCGCGCAGCTCACCGGCCTCGACCGGGCGTTGCCGGCGAACGGCGGCGCCGAGGCCGTCGAAACGGCCATGAAGGCGGCGCGCAAGTGGGGGCACAAGATCAAGGGTATTCCCGAGGGACGCGCGGAGATCATCGGCTGCCAAGGCAACTTTCACGGCCGCACGATCGCGGTGATCGGGCTTTCGACCGAGCCGCAGTACCGCGACGGCTTCGGGCCGTTCCCGCCTGGCCTGTCGACGATTCCCTACGGCGACGCCGACGCGCTCGAGCGCGCGATCACGCCGCGCACCGCGGCGTTCCTCGTCGAGCCGATCCAGGGCGAGGGCGGGATCGTCGTGCCGCCGGAAGGCTACCTTGCGCGAAGCCTCGAGATCTGCCGCAAGCATCGCGTCCTGATGATCTGCGACGAGATCCAGACGGGCCTCGGCCGCACCGGCCGCTTCCTCGCCTCGGAATACGACGGCGTGAAGCCCGACGGCGTGATCCTGGGCAAGGCGCTCGGCGGCGGGCTTTTGCCGGTGTCCGCGTTCGTCGCGACCCACGATGTGATGCAGGTGTTTCATCCGGGCGACCACGGCAGCACCTTTGGCGGCAACCCGCTCGCTTCCGCCGTCGCGATGGCCTCGCTCGACGTGCTGTTCGAGGAGCGCCTGATCGAGCGCTCGGCGTCGCTCGGCGAATGGATGCTCGGCGAACTGCAGGATCTGCGCGGCGGCGTCGTCAAGGACGTCCGTGGCCGCGGCCTCTTCCTCGGCATCGAGGTCGACGAGCGCTACACGACGGCGCGCCCCGTGGTCGATCGCCTGCTCGCGCGCGGCATCCTGTCCAAGGACACGCACGACACCGTCGTGCGCATCGCGCCGCCGCTCAACATTCCGCGCGACGATCTTGCGTGGGCCATCGGCGAGATCCGCACCGTGTTCCGGGAGCTCGAGCGCGACCTGAAGCGCGCCGCGTAATCGATGGTCCGTGACGTGTGTTTCGCCGCGTCGATCGCGGCGCTGGCGTTCGCGTGCCCGGTCTTCGGCGCATCGCGCATCTGCACGAGCGCCGACACGCTGTCGTTCGGCGAGCAGTTCGTGGGCACGAGCGCGAGCGCGCGCGTGACGGTGTCGAACTGCGGCGATGCGCCGTTCAGCTTCACCGACGTGAGCCCGCATGCGGCGACCAATCCCGGCTTTCACGTGCAAACGAGTTGCACGACGGGGTCGACGCTCGCACCGGGCGCTTCCTGCGACGCGACGATCGCGTTCGCGCCGACGACGCCCGGCCAGGCGTCGGGTGCGCTGTGGCTGCACAACACGACGTCGACGCCGGATCAGCTCGTGACGTTCTATGGCCGCGGCGTCGATGCGCAGGCGGGGTCGGCCACGATCGCGTTTTCGCCCGCGATCGTCGATTTCGGCAGCATCGCGGTCGGCGACGAATCGCCGGCATTGACGCTCACGCTCGCCAACACGGGCGCGGCGGCGCTCGTGCCGAGCCGCTTCGTGTTGAACGGCGTCACACCGTACGATTTCCGCGGCGCGCTCGGCCACGGCCCGAACGATTGCGCGATCGGACGGGCGATCGCCGCGGGTGCGAGCTGCACGCTGTCGCTCTTTTTCCGCCCGCAGGCGCCCGGTCAGCGGCAAGCCGATCTCGTGATCGATGCGCCGCAGCTCGCGGCGCTCGCGATCGTGACGATCCATGGCACGGGCGCGAACGGCGCACCGACGATCGACGTCGTCGAGTTCCACAACGCCGACGACGGCCAGTATTTCCTGACCGCCGATGCGCGGGAGATGGCGTTGCTCGACGAGGGCGCCATTGGCGCCGGATGGTCGCGCACCGGCGCGTCGTTCAAGGGATGGCCGATCGACGCGAGCGACGCGCGTGCGTTGCCCGTGTGCCGCTTCTTCGGGACGCCGGGTGTCGGTCCCGTGTCGCACTTCTATACCGCGTACGCGAACGAATGCGACGCCGTGCGCCACGACATGCACTGGATCGAGGAAGGCGCGACGTTTCGCGCGAGGCTGCCGGTGAACGGTGCGTGTTCGGATGCCGACCTGACGGTGCTGCGACTGTGGAAACCCGGCGACGACGTCACGCAGACGCGGCACCGTTACGTCGTTGATGCGGCCATCACGACGACCATGCAGGCGCAGGGCTGGGTGCTCGAAGGCGCGGTGTTCTGCTCGCCGCGTTAGTATTCGCGGTCATGCCGGCCCCAACCCTCGAAGGCAAGCTCGTCGTCGCGATCAGCTCGCGCGCGCTTTTCGATCTGACCGAAAGCCATCGCGTCTACACCGACCTCGGCGTCGCGAGCTATCACCGCTACCAGATCGAGCACGAGGACGAACTGCTCGATCCCGGGCCGGCGTTCTCGCTCGTCACCAAGCTCCTGCGGTTGAATTCGCCGTCGAAGCAGTACGTCGAGGTGATTCTCCTGTCGCGCAACAGCGCCGATACCGGCCTTCGCGTATTCAATTCGATCAAGCACTACGAGCTCGACATCACGCGCGCAGCGTTCACGAAGGGCGAGTCGACGTCGCGCTACGTGCCGGCGTTCGGCGCGCATCTCTTCCTGTCGGCCGACAAGGACGACGTGCGGCGCGCGCTCGAGGAGGGTTACGCCGCGGCGACGATCTTTCCGTCCGTGATCCGCAACGAGACGGACGAACTGCGCATCGCGTTCGACGGCGACGCGGTGCTCTTCTCCGACGAAGCGGAGCGCGTCTTCCAGGCGAGCGGGCTCGCGGCCTTCGCGCAAAGCGAGCGTGACGCGGCCGCGACGCCGCTGTCCGGCGGCCCGTTCAAGGAATTCCTCGCGGCGCTGCATCGGATCCAGGCCGACTTCCCCGAGGATGCGAGCCCGATCCGCACCGCGCTCGTCACGGCACGAAGCGCGCCTGCGCACGAGCGCGTGATCCGCACGCTTCGCGCCTGGAACATCCGCATCGACGAGGCGCTGTTCCTCGGCGGCCTCGACAAGGGCGAGTTCCTGCGCGCGTTCGGGGCCGATATTTTCTTCGACGACCAGCGTCGCCACGTGGAGTCGGCGGCGCTGCACGTTCCCGCCTGCCACGTGCCCCACGGCATCGCCAACGAATGACACGATTCCTCTTCTCGCTCGCGACGATCGTCGCGATGGCGCTCGCGCTGCCCGCGCACGCCGACACCTACAAGATCGGCGTGATGCACGTCGAGCGGATCCTGCGGCAATCGAAGCCCGCGCAGGCGGCGCAGGCGCGCATCGAGCAGGAATTCAAGGGCCGCGACGCGGACCTGCGCAAGCGCGAGCAGGACGTGCAGGCGGCGGCGGCGCAGCTCGCGAAGGACCGCACCACGCTGTCGCCGGAGCAATACGCGACGCGCCAGCGCGAGGTCGACACGCGCACGCGCGACGTGCAGCGGCTGCGCCAGCAGTTCGCCGAGGACCTCCGCGCGAGGCAGTTCGAGGAGCTCGACAAGCTGAAGCAGCGCCTCGACCAGGTGCTGACCAAGTATGCGAAGGATCGCAACTACGACCTGATCCTGCAGGACGCGCTCTACGTCGGGGGCGCGGTCGACATCACCGACGACGTGATCAAGGCGCTCGACAGCGTCGACACGGCCACCGCCGGAAAGTAGTGGAAAGTACGGCCGGACTCCACGTTCGCCGCGCGCAGCGCGAAAATGGAGTCCGACCCTGCTTTCCGACCCTACTTTTCCAGACGGCGGCCGTACAGCGGGTACTGCGGGTCGGTGTATCCCGGCGTCGACGGATGCCCGGGGCGCACCAGCGCATCGACGAGCGCCTCGTCGTCGGCGCTCCACGGCGTGCCGATCGCGTCGGTGTACGCGACCCATTGCTCGAACGTGCGCGGCCCGGCGATCACCGACGTCACGATGCGGTTCGCCCACAGCCATGCGAGCGCGAACTGCACCGGCGTGCGACCGGTCGCCTTCGCGTGCTCCGCGAGCTTCTTCGCGATCGCGAACGACTCCTCGCGAAATTCCGTCTGCATCAGGCGCCGGTCGTTGCGCGCGGCGCGTGAATCGTCGGGAATGCGTCCGCCGTCGTACTTGCCGGTCAGCACGCCGCGGGCGATCGGCGAATAGCTCGCCACGCCGATGCCGTAGTGGTCGCACGCGGCGAGCACCTCGACTTCGGGCATGCGGTTCAGCAGGTTGTAGTACGGCTGGCAGACGACGGGCGGCGTCACGCCCAGGCGCTCGCAGCAGCGCATCACCTCCGCGATGCGCCATCCGCGGAAATTCGACACGCCGAAGTAGCGGATCTTGCCGGCGGCGATCAGCGCGCCGATCGCCGCGATCGTCTCTTCGAGCGGCGTGTCCGGATCGTCGCGATGCAGGTAGTAGACGTCGATGTAATCGGTACCAAGCCGCGCGAGGCTCGCGTCGCACGCGGCGAAGATCCAGCGCCGCGACGAGCCCCCGGTGAACGGCTTCGCGTTCTCGGGACCGCCCATCACGTTGCCGACCTTGGTTGCGAGAATGAAGCGGCGACGCTTGGCGCGGATCGCCTCGCCGGTGATCGTCTCCGACGCGCCGTTCGCGTAGACGTCGGCGCTGTCGATGAAGTTGACGCCGTGATCGGCCGCATGCGCGACGATCTCGTTCGCTTCGCGCACCTCCGTGCGATCGCCGAACATCATCGTGCCGAGGCACACGATCGACACTTCGAGTCCGCTTCGTCCCAGCCGCCGATATTCCATGCCCGTCCTCATTCCCTATCCGCGATTCCAGCCGCCGGATCCCGGTCGCTGAGCCGTGCCGCTGACCCCGTCATCGGACGATCCTACACCGTATAATTCGCTCCCCGTCATCGCCCGTCCGCGCGCCCGAACTTCGGGGCCCTTCGCGCGCGCTCCCCATGAACGTCCTGTTCGAGGACGACGGCCAGCTCAAGGCCGGCACGCTCCTCGCCGATCACGACGCGTCGTTGCAGATCGAGGCCGCTTCCGGCAAGCGGCAGAAGATCAAGGCGACGCACGTGTTGCTGCGCTTCACGGCGCCTTCGCCCGCCGAAACGCTCGCGCGCGCGCACGACCTCGTCGCCGAGCTCGATCCGAATTTCCTGTGGGAAGTCGTTCCCGACGACGAATTCGGCTTCGAGGAACTGGCGCGCGAATACTACGGCAACGCGTACACGCCACCGCAGGCCGCGGCGGTCGCGCTCGCGCTCGCGCGTTCGCCGATGTACTTCTATCGCAAGGGACGCGGGCGCTTTCGGCGCGCGCCGCCGGACGCGCTCGAGGCCGCGCTGGCGTCGATCGCGCGCAAGGAACGCGAGGCGCGCGACATCGCGCAGTGGAGCGCCGAGCTCGCGGAGGGCAAGCTGCCGCAGCCGCTCGCCGCGAAGCTCGACATGCTGCTCTACCGCCCCGACAAGAACGCGCCGGAGTGGAAGGCGCTCGATGCCGCATGCGAGGCGACCAAAAAGACGCCGACGCAGGTGCTGTCCGACGTGGGCGCCATCGCGTCGACGCACGAATTCCACTTTCGCCGCTTCATCGTCGACGCGTTTCCGCGCGGCACCGACTTTCCGCCGTGGGGCGCGCTGCCCGGCATTCCCGAGCTTCCGCTCGCCGGCGTGCGCGCGTTCTCGATCGACGACGCGTCGACCACGGAAATCGACGACGCCTTTTCGGTGCGTGCGCTCGACGGAGGCGCATCGGAAATCGGCATTCACATCGCGTGTCCCGGCATCGCGATCCTGCACGGCACGCCGCTCGACGCGCTGGCGCGCGCGCGGCTGTCGACCGTCTACATGCCTGGACGCAAGCTGACGATGCTTCCCGACGAAGTCGTCGATGCGTTCACGCTCCTGCAATCGCGCGCGCCGCCTGCGCTGTCGCTGTACGCGACGGTCGACGCCGAAGGCAAGCCGAGCGCGCATCGCACCGCGATCGAGCGCGTGCCGGTCGCGGCGAACCTGCGCCTCGACGCGCTGACCGAAGCGTTCGCAGCACCTGCGACAGCGGACGAACCGGCGTGGACGGCGGAACTGCGTACGCTGTGGAAGCTTGCGTCGCATCTCGCGGCGGCC
>JAICKU010000050.1 GCA_025927765.1 Burkholderiales bacterium
CCCGGCGGGTGCGTCGGCGCGCGGGGCCGGCCGCCCGCGCCGCGTGAAGTCTCCCAGCGCGGCCACGCGACGATTCACCCCTACCTCGACCGGCGCGCGCAGGGTGAAATGCTCGCGCGCGCGCGCGTCGTCGTCGGGCGCTCGGGCTACACGACGCTGATGGAACTGTCCGCGTTCGGCAAGCGCGCGTTCTTCGTGCCGACACCCGGGCAGAGCGAGCAGGAATACCTCGCGAAGCTGCATCGCGAGCGCGGGCACGTGGCCAGCCACACGCAATCGTCGCTCGATCTCGCGCGCGGGCTCGCCGAAGCGCGTGCCGCGCGTGGCCTGCCGCGCCTGCGGATCGACACCGCGGTGCCGCGATTTCTCGCCGCGCTCGAGCACGAGTAGGCGCCGACCCTGCTTTTGTTCAGGCTCGCCACAGCGTCGCCACGAACGGCAGGTTGCACAGCCACATCGCGCCGGTCCAGACGACGCGAAAGCCGAGCATCAGCGTCAGCCCTTCCGCGTAGGGGATGCCCCACGCCGCCTGCGCGGCGCCCATGCCAAGCACTTCGACGGTGCCGATCTGGCTGATGAGCCCACCGGTGAGGAACACGACGGCGAGCGCGAACGCGTACGTCGTCGCCGCCATCAGGAACCCGAAGCGCTGCAGCCCCACGTGCTCGCCCACGACCATGAACGCGACGACGAGTGCGGACAGGTACGCGGCCGCGATCACGACGTTGAGACCGAGGAAGTGGAAGTTCGAGAGCTTGCGCACGCCGGCGAGCATGTCGATGAGGCCGTTCAACGCCTTGTGGAAGAACGGTTGCGACACGCGAGCGCAGAGGTTGCGCGCGCCCTGCTCGAAATGCAGCACGAATACGATCAGGAGGCACAGGCCCACGCCGGCCCCGATGGCAACCGGCCGCACGAGCGGCCAGCCTCGGATGCCGACGACGGCGAGCAGCAGCAGCACGACGAAGATCTCGACGAGCAGCATCACGACGGTGGCCGCCGCGGTCTCGCCGAAGTGGGCACGACCGGTGCGCGCCAGCACCCAGTTCTGGGCGAAGATGCCGAACGGCAGCGTCAGCGCGAGCTCGCCCACGCAGAACGCGAGCGCGAGCCGTTTCCAGTCGGGGCGAATGCCGAGGTTGCCGAGCAAAAGATGCAGCTGCCACGCCTTCAGCAGCAGGTAGACGATCGCCATGGCGAGCGCGAGCGCGAGCACCGAGAGCGGCAGCGCGCGGATGTGCGACATCGCGCGGCCGAGGTCGCCGAGCTTGATCGCGAAAAAGAACAGCGCGCCGGCAAGCACGATCGGCGCGAGGACGGCCGCCGTCTTGCCGATCCTCACCGTACCGCCCTGCGCGCTGCGCGCTTCGGCGCTCGTTCGCCCACCTTCCGGCTCACGGCGCAAGCTTGCCGGCGAGACCCGAGTCGAGCGTCGCGAGATCGTCGAGCGCGTTGTGCAGGTACGACACGACGCCGGCCGGCGTCTTCCACGCCGGCTCGACGCCCGACGGCCAGCGATTGCGCCAGCCGCTGCCCGCCGGCACGATCAGGTCGCGGCGCGCGAGCCATGCAAGACGCTCGTCGGCAAGCTCCGCGGCCGTGACGTGGCGCAGCAGCGGATCGAGTGTGAGGCCGGCGTCGCGCGCGGCCCGTCGCCCATGATGGAGCCACCCCGCGAAGCGTCGCGTCGTGAATTGCCGCGGCCCCACCGCGATGAAGCGGCTGACGAGATGGCTGCATGTCACCGCCGACAGCCGCAGGATCTCGACGCGCAGCCGGGCATCGAAATCGCGCCGGCATTCGGCGCCGATCGACGGAATGGTCTTGCCGATCGCGACGATCGCGCGCATGCGCCCGCTGCATAGCGGATCGTACGAAAGCGCGACGGGCAGCACCGGCGGCGCCTTCGCGCAGCGCCGATACACCTGCCACGGGCCGGCGCGCACGCCGCCGAAGCGGCCGCTGCGCGACACGACCCCTTCCGGCGCGAGATAGACGACCCGGCCGGTCGAGATCAGCTCCACGAGGCGGCCGATCTGCCCCGAGATCGTCGCGCGAAAGGCCGGCGCGAGCGCGCGCAGCACGGCGACGCGCAACCGCCGCAACCCCCAGTGCGCGAGACGCAGCCGGCCGATCCGTCGCTCGTCGATCGCGTCGATGCGATCGGGCAGCGCGTCCATCACGCCGGCGAGTTCGCGCAGTCCCCGCGCGCACAGCACTTCCGCCGGCCGCGACGCGCCGAAGCCGGCCGTGCGCAGCGCCACAAGCGTTTCGCCGAACGTGAATTCGCGAATGCGCCGGATCGGCTGCACGCGCAGGATGCGGAACAGCCCGCCGAGCGGCACGCGTCCGAGCACCCAGGTCACCGGGCGCGGCCACGTCTGCAGCAGGTCGCGCACGAAACCCCGGCGGAAGAGATCCTCGCGGGCGGCGCAGAACGGCAGCGGGTTCAGGATGCGCAAGCCCTTGCGCCGGCACAGCGCCGCCGTCAGCACCGGAACGTCGCAGTCGCGCAGGTGGTTCGACACGACCAGCGTGCCCGGCTCGAGCCGGAAATCGGGGGGGATGATCTCCGCGTTGCGGACGACGGCGCGCACGGCCAGGTCGAAGCAGCACGCCGTCAGCCAGGTGAACGGCGGGTGCGGGTCGAGCTCGGCGTCGGACAGCCAGTCGAACGACATGGATCGGTCAAGCGGACGGGCCGCGCGCCAGGCGGACGTTTCACAATCGGGTCGCGACCTTCCTACGGCGAAAGCGCCCGTTCTTGCGACGCGGGACGAGGCAAGCGTGGGACCGCCTGCGCCGCGAAAAGATCAACGGGGACTGATTACCAGAAGTCGAACGACGCCTGGACGACCGGCGCGAAGCTGCGCCGGTGGGCGGGACAGGGCCCGTGCAGTTCGAGGGCGGCGAGGTGCTCCGGCGTGCCGTAGCCTTTGTGCCGGGCGAAGCCGTACACCGGGTAGTCGCGATCGAGCGCGACCAGCATCGCATCGCGCGTCGTCTTCGCGATGATCGACGCGGCCGAGATCGCCGCCACGTCGCGATCCCCCTTGACGATCGGGTACGTCGGGCAAGGCAGGTCGGGACAGCGGTCGCCGTCGACCAGCACCTCGACCGGCGCCACCGGCAGGCCGTCGAACGCGCGGCGCATCGCGAGAAGCGTCGCGCGCAGGATGTTGAGCGCATCGATCTCGCTCACGTCCGACGACGCCACCGCCCACGCAAGTGCCTTCGTGCGGATCTGCGCCGCCACGTGCTCACGCGCCTCGGGCGTCATGACCTTCGAGTCGCGCAGGCCGCGGATCTTGCGCTTCGGATCGAGGATCACCGCGGCGGCCACGACCGGCCCGGCAAGCGGCCCGCGCCCCGCCTCGTCGATGCCGGCGACGAGCATCAGCGCCGCGTCCTGGAGGAGAGCGCCCGGTCGACTTCGCCGAGCACGGCGTCGGCGGCGAGCGCACCGGTGTCGATCGCGAGCGAACGCGCCATCTGCGCGAACAGGGTTTCGATGCGCCGGCGCGTCACGGTGTCGTCGAAGAGATTCAAGGCCGCCTGCGCAAGCGTGCCGGGCGTCGCGTCGTCCTGCAAGAGCTCGGGCACCACGAAGCGTCCCGCGAGCACGTTCGGCAATCCCACCCACGGCACGAGCAGCTTCTTCGCGACGATGCGCGCGGTGAGCGGGCTCACGCGGTAGAAGATCACGTGCGGGCAACCGGCGATCGCCGCTTCGAGCGTGGCGGTGCCCGACGCGACGAGCGCGACGTCGGCGGCGCGCAGCGCGTCGCCTGCGTGCCCGTAGAGGATCGTCAGCGGCAAACCCATGCGGCCATGGCGATGCTGCGCCTCGATGAAAGCCTCGCGTGTGGTGCGCGACACGAGCGGCACGAGAAAGCGTGCGTCCGGGCGCGCTTCGTGGATCTGCGCGGCGGCGTCGAGCACGAGTCCGGCATGCATCTCGACTTCGCCGAGGCGGCTGCCGGGCAGCAGTGCGAAGAGCGGCGCGACGCCCTTGTGCTGCAGCGTCTCGCGCGCCGCCTGCCGCGTGCCGGGGCCCGCGCGATCCTGCGCGAGCGGGTGGCCGACATAGGTCACCGGCGTGCCGGTCGCGTGATACAGCGGCGGCTCGAACGGAAACAGCGCGAGCATGTGGTCGACCGCGCGATGGATGGTCGCGAGGCGCTCGCGGCGC
Organism: Burkholderiales bacterium; assembly: GCA_025927765.1. Taxonomy (GTDB): domain Bacteria; phylum Pseudomonadota; class Gammaproteobacteria; order Burkholderiales; family Casimicrobiaceae; genus VBCG01. The sequence goes on from JAICKU010000050.1 coordinate 4,193, forward strand.
CACGCCCACACCGACGGGCTCACGAAGTGCACGGTGCGCACCCGGCGGCGCTTCAGGCGCCGCTCGAGCCCTAGGTTGAAATCCGGCGCATCGACGCCGACGAACACCGGCACGCGCATCGCAACCAGGCGTTGCGCGATGTTCCGGCGCAGCGCGACGAGCGACGGCAGGTGCGCGACGACTTCGGTGAGGCCGCGTACGGCGAGCGCATCCTGCGGCGCGAGCACTTCGCAACCGGCAGCCTGCATGCGCGGCCCGGCGATGCCCGCAAACCGCACGTCGGCACGGCGGCTGCGCACGGCGTCGATCAGGGTCGCGGCGAGCGCGTCGCCGGACGCTTCGCCGGCGACGATGCCGATCGTGATCACCGAATGATGCCGCGACCTTCGCGCGCGAGGAACGCGACGAGCGGCGCGACGACGGGCGAGGCGGTCGCCGCTTCCGCGAGCGCGGTGCGCGCGTCGGCCAGCGACAAGCCCGCGCGATACAGCGTGCGGTACGCGCGGCGCACGGCAGCGATGTCGTCGGCCGCGAAGCCGCGACGGCGCAGGCCCTCGTTGTTGGTGCCCGCCGGCTTCGCCGGATAGCCCTGCGCCATCACGTACGGCGGCACGTCCTGCAGGACGATCGCGCCTGCACCGAGCATCGCGTGCGCGCCGATGCGGCAGAACTGATGCACGCCGGCATAGGCGCCGAGCACCACGTAATCGTCGATCGTCACGTGGCCGGCGATCTGCGCGTTGTTGGAGAACGTCGTGAAGTTGCCGACCACGCAGTCGTGCGCGACGTGCGTGTACGCGAGGAACAGGTTGCCGTGGCCGATCGTCGTGGTGCCGCGGTCCTGCGCCGTGCCGGCGTGGATCGACACGTACTCCCGGATCACGTTGTCGTCGCCGATCGTCGTCGTCGTGGGCTCGCCGCCGTACTTGCGGTCCTGCGGAATTTCGCCGACCGAGCTGAACTGGAAGATGCGATTGCGCGCGCCGATCGTGGTGCGCGCCGCGACGACGACGTGCGGACCGATGCGCGTGCCTGCGCCGATCGTGACGTCGCCGCCGATGATCGAGTACGCCCCGATCTCGACGTCGCTCGCAAGCGCTGCGCGCGCGTCGACCAGCGCGGTCGGGTGAATCGTCGGCAAGGGCTTATACCGGAAGTTCGGGAACCGGCGGCACGTCGCGAATCGCCGCCATCAGCCGCGCCTCGCACACGAGCTGCGTGCCGACGGTCGCCCGCGTGTGGAAGCGGCCGATGCCGCGCACCGCGCGCTCGAGCGTCGCTTCGAGCAGCAGCGTGTCGCCCGGCACCACCTGGCGCTTGAAGCGCGCGTCGTCGATGCCCGCGAACAGCACGAGCTGGCTGCCGTCGCGCCGTGCGACGTCGGAGAGCATCGTGAGCAGTCCCGCGACCTGCGCCATCGCCTCCACGACGAGCACGCCGGGCATCACCGGGTACCCGGGGAAATGCCCCTGGAAGAACGGCTCGTTGATCGTCACGTTCTTGACCGCGCGCATGAACTTGCCGGCCTCCCAGTCGAGCACGCGATCGACGAGCAGCATCGGATAGCGATGCGGCAACAGCCGCTGGATCATGCCGACGTCGAGTTCGCGCGATGCCCGCGCCTCGTCTTCGCTCAATCGTGACTCCCCTGTCGTCCCGCACGCCCGGCGTCCTCGAGCGCCTTCACGCGATCGCCGAGCTCGCGCAATCGCCGCGTCTGCGACGCCACCTGTTTCCACTCGCGATGCGGCAGCGCGGGAAACGCGCCAGTGTAGATCCCCGGCTCGCGAATCGAGTCGTACACCTGCGTCGCCGCCGAGATCACCGTATGCGCGGCGATCTCGAGGTGGCCCGAGATCATCGCCGCGCCGCCGATGCGGCAATGCGCGCCGATGCGCGTCGAGCCCGCGATGCCCACGCAGCCGGCGATCGCCGTGTGCGCGCCGATCACGCAGTTGTGGCCGATCTGGATCTGGTTGTCGAGCTTGACGCCGTCCTCGACGATCGTGTCGTCGATCGCGCCGCGATCGATCGTCGTGTTGGCGCCGATCTCGACGTCGCTGCCGATCACGACCCGGCCGACCTGCGGAATCTTGCGCCAGCGTCCGTTCTCGTCGGCGAGGCCGAAGCCGTCGGCGCCGATCACCGCGCCGCTGTGCACGAGCGCGCGCGCACCGACGATGCAGCGCGGGTAGATCGTGACGCGCGCGTCGAGCACGCTGTCGTCGCCTACTTCGGCGTCGTCGCCGATCACGCCTTGCGCGCCGATCACCACACGCTCGCCGATCGTCGCGCGCGCACCGACCACGGCATAAGGACCGATTGCCGCCGATGGCGCCACCTTCGCCGTGGGATCGACGAGCGCCGTCGCATGCGCGCCCGCCTGTGCGGACGCCGCGGGATGCAGGATCGCCGCGACGCGCGCGTAGATCGCGTACGGGTTGGGTGAAACGAGCTTCGGAAGCGTCGTCGCGTGCGCCGCCTCGGCACTGACGATCACGGCGCCGGCGCGCGTGGTCGCGAGCTTCGCGCGGTATTTCGGGTTGGTGAGAAAGGCGATGTCGCGCGGACCGGCATGCTCGAGCGTGGCGACGCGCTCGACGATCGTCGAGCCGTCGCCGTCGAGGGTGGCGCCCGTCTGCGCCGCCAGCTCTGCGAGCGGCACGCCGGGTTGATCGCGCATTGACGCCATCGGGCGGGCCGCGGGGAGGCTGAACTTCGCGCTACTTGTCGGCGAGCGCCTTGATCACCTTGTCGGTGATGTCGATGCGCTGGCTGGCGTAGACGACCGGGTCCTGCAGGATGAGGTCGTACTTCTCGTCCGCCGCGATCTGCTGGATCACCTTGTTCGCGCGTTCCTGCAGCGCCGAGATCTCCTCGTTCTTGCGCAGGTTGATGTCCTCGCGGAACTCGCGCTGCATCCGCTGCAGGTCGCGCGTCTGGTTCGCGAGGTCGCGCTCCTTGTTGCGCCGGTCGGTGTCCGACATGGTCGCGCCGTCGCGGTCGAGCGACGCCTGCACGTCGCGCACCTGCTTCGCGAGCTTCTGGATCTCCGCATCGCGCGTCGCGAATTCCTTCTCGATCTTCGCCTGCGCGCGCTTCGCGGGCGTCGCCTCGCGGAACAGCCGCTCGGTGTTCACGAAGCCGATCTTGTAGTCCGCGGCGGCCGCGGCGCCGGCGGCAGCGAAGAGCGCGAGCGCAACCAGCGCGTGGCGAAGGAGCGAGCGCAGCTCGATGCGGTCGGAGGCGAAGCGACGGGCGTGTGGCAAAGCGATCTCGAAAACGGGAGCGGACGAGGCCGCGGCGGGGCGTAGTTTAGATCAAGCCGTCTAGAACGCCGCGCCTGCCTGGAACTGGAATCGCTGCTCGTGGTCGCCGGGCTTCTTGTTGAGCGGAATCGCGTAGCTGAACTTGAGCGGTCCGATCGGCGAGCTCCACGCGAGGCCGATGCCGGTCGAGTAGCGGAACGATTCGAACTGCGACTGCTGGCCGTCCTGGTAGATCTGGCCGGCGTCGAAGAACACGCTCGCGCGCACCGCCTTGTCGCCCTTGATGATCGGGTAGAACGCCTCGAGGTTGCCGATGATCTTGCGCCGCCCGCCGAGCGCGTTGCCGAACTGGTCCTGCGGACCGAGCGATGCCGTGTCGTAGCCGCGCACGGAGTTGACGCCGCCGGCGAAGAACGCCTTGAAGAACGGCAGTGGCTTGCCCGACAGGCCGCCGCCGTAGCCGAGGTCGGCGCGCGCCATCAGCACGAGGTTGCCGTACACCGGCCAGTACACCGAGTGCGTGTATTGCGCCTTCCAGTACGAGAGGTCGCCGAACGGCAGGCCGGTTTCGATGAGCGCGCTCTGCAGCCGACCCTTCGTGGGATAGAGGATGTCGTCGCGCGTGTCGCGCGACCAGCCGGCCGTCAGGATGTACGCGTTCGACTGCGAGCCGAATTCCTGCACAAACTGCTGGTACACCGGCGGGCTGTTGTCGAACAGGCTGATCTTCGTGTGCTCGAAGCGGCCGCCGACGTTGATCGTGTCGGTCTCGGTGATCGGCACGCCGAAGCCCATCGCGGCACCGAGCGTGCTCGACGAATATTGCGAGATGTCGAGGCCGGTGGGATCGAGGCTCTTGTCGTAGAGCTCGATCGTGCGCGACACGCCGTCGACGGTGTAATACGGCTGCGTGAACACCATCGAGTACGTGCGATCGTACTTGCTCGTGTTCACGCCGAGCGACAGCGCGTTGCCCGAGCCGAAGATGTTCTGCTGCGAGATCGACGCGTTCAGCACGATGCCTTCGGCGCTCGAGTAGCCGACGCCCGCGAGCAGGTTGCCCGTCGACTTCTCGGTGACGGACACCTCGACGTCGATCTGGTCGGCGGTGCCCGGCACCGGCGGCGTTTCCACGGTGACGTCGTCGAAGTAGCCGAGGCGCTTCACCCGCGTCTTCGACCGCTCGATCCGCGGGCCGTCGTACCACGCATCCTCGAGCTGGCGGAACTCGCGGCGGATGACCTCGTCTTTCGTCTTCGAGTTGCCGGTGATGTTGATGCGACGCACGTACGCGCGCCGGCCCGGGTCGACGTAGAACGTGAACGACGCCTTCGCGTCCTGGCGGTCGACTTCCGGCACCGCGTTCACGTTCGCGAACGCGTAGCCTTCGGCGCCGAGGCGCGTGCTGATGTCCTTCGCGGACGCCTGCAGCTTCTCGCGCGAGAACACGTCGCCCGGCTTCAATTGCACGAGCTTCTGCAGTTCCTCCGCGGGCACGACGAGGTCGCCCGCGACGCGCACGTCGCCGACGGTGAAGCGCGGGCCTTCGCTCACGTTGACCGTGATGAAGATGTCTTCCTTGTCGGGCGAGATCGACACCTGCGTCGACTCGACGTTGAACTCGAGGTAGCCGCGGTTCTGGTAGAAGCTGCGCAGCGTCTCGAGGTCGGCCGAGAGCTTCTGCTTCGAGTACTGGTCGTTCTTCGTGTACCAGGTGAACCAGCCCGGCGTCGTCAGCGTCATCTCGGAGAGCAGCTGCTTCTCGGAGAACGCCTTGTTGCCCACGATGTTGATGCGCGCGATCTTCGCCGCGTCGCCTTCCTCGATCGTGAAGTTGATCGCGACGCGGTTGCGCTCCTGCGGCGTGACCGTCGTCTGCACGTTCGCGCCGTAGTAGCCGCGCGTGATGTACTGGCGCTTCAGCTCCTGCTCGGCGCGGTCGAGCGCCGAGCGGTCGAAGATGCGCGCCTCGGTGATGCCGATGTCCTTCAGCGCCTTCTTGATCGTATCGGTGTCGAATTCCTTGTTGCCGACGAACGTGAGCGAGCTGATCGTCGGGCGCTCCTGCACCGCCACGATCAGCACGTCGCCCTGCGCCTCGAGGCGCACGTCGCGGAAGAAGCCCGTCGCGTACAGCGCCTTCACCGCATCGGAGATCTTCTCGTCGTCGACGCGGTCGCCGACCTTGATCGGCAAGTAGCTGAAGATCGTGCCGGGCTCGGTGCGCTGCACGCCCTCGACGCGAATGTCCTTCACCACGAACGGCTCGACTGCCCACGCCGCGTACGACATCGCGGACGCGACGAGGCTCGCGATCAGCGCGGACACTGCCGCTCGCTTGCGCTTCATCGAAGTGCGTTCAGAACAACCGGGAAACGTCATTGAAGAGTGCAAGGGCCATCAGCATGAAGAGCATCGCCATGCCGATGCGTTGTCCGACCTCGAGTGCGCGATCGGAAACGGGACTGCCTTTGATAAGTTCGGCGAGATAATACAGTAAATGACCGCCGTCGAGTAACGGCACGGGCAACAGGTTCAGCACGCCGAGGCTGATGCTGATCAACGCGAGATAGGAGAGGAAAACGAGCGGTCCCGCCTGCGCCGATTGCCCCGCGATGTCCGCCATCGTGATCGGCCCGCTGATGTTGCGCAGCGACGCGTCGCCCGTCGCGATGCGGCCGAGCATGCGCACGGTGAACGCGGACAGCTCCCACGTCTTGCGCGCGCCCTGCACGAGCGCTTCGCCCAGCCCATAGCGCACGACCACCGCGTTGCGCAGCGCCGCCTGCGGATCCGCGCGCAGCCGCACGCCCGCCTGCCCCACGCGTCGCCCGTTCTGGTCCACCGCGTCGACGGTGACGGGCACGTCGCGCGTCGTCGTGCCGCGCGCGATCGTGTAGGCGAGCGTCGCGCCGGGATGCGCGTGCGTATAGCTCGCGACATCCGACGGCGAATGCATGTCGTTGCCGTCGATCGCGATGATGCGGTCGCCGGATTGCAGGCCCGCGCGCGCGGCCGGCGTGTCGGGCAGCACCTGGTCGACCAGCGGCGGCCCGAGGTCGACGCGCAAGCCCAGCATCGCGAGCGGATCGGCATCCCAGTCGGACGTCGTCATCGCGGCGAGCGACAGTTCGCGCGTAATCGGCGCCGTCGTTTCGTCGCGCACGATCGACAGCGTGACGTCGTCGTGGCCCTGCGCGCGCACGATGCGCCACCGCAATTCCTGGAAGCTGCCGACCGGCTCGCCGTCGACGGCGACCACGCGATCGCCGCCGCGCACGTCGGCCGCCGCCTCGGCGCTCGCCGCCGGCGGATCGGAGAGCACGGCCTTCTCGCCGGGAATGCCGGCAGCGTACGTGGCCGTGAACAGCACGACGGCGAGGAGCAGGTTGGCGATGGGCCCCGCGGCGACGATCGCCATCCGCTTCCACAACGGCTGGCGATTGAAGGCGCGCGACAGGTCGCCCGCGGCGACCGGCGCTTCGCGCTCGTCGGCCATCTTCACGTAGCCGCCCAGCGGAATCCACGACAACGCCCATTCGGTACGATCGCGTCCGAAGCTACGCGACCATACGATGCCGCCGAAGCCCACCGAGAAGCGCAGCACCTTGACGCCGGCGAGGCGCGCGACGAGGTAATGGCCGAGTTCGTGGAACACGACCAGCACGCCCAGCGTGACGGCGAAAGCGACGATTTTGGTGAGCATCAGGGGCCAGGGATCAGGGGCGAGGGGCCGGGGGGCATCGGCGCGAGTGCGCGCGGCGGCGCGCTATCGCTCGTCGAGCCGCAGCGATTCGCGCGCCAGCCGCCGTGCTTCGGCGTCGGCGGCGAGCGCGTCGTCGAGCGATGCCACATGCGTCAGCGTACGCCGTTCGAGCACGCCTTCGCACGTGCGCGGAATGTCCGAGAACCGCGCATGGCCGTTGAGGAACGCGTCCACGGCCACTTCATTGGCGGCATTGAGCGCAATCGGCGCCGCAGGATCAGCGGCGAGCGCGTCGTACGCGAGGTCGATGCACGGGAAGCGCTGGCGATCGGGGGCCTCGAACGTGAGCGTCGCGAGGCGCGCGAGGTCGAGCGGCGCGGCACCGCTTGCGAGGCGCTCGGGCGCGCCGAGCGCCTGCGCGATCGGCGTACGCATGTCGGGATTCGACATTTGCGCGAGCACCGAGCCGTCGACGTATTCGACGAGCGAATGCACGACGCTTTGCCGGTGCACGACGATCTCGATCTGCGACGGCTCGACGTTGAAGAGCCAGCGCGCTTCGATGACCTCGAGCCCCTTGTTCATCATCGTCGCCGAATCGACGGAGATCTTGCGGCCCATCGTCCAGTTCGGGTGCGCGCACGCCTCGCGCGGCGTGACCGTGTCGAAATCGACCTCGGGATGCGGATGGAACGGGCCACCCGATGCGGTGAGCAGGATGCGGCGCACGCCGGCATCTTCGGGACAGCGCGCATAGGTCGGCGGCAGGCACTGGAAGATCGCGTTGTGCTCGCTGTCGATCGGCAGGAGCGTGGCGCCGCCCTTCGCAACGGCGTCGATGAACAGTCGCCCGCCGATGACCATGGCCTCCTTGTTCGCGAGCAGGATCCTCTTGCCGCAGCGCGCGGCCGCGAGCGTCGCGGGCAGGCCGACCCCGCCGACGATCGCCGCGAGCACCGTGTCCACACCCTCGAGCGACGCGGCTTCGGCGAGCCCCTCCTCGCCTGCGAGCACGCGCGTCGGCAAGCCTTCCGCGGCGATGCCGCGCGCAAGCGCCCGCGCGGCATCGCGATCGGCGAGTGCCGCGACCTGCGGGCGAAAGCGGCGGCAAAGGTCGAGCATCTTCGCGTGATTGCAATTCGCGGCGACCGCGCCCACGGCGAAGCGATCGGGATGACGTGCGATGACGTCGAGCGTCGAATCGCCGATCGACCCGGTCGCGCCGAGCAGCGTGATCACGTGCTTCATGCGTCGTGCAATGCAGCGAGCGACGCCAGCGCGACGGGCGGCATCGCGGCGAGCAGCGCGTCGACGCGATCGAGCACGCCGCCGTGGCCCGGCAACAGCGTGCCGCTGTCCTTGACGTTCGCCTTGCGCTTCTGCAGCGACTCGTGCAGGTCACCGACGATCGACAGCGCCACGAGCGCGATCGCGAGCACGATCCACGCGGCGATCGACACAGCGTCGATCGGACCGGCGTAGCCCGCGCGCCGCGCGAGCGGCAGCAGCAGCAGCGCGTACACGACGACGGCGATCGCCGCCCCGAACGCGCCCTCCCACGTCTTGCCGGGGCTGATTGCCGGCGCGAGCTTGCGCCGGCCGAAGCGACGCCCGGTGAAATAGGCGGCCGTGTCCGCGATCCACACGATCGCCATCGCTGCAAGCGCGAGCGCGGGCGAGCGTGCCTTGAGCGCGACCACGGCGACGAGTGCGCCTTCGAGCACGACGAAGCCGACGAGCGCACGCGCGAGCGCCGTCGCGGGCAGCCATTGCGCGAGCACGGACGGCGCCCCGATCGCGAGCCAGTACAGCGTGGCCGCGCCGCAGGCGCCGAGCACGACCGGCGCGAACCCGTACGTCACGCCGAGCCCGAGCAGGACGGCGCCACCGACGAAGATCGCGGCGACGAACAGCGTGCGCGAAGTGCCCGCAAGCGATGCCAGGCGCGCCCATTCGTGGGCAGCGGCGGTGACGAGCAGCAGCATGAGCACGCCGAAGGCGATCGTGGACAGCAGGAACAGCGCCGCGAGCATCGCGACGACGAGCAGCAGGCCGGTCGCGACGCGCAGGGCGAGGTTCGAAGCCATCGGGCGCGTGGCGGTCGCAGCGCGCGTTCGCGCGCGGCAGTCAGGCGTCCTGCGCCTGCGCCTGCGGTTCGATCACCGCGTCGTTGCGCGCCTGCACCTGCTCGCTCGTGCGGCCGAAACGCCGCTCGCGCGTGCGGTACGAGGCGATCGCCGCCGCGAGCGCCGCGGCGTCGAAATCGGGCCACAGGAGATCGGTGAAGTAGAGCTCGGTATAAGCAAGTTGCCAGAGCAGGAAGTTGGAGATGCGCTTCTCGCCACCGGTGCGGATGAAGAGGTCGGGTTCGGGCGCATACGCCATCGCAAGGTGCGGCTCGAACGCCTCGGGCGCGAGGGGGCGTGCGCTGGTGAGTGCCTCGGGATGCGCGGCGAAATAGCGGCGCGCGGCCTGTGCGATGTCCCAGCGCCCGCCGTAGTTCGCCGCCACGGTCAGCGTGAGGCGCGTGTTGTCGGCGGTCAGCGCTTCGCCGGTGGTGACGAGTTCACGGATGCGCGGATCGAAGCGCGAAACGTCGCCCACGACCTTGAAGCGGATCTCGCTGCGGTGCAGGCGCACGACTTCCTGCTCGAGCGCCCGCGCGAAGATCTCCATCAGGATCGACACCTCTTCCTGGGGGCGGCGCCAGTTCTCGCTCGAGAACGCGAACAGCGTCAGGAACTCGACGCCTTCGTCGATCGCCGCGCGCACCGTGGCGCGCACCGCCTCGACGCCCTTGCGATGGCCAGCGACGCGCGGCAGGAGCCGCCGGTTCGCCCAGCGGCCGTTGCCGTCCATGATGATCGCAACGTGGCGCGGCACGTCGCGCCCCTCGGGCACGGCGCGGGTCGAACTCGTGAAGATCGGCATTTGGGACCCTAGATGGCCATCAGGTCGGTTTCCTTCGTCGCGAGCATCTTGTCGATCTCGGCCACGAAGCGGTCGGTGAGTTTCTGCAGTTCGTCGTGCGCGCGGCGCTCCTCGTCCTCGGAGCACAGCTTGTCCTTCGCGAGCTTCTTCAACTGCTCGTTGGCATCGCGGCGGACGTTGCGCACCGCGATCTTCGCCGCCTCCGCCTCCTTGTGCACGACCTTGATCAATTCGCGGCGCCGCTCCTCGGTGAGCGGCGGCATCGGCACGCGGATCATGTCGCCCGACGTGGCGGGATTCAAGCCGAGGTCGGCATCGCGGATCGCCTTCTCGACGACGGGGATCATCTTCTTTTCCCACGGCGTGACGCCGATCGTGCGCGGATCGGCGAGCGTGACGTTCGCGACCTGCGACAGCGGCATCGTCGTGCCGTAGTAGTCGACGTGGATGTGGTCGAGCAGGCCCGTGTGCGCGCGGCCGGTGCGCACCTTCGCGAGGTCGGCCTTCAGCGTGTCGATCGAGCGCTGCATCTTCTGTTCGGCGGATTTCCTGACATCCGAGATCATGGAAACTCCCATTCGCCCCCACCCGCCCTGACGGGCACCCTCTCCGCGAGCGGGGAAAGGGATGGGGTGAGGGGTTGTCAACAATGCACGAGCGTGCCCTCGTCCTCGCCCATCACGACGCGGCGGAGCGCGCCGGGCACGGAGATCGAGAATACCTTGAGCAGCATGTTCTGGTCGCGGCAGAGCGCAAGCGCGGTGGCGTCCATCACGCGGAGGTTGCGCACGATCGCCTCGTCGAACGTGAGCGTCTGGTAGCGCTGCGCGCCCGGATCCTTCATCGGGTCCGACGTGTACACGCCGTCGACCTTGGTCGCCTTCAGCACGATGTCGACGCCCATCTCGCGCCCGCGCAGCGCGGCCGCGGTGTCGGTGGTGAAGAACGGATTGCCTGTGCCGGCGGCGAAGATCACGACCTTGTGCTCTTCGAGGTGACGCAGCGCCCGGCCGCGGATGTACGGCTCGGCCACCTGGTCGATGCGCAGCGCCGATTGCACGCGCGATTCGACGCCGGCACGCCGCAGGGCATCCTGCAGCGCGAGCGCGTTCATCAGTGTCGCAAGCATGCCCATGTAATCGGCGGTGGCCCGGTCCATCCCCGCGGCACCGGGGGCGACGCCGCGAAAGATGTTGCCGCCGCCGATCACGATCGCGACCTGCACGCCGAGGCGCACCACCTCCGCGACTTCGGCAACGATGCGGTCGATCGTCTCGCGCTCGATGCCGTAGCTGTCGCGGCCCATCAGCGCTTCGCCGGACAGCTTGAGCAGCACGCGCCGGTACGCAGCTTTCGCGACCGGACTCGCCTCGGCCCGGTGCTCCATGAGGACGGGCGGCTCGACCGCCGCGGTGACTATGCTTTCATTCATCGCTGGCTCCGGCGGTCGGGGACGGCTGGTCAGCCTTTCGCCATCGCGGCCACTTCGGCGGCAAAGTCGTCCTTGCGCTTCTCGATGCCCTCGCCGACGACGTAGAGCACGAACGCGTTCACCTTCGCACCCTGCCCCTTCACGAGCTCGGCGATCGTCTGCTTGTCGTTCTTGACGAAGGGTTGCGGCAGCAACGTGACCTCGGCGACGTACTTGGCGAGGGCTCCTTCTACCATCTTTTCGACGATATTGGCAGGCTTGCCCGACTCGGCCGCGCGTGCTGCCGCGATCGCGCGCTCCTTCTCGAGCACGTCGGCCGGCACGTTCTCGCGCGACACCGCCAGCGGCTTGGTCGCCGCGATGTGCATCGCGAGGTCCTTGCCGAGCGCATCGTTACCGCCGGTGTAGTCGACGAGCACGCCGATCTTCGTGCCGTGCACGTACGACGCGACCCGGCCCTGCGCCGCCATCCGCACGACACGGCGCAGCGTGATGTTCTCGCCGATCTTCTGCACGAGCGCGACGCGGCGCGCCTCGACCGTTCCGCCGGACGGCAGCGTGCGCGACGACAGCGCTTGCGTATCGCTCGCGCCATCGTGAAGCACCAGCGCGGCGATTTCATTGGCGAACGCGCGGAAGTCGTCGTTCTTCGCGACGAAGTCGGTTTCGCAGTTGAGCTCGACCATCGCCGCGGTCTTCGCATCGGCCCCGACCGCGAGCCCGATCACGCCTTCCGCGGCCACGCGGCCCGCGGCCTTGCTGGCCTTCGCCCCGCTCCTGATACGCAGGAGCTCTTCCGCCTTCGCGAGGTCGCCGTTCGCCTCGGTCAGCGCCTTCTTGCACTCCATCATGCCAAGCCCCGTCCGCTGACGAAGCTCCATGACCATGCTCGCCGAAATTTCAGCCACTTGCTGCTCCTTGTTCGTTTGCGCGGAGCGGTTCACGCTCCCAAGGTGCCTCGCGCAACGCTCATGGCGTCGCGCGCGGTTCATGCGACTTCAGGCGCTCGTCTCTTCCACGAACTCGTCGCCGCTCGACACGATCTCCTGGATCGAGCTGTTGCGGCCTTCGAGCACCGCGTCCGCGACGCCGCGCGCGTACAGGCGGATCGCGCGGCTCGAGTCGTCGTTGCCGGGAATCACGTAGTCGATCGGATCCGGGTTGTGGTTCGTGTCGACGACGGCCACGATCGGGATGCCGAGCTTCTTCGCTTCGGTGACCGCGATCTTGTGGTAGCCGATGTCGATGACGAAGATCGCATCGGGCAGGCTGCCCATGTCCTTGATGCCGCCGAGGCTCTTCTCGAGCTTGTCGAGCTCGCGCTGCTGCGACAGCGCCTCGCGCTTCGACATGCGATCGAACGTGCCGTCCTGCTTCATCGTCTCGAGGTCCTTGAGACGCTTGATCGACTGCTTGACGGTCTTGAAATTCGACAGCATGCCGCCGAGCCAGCGATGGTCGACGAACGGCATGCCGGCGCGCTGCGCCTCCTCGGCGACGATGTCGCGCGCCTGGCGCTTGGTGCCCACGAAGAGGATCGTGCCCCGGTTCTGCGCGAGCTGACGCACGTACTTCATCGCGTCGTTGTACATCGCCAACGTCTTCTCGAGGTTGACGATGTGGATCTTGTTGCGCTGGCCGAAGATGTAATCCGCCATCTTCGGATTCCAGTAGCGGGTCTGGTGGCCGAAATGCACGCCGGCCTCCAGCATCTGACGCATGGTCACGGACATGGAAACTCCTGGTTCAGGGTTGGCCTCCACCGGCGGGTTGCGCTCGGGACCGATCGCGGTGCCGAGACCCTGAAACGCCGGTGTGTGAAGTGGACGACGATGCGTCCCCGGTGCCCGCGGCCGGCCTTGGGATGCGTGCCGGTCGCAGGATGCGGCAACCGTTGGCTTACAATCGTCAACGGTCGCGCGCGTTAACTCGTTATTCTAGCACGTCTTGTGCGCTCGCACATCGCCTGCGCCGCCCCGTCTACGGTTCACTGCGATGACCTCCGGCACGTCCGCTACGCCCTCCACCACGGCCGACACCGGCCTCGCGCTGCTGCGCGTGCGCGGCGACGACGCGATCGGCTTCCTGCATGGCCAGCTGTCGAGCGACGTACGTGCGCTCTCCCCGGGCGAGGGCCAGTGCTGGAGCTACAACTCGCCGAAGGGCCGCATGCTGGCCAACGGCGTGCTGTGGCGCGCGCCGGCCGGCGCGCCCGAGCCCTCGATCACCCTGTTGCTCGCGCGCGATCTCGCCGACGCGGTGCGACGCCGCCTCGCGATGTTCGTGCTGCGTGCGAAGGTTGTCGTCGACGACGCGAGCGAAGCGTCGGCCCTGATCGGCATCGCGGGCGACGGCAACTCCGCGGCGGTGGCAGCCGCGTTCGGCGTGGCGCCGTCGCCTGCACGTGCCGTTCCGCTGCGCGACGGTGCAACGGTATTCATGCTGCCCGATCGGCGCATCGTCGTCATGAGCGCGCTCGCGGACGCGCCGATGCTGAACGCCGCGCTCGCCCGCCACGTGAGCCAGTCCGACAACGACGCATGGCGCCGCGCCGGCATCGAGGCGGGTGTGGCGACGATCACGGCCGCGACGAGCGATCTCTTCGTGCCGCAGATGGTGAACTGGGACCTGGTCGGCGGCGTGAGCTTTCGCAAGGGTTGCTACCCCGGCCAGGAAATCGTCGCGCGCATGCAGTACCTCGGGCGCCTGAAGGAGCGGCTCTTCGCATTCCACACGCCGGCGCTCGACGCAGCGCCGGGCATGCGCGTCTACTCGCGTACGTTCGACGTCGGCCAGGCGTGCGGCACCGTGGTGAACGCCGCACCCGATGCGACGCGGGGCACGGTGCTGCTCGCCGTCGTGCAATGGTCCGCGGTGGAAGCCGCCGACGTCGTGCTCGGTACGCCCGACGGACCGGCACTGCAGCGTCGTGCGCTGCCGTACGACATCCCGGTCTCCGCTCCGGCCCCGCGCGCCGGCGGCTGATCTCCATGTGCCTCGCCGTGCTCGCGCTCGATGCGCATCCGCGCTATCGGCTGGTCGCGGCCGCCAATCGCGACGAATTCCACGCTCGGCCGACGCAGCCGGCGCACTGGTGGCCGGAGGCGCCGATCCTCGCGGGCCGCGACTTGCAGCAACGCGGGACGTGGCTCGGCGTGTCGCGTAACGCCCGCTTCGCGTTCGTGACGAACGTCCGCGAGCCGGGACGCCACGATCCGGCCGCACGCTCGCGCGGCGCGCTGGTGCCGGCCGTGCTCGCCGACGGGCGGGGAATGCCGCAGGCGATGGTGTCGGTGGTCGACGCCGCGATGGATTGCAACGGCTTCAATCTCGTCGGCGCCACCGCGCAGTCCGCGGTGTTCGGCTCGAATCGCGGCGCGCATTCGCAGGCGCTTCTGCGCGGCGTTCACGGCGTGTCGAACGCCGGCCTCGACACGCCGTGGCCGAAGCTCGTGCGCGCAAAGGCCGGCATGGCGACATGGCTCGCCTCGGCCACCGATGCGATCGACGCGCTTTGGCAGGTGCTGCGCGACGAAACGCCTGCGAACGACGATGCGCTGCCCGACACGGGCCTGACGCGCGACCGCGAGCGGCTGCTGTCGTCGCCGTTCATCGTGAGCGAAACCTACGGCACACGCTCGTCGACGATCGTGAGCATCGACCGCGCGGGCGTCGTGACTTTCGTCGAGCGCACGTTCGATGCCGCGGGCACGGCCACGGACGAGCGCGCGTTTCGTTTCCAAAGCGACGCGTAACGCGCGTCAGAGCGCCAGGCGCATCGTCCGGTGCGCAATGCCTGCCTCGTCGAACGCGTCGCCTTCCGCGGCGAAACCGTGATGCGCATAGAACGGCATCGCCCACACCTGCGCGTTCAGCACGACGTTGCGATCGCCGCGCGCGCGGGCGGCGTCGATCATCGTACGCAGCAGCGCACTGCCGACGCCGCGCCGCCGCCATGGCGCGAGCACGGCGACGCGGCCGATGTGGCCATCGGGAAGCAGGCGCGCGCTGCCGATCGGCATGCCGTCGACGTCGATGGCGAGGGCGTGCAGCGACACCGCGTCGTACTCGTCCCATTCGAGATCGACGGGCACCGCCTGCTCGACGACGAATACCGCGTGCCGCACGTGTCGCAATGCCGCTTCGTGCTCGGGCCACGCGCCGGTCAGGAGATGAAACGTGGGGCTCATGGATCGCGACGCGTTACTTGTGCCGCGGCTCGCCTTGTCGATGCCGAGTTCGAGGACGAGCGCGGAAAGTGCCAGCATCAGGATCGACCCCGTCACCGCGCGCAGTCCTTCGATGGGCTGATGGAATGCGAAACGCGAGCTTCATCGGTAATCCGACAGCGTGAGGCGCGCGCGGCCTTCGCGAGCGTCGAGGTCCGCGTGGCCGCCGACCGGCAGCGTGAGCTTGTCGGCGACGTGTCCGAACGGCAGGCCGGTGTAGATCGCCACCTTCGCGTGCGCGCGCAACTGCGCGATCGCCGCATCGAGGTCGTAGCCGGCGTCGTTCGCGTTGAGCTGATACTCGGTGAACGCGCCGAGCAGCACTGCGCGCTGGCGCGCGAGGACGCCCGCATGGTGCAACTGGTACAGCATCCGTTCGATTCGGTACGGATGCTCGGCGACGTCCTCGACGAAAAGGATGCCGCCGTCGACCTGCGGAAAGTACGGCGTGCCGACGAGATGCGCGACCATCGCGAGGTTGCCGCCCCACAGCGTGCCCGCCGTGTGCAGCGACGGTCCGTCGAGTGCGCACTCGATCGACCACTCGTCGTGTTCGAGTACGCCGAAGCAATGCTCGAGCGTGAACGCCGAGGGCGTCGCGGCGCCGAAGTCGTACGCGGCGTGCGGGCCGGCATACGTCACGAGGCCGGCCCGCGCGAGCCCTGCGAGCTGGAACGCCGTGAAATCGGAGTGACCCATCCAGCGCTGGCCCGATGCGGCGATGGCTTCGAAATCGATGCGATCGAGCAGGCGTGTGAAGCCATAGCCGCCGCGCACCATCACGGCGACGTCGACCTCATCGCGCGCCGCGACGCGCGCGATCGCTGCCAGCCGCTCGTCGTCATTGGCGGCGAAGCGCTGCCAGCGTGTGCGCGCCGTCGGGTCGACATGCACGCGATGGCCGCGCGCCGTCAGCAGCGACGCGGCGCGGTCGACCGCGGAAGAATCGGTGGCGAAGCCGGAGGGCGCGACGATCGCGAAGTCGAGCGTGTGCGTCATGACGCCGGCCCCGTGCGCCGCGCGGCGAAGAATTGCGTGAGCAGCGCGGCCGATGCATCCGCGGCAACGTTGCGCGTCACCTCGGTGTGGTGATTGAGCCGCGGCTCGCCGAAGAGATTCACCACGGAGCCGCACGCGCCGGTCTTCGGATCCGATGCGCCGAACACGAGCCGCGCGATGCGCGCGTGCATGATGGCGCCGGCGCACATCGCGCAGGGCTCGAGCGTCACGTAGAGCGTGCAACCGGGAAGCCGGTAGTTGCCGAGTACGCGACCGGCTTCGCGCAGCGCGGCGATCTCGGCGTGCGCGGTCGGATCGTTGTGCGCGATCGGCGCATTGCCGCCGCGTCCGACGATCGCGCCGTCGCGCACGACGATCGCGCCCACCGGCACTTCGCCGCGCGAAGCGGCGTCGCGCGCGAGCGCGAGCGCCTCGCCCATCCACGTCTCATCGCTCGCCGGCATCCTCGAGGTGGAAGCGATGCAGCAGCCGATGGATGACCGGCGTGAACATGAGGCCCGTCGCCGCGAGCAGGATCACGCCGCAGAAGAGCGCATAGATGCTGTCGAAGAGCTTGCCGGCGGTCGACTTGATGTCGACGACCGGCCCCATCCCGGAAAGCAGCAGCGCCGACTGGTGGAACGCGTCGAGCCAGCTCATGTGCTCGAGTGCGCGATAGCCGACGATGCCGATGCCGAGCGTGACCGCCACGAGCAGCGCCGCCCACGACGCGGCGCGCCGGACGCGATCGAGGAAAACCTTGCGGGGCGCAAGCCGGTAATGGATCGCGCCTATTCCCACTCGATCGTCGCCGGTGGCTTGCTGGACACGTCGTACACGACGCGATTGATGCCGCGCACCTCGTTCGTGATCCGCGTGCTGACGCGCGCGAGCAGCCCATGCGGCAGCGGCGCCCAGTCCGCGGTCATGAAATCGGTCGTTTGCACGGCGCGAAGCGCGATCGCGTGCTCGTAGGTGCGGCCGTCGCCCATCACGCCGACCGAGCGCACCGGCAGGAACACGGCGAACGCCTGCGACACGGCGTCGTACCACGCGCGTCCGGTGTCGTCGTGCGCCGCACGCAATTCCTCGATGAAGATGCCGTCGGCGGCGCGCAGGATGTCGCAGCGCTCGCGCGTCACTTCGCCGAGAATCCGCACCGACAGGCCGGGACCCGGAAACGGGTGGCGGAACACCATGTCGCGCGGCAGCCCGAGCTCGAGACCGAGCGCGCGCACTTCGTCCTTGAAGAGCTCGCGCAACGGCTCGAGCAGCTTGAGATGCAGCGTTTCCGGCAGGCCGCCAACGTTGTGATGCGACTTGATCGTGTGCGCCTTCGCACCCTTCGCGGATGCCGACTCGATGACGTCGGGATAGATCGTGCCCTGCGCGAGCCACTTCACGCCCGAGAGCTTCGCCGCTTCGCGCTGGAACACCTCGACGAACAGGCGTCCGACGATCTTGCGCTTCGCCTCCGGATCCTCGACGCCGGCGAGCGCCTCGAGAAATTCGCCGCTCGCGTCGACGTGAATCACGCGTACGCCGAGATGCATCGCGAACGTGTCCATCACCTGCGCCGCTTCGTTCTGGCGCAACAGCCCGTGGTCGACGAACACGCAGACGAGCCGGTCGCCGATCGCGCGATGCAAGAGCGCCGCCGCGACGGACGAATCGACGCCGCCCGAAAGGCCGAGCAACACCTGCTCGCCGCCGGCCTTCGCCCGGATCGCCGCGATCGCCTCGTCGGCGTAGTCGTGCATGTTCCAGTCGTGGCCGCAGCCGCAGATCTCGTGCGCGAAGCGCGCGAGGATCGATGCTCCCTGCGGCGTGTGCGTGACTTCCGGGTGGAACTGCACGCCGTAGAAGCGTCGCGCCTCGTCGGCCATCGCCGCGATCGCGCAGCCATGCGACGAGCCGGCGAGCACGAAGCCGCGCGGCAGGTCGACCACCTTGTCGCCGTGGCTCATCCACACGTCGAGGAGGCCATGACCTTCGGCGTTGCGCCGGTCCTCGAGATCGCGGAAGAGCGCCGTGTGGCCGCGCGCGCGCATTTCCGCGTAGCCGAATTCGCGCACGTATCCGCTCTCGACCTTGCCGCCGAGTTGCGCCGCCATCGTCTGCATGCCGTAGCAGATGCCGAGCACCGGCACGCCGAGGTCGAACACCGCCGCCGGCGCGCGCGGCGTCGAGCCTTCGGTGACGCTCGAAGGACCGCCGGAGAGGATCACGCCGCGCGCGCCGAACCTGCGCACGAAGTCGTCGCCGACGTCGTACGGATGGATCTCGCAGTAGACGTTCGTCTCGCGCAGCCGGCGCGCGATCAGTTGCGTGTATTGCGCGCCGAAGTCGAGGATCAGGATGCGGCAGTGCCGAAAAGTGGGGTCAGATTCCACTTTCGCAGCCCGATCGCGCATGCCGGTCAGATGTCGACCGAAAGTGGAGTCTGGCCCTACCTTTCATCGCCACTATTCGACACGGTAATTGGGCGCTTCCTTGACGATCTGCACGTCGTGCACGTGCGATTCGCGCATGCCCGCCGCCGTGATCTGCACGAACTCCGCGCGCGTCGACAAGTCGCGGATCGTCGCGCAGCCGCAGTAGCCCATCGCGGCGCGCACGCCGCCCATCAACTGCAGCACGACGGCGGACACCGTCCCCTTGTACGGCACGCGGCCCTCGATGCCTTCGGGCACGAGCTTCTCGGCCGCACCTTCGCCTTCTGCATCCTGGAAATAGCGATCGGCGCTGCCGGTTTGCATCGCCGCGAGCGAACCCATGCCGCGGTAGCTCTTGTACGAACGGCCCTGGTAGAGCTCGATTTCGCCGGGCGATTCCTCGGTGCCGGCGAAGAGGCTGCCGAGCATGACCGCCGACGCTCCCGCAGCGATCGCCTTCGCGATGTCGCCCGAGTAGCGGATCCCGCCGTCGGCGATCACGGGCACGCCGCTGTCGCC
This sequence comes from Burkholderiales bacterium, assembly GCA_025927765.1. Lineage (GTDB taxonomy): Bacteria > Pseudomonadota > Gammaproteobacteria > Burkholderiales > Casimicrobiaceae > VBCG01. The sequence goes on from JAICKU010000050.1 coordinate 23,713, forward strand.
CAAGCCTGCGAGCGCGTCCTGGATTGCCGAGATCTGCGGCACGCCGACGCCCGCGACGATGCGCGTGGTGCAGATCGAGCCGGGGCCGATGCCGACCTTCACGCCGTCGGCACCGTGATCGGCGAGCGCCTTCGCGCCGGACGCGGTGGCGATGTTGCCGCCGATCACCTGCACCTGCGGATAGCGCTTCTTGACCGATTGCACACGGTCGAGCACGCCCTGCGAATGGCCATGCGACGTGTCGACGACGATGACGTCGACAGCGGCGGCGACGAGCGCTTCGACGCGCGCGTCCGTATCGTCGCCGGTGCCGACGGCGGCACCCACGCGGAGCCGCCCGTGCTCGTCCTTGCAGGCGATCGGATGCTCGGTGGACTTGAGGATGTCCTTCACGGTGATCAGGCCGCGCAACTCCTGATGGCGGTCGAGCACGAGTACGCGCTCGAGCCGATGTCGATGCATCAGCGCCTTCGCGGTGTCGAGGTCGGTGCCTTCGGGAACGGTGACGAGCTTCGACGCGGGCGTCATGATCGACGACACCGGTTGGTCGAGATTCGTCTCGAAGCGCAGGTCGCGATTGGTGACGATGCCCACCACGCGCTTGCCCTCGACCACGGGCAGGCCGGAGATGTGATACTGCTGCGTAAGGGCCAGCACCTGCCGCACGGACATCGACGGCGGAATCGAGATCGGGTCCTTGACCACGCCGCTTTCGAAGCGCTTGACCTTCGCGACCTCGGCCGCCTGGCGCGCAGGCGGCATGTTCTTGTGCACGATGCCGAGTCCGCCCTCCTGGGCGATCGCGATGGCGAGGCGCGCCTCGGTCACGGTGTCCATCGCCGCCGCGAGCAGCGGGATGTTCAGCGTGATGTTGCGGGTGAGCCGGGTGACGAGGGAAACGTCGCGGGGGACGACGTCGGAGTGGGCGGGAACGAGCAGGACGTCGTCGAACGTCAACGCCTTGCGGACGACACGCATCGAACTCTCCTTCGCAAAAATCGATTATACCGGCGCAGGGTCGCGCGCCCGGTCGATGGAGCATGCCCGCGGGGCCCGCGAACGACGCGCGCGTCGCAGGGGCGCGACACCCTCAAGGGCGGCGCGCCAGCTCGGCCATGCGATCGATTGACGGCGCGCGGCTGCGCGGGGTAACTTGCCATTGTCATAACCCCGGGAACGACCGATGTCGCGCGCTTCGCTGATCGCGCTTGCCGTTGCGTTGCTCGCGGCGCCCCTCGCCGGCGGTGCATCCGCGGCGCTGTACAAGTGGACCGACGCGCAGGGCCACGTCGTGTACTCCGACCAGCCACCGTCCGGGAACGTCAAGGCCGAGGAGCTGCGGGCGGCGCCGCCGCCCGCGAATCCGAACGCCGCAAAGGAACTCGCACAGCGCCAGGCCGATTTCCAGAAGCGCCAGGCCGAAGCGGCGAAGGCCACCGAGAAGGCCGGCAAGGAGCAGGCGTCGGGCGCCGAACGCGCCGAATCGTGCGCGAATGCGCGCGGGCAGTTGAAGCAGCTGACGGAAAGCCAGATCGCGATCTATCGCTACAACGCGAAGGGCGAGCGCGAGGTGATGGACGACGACGCGCGCGCGAAGGAGCGCGCGAAGCTCAATGCGTGGATTCGCGACAACAAGTGCCCGTAAGTAGCGTCAAACCCCACTCTCGCGAAAAGCAGGGTCACTCCACTGCCTCGATCCAGGCGAACTCATCCGCTTCTGCACATGCGCCCTTCGTGTGCGGGTCGTTCCAGGGGGACGCTGCGCGCGCGGCCTTGTATCTTCCCTCCCGCAACGTCCCGCTCATTGCCGCGCTGGACGATGTGCAGCGGCAATCCGGGAACGAAGACGCGCGGTAGGCGGAGCATTTGTCGAGCGTAGCGACGACTGGCCCCGCGGGCGATCGACCAAACGACCGAGGTCGTGGCGCCGACGAATCAAGTGGAGTCCGACGCTACTTTTCGGGAAAGTGGCGTCTGACCCTACTTCTATTGTTCCTTCTTCTCCAGCGCCGCCTGGTTGATCTTGACGTCGGTATCGGCCTTGAGGCCCGCGAGATACGCGTTCATCAGCTCGCGTCCCACTTCGCTCGCCACACGCGAAGAGGCCGTCTGCACCTTCGTCGCATCCGGCGCCGGCGGTGCGATCACCTTCTCGACCTTGTAGATCGAATAGCCGCCCTTGTCGTTCGTCGCGCCTTCGTAGGCGGGCAGCTTGTTCGGATTCGCGTCGAATACCTTCTTGATCGCCGCCACGGTAAACCCCGGCTTCACCTGGTTGCGATCGATCGTCACCGGCTTGTCGAACGTGAGGCCTGCATCCTTCCCCTGCGCGAGCAGCGCGAGCTTCTCCTGGCCCGCCTTCTCCGCCATCTCGCTCGCCTTCTGATGCACGAGCTGCTTACGGATCTCGTCCTTCACCTCGTCGAACGGCTTCGGCGCGGCCGGCTTGTACTCGACGACACGGCCCGCCATCAGCGCGTTCGGCCCGACTTCGATCGCTTCCGTGTTGCGCTTGCTCTGCACCGATTCAGGTGAGAACACGGCCTGCACGAACTTGGTACTGCCCTTCGCGATCTCCTGCAGCTTCTCGCGCGTGACGAGCGGCGTCGTCTGCAACTCGAGCCCGAGCCCCTTCGCCGCGCCCGCGAGCGAATCGGCCTGCTCGTAGACCAGGTTCTGGAACTGCTCGGCGGCGTTGGCGAACTTCTGCGCGGCCTTCTGCCGCTTGAGGTCCGCTTCGATGCGGCCCTTCACCTCGTCGAAGCTCTGCACGTGCGACGGCGTGATGCCGGTCACCTTGATGATGTGATAGCCGAAGTCCGTCTGCACCGGACCGACGATGTCGCCGACCTTCGCCGAGAACACCGCGTCCTCGAACGGCTTCACCATCGCGCCTCGCGAGAACGAGCCCAAATCCCCGCCCTGCGATGCCGATCCCGGATCCTGCGAGTACTCCTTCGCGAGCTGCGCGAAGGAACCCGGATTCGCGCGCGCCTTCGCCGCAATCTCTTCCGCCTTCTTCTTCGCCGCCGCCTTGTCGGCGTCGCTCGCGTCCTTCTTCACGGCGATCAGGATGTGCGATGCCTGCCGCTCCTCGTTCGTCGTGTACTGCTTCGAATTCTGCTCGTACGCCTGCTTCACCTCGGCCGGATCGACCTTGATCTGCGACGCGATCGCATCCTGCGTCAGAAGCAAATACTCGACCTTCGCCATCTCCGGCATCTCGAACGCCTTCTGGTTCTTGTCGTAGAACGACTTCACGTCGGCGTCGCTGACGTTCACCGACTTCTCGAACGGCTCGGCCGGAATGGTGGCCACCGCAACGTCGCGCTTCTGCTCGAGAAGCTCGAGGTAATGCGCCACCGACGAATGCGCGGCGATGCTGCCCGCGACGATCGGGTCCTGCAGCGGGGAGAGCACGAGATCGCCGCGCACGCGCTGCTCGAACATGAGCGGCGACATGCCCTGCGCCGCGAGCACCTCGCGGTACTTGTCCTGCGAGAACTTGCCGTTCTCCTGGAACGGCGGCAGCGCCGCGATGAACTGCGCGAGCTGCGCATCCGACACGCGGAAGCGCTCGGCGTGCGCCTCGTTCTCGAGCAGGCGCTGGTTCACGAGCTGGTCGAGCAGCGCATAGCGCACGTCGGGCCGGTCGAGCATCGACGAATCGAAGTTCGCGCCAAGCGCCTGGCGCATGCGCTCCTGCTGCTCGCGCAGCGCCTCGTCGAAGTCCTGCTGCGTGATCTTGTTCTTGCCGACGCTCGCCACCGTTTGCGCGTCGCGGCCTCCCTCGAAGTACTGGTACGTGCCGAAGAAGACGAACGGGAGCGTGACCGCGCCGAGAATGAATTGCGCGGCGGTCTTGTGCTTGTGGAGGAGGTCGAACATGGCGGGACGTTTCCGAAGCGGTGCGCTGCACCGCACGTAAGAAAAAAGGGCGAACTCGCGTTCGCCCTCCAAGAAATCATTGGCGGAGTGGACGGGACTCGAACCCGCGACCCCCGGCGTGACAGGCCGGTATTCTAACCAACTGAACTACCACTCCGGATGCGGCTGGTGGGTGCTGACGGGATCGAACCGCCGACATTCGCCTTGTAAGGGCGACGCTCTACCAGCTGAGCTAAGCACCCGGAAAATCGGGATCGAAAATCGGGGTCAGAGATGCATTTCCGGAGCGGGGGGAAATGCATCTCTGACCCCAATTTTCTTTGACCACGTTTTTCCGAGCCCGCTAGTTTATCGCATCCTTCAGCGCTTTTCCAGCGCGAAACTTCGGCACCTTGCCGCCTTCGATGTGGATCGCGTCGCCCGTGCGCGGATTGCGTCCCGCGCGCGGACTGCGCTTGCCGACGTAGAACGAGCCGAAGCCGACGAGCGTGACGATGTCACCCTTGCGCAGCGACGTCGTGATCGCGCCCACGGTCGCATCGAGCGCACGGCCCGCCGCCGCCTTCGAGATGTCGGCGTGGCGGGCGATCGCATCGATCATTTCGGATTTGTTCAAGGCCAGTCCTCCAGTCAGTGCTTGATCACCGCGCTCTTGTCGTCGGGCGCCGCCGGCGGCACGCTCGGCGCCGCCTCGGCGGGCTTGTCGCTCTCCACGATTGCAGCGGGCTGCCGCTCGAGCGCACGCTCGAGCACCTGCTCGATCCAGCGTACCGGATAGATGTCGAGGCGGTTCTTGATCTCGTCGGGAATCTCCGCGAGGTCCTTCACGTTCTCCTCGGGGATCAACACCGTCTTGATGCCGCCACGGCCCGCCGCGAGCAGCTTCTCCTTCAGGCCACCGATCGGCAACACCTCGCCGCGCAACGTGATCTCGCCGGTCATCGCGACGTCGCAGCGCACCGGGATGCTGGTGAGCGTCGACACCATCGCCGTGGCGATCGCCGTGCCCGCGGACGGGCCGTCCTTCGGCGTGGCGCCTTCGGGCAGGTGGATGTGCAGGTCGGTCTTCGTGTAGAACTCCGGCGCGATGCCGAGTTGCTTCGAGCGGTGCCGTACCACCGACAACGCGGCCGCAATCGACTCGTTCATCACTTCGCCCAACTTGCCCGTCGACGTGGTCTTGCCCTTGCCCGGCAGCGCCACCGATTCGATCGTCAAGAGGTCGCCGCCCACTTCCGTCCACGCGAGGCCGGTGACCTGGCCCACCTGGTTGCGACGCTCGGCAATGCCGTACGTGTAACGACGAACGCCCAAGTACTTGTCGAGGTTCTTGGAATTCACCTCGACGGGCCCCCGGGCCTTCCGCGCCTTGCCCTCGCTCTCCTTCAACAGCAGGCCCTTCACCACCTTGCGGCAGATCTTGCTGATGTCGCGCTCGAGGTTGCGCACGCCCGATTCGCGCGTGTAGTAGCGCACGATGTCACGCAGCGCACTCTCGGCGACGTGCAGTTCCTCGGCCTTGAGGCCGTTGCTCTTGATCTGCTTCGGCAGGAGGTACTGCTTCGCGATCGCGATCTTCTCGTCCTCGGTATAGCCCGACAGGCGGATGACTTCCATCCGGTCGAGGAGCGGCGCCGGGATGTTCATCGTGTTCGCCGTCGCCACGAACATCACGTCGGAGAGGTCGTACTCGACCTCGACGTAGTGGTCGACGAACGTGTTGTTCTGCTCGGGATCGAGCACCTCGAGCAGCGCCGACGACGGGTCACCGCGGAAGTCCTGCCCCATCTTGTCGACCTCGTCGAGCAGGAAGAGCGGGTTGCGCACCGCGACCTTGGTCATGTTCTGCAGGATCTTGCCCGGCATCGAGCCGATGTACGTGCGCCGGTGGCCGCGGATCTCCGCTTCGTCACGCACGCCCCCGAGGCTCATGCGCACGAACTTGCGGCCGGTCGCCTTCGCGACCGACAGGGCAAGCGACGTCTTGCCGACGCCGGGCGGGCCGACGAGGCAGAGGATCGGCGCCTTCAGCCGATCGACGCGCTGCTGCACGGCGAGATACTCGACGATCCGCTCTTTCACTTTCTCGAGGCCGTAATGGTCCTCGTCCAGTACTTTCTCGGCGTTCGAGAGGTCCGGGTTGACCTTGCTCTTCTTGCGCCACGGCAGCGATACG
>JAICKU010000007.1 GCA_025927765.1 Burkholderiales bacterium
CGATTCCGCCGCGACCGGTCAGGCTGACGTTCGATCAGACGGCTTTCCTTCGCAAGCTCGCACGCCGGACCTGGGCCTACTTCGAGACGTTCGCCGGTGCGGCGGACCACGGGTTGCCGCCCGACAATTACCAGGAGGGTCTCGTCGACCGCGTCGCGCATCGGACGTCACCCACGAACATGGGCATTGCGCTGCTCGCGGATCTCGCGGCCTACGACTTCGGCTACCTGTCGACAGGGCGGCTCGTCGAGCGCGTCGGTCGCACGCTGGGAACGATGCGCTCGCTCGAGCGGCATCAGGGTCACTTCTACAACTGGTACGACACGCAATCGCTCGAACCGCTGCCGCCGCGCTACGTCTCGGCGGTCGACAGTGGAAACCTGGCCGGGCATCTGCTGACGTTGCGCGCCGGGCTTGGCGGTCTCCCCGGCGATCGAATTCTCGAGCCTCGCCTGTTTGCGGGATTCGCCGACACCGTCGGCGTGCTTGCGGACGCGCTGGGTGATCGCGAAATTCCGGCCTTGGCCGAGCTGATGCGCGGTCTGCGCGAAAGCGACGAGACCGGCGCGTTCACCCTCGGCACCCTGCGGCAATCGTTCGATCGCCTGTCGGCGCGCATGGCCGCCGTTCAGCGTTACGTTGCCACGTGCACCGATGCCGGCGACACGACGCCGGTGGCAAACGAAGCGCGCGCCCTGGCGCAGGCGCTGGCCGTGCAGCATCAAAGCGTCCAGGACGAGCTGTCGCTGTTCGCGCCATGGCTCGCGTCGACGGCGGCGGAAGACGCGCTGACCGCGCTTCCGATCCTGAATGCCGTGCCGACACTGCGCGATCTCGCCGATGGGCTGCCGGGGCTCGCGCCACAACTCGCACGTCTGCACGACGCGGCTTCCACCCCCGCGGAACGGGAGCGTTGGGACGAAGTGGCGCGGCTCGTCGGCATCGCGAGCTTGCGAGCGAGGGAACGCATCGAGGCCATCGAGCAACTCGCGCTGCGATGCGAGGACTTCGCGCGCATGGAATTCGGCTTCCTCTACGACGACGAGCGCCGTTTGTTCGCGGTGGGCTACAACATCGATGAACGCCAGCGCGACACGAGCTACTACGACCTCCTGGCATCGGAGGCGCGGCTCACGAGCTTCATCGCGATCGCTCAGGGCCAGGTTCCGCAGGAGAGCTGGTTCGCGCTGGGGCGGCTGCTGTCGTCCGACCGGGGCCGGCCGATCCTGCTGTCGTGGAGCGGGTCGATGTTCGAGTACCTGATGCCGTTGCTCGTGATGCCGAGCTACGAGAACACGCTGCTCGACGTGACGTGCCGCGCGGCGGTGGAACGGCAGATCGCCTACGGCAGGGAGCTCGGCGTGCCGTGGGGCATGTCGGAGTCCGGATACAACCTGATCGATGCGAACCTCAACTACCAGTATCGCGCCTTCGGCGTGCCGGGCCTCGGTTTGAAGCGCGGCCTTGCGGACGATGTCGTCATCGCTCCGTATGCGTCGGTGCTCGCGCTGATGGTCGCCCCCGAGGCAGCCTGCGCGAACCTGCAGCGATTGGCCGACGAAGGGCTGGCGGGACGCTTCGGCCTCTTCGAAGCGATCGACTACACGCCGGCGCGACGGCGGCCCGGAGAGAAGGCGACCATCGTACGTTCCTTCATGGCGCATCACCAGGGCATGAGCCTGCTCGCCTTGGCCCATCTGCTTCTCGATCGTTCGATGCAGAAGCGATTCGAGTCGGATCCGCAGTTCCAGGCGACGCTGCTCCTGTTGCAGGAACGCGTTCCCGAGTCGGCGCCGTTCTCGCCGCATGTCGCGCAGTTCAGCGGCATCCGTGCGAACGCCGGCGACAAGGAAGCGCCCGTGCGGGTGATCGTCGCTCCCTCCACGCCGATCCCGGAAGTGCAACTGCTGTCGAACGGCCGTTACCACGTGATGGTCACCAACGCGGGAGGCGGCAGCAGTCGCTGGAAGGATCTCGCGATCACGCGCTGGCGCGAAGACGCGACGCGCGATGACTGGGGCACGTTCTGCTACGTCCGCGACGTGGCGAGCGGAGCGTTCTGGTCCACCGCCCATCAGCCGACGGGCGTCGAGGCCGAGCACTACGAAGCCATCTTTTCCGAGGGTCGCGCGGAATTCCGCCGGCGCGACCATGACTTGCATCTCCATACCGAAATCGCGATCTCGCCCGAGGACGACATCGAGCTGCGGCGCACGCGCATCGTCAACCGCTCGCGCGTGCCGAAGGTCATCGACATCACCAGCTACACGGAAGTCGTCCTGGCACCGGCGGCGGCGGACGCCATCCATCCGGCGTTCAGCAACCTTTTCGTGCAGACCGAGATCGCACGCGCGGAGCAGGCGATCCTGTGCACGCGCCGGCCTCGCTCACCCGGCGAGCAGACGCCGTGGATGTTCCACCTGATGACGCTGCAGGGCGCGACGGCCACTGGCGTTTCCTACGAAACCGATCGCCTGCGCTTCGTCGGTCGGGGCAACACGCCGGCGACGCCGCAGGCGATGCGCGATCGCGCACCGCTCTCGGGCAGCGCGGGCACCGTGCTCGATCCGATCGCCGCCATCCGCATTCGGTTCACGCTGGAACCGGACCAGATCGCGACCATCGACATGGTCTATGGCGTTGCGGAATCGCGGGATGCCGCGTTCGGCCTGCTCGAAAAATACCGCGACCCGCGGCTCGCGGATCGCGTCGTCGAGCTGGCGTGGACACATGCGCAGGTGGTGCTGCGCCAGATCAATGCCCGCGAAGCCGACGCGCAACTTTATGCGCGTCTTGCCAACTCGATCGTTTTCGCCAACGCATCGCTGCGTGCCGATTCCAGCGTCATCGCGAGGAACCGTCGCGCGCAATCCGACCTGTGGGGGTACGGCATTTCCGGCGATCTGCCGATCGTTCTGCTGCGCATCGCGGATGCCGTCAATATCGATCTCGTGCGCCAACTGGTCCAGGCACATGCCTACTGGCGACTCAAGGGGCTCGCCGTGGATCTCGTGATCTGGAACGAGGATCAGGCGGGATACCGTCAGTTGCTGCAGGACGACATCATGGCGTTGATCGCCGCGCGCGTCGAAAGCCAGATGGTGGACCGGCAGGGCGGCATCTTCGTTCGGCGCGCCGACCAGATTTCGGAGGAGGATCGCGTGCTTCTCGAGGCGGTGGCGCGGGTGATCGTCTCCGACGGCAAAGGAACGCTCGCCGAACAGATCGGCGGGCGCGTCCTGCAGGCGCCGCGCGTTCCGTTGCTCGCGCCCGTTCGCATGGAGGGAACCGAGCCGGTGATCGGGCCAGACGACGCGCAGACGCTGATGTTCGGCAATGGCATCGGCGGATTCACGACCGACGGCACCGAGTACGTGATCACGACCGACGCCGACATCCCGACGCCTGCGCCATGGGTGAACGTGCTCGCGAATCCAAACTTCGGCAGCGTCATCTCCGACAGTGGCGGGACCTACACATGGCGCGAGAACGCGCACGAGCTGCGGCTCACCCCGTGGAGCAACGATCCGGTGAGCGACGCGAGCGGCGAAGCGTATTACCTGCGCGACGAGGAAACCGGGCGCTTCTGGTCTCCCACGCCGCTGCCCGCACGCGGTCGCACGCCGTACGTCACGCGGCACGGATTCGGTTACACCGTGTTCGAGCATCACGAGGAAGGCATCGCGAGCGAGCTGCGCGCGTACGTGGCCCGCGATGCCGCAGTGAAGTTCGCGACACTGAAGATACGCAATGCGTCCGCGCGTGCGCGACGAATATCGGTGATCGGTTACGTGGAGTGGGTGCTCGGCGACCTGCGATCGAAATCGGCGATGCACATCGTCACCGAAAGGGATGGCGAGACAGGCGCACTGCTTGCCCGCAATGTCTATGGCATGGAGTTCGGCAAACGGGTCGCGTTCTTCGCGGCCGACGGCGCGACGCGAACGCATACCTGCGACCGCGCCGAGTTCATCGGCCGCAACGGCACGCTGGCGGCACCGGCGGCCATGGCGCGTGCCCGGTTGTCGGGCAGATCGGGAGCGGCGCTCGACCCGTGCGCCGCGATTGCGATGACGATCGAGCTGGAGGCGGGCGCCGAACGCGAAGTGACGTTCCGGCTCGGTGTCGGGAACGACGCCGCCGACGCACGCAATCTGGCCCGCCAGTTCGGCAACGCGTCATCCACGAAAGCCGAGCTCGAAGGGGTGCGGCGGCAATGGCAGCGCACGCTCACTGCCGTTCGTGTCGAGACGCCCGACGCATCGCTCGACGTTTTGTGCAACGGCTGGCTCGTCTACCAGGCACTCGCATGTCGCCTGTGGGCACGCACCGGCTTCTACCAGTCCGGCGGCGCCTTCGGCTTTCGCGACCAGCTGCAGGACGTGCTGGCGCTGCTCCATGCCGAGCCTGCGCTTGCGCGCGCGCAAATCCTGCTCTGCGCGAGCCGGCAATTCGTGGAAGGCGACGTCCAGCATTGGTGGCACCCGCCGTCGGGCCGCGGTGTGCGAACGCAATGCTCCGACGATTATCTGTGGCTGCCGTTGGCGATCGCCCGTTATGTCATGGTGACCGGCGACCGCGCCATTCTCGACGAAACCGTCGCGTTCCTGGCAGGACGGCCCGTCAATGCCGGGGAAGATTCCTATTACGACATGCCGGAGCGATCCGCCGAGGCGGCGAGCCTGTACGAGCATGGCGTGCGCGCGATCCGCCATGGATTGCGGTTCGGAAGTCACGGGTTGCCGCTGATGGGTTCGGGCGACTGGAACGACGGGATGAACCTCGTGGGCATCGAGGGGAAGGGGGAGAGCGTGTGGCTCGCATTTTTCCTTTGCTCGGTGCTCGCGCAGTTCGCGAAGGTCGCGCGGCTGCGCGGTGACGCTGCGTTTGCCGCGCGTTGCGATGCAGAAGTCGGCAAGCTGTCCAGGAACATCGAACAGCACGCGTGGGACGGCGCGTGGTATCGGCGCGCCTACTTCGACGACGGCACGCCGCTGGGCTCGTCCGCCAATGCCGAGTGCCAGATCGACTCGATCTCGCAGAGCTGGTCGGTTCTGTCGGGCGTCGCCGACGCAAAACGTTCGCGCGCGGCGATGGATGCCGCGTATCAGCGGCTGGTGCGGCGCGACGATGCGCTCGTGCAACTGCTGACGCCGCCCTTCGATACGTCGGAGCAGCATCCCGGCTACATCCGAGGTTATCCGCCGGGCGTGCGCGAGAACGGCGGTCAATATACGCATGGCGCAATCTGGGCCGTGATGGCCTTCGCGGTGCTGGGCGACGCACGCCGCGCCTGGGAACTCCTCGGCATGATCAACCCGATCAATCACGGTCGATCGGTCCTGGACGTTGCGACCTACCGAGTGGAACCGTACGTGATGGCCGCGGATGTCTACGCGATGGCCCCGCACACGGGCCGGGGAGGGTGGTCGTGGTACACCGGCTCGGCAGGATGGATGTACCGGTTGATCCTCGAGTCGCTGCTCGGCGTCGAACGTGCCGCCGACAAGCTGCGGTTGTCGCCATGCCTGCCGGCGGATTGGAAGGAATTCACACTGCACTACCGGTACCTGGACACGACGTACACGATCACCGTGGGTGCGGCGGAGACTGCCGATGGCGAGCCCGGGGTGTGGGTGGATGGCGAATTGCAGCAGGACGCCGTCATTTCGCTGGTGAACGACCTCGTTCCCCACTCGGCGCGCGTTCTCGTGCGATCCCCGGAAGTCCAGCGCCGCGTCGCGGCGTCCTAGCGACGCGCCGTGCACATGGGCGACTGGGCGATCCTCGAGGCGCGGCGAGCGAAGCTCCCTCGGCCGTCGTGGCGCCGAATGCGCGCAAAAGGACTTCCGATGAAAGCGACACGGCAACTGCACGACCTCGGCCAGAGCCTGTGGCTCGACAACATCACGCGCGAAATGCTCGTCGACGGCACGCTTCGTCGCTACATCGACGATTTCGAGATCACCGGACTCACGTCCAATCCGTCGATTTTCGATCGCGCCATGCGAAGCGGCCACTTCTACGACGATTCCATACGCCGCAAGGCCGCGGCCGGCCAGTCGGGCGAGGACCTGTTCATCGATCTTGCGCTCGACGACCTGGCACAGGCAGCCGATCTGTTCCGCCCGGCGCACGAGGCGACCGGCGGCGTCGATGGCTGGGTGTCGATGGAAGTTTCGCCGCTGCTCGTCGACGATACGGCGGGGAGTATCGCAGCGGCCAAACGACTCCATGCTCGCGGGCAACGACCCAACCTGTTCATCAAGATTCCCGGCACGCGCGCAGGCGTTCCCGCGATCGAGGAGGCGATCTTCGCCGGCGTGCCGATCAACGTCACGCTGCTGTTTTCGCGCGAACAGTACCTGGCCTCCGCGAATGCCTACCTCACGGGCATCGAGCGGCGAATCGCCGCGGGCCTCGATCCGAGGGTCGACTCGGCAGCGTCGCTGTTCGTGAGCCGATGGGACGTCGCGGTCGAGGACGAGGTGCCGCACGAGCTTCGCAACCGCCTCGGCATCGCGATGGCCGGGCGCACCTACAAGGCGTATCGCGAACTGGTGGCGTCGCCCCGGTGGCGGACGCTGGAAGCTGCCGGTGCGCGCCTGCAGCGCCTGCTCTGGGCCAGCACCGGCACCAAGGATCCCGCGGCACCCGACACGCTGTACATCGAAGCGCTCGCGGCGCCGGATACGATCAACACGATCCCCGACAAGACCTTGCTCGCGTTTGCCGATCACGGGCAGGTGAAAGGCGTGATGCCGGTCGACGGCGGCGATGCCGAACAGGTGATCGGCGAATTCCGGCGCGCGGGGGTCGACGATGCGGCGCTCGCCGATCAGCTGCAGGTCGAAGGTGCGAAATCATTCGACACGGCGTGGCGCGACCTGCTCGATTGCATCGCCGCGAAAAGCGAGGCCCTCCAAAAACCGGCGCCGCTTCGAACGTGAGTATCGCGGCGCGCGCGTCGATGCCGAGTCCGCTGGCGGGCAGGCGGGCGCCGCCTTCGCTGCTGGTCGACGTGCCGAGGCTCGTCACCGCGTACTACACGGAACTGCCCGATCCGGCGGAGCCTGCGCAGCGGGTGGCCTTCGGCACCTCGGGGCATCGCGGCTCCTCGTTCGCAGCGAGTTTCAACGAGTCGCACATCCTGGCCATCACCCAGGCCGTGTGCGATTACCGCAGGCGGCAGCACGTCGACGGTCCGCTCTTCCTGGGGATCGACACGCACGCGCTGTCCGCACCCGCGCAGGCCAGCGCGCTTTGCGTGCTGGCGGCCAACGGCGTCGACGTCATGGTGGCGCACAACGACGAATACACGCCGACGCCGGCCGTATCGCATGCGATTCTCACGCACAACCGCGGCCGCACCACCGGGTTCGCGGACGGGATCATCGTCACGCCTTCGCACAATCCGCCGGACAGCGGTGGATTCAAGTACAACCCACCCCACGGCGGACCGGCGGATGAACAGGCCACCGGGTGGATCGAGACGCGCGCGAACGCGTTGCTGGCGCGTTCGTTGAAAGGTGTGAAGCACGTTCCGCTTCGCAAGGCGCGGAGGGCCGCCACGACGCACCGGCACGATTTCCTGAACCCGTACGTCCGCGACCTCGCGCGCGTCATCGACATGGACGTGCTTCGCGGCACGAAGCTATGCGTCGGCGTCGATCCGATGGGGGGCGCCGGGGTTCACTATTGGGCGCCGATTGCGGATCGCTATCGGCTCGACCTGCACATCGTCAATCCCGAGGTCGATCCGACGTTCCGGTTCGTCGCGGTCGATTGGGACGGCCGCATTCGCATGGATCCGTCCTCGCCGTACGCGATGCAGCCGTTGATTGCGCTGAAAGACCGCTTCGACATCGCGTTCGCCTGCGACACGGACCACGACCGCCACGGCATCGTCACGCGAAGCGCAGGGCTGCTGCCGCCGAATCATTACGCGACGGTGATGATCGACTACCTGTTCGCGCACCGTCCGCGCTGGCGCAAGCGGTGCAAGATCGGCAAGACCATCGTCAGCACGCAGATGATCGACCGCGTGGCCGCGCGGCTGGGCCGTACCGTGTGCGAAGTCCCGGTCGGATTCAAATGGTTCGTCGCCGGCCTTGCCGATGGATCGCTGGGCTTCGCCGGTGAAGAAAGCGCGGGTGCGAGTTTCCTGCGGGCCGACGGCCGCGCGTGGACGACCGACAAGGACGGCGTCGCGCCGGCGCTGCTCGCCGTGGAAATCACGCAGCGAACGGGACGTGATCCGGGCGAAATCTACTGCGCCATCACGCGCGAATTGGGTGAGCCCGTCGAGCGCCGCGTTCAGGCGATGGCCAGCGCGCAACAGAAGCGGCGCCTTGCGCAGCTATCCCCGAGCGAGTTTCGCCATCGCGAACTGGCAGGTGAGACGATCCGCTGCATACTCGATCGGGCACCCGGCAATGGCGCACGCATCGGCGGGTTGAAGGTGATGACGGACAGCAGCTGGTTTGCCGCGCGTCCCTCCGGCACCGAGGATATCTACAAGATTTACGCCGAGAGCTTCCGTGGCGAGCAGCACCTCGATCGCGTTGTGGAAGAGGCGCAGGCGATGGTCGACGACGCGCTGGCGGCACCGGCGCGCGCGACGCGTTTGCAGGCGGCATGACGGCGCGGCCTCCAGGGGTTGGTGCGCGTTGCCCCGTTTGCGGTGTCCGTCGGGCGCCCGGATCATCGACACGGATTTGCAGGTTCGTTTTGTGCCGACGGCTCAGCGCTGGCAGGCCGGACAATAAAACGTCGAGCGCCCCGACTGCACGATGCGCCTGATCGTCCCGTCGCCGCGCTGGCATCGTTTCCCTTCGCGGTCGTAGACGCAGAATCGGTGCTGAAAGAGGCCGAGCTCGCCGTTTGCCTGCACGTAGTCGCGAAGCGACGAGCCGCCGGCCTCCACCGCGTCGGCGATCACCGCGCGCACGGCCTCGACCAGCCTGACCAGGCGCTCGGTGGGTGTTCCGTCCGCGCGCACCAACGTTCTCGCCGCACGCCTTGGCGAGAGCCGTGCACGCCAAAGCGCTTCGCACACATAGATGTTGCCGAGGCCGGCGATGACGCGCTGATCCGAAAGGACCGCCTTGAGCGGCGCGGCGCGCCTGGCGAAGCGCGGCGCGAGCGCCTCCGCCGACAGCTCGTTGCCGATCGGCTCGAAGCCGAGGTCCGCGAGCATCGGATGTGCGTCGAAATGCTCCGGCGGGATCAGGAGCATGAAGCCGAAGCGGCGCGGGTCGTTGTAGACGACGCGCGTGCCGCCTTGCAGATGGAAGATCACGTGGTCGTGTGCTTCGAGCTTTCCGCGCTTGTAATACACCGCATCGTCGGCGACCGGCTTCGCATCCTTCTGGCCCTGCCTCTCGATGCGAAACGAGCCGGACATGCCGAGATGCATCAGCAGTGTCGTGTGGTCGTCGAGTTCGGCCAGCAGATATTTGGCGCGGCGGCGAAGCGCAGTGATCCGATGGCCCTTCACGCGCGCGGCGAAGTGCCGCGAGAACGGGAAGCGCAGGTCGGCCCTGCGAAGCTCGAGCCGATCGATCGTCGCCCCTTCGAGCGTTGGCTGAAGCCCGCGCCGGACCGTCTCGACTTCGGGAAGCTCTGGCATCGCTCGAAAGACCTTCGCTATCTGTCCGCCTTGGCAATGTCGATGCTCGAACGTCGCGAGTTTTGCGCCGTCAAACGTTGGTCATCGCTCGCTCTCGTATCGCGCGAAATCGTTCCGGTATATCACGACTGAAACTCGCCGATTCCGTTCCTGCAACGCACGGGCTTGCGTCCCCTATCCCATGGCCGCCCCGAGCGCGAATCAGTTCCCTCAAAGGAGCGGCGCAGCGCCGAAGCCAAAAGTGCCGGGGAATCACACGAGACGCGACGCCCCCGGCGCCGATGCGGATGCCGATGCCGATGACGTATTGCTCGACGGCATTGAACGTGCGGCGTTCGGCTATTTCCGGCAAACGGTCAATCCGGCGAACGGCCTCGTCGCCGACACCACGCGCGAGCGCTGGCCGTGCAGCATTGCCGTGGTGGGATTCGCGCTGTCCATGTATCCGGCCGCGGTGGAGCGCGGCTGGCTGTCGCGCGATGAGGCGGTCGATCTCAGCCTCACCGCGCTCCGCTTTTTCCGCGACAGCGACCAGAGCGGCGCGTCCGACGCGACCGGTTACAAGGGGTTCTATTACCACTTCCTCGACATGCAATCGGGTGTGCGCGTATGGCGTTCTGAACTGTCGATGATCGACACCGCGTTGCTGATCGCCGGTGCATTGACTGCGCGCATGTATTTCGATGCGGACACCGCGCAGGAAGACGAACTGCGTGAAATCGCCGATCAACTGTATCGGCGCATCGACTGGCGGTGGGCGCAGGATGGCGGTACGACGATGAAGCAAGGGTGGAAGCCGGAAAGCGGATTCCTGCATTACGGATGGGAGGGCTACAGCGAGAGCATCGTGCTGTATGTGCTGGCGCTCGGCTCGCCGACGCACCCGGCCGGTTCGCACACTTACGAGGCGTGGACCGTCACCTACCAGTGGGAGAATCTCTACGACGTCGATTTCCTGTATGCCGGCCCGCTGTTCATTCATCAGTTCTCGCACGCATGGATCGATTTCCGCGAGATCCGCGACGCTTTCATGCGCGAGAAGTGCAGCGATTATTTCGAGAACAGCCGCCGTGCAGTCACAATTCAGCGCGAATACGCGCGGCGCAACCCGCTCGAGTTCGTCGGGTATGACGAAGATTGCTGGGGATTGACCGCATGCGACGGTCCGACCCGCGCGATGCCGGACGCTTACGGAGGCGCACGACGGCGGCTCTTCGGATATGCGGCGCGTGGCGTTCCCTGGGGTCCCGACGATGGCACGCTCGCCGGCTGGGCGCCGCTCGCGTCACTGCCGTTCGCGCCCGACATCGTGCTTTCGACCGTGCGCGCCATGCATGAGCGTTATCCGCAAATGTGTCCCGATCAGCGCTACGCGAGCGGTTTCAATCCGGGGCTGACGGATGCGGGCGGCAGCTACTGGGTGTCGCCCGGACATTACGGCCTCGACCAGGGCATCGTGGCGATGATGATCGAGAACCACCGCAGCGAGTTGACCTGGCGCCTGATGCGCCGATGTCCGTGGATCGTTGCGGGCTTGCGGCGCGCCGGCTTCACCGGCGGCTGGTTGTAGGAGCCGCGCTTGAACGGTGCGACGAACATCGAGCAGCGCAGCGAGAGCGGCGTGACGCTGGCGAGCGACTCCGCCGAGCGCGAACGCCTCGACAACGTGCGTCCGCTCGACTGGCGCAATCCGCCACCCGCATCTTGCTACGACCTGGTGATCGTCGGCGCCGGCACTGCCGGGCTCGTCGCAGCGCACATGGCGGGGAATCTGGGCGCCAAGGTGGCGCTCGTCGAGCGCCACCTGCTTGGCGGCACCTGCCTCAACATCGGCTGCGTGCCGTCGAAGGCGATCCTGCGCACGTCACGGCTGTATGCGGAGATGCGCCATGCAAACCAGTATGGCGCGCAGATCCCGGCCGACATCCGTGTCGACTTTGCCACGGTGATGCAGCGCGTGCGCGCCGTTCGCGCCCGCATCAGCCGCGCCGATTCCGCGCATCGGCTGACGGCGGCCGGCGTGGACGTGTTCTTCGGTCAGGCGCGCTTCACGCAAACCGATGCCATCGACGTGGAGGGCGCGACACTTCGCTTCCGAAAGGCGCTGGTCGCGACCGGCGCGCGCCCCGACATGCCCTCGATTCCCGGTCTCGCCGAGGCCGGATATCTCACCAACGAGAACGCATTCGACCTGACGGCGCCGCCACGGCGGCTGCTGGTCATCGGTGGCGGCCCGCTCGGCTGCGAAATGGCGCAGGCGTTCTGCCGCCTGGGCGTGCAGACCACCATCGTGCAGAGACGGCCGCTCTTCCTGCCCAGAGAAGAGCGCGACGCCGCGCAGATCCTGTCCGATGCCTTTGCCCGCGACGGGATCGAGGTGCGGCTCAACACGCAGGTCCGCAACGTGCGCGTCGAAGGCGGCGCGAAGATCGTCGATCTCGTCAGCGACGACTACCACAGCACGGTCGTGGTCGACGCCATTCTCACGGGCACCGGGCGCCTGCCCAATGCGAAGGGTCTGGATCTCGAAGCGGCGGGCGTCGACTACGACGCCCGCCGCGGCGTTCACGTCGACGATTTCCTGCGGACGCGCAATCAGCGAATCTATGCCGCGGGCGATGTCTGCCTGCCGCACAAGTTCAACGATACCGCCGACGCGTCCGCGCGGATCGCGGTTGCGAACGCGTTGTGCGACGGGCACGAGCGACTGAGCGCACTCACGATTCCCTGGTGCACCTACACCGACCCGGAGATTGCGCACGTGGGGCTTTACGTACGCGAGGCGCGCGAGCGCAACGTCCCGGTGAAGACCTTCACGATCCCGATGCACGACGTCGATCGTGCGATCGCCGACGACGAGGAAGTCGGGTTCGTGAAAATCAGTGTCAAGGAGCGGACGGACCACATTCTGGGGGCGACGATCGTCGCCCGTCACGCGGGCGAGATGATCAGCGAGATCACGCTGGCCATCGTGGCCGGCACCGGTTTGCGCACGCTTTCGCGCGTCATTCACCCGTATCCGACGCAGGCCGAGGCGATCAGGAAGGCCGCCGATGCCTGCGTTCGTACATGCTCTTTGCCGCAGGGGGGCCACGAGCAGTCGCGCGCCACCCGTATCGCGTGAACTGGTGATCGACTGCAATGGTCCGAACGAGGCCACGTCCGCCCGCGCTGCGAAGCGTCCGATGGCAAAGGGCTACAGGCATGGGCGTCCGATGCAGGGCGGTTTGGACGCGTGGACCGCTGCCGGTTATCCCGTTCGGCGGTTGCCGATCGAGGCCGGCGTAAGGCAGGCGCGTGTCGCGCAGCCACGGGCTTGAGCGCGCGGCGACGAGAAAGCCGATGCGCGTACACGAAATCCCGGTGGGCAAGCCGTACCGCCTCGATCTCACCGCGACGGTGCTCCGGCGGCTTTCCACCAATGTCGTCGATCTGCTCACGCCGGACGGCGTGTACGTGCGCGCGCTCGCGGGATTTCGGCAACCCGTGATCGTGCGCGTCGCGCAGGTGTCGAATCGGGACACGCTATCGGTTGCCATCGAAGGTGACTCACGGGACGACGCGGCAGTGCTCGCGCTCGTCGGGCAGATGCTGGGAGCGAAGCGAGACCTCGCGCCATTTTATGCAGCTGCGTCGCGCATCGGATGGCTCGCGAGCCTCGCCCACCGCATGCGCGGCGTCAAACCGCCGCGCTATCCCACGCTTTGGGAAGCCTGCGCAAACGCCATCATCTTCCAGCAAATCAGCGTTCGTGCCGCAAGCGCCATCATGCATCGGTTGATTGTCAACGTCGGACAATGCGTCGACGCGGACGACCTGCCCGTGCCGGCCTATGTCTTCCCCACCGTGGAGCGCTTTCGGCAGGAAGGTGACGAGCGGCTACGGGCGGCGGGCCTCAGCGCGAGCAAGGTCGCGACACTGCGCCGCGTCGCCGAGGCGCTCGAATCCGGAGCGCTCGATGCGTCGACGCTCGATCGATGCACGAGCTCGGACGCGGCGGCATTGCTCTGCCGCATCAAGGGAATCGGCCCGTGGACGGCCGCGGTCATTCTGCTGCGCGGCCTCGGTCGACTCGATGTCTTCCCGGGTAACGATACCAGCATCGCGAGCAATGTGGCCCTTGTTGCGGGACCGGATCGGTGCGACATCGAGCGTGTGCTGGACGCTCTCGGTCCACAGCGCGGAATGCTCTACTTTCACCTGCTGCTCGCGCGCCTGGAAGCCCTTGGCGACATCGGTCGCCCTTCGTTCACGTGATGCGGAGCACTTTCCCGCCTTTCGCGAATGGCTCCATGCACGCGACGAATGCGCTCACGATCGGCCGAGTTCGACCGGGCTGAGGTCGATCACCGCGTCCGCCGGGAGCAGTACCTTAAAGACGCTGCCGCGGCCGAGCTCGCTTTCCACGGTGATACTGGCGCCGATGAAGTTGGCGAGTCGGCGCGAGATGGCAAGGCCGAGACCCCATCCTCCATTGAGCTTTCCCAGCGGTACGTTGAACTGCGAGAACTCGTCGAAAATGCGCCCGAGCTCGTCCTTCGCGATGCCCACCCCAGTGTCGAGCACGCGGATCGCCGCGCTTCCGTCGGACGCCACGTCCGCACTCAAGGTGACGGTGCCGTGGGTGGTGAACTTGACCGCATTGGTGATCAGGTTGGTGACGATGCGGTCGAGCTTGACGCCATCCGTACGAACGCGAATGGCGCGATCGGGAACCTCGACGATCAGTTGCAGCGATTTCGCTTCCGCCAGCGGAGCGAGGTCGCGACCCTTCGTTTCGATGAACTCGTTCAGCGAGAATATGCTGTCGTGTCGCTGCAAAAGACCCGAGTCGAGATGCGCGATGTCGAGCACTTCCGACACCAGCGCAACCAGTGACTGCGCGTTGGACTGGAGGCGCCTCGCCATCTGCGGGACCTGGGTGACGAGCGCGGGATCCTCAGCGCTGCGGCGAATCACCTCCGCCATCAGGTTCATCGTATTCACCGGGTTGCGGATGTCGTGCGAAACCGCATTGAGGATGCGCGTCTTGCGACCGCTCGCCTCCTCGGCCTCGCGTCGTCGGCGGGTCAACTCCTCGTTCTGCGCGACGATCTGCGCTTCGTGCGCGACAAGCAGGTCGTTGGCCAATTCGAGCTTCCGGTTCTGCTCGGCGAGCAGTTGCGACTGCGCTTCCCTGACGTCGCGGGACGTCATCCACACGTGCACGAGGCCGGCAATCAGCAGCAGCGCGAGGGCGTCGAGTACGCGATTGACGAACAGCGCGTCGCGAAGTGCGAAGGTGCCGTCGGGTATTTGCAACGCGTAAGCAAGGAACGTTGCGAGCGTAAGCGCGACCATCAATCCCCAGAGCAGCCGCCGGTCGCTTGCGAAGGCAGCCAGCACGAGCGGGATGCCGTAGATCGCCGCGATGTCGAGTTCCACCCAGGTGCCGAGATCCAGAGCGACTTCGGTCACCGCCAGCACGACTGCGCCGACGCGGGCAAACCGAACGCTTCGTTCGGCAAAGCGGCGATCGGATACGACGTCCGATCCGGCGTCATGGAGCATTGTGGCGTTCATGGAAAGAAGCACTGCTTCGTGTTCGGCGAAACGTCGCGTACGAGAACGTCCTACTCGACAGTATCGCGAAACACCATGCAGACGGCGTCGGGGAGTCTTGACGTTGTCGGTAAGCTTCTCCCGACGCCTGCGGCGCGCCCTCGGGCTGATCGTCTCGATCAGCGGGTGATCCTCGATTTCCCGAACTTCAACCAGACGCGTAACATGATGAAGGGCACGAACATCATGCACTCGAGCGTGGCCACGCTGTTCATGTACGACGACGTCAAGGCCGGCAAGCGCCCGACTGCGCCGGACGAACCGTCACATGTGCCTGAATCGAGTCCCGCATGATCGGAAAGGAACGAATGCCACGAGCATCGGGGGGCCGCCGGTCACGCACCCCGATTTCCAAATCACGTCCTGAACCCCCTGTGGAACGAACAATGGCTCAAGAGCGATCGATGCTGATCTACGTCCGCGGCCCGAAGCGATGCGCGCTCGCGGTATGGAACGATCTGCGCCGGCGGGGAGGCGAGTGGCAGGCATGCGAACTATTCGGTGAGATGTTTCGCTTCATGGGCCACGCACCCGTTACGCGTCTCGAAGGGTTCGAGCACTGGATCGTGCGCTTGCTTGGCAACGAGGGCCGAGTCGACACTTGTCCGGTGGATCTCCCATCGGCGCATGCACGAGCGAGCGGCATGTACGAGAGGCATCAAGAGAAGATGCTCGACCAATCCCTGGCGGATACTTTCCCGGCAAGCGACGCGGTGTCCATGTCGCAACCGGGTGGCGGCCTCGACAATGCGGCGCTACTCGCAGACATCGCGAAGTCCGCATCGAACAGCGAGTATTTCGCAGACGTCGACATGCGGCCGGTCGAGTCGGGCTGATCGGCCGCAATCACAGGATCGTCGTCGACGCCGACGGCCGTGCGCATCGCGGGTCCTGGAGGCGCAATGGGGCGCGTTGGTGTGCCCATTACGCGGCCATTCCAGCCGCTCGGCAAACCTTCTACGGCAACGTCAGCGTGGCAGGCCGCACCGGTGCGCGCCCGAGCCCGCCCGATGCGTTTCAGGAGGAGGTCGGTGGAGTGGCTTCTGCGGCCGCGTTCTGCGAGCGGGCGTTCCCGCCCGAAGACGCCGCGCGCGCGCCGCCGGAGGAAGATTTCTTCGATGTCTTCCTCGTCGGACCTCGCTTCTTCGCCGAGGCTGCCTTCGACGCGCGCTTCTTCGGCGCGGATGTGCGCGTCGATGGCTTCCTCCCCGCGGACTTCCTGGTCGGCCGTTTCTTCGTGGCCCGCTTTTTCGCCGACGACGGCTTCGTGGCCGCCCGCGTCTCCGACCCGCCGTCGAGGCGCGCATGCAGCGCGCGCTTGCCGAGCCCGCGCAATTGCGCAATCACTGCGAGCCGATCCTGGCCGGGACGATGCGTCCCGTGCTCCCAGTTGTAGATGGTCTGTTCGCTCACCTCGAGGAGTTTTGCGTATTCGCCCGCGGTGAGCCCATGCCGTGCGCGCTGCGCACGCAGGCGGGCTGCCGAGAAGCGCAGCTTCGAAGCCGGCTTCGCGCCCGAGTCTGCCGCTTCCGCACGCTGACCGGTGCCGACTCGCCGCTGCAACGTCGCCAGCTGCCGCTCGAGCGCGCTGACCTGCCGGCGCAGCGCGGCGATGTGATGGCGGTACTGCGTCGATGCTTTCTTCGTGGCCTGCATTTCGCCGCGAAGCTCGCGACGGGACAGACGCGCGATTTCCTGCTTCAGCACGGATCCGATGTTAGGCATGACGCTCCTGAGGGGGTTGGCACCCCCTTAGGATAGCCTAACATCCGAAACGAGTCTTCGCGGACGTGCGAAGGCGTCGCGGCTAACGTTAGGAGGCACCTCCTTCCGCGCGTTTTCAGTGCCGCAGGCTGTCGGGCACCTTGCCGCCGTTCTCGGCCAGCTTCTGCATCACCGCCTTGTGGAGCGCGATGTTCTGTTCCGCGCTGCCGTCCGCCCCCGCATGCACGTTCAACTCGTTCGCAAGGTCCTTGCGCGCCGACAGGCTCGAATCGAGGTCCAGCAGCTTCAGCAGATCGACGATCGACGTGCGCCAGTTGCCGCCGCCGCCTTTTTTGGCAGCGAGTTGCGTGAGCACTGCCTCGACGTCGACCGATTGCAGCGATTTCTGACCGGTCGAAGCGGGCGTTTGCGACGATGCCGACGTTGCAGCGCCGGACGACGCGCTGCTCGCCGTCGACGGCGGGGTCGTCCCCTGCGTCGACGCTGGTGCGGGGCTGGCGCCCGCGGCCTGCGCGGTGCCCGTGCCCGAACGATGGAGGATGGCGTTGACGATCGACGAAAAGATGCTCATGAGCGCTCCTGTTCACAAATGGAATGCGCCAGTCAATCCGGCATCGCCATCGTAACAGCTAAAGAGATGTAGGGGCTGGCGGGTCAGCCCCTTCGGGTACCGACGTGCACGCCCGCGAAGGCGCGAGCCTCCACGCGGTGCCTTCCTGCTAGACGCCGGGATCCTTCACGTTCTCGAACTTCGCGAACTCGATGCTCCATGGCTTGCCGTCGACCATTTCGACACGCCGGATGTAGACCGTCTGGATCGGGTCGCGCGTTGCGGCATCGATCGTCATCGGGCCGCGCGGACTCGTCCACTTCATGCCCTTCATCGCCTCGACGATCTTGTCGCCGTCGGCGTTCGCACCGGCCTTCCTGAACGCCTCGTAGATGAGGTGCATGCCATCGTAGCCGCCGACCGAATGGAAGTTCGGGCGGACGTGGTTCGCCTTCATGAACGCGTCGACGTACGCCTTGTTCTCGGGCGAATCGTGAGCGGCCGAATAGTGGAACGACGTCACGACGCCCACCGCCACTTCGCCCATGCTTTCGAGCAGGTCGTCGTCGACGACGTCGCCCGTGCCGATCATGCGGATGCCCGCCTGCTTCAAGCCACGATCGTTGAACTGCTTCATCAATGCGGAGCCTTCGCCCGACGGCACGAACACGAACAGCGCGTCGGGCTTCGCGTCCTTCGCGCGCTGCAGGAACGGCGCGTAATCGGGATTGCGCAGCGGCACGCGCAGCGATTCGAGCACGTTGCCGCCGGCGGCCTTGAAGCGCGACACGAAGGTCTTCTCGGCATCGATACCGGGCGCGTAGTCGGTCACGATCGTCACGGCGCTCTTGATCTTGTTCTTCGGCGCCCACTCCGCGATCGGCCACGTCACCTGGGGCAGCGTGAAGCCGCTGCGCACGATGTAGGGCGACTTCGACGTGATGATCGACGTGGCCGCGGCCATCACGATCATCGGCGTCTTCGATTGCGTCGCGATCGGCGCGGCGGCGAGCGCGAGCGGCGTCAGGCCGAAGCCCGCAAGCGCGTTCACCTTGTCCTGCACGACGAGTTCCTGCGCCAGGCGCTTGGTCGTCTCCGGCGCGACGCCGGTGTCGTCCTTGACGATCAGTTCGACCTTGCGGCCACCCACGGTATCGCCATTCCTCCGCATGTACAGCCGGCATGCGGCCTCGATCTGCTTGCCGGTCGAGGCGAAGGGCCCGGTAAGCGGAATGATCAGGCCGATCTTCAGCGGCTCGCCGGCGGCGAACGACGGCTTGACGATCGACGTGGCCAGGACGGCAGCACCCGCCTTCAGGATCCCACGGCGAGTCATGGCAGGATGGTGCGGCATCGAAACCTCCGGATGGTGTGGGTCCGGCGGCATTATCAGGCTTCGGCGCGACGAGGGCAGGCGAGGAGTAAAGCGAAGCTCGCGTGCAGGTACCGAAGTTGTTTAGCGAAGCTCGATGCGCCGCGTGGCGCGTCAGGTCATGCGAATCCGAACAGCGCGCGGGGCGTGTCCCACATGAGCGTGCGCCGATCGGCAGCGTCGGGAAAGAGCTCGAGCGCGAGCGCGAGCAGCACGCCGTAGTCGACTCGCGAAGGCGCGCGCAGGTACGGCCAGTCCGACGCCCACAGGCAGCGATCGAGGGTGAACGCGTCGATCAGCGCGCGCACGAACGGCCAGGTGTCGCGGTAGGGTGCAGGCTCCTGCGAGAACTTCACGAACCCGGACAGCTTGACGTACGCGCGGCCGGAGGCGCCGAGTTCGCGCAGCGCGCGAAAGCCGGGTGCGTCGAGGCCGTCGGCGAGCGTCGGGCGCCCGCAATGGTCGACGAGCAAGCGTACGGGGGAGTGCTCGAAGAGCGGCATCATCGCGACGATCTGTGCATGCTCGATCTGGATGTCGACGAACATGTCGAGCGCGGCGAGCTTGTCGACGAGTGGCTTCGCATCGCGGTAATGATCGACGCCGTAATGCGTGACGTTCCAGGCGACGCCGAGCACGCCCGCATCCTTCAGTCGTCGCAATTCCTCGAGGCTCGCGTCGTTGCGCACGACCGCGATGCCCTTGTAGCGGGCCGGATCGCGCGCGATCGTGTCGAGCATGCAGCGGTTGTCGAGGCCGTAGCCGGAGTTCGGCCCGACGAGCAGCGCGTGGCGCGTGCCGTATGCGTCCATCACCTGCGCCAATTGCGCCGGCGTGCCGAGCTCCTGTCCGGCCGGTGCGTAATGCGTGTCGCGCCGATAGGGAAAGCGCGCAGGATCGAGCACGTGCACGTGCGTGTCGATCTTCGGGTCGACGAGGATTTGCGGATCCATGCTGCCAGGAAGTACGGTCAGGCTCTACCTTTCGCGGAAGCGGGAGCGTTGTGAAAGGTGAGTTCTGCAAAAGTAGAGTCTCACCCTGCTTCCTGGAACGTGGCAGCGATCGCCTGCTTCAGCTCGGGCGTGATGTCCGGCATCACGCCGAACCACGCGTTGAAGGCGGGCCGCGCCTGGTTCAGCAGCATGCCGAGGCCGTTCACGGTGACGTGGCCGCGCGCGCGTGCGGCGGCGAGCAGCGGCGTCTCCGGCGGCACGTAGATCACGTCGCCGACGATCGCGTTCGACGGCAACGCGTCGAGCGCGAGCTCGAGCGGCGGCTTGCCCGCCATGCCCTGGTTCGTCGCGTTGACGACGAGTGCGACGCCGTCGAGCGCCGCGTTGCGCTCGTCCCACGACACGGCGACGACCGGTGCACCGAACCACGCCTGCAGCTCGTCGGCGCGCGCGCGCGTGCGGTTGATCAGGCGAATCTCGCCCGCGCCCTGCGCCTGCAGGCTGGCGACGATCGCGCGCGCCGCACCGCCGGCGCCGACGATTGCGATCGGCCCCGAATCGGGCCGCCACGCCGGCATGGCGTCGCGCACGCTCTGCACGAAACCATTGCCGTCGTTGTTGAAGCCGGACAACGTGCCGTCCTGCTCGACGACCACGGTGTTGATCGCGCCGATCTTTCGCGCGAGGTCGTCGACGCGATCGAGCAGCGGAAAGATCGCCTGCTTGTGCGGCGTCGTCACGTTGCAGCCGCGCAGGCCGAGCACGCTCATGCCGCGCACGGCCGCTTCCAGATTCTGCGGCGGCACACCGAACAGCACGTAGCGCCCGGGAATCGCGTAGCGCGCGAGCCAGTGGTTGTGAATGAGGGGCGAGCGCGAGTGGGCGACGGGCCAGCCGAGGAGTCCCGCGATGCCGAACGTGTTTTGGTCTGCCATCGTCGAAGTGCGGTTCGAGAAGGATCAATGCTACACGGCGGATCCGCCACCCGCCGGCGTTGTCGACGTGACGGCGCGGCCATCGACGTGACCGCCGAGGAAGAGCCGGTTGAGGTCGGGATCGCCGAGCAACGCATGCGCGGGACGGTCGAGCGCAAGCCGCCCCATCTCGAGCACGAGCGCACGATCGGCATACTTGAGCGCCGTGCGGACGTTCTGCTCGACCATCAGCACGGTCACGCCCTGGTCGGCGAGCTCGCGCAACAGCGCCATCACGTCCTGCACGAGCTTCGGGGACAGCCCGATCGACGGCTCGTCGATCAGCAGCACGCGCGGACGCAGCAGCAGCGCGCGTCCCACTTCGAGCTGCTTCTGCTCGCCGCCCGACAGCGTCGACGCCTGGTTGTCGATGCGCTCGCGGATGCGCGGAAAGCGCGCAAGCACCTCGTCGATCCGCGGCGCGAGCGCGTGGCGCGGCAACGCGATGCCGCCGAGCTCGAGGTTGTGGCGCACGGACAGCGACGCGAACAGGTTGCGCCCCTGTGGCACATACGCCATGCCGAGCGCGAGCAGGTCGCGCTGCGAATGGCCGTTCACGCGCCGGCCTTCGAAGCGCACGTCGCCGGTACGCGGCACGAGCATGCCGAAGAGCGTCTTCAGCACCGTCGATTTGCCCGCGCCATTGGGCCCGATCAGGAGCGTGATCTCGCCCTTGCGCGCGTCGAACGTCGTGCCGTTCAGGATCGTGAGGCTCGGCGTGTAACCGGCCACGACGTTCTCGAATTCGATGATGCGCTCGCTCATTGACGAAACGGCATCAATGGCCGAGATAGGCGTCGAGCACGTCGCGGTTCGCCTGCACCTGCGCCGGTGCGCCCTCGGCGAGCACGCGGCCTTCGACCATGCAGATCACGCGCGCGCATAGGCGCATGATGAAGTCCATGTTGTGCTCGACGACGACGAAGCTGCCGCCTTGCTCGCGATTCATCGCGAGCAGCAGTTCGCGCAATTCGTCGACCAGGCTCGGATTCACGCCCGCGCACGGCTCGTCGAGCATCACGAGGCGCGGCGCCGGCATGAACGCCATCGCGATGTCGACGAGCTTCTGCTGGCCGTACGACAGGCTGCCCGCGGGCAGGTGCGCGACGTGCGTCAGGCGAAAGCGTTCGATCAGGTGGTCGGCATGCTCACCAAGCCCGGCATCGGGCGGCGCGAACAGGCGCCGCGGCATCGAGCCGCAAAGCTCCTGCCCCGCAGCGATCAGGTTGTCGCGTACCGACAAGCCGTGGAACACCTGCAGCGTCTGGAACGTGCGGCCCACGCCGCGGCGCGCGAGGTCGAGCGGCGTCATGCCGGTGATGTCGTCGCCCTGGAATTCGACGCGGCCGTCGCTTGGGCGGATCTGGCCGAGGATGCTGTTGAAAAGCGTCGTCTTGCCGCTGCCGTTCGGGCCGATCACGCCGACGATCTCGCCGGGCGCCACGTCGAAGCTGACACCGTCAACGGCGCGAATCGCGCCGTAGTGCTTGCGCAGGTCGCGCACGGTCAGCAGCGCGGTCATGGGAGCGCGCCGATGCGACGCGATGCGAGGCGCTCGGGCAGCGACAGCAATCCGCCGGGCAGCCACACCATGAGCGCGATGACGGCGACACCGAACGCGGCGAGGTACCAGTTCTGCATGAAGCGCAGCCACTCGGGCAAAAGCACGATGATCACCGTGCCGACGACCGGTCCCAGGAAGCGTCCGGCGCCGCCCACGATGACGCCGAGCAGCATCAGGAGCGACGCCGTGAAGTTGAACGGCGCCGGATCGATGAAGCCCACCAGCGACGCGAAGTACGCGCCGGCGATGCCCGCGCAGCATGCGCCGATGGCGAATGCGAGCAGCGTGTACGCCGTGATGTTGACGCCGAGGCTTTCGGCGCGAATCGGATTGTCGCGCAGCGCCGCGAACGCGCGTCCCCAGGGCGAGCGCAACAGCCAGCCGAGCAGCGCGATCAGAAGCAGCGTCGAGGCGAGCGTGAACCAGAAGTACGGCAGGTCGCGCTCGAGCGAAAGTCCGAACAGCGACGGGCGCGGAATGCCGCGGATGCCGAACGTGCCGCCGGTGATCGCCTCTTCGTTGCGCAAAACGAGGAACACGAGCACGTTGAAGCCGAGCGTCGCGAACGCGAGATAGTGGTGCTGCACACGAAGGGCCGGGAAGCCGAGTGCGAGGCCGATCGCGAAGCAGGCGAGGGCGGCGAGCGGCAGCATCGCGAAGAACGGCAGGCCCGCCTTCATGCCGATCGCCGCGATGTACGCGCCGATGCCGAGGAATGCCGCCTGCCCGAGCGACATCTGCCCCGCGTAGCCGATCGTGAGGTTCAGGCCGAACGTCGCCATCAGGTACACGCAGAAGAGCGAGCAGAGATACGTGCCGTAGCTCTTGAGGCCAAGCGGCAGCAGCGCGAACGCGATGACGACGATCGCCGCGAGCGCGAGGCGCGTACGCGAGCGCGGCACCGCCGGCCGCCGCGGACGCGCGATGACGGTCGAGCTCGACGCATTCATACCTTGCGTTCCTCCGCCTTGCCGAGCAGGCCCTCGGGCCGCAGCAGGATCACGAGCAGGAACACGACGAGTGCCACCCCTTCCTTGTAGGCCGGCGACACGTAGAAGCCGACGAGGTTCTCGAGCACGCCGATCAGCACGCCGCCGAGCAGTGCGCCGCGCGTCTGGTTGAAGCCGCCGATGATCGCGGCGAAGAACGCCTTCAGGCCGATCGTCTCGCCCATGTCGAACTTGACGAGGTACGAAGGCGCGATCAGCAACGCCGCGACGGCGGCGAGCGCGCCGTTGATCAGGAACACGTAGAGCGTCATCCGCCGCACGTCGATGCCGAGCACCCGCGCGGCCTCGGTGTTCTGCGCGCAGGCCTGCATCGCGCGGCCGGTCATCGTGCGATCGAGGAACAGCTGCAGCGCGATGACGATGCCGCCGGCGAGGAGCAGCGTGCCCAAGTCGGCGTACGACACCTCGATGCCCGCGATCGCGAATTGCCCTGCAGGAAATGCGCTCGGAAACGGATAGGCGAGGGCGCCGACACCGGCCTTGATGCCCTGCTTCACGAACACGGACAGGCCGAGCGTGGCGATCACGAGCGGGATCACGCCGTGGCGCAGCAGCGGATCGACGATGATCCGCTTGAACGCGACGCCGAGCAGCAGCATCGACACGATGCACGCGGCGAAGAAGGCGAGCCACAGCGGCGCGCCGATGCCGAGGAACAGCAGCATGGCGAACGCGGGCAGCATCACGAACTCGCCCTGCGCGAAGTTGATCGTGCCCGACGCCTGCCACAGCAGCGTGAAGCCGAGCGCGGCCACGCCGTAGATGGTGCCGGCGGCGATGCCGGAAACGACGAGCTGGACGAAATCACCCATCACGCCGCGGCGTGAAGCGTTGCCGCATCCCCGCGCGCCGCGGGCGAAGGTTCGCCGCCGCTCGTCCCTTCGCCCTGCAAGGCCGTTACTGCCCGGAGCCCAGCGCCGGCAGCGTCGCGACGACTTCCTGCTTGCCGTTCACGACCTTGGTCATGAAGCTCTCGCGGTCGAGGTCGCCGTTCTTGTCGAAGCTCACGTCCATCAGGATGCCGGGGTACTGCTTCACCGACAGCTTGATGCCGTGCATCGCGTTGGCGAACGCTTCGCCGTCGAACTTGCCGATCTTTTCCGTCACCGCCTTGACGATGTACATCGCGCTGTAGCCCTTCAAGCCGTTGTGGTCGGGCTTGTAGTGGTACTCGTTCTGGAACTTCTGCGAGAACGCCTTCACTTCCGGCAGCGGCGCGTCGGCGGTGAGGCCGACGTGCGCAACGGCGCCGTTGGCGGCGTCGCCGGCGAGCTCGATCACCTTCTGGCTCGTGAGCACCGTTTCACCCACGATGGGCTTGTCGACGCCCTGCTTCTTCAACTCTTTCAGGCAACGCGCCGCTTCTTCCTCGTTCGTGTACACGAAGAACACGTCGGGGTTCGATTGCTTCGCCTTCAGCACTGCGCCCGAGAAGTCGAGTTGCCCCGGATCGGTGGAAATGTCGGCGACGACCTTGATGCCCTTCGGCGCGATCGCCTTCAGGAATACGTCGCGGCCGCCCTTGCCGAAGTCGTTGTTCGTATAGATGATCGCGACGCTCTTCGCCTTCAGCGTGTCGGACAAATAGCGCGCGACCTTCGGCATCGCGGTCGTCTGCGTGAACGACGTGCGGAAGATGTACGGGTCGCCCTGCTGCGTGATCGCCGCCGCTTCGCCGCCGGTGAAGTTCGGAATGTGCGCCTTCTGCGTCTCGGTCATGCTGACGAGGATCGAGCCCGAGAACACAGGGCCCATGACGACGTACGCGCCGTCGTCGACCGCCTTGATCGCCAGCGCCTTCGCGACCTGCGGCTGCGATTGCGTGTCGGAGGCCGTGTACTCGACCTTGCGCCCGAGGATGCCGCCGGCGGCGTTGATCTCCTTGACTGCGAGCTTCACACCGTCGTTGAAGTTCGTGCCCGACGTGGTGCCGGTGCCGGACAGCTCGACGAGGCCGGCGATCTTGACGGGGCCGCTTTGCGCGAACGAGGACGGCACGAGTGCCATGCCGAGCAGCAGGGCGGACAGGCGGACGAGCGAACGCATCGGAATTCTCCAGAGAGAGGTACGCCGGGATCGGCGCGGGATCAGGGCGGCATTGTCGTCTCGGTGCCGTGCCGAAGCAAGACGCGTGGTGCGCAATCCTATCGAAAATCGTTATGCCGGCATTCGCTTCGTGCCGGGACCCGCGACCCCGCCGTGCTTCGCGGCTGCTCGCGTCGCTCGAACGAGCCTTCGTTAGCCCGGCGCGGGTTCGAGGCCGTATCTGCGCTTGGTGGCGTCGGTGGCGTCGGACGCGAGGAACGCGAGCAGCGTCGTCGCGTCCTGCCGCCTGCCCGACGCCGTGCATACGGCGCCGGCGAAGACAGTCGCGTGACGAAGCGCGGGCGGAAGCAGGCCGACGACGTCGATGCCCGGCGCGCCGACCAATTCGCTCAGTTGCTGGAAGCCGAGATCGACGGCGCCGCGCGCGACGAGCGTGGCGACGGGCACACCGGGCGGCGCCTGCACAAGCCGCGCGGCGACGCGTTCCGCAACGCCCCAGCGTTCTAAGAGGCGCATCAGGTACGCGCCGCTCGGTCCCGTCGAATGGCCGATCGCGCGCGCGGTGAGGACGGCTGCGCGTACGGCTTCTTCGCTGCCGATGTCGGGACGAGTGGCTCCGGCGCGTACGGCAATCGCGATGTCGGCGCGAACGAGAGCGCGGCGCGTGCGCGGATCGACGCGATCGGCCTCCGTGAGACGCTCGATCGCCTCGGACGCGAGCACGACGATATCGAACGGCTCGCCTTCGCGCACGCGACGAAAGGCATCGACGCCGCCGGCGGAACCGACATTCACGCGCTGCCCCGTCTCTCGCGCATACCATGCGCAAAGCTCGTTCAGCACCGCGCGCGTCGCCATCGACGAGATGCCGGTGAGGGCAGGGTTCGCCTCGCCATTCATCGGCATCGTGTCAATCGACGTACTCGAGCGCGGCGCGCGTGAGCGGGCTTCGCTGCGGCTTCAGCGCCGGCGCGATGAATCGTGCGGTGAACGACTCCGTTTCGCACATCGTCAACGTCCCTGCGCTTTCAGTCGCGCGTCGAGCCGCGGGTAGACCCGCCGCGCGTTGCCTTCGTAGATCTTCGTGCGCCCGGCCGCATCGACGCGCGCGGCGTCGACGTAGCGCTTCGTGTCGTCGTAGTGGTGGCCCGTTTCCGGGTCGATGCCGCGCACTGCGCCGATCATCTCGCTCGCGAACAGGACGTTGTCGACCGGTATCACGTGCGTCAGAAGGTCGATGCCCGGCTGATGGTACACGCAGGTGTCGAAGAACACGTTGCGCAGCACGTGCTCGGTAAGCAACGGCTTGCCCAGTTCCTGCGCGAGCCCGCGAAAGCGTCCCCAGTGGTACGGCACCGCACCGCCGCCGTGCGGAATGACCATGCGCAGCGTCGGAAAGTCCTTGAAGAGGCCGGACGTCACGCACTGCATGAACGCCGTCGTGTCGGCGTTGAGGTAGTGCGCACCGGTGGTGTGAAAGCACGCGTTGCAGCTGG
The DNA here is from genome assembly GCA_025927765.1 of Burkholderiales bacterium. GTDB lineage: Bacteria > Pseudomonadota > Gammaproteobacteria > Burkholderiales > Casimicrobiaceae > VBCG01. The sequence continues at coordinate 26,923 of JAICKU010000007.1, forward strand.
TGCTCACGTGGATCATCGCGGGGATGTCGTACTCGACCATCTTCTCGTAGATCGGGTACCAGTGCCGGTCCCACAGCGGCGGCGACGTCCAGTGGCCACCGGACGGATCGGGATTCAGGTTGATCGCGACGTTGCCGTACTCCTCGACGCACTTCACGATCTCGGGAATGCACGTCGCCGGGTCCACGCCGGGGCTTTGCGGCAGCATCGCCGCCGGCACGAAGTGGTCGGCGAAGAGGCGGCTCACGCGAAAGCACAGCTCGTTGCAGATCGCCGCCCACGTGCTCGACACCTGGAAGTCGCCGATGTGGTGCGCCATGAAGCTCGCGCGCGGGCTGAAGATCGTGACGTCGATGCCGCGCTCGCGCATCAACCGGAGCTGGTTCGCCTCGATCGACGCGCGGATCTCGTCGTCGCCGATGCGTAGCTCGGACGCGCGAGGCGGTGGTGCACGCGTCCCGATCGCATCGACCTGGCGCTTGCGCCACTGCTCGAGCGCCTTCGGCGCCGTCGTGTAATGGCCGTGGACGTCGATGATCATCCCGGCTTGTCCCATGCGAGGTTGTCCGCCGACTTGCCGGCCACCGAGTACAGCGCGCCGGGGGCGTTGCGCGTCTTCTGGAACGCTTCGAGCGTCTCGCCGCGCATCGCCGCGTAGATGTGCAGGTTCGACACGCCGGTCACCGCGCCAAGCTTCTCCAGCATGAAGAAGATGACGCCGTAGCGGATCAGGGCGCGCCAGTCGCGCCGGCGAATCATGTCCCGCTCGTCTTCGGTGAGGCCCGCCGCTTCGAACGACGCTTCCGGATCGCGCAGGAAGGCTTCGCGGTGCGCGGGCTCGATCATCCGGTGCAGGTAATCGTTGAGGCGATACGCCTTCACGCTGCGCTCGAGCGTGAACGGATACGTGCCGGGAAGCTTCTCGACGCCACGCAACTGGTGCGCGATGCGCTCGCGTTCGCGCGCCGCCGCCGCTTCGTTCGGCGCGTCGTCGACGCCCTCGTAGATGGCGGTTGCGATGCCGGTCATCGACGGCAGGTAGTAACTTCGGAACTTGCATTCGACGTTCGCCGACAATGCGCCACGCATCGTCAGCCACATCACGACCTCGGCGCCTTCGAATCCGCCGAGCTCGGCGTATTCGGCGATCGCCATGGCGGCGAGCCGCTCGGGATCGCGTTCGAAGAGATCGAGGAAGCGCGCGTCCCAGGGCGGATTGTTGAATCCGGCACGCTCGCCGTGCACCTGGTGCGACAGGCCGCCGGTGGCGACGATCGCCACGCGCAGGTCGCCGGGATAGCTCTCGATCGCGCGCCGCAGCGCCTGCCCGAGCTTGAAGAACCGGCGGGCGCTCGGAACCGGAAGCTGCAGCACGCCCATCTGCAGCGGCACGATGCGCACGGGCCAGTCGGGCTCGTGCGGGCACAGCATCGACAGCGGCGAGAAGCAGCCGTGGTCGAGCGCGCGCTGCTGGAAGAACGACATGTCGAACTCGTCGGCCACCAGCGAGGTTCCGAGGTGCGCCGCGAGTTCCGGGTGGCCCTTGACGGGTGGCAGGTTGCGCGGACCGCCGCCTTCGTCCGCGACGCGCCATTCCGGTCCCACACCCAGCGCGAACGCCGAGTAGTGGTCGAAGAAGAACGAGGTCGCGTGGTCGTTGTAGATGAAGATCAGCGCGTCGGGCCGCTTCTCGTCGATCCAGGCGGACAGCGGCGCGAAGTTCTCGAAGATCGGTGCCCACGCAGGGTCGTCACGCTTGTTGCGGTCGTAGGCGAAGCCGATCGTCGGGGTGTGCGAGGCGGCGAGGCCGCCGATGATGCGTGCCATGCGGGTACTCCCGAAGCTCTGTCGTGATCGGCCGGCGGCGGCATCGGCGGACCTTTCGCGGCGGGCGGCGCATGCGAGCGTTGCTTTCGGGTTGAACTGCCGCGCCGAATGCTTATCGCAATGGTACCGGCCGCGACCTTGCGTACGCTCGCCGGACAGGTATGCTTTCCCGTCCGCGACCCACGCGTTCGTCGCCCCTTCGTCCATCGCTTGCCTGCCATGCGCCGTTCGATCGCCACCGTTTCCATGAGCGGCACGCTCCGCGACAAGCTTGAGGCGATCGCCGCCGCGCGCTTCGACGGCTACGAGATCTTCGAGAACGATCTCTTGTACTACCACGCGTCGCCGGCGGAGGTCGGCCGCATCGCGGCGGATCTCGGCCTCACCTGCCAGCTCTACCAGCCGTTCCGCGATTTCGAAGGCACCTCCGCGGCGACGCTCGCGCGCAACCTCGAGCGTGCCGAGCGCAAGTTCGACGTGATGCAGGCGCTCGGCTGCCCGCTGATGCTCGTGTGCTCGAACACGCGCGAGGATGCGAGCACCGACGTCGCCCTGATGGCCGAGCAGCTGCACGCGCTCGCCGAGCGCGCGGCGCGGCGCAACCTGCGCATCGGCTACGAAGCGCTCGCGTGGGGTCGCGTGGTCAACCGCTACGGGCAGGCGTGGTCGATCGTGAAGGCGGCGGATCACCCGCACCTCGGGCTCGTGCTCGACAGCTTCCACACGCTGTCGCTGCGCGACGACCCCTCCGGCATCGCCGACATTGCCGGCGACAGGATCTTCTTCGTGCAGATGGCCGACGCGCCTTGGCTGACGCTGGATGTCACGAACTGGGCGCGCCACCACCGCAACTTTCCGGGCCAGGGACAGTTCGACGTCGTCGACTTCTTTTCGCAGGTGCTCCTCGCCGGCTACACCGGCTACCTGTCGCTCGAAATCTTCAACGACGTGTTCCGTGAGACGCCGAACCGGCGCACGGCGACCGACGCCATGCGCTCGCTCCTGTATCTCGAAAGCGAAGTGCGCAAGCGCCTGACGACCGAAGCGCTCGGCAAGGCGCACGGCGCGGCGGCCGAGCGCGCGCTCGCGCGCGTCGACCTCTTCGACCCGCCGGCGCCCGCGCGCTTCTTCGGCGTCGCGTTCCTCGAGTTCGCCGTCGACGAGCAGGGCGCGGCATCGCTCGGTGCCTGGTTCGATGCGCTCGGGTTCTGTCGTGCGGGGAAGCATCGCTCGAAGGACGTGACGCTGTACCGGCAGGGCGACATCAATTTGATCGTCAACGCCGATCCCGCGCTGCCCGCGCACGCGTTCTTCGTCGACCGCGGGCCGTCGGTGTGCGCGATCGGCCTGTGGACCGACGACCCGGTGCGCGCGCAAAACCGTGCGACGGCGTTGCAAAGCGCACGCTTCGAGGGCCCGCTCGGCCCGCGCGAAGTGCCGATTCCCGCGATCGTGGCGCCCGGGCGCACCGCGATCTACTTCGTCGACCAGGCGCTCGCCCCCGATCGGCTGTTCGAGATCGACTTCGTGCTCGACGAAAACGCGAGCGGCGCGGGACTCTTGCGTCGCGTCGATCACGTCGCGTTCGGCTTGCCGCAGGGCGAGCTCGACACGTGGATCCTGTTCTGCCGCGCCGTGCTCGGCATGGAAGCGGGCGCCAGCCTCGAGCTCGCCGATCCGTTCGGCCTGATCCGCAGCGCAGGCATCGCCACGCCGGATCGGGCGCTGCGCTTCGTGCTGAACGTCTCGCTCGGCCAGAAGACGCGCACGGCACGCACGGTGTCCGTCACGGGTGGGAGTGCCACCGTGCATCACGTGGGCCTCAGCGTCGACGACGCGATCGCGGGCGCGGAAGCGTTGCGCGCGCGCGGAACGCCGCTGGTGCCGATCTCGCCGAATTACTACGACGACCTCGCAGCGCGCCTCGACCTCGATGCGGCCACGCTCGCGCGCATGCGCGACGCCTCGGTGCTCTACGACCGGACCGCCGACGGCGGCGAATACCGCCACGCGTACACGGCGTCGTTCGCGGACCGGTTCTTCTTCGAAATCGTCGAGCGCCGCGACGACTACGACGCGTACGGCGCGCTCAACGCGCCGGCGCGAATGGTGTCCGAAGCGCAGCAGGCACGCGGCGGCAAGTAGCGCGAGGCGTAACGTCGCGCGGGCTCGTGCGAGACTTGGCCGTGCCGATGTCCCACGAGCACCTGACGCTGCTGCTTCTCGCGGTGCCGTTCGTCGGCAGCGTCGTCGCCATGTTTCTTCCGGCGAACGCGCGCAACGCCGAAGCGTGGCTCGCCGGCGGCATCGCCGTCATCGCGCTGGTCGTTGCGGTCACCGGCTACGGCGTGGTCGAGCAGGGCGACGTGATCCGCGTTGCGTTCCTGTGGCTGCCGCACGTCGACTTCAGCCTGCGCGTCGACGGCTACGCGTGGATGTTCTCGCTGGTGGTCACGGGCATCGGCTTCCTCGTCGTGCTCTATGCGCGTTACTACCTGTCGCCGCAGGACGCCGTGCCGCGGTTCTACGCGTTCCTGCTCGCGTTCATGGGCTCGATGCTCGGCGTCGTGCTGTCGGGCAACCTGATCCAGATCGTGTTCTTCTGGGAATTGACGAGCCTGTTCTCGTTCCTGTTGATCGGCTATTGGCATCACAACGCGGCCGCGCGTGAGGGTGCGCGGATGGCGCTGATCGTCACGTCGGCGGGCGGCCTGTGCCTGCTCGGCGGCGTGCTCGTCGTCGGCCACATCGTCGGCAGCTACGACCTCGACCGCGTGCTGCGCGCCGGCGACGTCATTCGTACGCATCCGCTGTATGTGACGGCGCTCGTGCTGATCGTGCTCGGCGCCTTCACCAAGAGCGCGCAGTTCCCGTTCCACTTCTGGCTGCCGAACGCGATGTCGGCACCCACGCCCGTGTCGGCGTACCTCCACTCGGCGGCGATGGTGAAGCTGGGCGTGTTCCTGCTCGCGCGCCTGTGGCCGGTGCTGTCGGGCACCGACGAATGGATGTGGCTCGTCGGCGCCACCGGCCTCGTCACGTTCGTGTTCGGCGCCTACGCGGCGATCTTCCAGAACGACTTGAAGGGCCTGCTCGCGTACTCGACGATCAGCCATCTCGGCCTGATCACGCTGCTGCTCGGGCTCAACAGCCCGCTTGCGGCCGTGGCGGCGATCTTCCACATGATGAATCACGCGACGTTCAAGGCGTCGCTCTTCATGGCCGCCGGCGTGATCGATCACGAGGCCGGCACGCGCGACATCCGGCGCCTTTCCGGGCTCGTGCGCTTCATGCCGATCACCGCGACGCTCGCGATGGTGGCTGCGGCGGCGATGGCCGGCGTGCCGCTGTTGAACGGCTTCCTGTCGAAGGAAATGTTCTTCGCCGAGTCACTGCACCTTGCAGGGCCGGCGCCGCTGCTCGACCGCGCGATGCCGTATCTCGTGACGGTCGCGGGCGCGTTCACCGTCGCCTATGCGCTGCGCTTCATCCACGGCGCGTTCTTCGGCCCCGATCCGGTCGACCTGCCGCGCACGCCGCACGAGGCGCCGCGCTGGATGCGGGTGCCGATCGAGGTGCTCGTGCTCGCGTGCGTCGTCGTCGGCGTGTTTCCGGCCGTGACGATCGGGCCGCTGCTCCGCGTCGCGGTGCGCGCCGTGCTCGGCCCCGACACGCCGGCGTACAGCCTCGCCGTATGGCACGGCTTCACGCTGCCGTTCATGATGAGCCTCGTCGCGCTCGCCGGGGGCGCGCTGCTCTATTACATGTTGCGCGGCTATCTCGCGCGCGGCGCCGACGACGCGCCGTTGCTGCCCGACATCGACGCGCGCCGCATTTTCGATCGGGTACTCGTGACCGTGTCCTGGCGCTGGGCGCGCGCGATCGAGCGCCGCGTCGCCACGACGCGCCTTTCACCACAGTTGCGACTGATCGTCGTCGCGGCGCTCGTCGCCGGCGCGTGGCCCCTATGGCAGCGCGGCCTGCCGTTCGACGTCACGGCCTCGACGCTCGATCCCGCGCTCACGATCGCGTGGATCGTCGGCGCCGCGTGTGCCATCGGTGCCGCGTGGCAGGCCAAGTTCCATCGCCTCACCGCACTGATCCTCGCGAGCGGCGCCGGGCTCGTCACGTGCATCACGTTCGTGTGGTTCTCGGCGCCCGACCTGGCACTCACGCAGCTCGCCGTCGAGCTCGTGACGGCCGTGCTGTTGCTGCTGGGCCTGCGCTGGCTGCCCAAGCGCGTGCCGTTCCAGTGGACGCTCGCCGGCGCGCGCGCCGCGCTGCCGCGACGCGTGCGCGACCTCGCGATCGCGCTCGCGGCGGGCGGTGGCATGGCGACGCTCGCGTACGCGGTGATGAGCGTACCGGCCGGACGCACGATCTCCGATTTCTTCGTGATGCATGCGTTGCCCGAAGGCGGCGGCACGAATGTCGTCAACGTGATCCTCGTCGACTTCCGCGGTTTCGACACGCTGGGCGAGATCACCGTGCTCGGTGCCGTGGCGGTGGCCGTGTACTCGCTGTTGCGACGCTTTCGTCCGCCCGCCGAAAGCCTGGAGCCGCTGCCGCAGCAGCGGGGACTCAGGGGGCGCCGCTCGGGGGACGACCTCCTGCTGCCCGGCGTGATCATGCGCGGGATGTTCGCGGCGATCGTCGTGCTCGCGCTGTACCTGCTGCTGCGCGGCCACGACCTCCCGGGCGGCGGCTTCGTCGGCGGCATCACGTTCGCGATCGCGGTGATCGTGCAATACATGGCCGGCGGCACGCGCTTCGTCGAGGATCGCTTGCGCATCCGCCCGGTGCGGCTGATGGGCATCGGACTCGCCCTCGCTGCGGCGACCGGTGTCGGCGCCTGGTTCTTCGCGCATCCGTTCCTGACGTCGCATGTCGCGCACGTCGACGTGCCGCTTTTCGCCGGCCTGCATCTGCCGACCGCGCTCTTCTTCGACGTCGGGGTATTCCTGCTTGTGATCGGCGCGACGTCGCTGATCCTGATCGCGCTCGCGCACCAGTTGCTGCGCGCGCATCGGCGAGATCAACCTTGAACGAGGTTGTCGTTGCCTGCGCGATCGGCGTGCTCACGGCGTCCGGCGTGTGGCTGCTGCTGCGGCCACGCACGTTCCAGGTCGCGATCGGCCTGTCGCTGCTGTCGTATGCGGTGAACCTGTTCATCTTCGCGATGGGGCGGCTGCGCATCGGGGCCGCGCCGATCGTCGCCGCCGCCGGTACGCCCGATCCGGCGGCGTTCGCCGATCCGCTGCCGCAGGCACTCGTGCTGACAGCGATCGTGATCGGCTTCGCGACGACGGCGCTTTTGCTGGTCGTGCTGCTCGCCGCGCGCGGACTGACGGGCACCGACCACGTCGACGGGCGGGAGCCCGAATGATTTTGTCGGAGCACCTCGTCATCGTGCCGATCGTGCTGCCGCTCGTCGCGGGCGCAGTGACGCTGATGATCGACGAGACGCGCCTCGCCGCAAAGGCTGCGATCAGCGTCGTGCTGACGGCGGCGCTCGTCGCTGCGGCCGCCGCCCTGGTGGTGCTCGTCGACGCCACCGGCACGCACGTGTACCGCCTCGGCGACTGGCCGGCGCCGTTCGGCATCGTGCTCGTTGCGGATCGCCTGTCGGCGGCGATGGCGCTGCTCGCAAGCGCGCTCGGGTTCGCATGCCTTGTGTTCGCGCTCGCGCGCTGGCAGCGCGAAGGGCCGCGCTTCCACGCGCTCGTGCATTTCCTGCTGATGGGCGTGAACGGCGCATTCCTCACCGGCGATCTCTTCAACCTGTTCGTGTTCTTCGAGGTGCTGCTCGCGGCGTCGTACGGGCTCGCGCTGCACGCCTCCGGCGCGCTGCGCGTCCGCGCGTCGCTGCACTACATCGTCGTCAACCTCGTCGCGTCGCTCCTGTTCCTGATCGGCGCCAGCCTCATGTACGCGGCGACCGGCACGCTGAATCTCGCCGACCTCGCCTCGCGTGCGGCGATGATCGGGTCGCACGAGCGCGTGCTCGTGGAATCGGCGGCGGCGATTCTCGGCATCGCGTTCCTCACCAAGGCCGGCATGTGGCCGTTGTGCTTCTGGCTGCCGAGCACGTATTCGGCGTCGAGCGCGCCCGCGGCGGCGCTGTTCGGGATCCTGACGAAGGTCGGCGTCTATGTCGTGCTGCGCCTGTGGCTGCTGCTGTTCGCGCCAGGCAGCGGCGCGTCCGCGGGTTTCGGCGCCACGTGGCTCGTGACCGGCGGCATGGCGACGATCGCGTTCGGCACGCTCGGCGTGATCGCGTCGCAGAACCTGCCGCGGCTCGCGAGCTACAGCATTCTCGTTTCGTCGGGCATCCTGCTCGCCGTCGTCGCCACCGGTGACCCGGCGGTGACCGGCGCCGCGCTGTACTACCTGATCGCGTCGACGCTCGCCGGCGGCGCGCTGTTCCTGCTGATCGAACTCGTCGACCGCGGACGCGCACCGGGTGCCGACGTGCTGGCGGTGACCGCGGAGGCCTTCGCCGCCGGCAGCGGGAGCGTCGAGGCGGACGACGAGACGGGCGCCGCGATTCCCGCGGCGGTTGCGCTTCTCGGCGTGAGCTTCGTCGCGTGTGCGCTGATGCTCGCCGGGTTGCCGCCGCTCGCCGGGTTCGTCGGCAAGTTCGCGCTCCTCGACGCGCTGTTTCGCGCGCCAACGGTCAGCGGGGCATCGTGGACGATGCTCGTCCTGCTGCTGGTGTCCGGTTTCGCCGTGGTCATCGGCATGGGCCGCGCGGGCGTGCGGCGTTTCTGGGCCTCGCCCGATACCGCGGTGCCCCGCGTGCGCGTCATCGAGATGGTGCCGGTCGCGTTCCTGCTGGCGCTCTGTGCGGCGATCACGGTGGAAGCCGCGCCCGTGATGCGTTATCTCGGCGAAGCCGCAGCGATGCTGCATGCGCCGCGCAGCTACGTCGAGTCGGTGCTTTCGCGATGAAGCGCCTGCTGCCCTATCCCGTCGCCTGGCTCGCGCTCGTCGTGATGTGGGTGGTACTGAACGGTACGCTTTCACCCGGGCACGTCATGATCGGCATGATCGTCGCGTTCGCCGGCGTGCGCGGTCTCGCCGCGCTCGACGTTCCGAGCGCACGGCTGCGCTCGTTCCCCAAGGCGCTGATGCTCGTCGCGATCGTGCTCGGCGACATCGTTCGCTCGAACATCGCCGTCGCGCGCGTGGTGGCGGCGCCGGCCGCACGGCGCGGACGCCCGGGGTTCGTCGACATTCCGCTCGAACTCGACAACGAGGTTGCCCTCGTCGGGCTCGCGTGCATCATCACCGCGACACCGGGCACCTGCTGGGCGGGCTACGACCCGGACACGCGCATGCTGACGATGCACGTGCTCGACCTCGTCGACGACGAGGCGTCGCGCCGCGCGATCAAGGACCGCTACGAGCGGAGGTTGAAGGAGATCTTCGAATGAACGACCCGCTGTCGGCCGCGCTCGCCATCGCGCAGGTCATGCTCGCGCTCGCGATGCTGTGCACGCTGCTTCGCCTGCTGCGCGGCCCGCGCGCGCACGACCGCGTGCTCGCGATCGATGCGATGTACGTGAACGCGATGCTGCTGCTGCTGACCTTCGGCATGCGCGAAGCGAGCACCGCGTACTTCGAAATGGCGCTCGTGATCGGCATGCTCGGCTTCGTGTCGACCGCCGCGCTCGCGAAGTTCCTGCTGCGCGGCGAGGTGATCGAGTGAGCCCGCAGGGCCGCCCCACGGGCGAACAAGCCCCGAAGCGCGAAGCGCGGAGGGTGGTCCGGTGAGTGCGCATCTGCCGCCGCTGCTCGCGTGGCTCGTCGCGGCGCTGGTCGTCGCCGGCGCGGGATTCGCGCTGATCGGATCGATCGGCCTGTTGCGCCTCTCCACGTTCTACGAGCGCATCCACCCGCCGACGATGGGCACGACGCTCGGTCTCGGCCTGATCCTGCTCGCCTCGATGCTGCAGTTCTCGACGCTGGAGTCGCGGCCCGTCGTCCACGAAATCGTGATCGCCGTGTTCGTCGTGCTGACGACACCGGTGACCTACGTGCTGCTCGTGCGCGCCGCACGGCAGCGCGACGGTCTGTGAGGCGCCGCCGGCGCCTTACCCGACGCTCATCAGGCTCGCGTTGCCGCCTGCCGCGGCCGTATTGATCGCCAGGCTGCGCTCGACGAGCAGGCGCTCGACGACGAAGCCATCGCCCTTTGCCTCGAGCCGCGATTGAATGCCGACGATCGGGCCCGGCCGCTGCGCGAACGTCTGCGCGATGCGCGCGATCTCGTCGTGGCTGCCGGTCACGAGCACTGCGTCGAATTCGATATTCTCGTCACCGATCTCGATACGTTCGCGAACGCCGGCCGGCAGCACGGCGGCGAGGGCCTGCGCCCTGTCGCTGTGTCGCCACAGCGCGCGACTCCCCGCCGCCAGCACGACCGCGAGCTGCGCGAGCAGCGTGTCGTCGGTGGGCGCGATGCAAAGCACGCGGCGGCGCGGCAGCAGCGAATAGGTGTTGCGCTCGCCGGTGGGTCCGGCGAGGAGCCGCGTCTGGCCTGCGGGCGAGCGTGCGATGAGGGCTTCGCAGTCGCGCGCAAGCATCGCGTATCGCGGGTCCGACGCAAGCCACGCGCGTAGCGAGCGCAGGGGCGCAAGCCGTTGCGGCTCGGCATTCATCAAGGGTCCCGTCACGCGATCGACGTCGGCGTGCGCGAGCGGGGCGACGTCGCAGCGCGCCAGCAGCCGATGCAGGTACAGCGGGCCGCCGGCCTTCGGCCCGGTACCCGACAGGCCTTCGCCGCCGAACGGCTGCACGCCGACGACCGCGCCGATCACGTTGCGATTGACGTAGACGTTGCCCGCCCGCGCGCGCGATGCGACGAGATCGATCGTCTCGTCGATCCGGCTGTGCACGCCGAGCGTGAGGCCGTAGCCGGTCGCGTTGATCGCGTCGATCACCTGTGGCAGATCGTCGCGCCGGTAGCGAAAGACGTGGAGCACCGGGCCGAACACTTCGCGCGTGAGCTCGTCGACGCGGGCGAGCTCGATCAACGTGGGCGCCACGAAGCAGCCTGCGCGCAACGATGCGTCGCCGGCGTTCCATGCCAGGCGATCGACGCGCCGGCCGGCGGCGCGCATCGCGTCCACGTGCCGCTCGATCGCTGCGCGCGCGTCGTCGTCGATCACCGGGCCCACGTCGGTCGCGAGGCGCACCGTCGATCCCATCCGCAGCTCCCGCATGGCGCCGCGCAACATCGCGACGATGCGATCGGCGACGTCGTCCTGCACGCACAGCGCGCGCAGCGCCGAACAGCGTTGCCCCGTGCTGTCGAACGCCGAGGCGACGACATCGGCGACCACCTGTTCGGCCAGCGCCGACGAATCGACGATCATCGCGTTCTGGCCGCCGGTTTCGGCCACGAGCACCGGGAGACGGCCGCGCGCGTCGACGCGGCCCGCAAGGGCGTTCGCGATGTGGCGTGCGGCGTCGTTCGAGCCGGTGAAGAGCACGCCGCGCACCCGAACGTCGGCGACGAGCGCAGCGCCCACCGTCTCGCCGCGCCCCGGAAGCAACTGCACGGCTTGCCGCGGCACGCCCGCGCCGTGCAGCAGCCGGATCGCCTGCGCCGCGATCAGCGGCGTCTGCTCGGCGGGCTTGGCGACGACGGCGTTGCCGGCCGCGAGCGCGGCAGCGACCTGCCCGGTGAAGATCGACAGCGGGAAGTTCCATGGGCTGATGCATGCGACGACGCCGAGCGCTTCGCTTCGCGCCGCGACGAGCGCACGCGCCTGCGCCGCGTAGTAGCGCAGGAAGTCGACCGCCTCGCGCACCTCGCCGATCGCGTTCGCGTACGTCTTGCCTGCTTCGCGGACGATCAGCGGCACGAGGCGTTCCATCTCGCCTTCCATCGCCTCTGCCGTAAGCTCGAGCATCGCGGCGCGCACGTCGACCGGCTTTGCGGCCCATGCATCGCATGCCGCTGCAGCGCGATCGAGGGCGAGCGCGACGTCGGCGCGCGTCGCCTCGACGACTTCGCCCACGACGTCCGTTCGATCTGCAGGATTGCAAATCGCAAGCGGCGCTTGCGCGGCCGCGCCGAAGGTCGGCGACGCGCGCCAGCGCTGCGGGATCTGCACCGCATCCGCGAGCGACGCGAGCCGCGCTTCGTCGGTGAGGTCGAGCCCCGACGAATTCCTGCGCACGTCGCCGAAGAGCGCGCGCGGCAGCGGAATGCGCGGATGCGGCGCACCGAGGACGCCGCTTGCTGCCGCGTCGCGTTCGACGAGCGCCACGGGATCGGCAATCAGCTCGTCGATCGGAATCGACGGATCGGCGATGCGGTTGACGAACGACGTGTTCGCGCCGTTCTCGAGCAGGCGCCGCACGAGGTACGCGAGCAGCGTTTCGTGCGTGCCGACGGGCGCATAGATGCGGCAGGGCCGGCCGAGGCCCCCGGCGGACGCCTTCGCCACCACCTGCTCGTACAGCGGTTCGCCCATGCCGTGCAGGCATTGGAACTCGTATTGGCCCGGCACGAACGCCTGCGGGCCCGCCATTTCGTAGACGGCGGCGAGCGTGTACGCGTTGTGCGTCGCGAATTGCGGGTAGAGGTGCAGTGGCGCCGCAAGCAGCTTCCGCGCGCACGCGAGGTACGACACGTCGGTGTGCGCCTTGCGCGTGTACACGGGATAATCTTCGAGGCCGTCGACCTGCGCGCGCTTGATCTCGCTGTCCCAATACGCGCCCTTGACGAGGCGCACCATCAGCCGGCGCTCGCTGCGCTGCGCGAGATCGACCAGGACATCGATCGCAAACGGGCAGCGCTTCTGGTACGCCTGCACGACGAAGCCCACGCCGTTCCATCCAGCGAGCCCGGGCTCGAAGCACAGGCGCTCGAGGAGATCGAGCGACAGGTCGAGGCGCTCGGCTTCCTCGGCGTCGATGTTGAGGCCGACGTCGAGTCGGCGCGCCTGGAGCGCGAGATGGGCGAGCCGCGGATAGAGCTCGGCCATCACCCGTTCGTGCTGCGAGCGAACGTAACGCGGATGCAGCGCGGAGAGCTTGATCGAGATGCCGTTGCCGTCATGGACGCCGCGGCCCGACGAGGTCTGGCCGATCGCGTCGATCGCGTGCTCGTACGCGGCGAGATAGCGCTGCGCGTCGTCGTCGGTCATCGCGGCTTCGCCCAGCATGTCGAACGAATAGCGAAAGCCCTGCGCTTCACGGCGGCGCCCCTTGGCGAGCGCCTCGCCGATCGTCTCGCCCGCGACGAACTGCTCGCCCATCAGGCGCATCGCGAGGTCGACGCCGCGGCGCACGATCGGCTCGCCGCTACGTGCAATGAGGCGCGTGAGCGCGTTCGCGAGGCCCGTTTCATTGTGCGTCGAAACCAGCCGGCCGGTCAGCAGCAGTCCCCACGCTGCGGCATTGACGAAGAGCGACGCGCTTTGCCCGACGTGCTCGCGCCAGTTGCCGCGCGACACCTTGTCTCGGATCAGCGCATCGCGCGTGGCCATGTCGGGAATGCGCAACAGCGCCTCGGCGAGGCACATGAGCGCGATGCCTTCGGGCGACGACAGCGCGAATTCCTGCAGCAGGCGCTGCACGCGGCCTTCACGGCCGGTGCCCGCACCGCGCGCGCGCAGGTTCACTGCTAGATGGAAGGCGAGGGCGTGCGCGGCTTCCGCCTGCGCCGGCGGCAGCCGTGCCGCGTCGAGAAGCGACGAAACGCACTGCGGCTCCGGGGCGCGATACGCGCGCGTGACGGCGGTGCGCAGCGGCGCTTGCGGATGGACCTCGAGCGCGAACGCGGCGAAGGCGGACCTGTCTTCGTCGTTGCGGTCGTGCTCGTTGGGCATGCGGGTTTGCTCGATCGGCGCCGGTCGCGCGCTCGTTGCCTACAATGCGCGTCGCCAACGACGATGAGATGACGATGGTGCGAACAAGGATAGCGGTGGCGGGCGCGGGTGTCATCGGACGCCGCCACATCGAACTCGTGCGCGAGAGCGACGAAGCGACGCTGGTCGCGCTCGCCGATCCCGCGCCGCCTGCGGTCGATCTCGCGCGGACGCTTCGCGTGCCGCTCTTTCCGCGCCTCGACGCGCTGCTCGACGCCGTTCGTCCCGAGGCCGTGATCGTCGCCACGCCCAATGCGTCGCATGTCGCGGACGGCCTCGCGTGCGTGGCGAGCGGCATCCCGGCGCTCGTCGAAAAGCCGATCGCCGACACGCTCGAGGGCGCCGACGAACTCGTGCAAGCGGCCGAGCGCGCCGGCGTGCCGCTTCTCGTCGGTCATCATCGCCGGCACAGTCCGTTGCTCGCTGCGGCGCAAGCGATCGTCGACGAAGGCAGGCTCGGCCCGCTCGTCACGGTCACCGGCAGCGCCACGTTCCGCAAGCCCGATCGCTACTTCGCCGAGGCGCCCTGGCGCACGCAGCCGGGCGGCGGCCCTCTGCTCATCAACATGATCCACGAGGTCGACGACCTGCGCATGCTCTGCGGCGACATCGTCGAGGTGCAGGCGATCGCATCGTCGGCGGCGCGCGGCCACGCCGTCGAGGATACGGCCGCGATCGTGCTGCGCTTTGCGAACGGCGCGCTCGGCACGTTCATGCTCTCCGACAGCGCGGCGTCGGTGAAGAGCTGGGAGCAGACGAGCGGCGAGAACGCGATGTACGCACGTTGCGACGACGAGGATTGCTACGTGCTGTCGGGCACGCGCGGCTCGCTCGGCGTGCCGACGATGCGCCTGCGCACCTACGACGGCGAAGCGTCGTGGACGGCGCCGTACGCGACGACGGTCGTCGACGCGCAGCGCGCCGATCCGCTCGTTCGGCAACTCAGCCATTTCTGCGCGGTGGCGCGCGGCGAAGCGCAACCGCGGGTCAGCGGTCGCGACGCCCTGGCAACGCTTCGCGTCACCCTCGCCATCGCGCGCGCGGCGGCCACCGGCGAGCGAATTGCGATCGCATGAAGTGCCGCGGCAAGAAGTAGGGTTTCAAGAAGTAGAGTCCGTCCCTACTTTTCCCACTTCTCGGGGGCGAGCGCTTCATGCGCCCGGTTGCCGCGTGAACGCGCCTCAGCGCGCAAGGCTTTGCCGCAGTCGCGCCTCCTCGAGATCGAGCTCGCGCTCGATGCGGCGGCGGGCTTCGTCGGTCAGGTGGTTCGCCTCGTAGGCGTCGCTGATGGCCGCGCGCTCGACGCCGATCATCTCGAGGCGCAGCATCACGTCCTGCATTTCCGCTGCGCCGCATTGCCCTTCGCGGCGATGCAGCGCCATTGCGCGCCGCTGCGACAACTCGTCGCCCAGCAGCGCGCGCGCTTCCGCGGCCGATGGCGCGGGCGTCGAAGTCAGGAAGCGCTGGGCGGCCTCGATGCCCGACAGACGCGCTTCCTGCTCCTCGTGCGCGTTCTGGGCGGCCTCGTCGGCGCCCACGCGATCGATGCCGAGGCGCCGTGCGACGGCGGGCAGCGCCGAGCCGAGCCCGACGAGCGTGAACACGACCACGCAGTACGTGGCGAACAGCACGACGTTGCGCTCGGGGAACGGCTGGCCGTCGATCGTCGCCGGCACCAGCAGCGCGGCGACGAGGCTCACCGCGCCGCGCAGGCCGCAGAACGCGATCATGAACGTGAAGCGCCACCCGGGCGCGGGGTTGGCGCGCGTGATGCCCGGGAAGATCTTGCGCGGCAGGTAGGTCGCGGCGAACACCCACGCGAAGCGCACGACCACCACCGCGAGCGTGACGAGCACGCCGGCGACGACTGCGCGCGTCCAGGTACCGTCGCCGAGCGCGCCGAACACTTCGCGCGCCTGCAGGCCGGCGAGGAAGAAGATCACCGCCTCGGTCGCCCAGACGACGAGGTCCCAGATGAAATAGCCCTGCAGTCGCGTGTCGGGACGGATGAGGCGGCGCCCGTTCCACGAGACATACAGCCCTGAAGCCACGCACGCGATGACGCCCGAGCCGCCGGCCGCATGCGCGGGCCAGAACGCGATGTACGGCGTCGCGAGCGCGAGCAGCACCTCGGCGCGCGCATCGGCGGCGAACTGTCGAACGCGCAGCATCAGCCAGCCGACGACGATGCCGAGGACGATCTCGCCGACGAGGATCGCGACGAACTCCATCACCGCCGACGTGAACGAGAACCCGCCGGTGACGACCGCGGCGGTGGCGAAGCTCAGCGTCACCAGCGCCGTCGCGTCGTTGACGAGGCTTTCACCCTCGAGGATCGTGACGAGGCGCCGTGGCAGGTGCAGCGCACGCAGGATCGCGATCGGCGCGACGGCGTCGGGCGGCGACACGATGGCGCCGAGCACGAAGCCCACCGCCCACGGCATGCCGAGCGCGACATGCGCCAGCGCCGCGATGGCCGACGCGGTCGCGAGCACGAGGCCGATCGCGAGCAGCATGATCGGTCGCAGGCTCGAGCGAAAGCCTCGCCAGCTCATGCCCACGCCCGACGAATAGAGGAGCGGCGGCAGCAGCCACAGCAGCACGATGGCGGGGGTGAGCGACAGCGCCGGCATCCCGGGCACGAACGCGATGGCGGTGCCGGCCACGAGCATCAGCATCGGCGACGGCACGCCGAAGCGGCGCGCGATCACGCTGAGCGCGGCGACGAGCAGCATGAGTGGCACGGCGACGGCGCCGGCGGGGTCGTTCATCGAGCGTCGCTTCTAGTGGTTCGGGAAATCCGGATCGCGGGACGCATTATGCTGGCGGGGTGCGAGCACCGGCCCGAACTTTTCGATGAGTCGACATGCGGTGGTCGTCGGCGCGGGCATCGTGGGCGCGATGTGCGCCGTGCACGCGTTGCGCGCCGGCCACGACGTGACGATCGTCGAGCCCGCGGAGCCGGGCGGCGACCAGGCGGCGAGCTCGGGCAACCTGGGCTGGCTGTCGACGCACTCGGTCATCCCCACTGCGCAGCCCGGTACGTGGAAGAAGATCCCGGGCTACCTCAGCGACCCGCTCGGGCCGGTATCGCTCGAGTGGACGTACCTGCCGCGTGCGCTGCCGTGGCTCGTTCGCTACGTCGCCGGCGGCGCGACGTGGGCGCGCGTCGCCGGCACGGCGCACGCGCTGCGCAGCCTGCTCGTCGATGCGCCGCAGCTGCACGCCGAAATCGCGCAATCGGCGGGTGTGCCGGCGCTGATCGCGCGCACCGGCGTGCTGCACGTCTATCGCTCGCGCGACGCCTTCGCGCGTGACGCGATGGCGTGGCGCATGCGGCGCGACGTCGGCGTGAGCTGGCGCGAGCTCGATGCCGATGCATTGCGTCGCCGCGAGCCGGCGCTCGACGAGCGCTACACGTTCGCGGTGCACGTCGAGGAAGCCGGGCACTGCCGCGATCCTGCACGCTACACGCAGGCGCTCTTCGCGCACGCACTCGGATCAGGAGCGCGGCATGTGCAGGCGCGCGCAACGGGATTGCGCATCGAAAGCGGACGGCTGCGTGCAGTGACCACCGACGCGGGCGACTTCGATGCCGACGCGGCGGTGATCGCGGCGGGCAGCCGCTCGGCGCCGCTTGCGAAGGCCGCGGGCGACCGCGTGCCGCTGCTGACCGAGCGCGGCTACCACGCGTCGATCGACGCTCCCGAGGCATCGCCCGACACGCCGATCATGGCGATGGACGCGAAGGTGGTCGCGACGGCGATGAACGGCGGGTTACGCATCGGCGGCCAGGTGGAAATCGCGCCGCACGACGCCGCGCCGAACTGGCGCCGCGCGGCGGTGGTTCGCGATCTGGGCCTCGAGCTGTTTCCGGCGTTGCCGCGCAAGCTCGATCCTGGCCGCGTCCGGTATTGGCTCGGCCGGCGGCCGAGCACGCCCGACGGCCTGCCGTGCATCGGCTACGCGAGCGCGACGCGCGACGTCGTGTACGCGTTCGGCCACGGTCACGTCGGCTTGTCGGCGTCGGCGCGCACGGGGCACGTGGTGGCGCAACTGCTGTCTTGCGTGGCGCCCGAGATTCCGATGGCGCCGTTCGACGCGCGGCGCTTTCGCTGACGCGTTGCCGTCAGTGCGCGGCGTCGATCACGCCACGCTTGACCTGATCGCGCTCCATCGATTCGAACAGCGCCTTGAAGTTGCCCTCGCCGAAGCCCTCGTCGCCCTTGCGTTCGATGAACTCGAAGAACACGGGACCGAACAGCGCCTCCGAGAAGATCTGCAGCAGCAGGCGGCGGCCGTTCTCGCCCGTGGTGCCGTCGACGAGCACGCCGCGCGCACGCAGGTCCTGCACGCGCTCGCCGTGTCCGGGCAGCCGCTCGTCGAGCATCTCGTAATACGTGTCCGGCGGCGGCGCCATCAGCGGCACGCCGGCTTCGCGCAGCCGGTCGAGCGTCGCCAGCAGATCGTCGGTGAGAAGCGCGATGTGCTGGATGCCCTCGCCGTTGAACTTCATCAGGAATTCCTCGATCTGGCCGGTGGTGCGCGACGCTTCCTCGTTCAGCGGAATGCGGATCTTCCCGTCGGGCGCGGTCATCGCGCGCGACGTGAGGCCCGTGTATTCGCCCTTGATGTCGAAGTAGCGGATCTCGCGGAAGTTGAAGAGGCGCGCGTAGAAGTCGGCCCAGTACGCCATGCGCCCGCGATACACGTTGTGCGTCAGGTGGTCGATCAGCCGCAACCCGTAACCCGCGGGCTTGCGCTCGACGCCGTCGAGGAACTCGAAGTCGATGTCGTAGATCGACTTGCCTTCGTCGTAGCGGTCGATCAGGTACAGCGGCGCGCCGCCGATGCCCCTGATCGCCGGCAGCCGCAGCTCCATCGGGCCGGTCGGCATGTCGACGGGCTGCGCGCCGAGCTCGAGCGCACGCCGGTACGCCCTGTGCGCGTCGTGCACGCGAAACGCCATGCCGCACGCCGACGGACCGTGCTCGGCCGCGAAGTAGTACGCGGCACTGCGCGGCTCGCGGTTGACGATGAAGTTGATCTCGCCCTGGCGGTAGAGCGCGACGTCCTTCGAGCGGTGGTTCGCGACGTGCCTGAAGCCCATCTTCTCGAAGATCGGCTCGAGCAGGTTGGGTGTGGGGGACGCGAACTCGACGAATTCGAAGCCCGCGAGGCCCATCGGATTGTCGAAGAGGTCGGTCATGGCTCGCTCCTCGCTGGCGCGTTAACTTGAAACGTCAAAGGGATACGTCCCTCGTTGCCTGGACATCGAATCGACATGGTGACGGTGATCCGGCGGCGCCGTGAATGCCTCGGCGCCTACCGCAGGTTCAGCATGGTACCCGGCAGCCACAGCGCGATCTGCGGCCAGGTCATCACGATGGCGAGCCCGAGGATCAACAGCAGCACGTACGGGAACGAGCCGGCGATGATGTGGCCGAGCGGCGCGTTGCTGATCGCGCGGATCGTGAAGAGGTTCATGCCCACCGGGGGCGTGATCTGCGCGAGCTCGAGGTTGATCGTGAGCAGCACGCCGTACCAGATCGGGTCGACGTGCAACGTCGCCATCACCGGCAGGATCACCGGGGTCGTCACGAGGATGATCGCGACCGACTCGAGGAACATGCCGAGGATGAAGATCAGCACCATCATCGCGATCAGGAAGCCCGCGATGCCGATGTCCATGCTGACGACGACCTGCACGATCTGCTGCGGAATGCGCATCTTGGTGACGACGTGCGCGAACACCGACGCGCCGGCGACGATCATGAACAGCATCGCCGACGTGCGGCTCGCATCGAGCGCCGCCTGCCAGGTCTCGCGCAGGCCCACCGTCCGGTAGACGAAGATGCCGATCGAAAGTGCGAGCGCCGCACCTGCGGCGGCGGCCTCCGTTGCGGTGAACACGCCGGCGTACATGCCGCCGAGCACGAGCACCGGCAGCGACAGCGCCCACAACGCCTTGCGGATCGCGGTCCATGCTTCGCCGAGCGTCGCGCGTGGCTCGCGCTGCACCGTGCTGCCGCCCAGGGTGCTGCGTGCCATGCTGAACGCGATGAAGATCGCGGCGATCATCAGGCCGGGCAGCACGCCGGCCATGAAGAGACCGCCGATCGATGTGTCGCTGACGACGCCGTAGAGCACCATCGGTCCCGACGGCGGAATCAGGATGCCGAGCGTGCCGCCGGCGGCGACGAGGCCGTAGGCGGCCTCCGGGTCGTAGCCGAAGCGGATCATCTGCGGGATCGCCACCGAGCCGATCGTGAGCGCGGTGGCCACACTCGATCCCGAAATCGCCGCGAAGATCGTGCAGGCGAGGATCGTGGCGATCGCGAGGCCGCCGGGCAGGTGGCGCGTCAACGTGTACGCGGTGCCGTAAAGGTCGTCGACGATTCGCGCGCTGATCATCACGTGCGCCATGAACGCGAAAAGCGGGATCGTGACGAGCAGGTAGCGCGAGATCTCGCCGAACATGACGTCGGTCACCGCGCCGAGCTCGCCTTGCGTCAGCATGAGCAGCGCGCCGCCGAAGAGCGACAGGCCGGCGAAGATCGGCAGGCCGGTGAACAGCAGCAGGATCAGCCCGGCGAGAATCGCGAGGAGCGTCATTCAGCATCTTCCAGGTGCTGCTCGTGCGGCAGCGGGATGCCGAGTGCGATGCGCAGCAGGCCTTCGATCGACGCGAGCAGCAGCAGCACGCCGCCGATCGGCATCAGGAGCTGCAGCCAGAACACGGGAATCTCGACGTTGCCGGTCGTGTTGAGGCCGAGCATCTTCGAGAACATCGCCGTCTGCCAGCCGTTGACGATCAGCACGATCGAGAACACGAGCACGGCCAGCATCGACCACGCGTCGGCGATGCGGCGGCGCTTGCCGGTCAGCTTCGTGGTCAGGATGTCGACGCTGATGTGCGAACCCTGCCGCAGCGTGGTCGCGGCGGCGAGCATCACGATGCCGACGAGCATGTAGCCCACCGTGTCGTCGACCCACGTGGGCGCGCTGTTGAAGACGTAGCGCATGATCACGCCGTACGTCACGAAGGCGAGCGCCGCGAGAACGCCCGCCGCGGACAGCGCCGTCGCGATCCAGGTGACCGCGCCGACGAGGCGCTGAAAAGCCCGCATTTACAGTTTGCGCGCCATCTCCAGCACCTTCGGTGCGTCGGGCGCCGACGCTTCGAACGCCTTCATCACCGGCGGCTGCATCACGGCCCCGAGCACCTTCACCTGATCGGGGGTCAGCACCGTCACCTGCATGCCCTTGTCGCGAAGCTTCGCGAGTTCCGCCGGGTCGAGGCCATCGGCTTTCGGCAGCAGCGCTTCCTCGGCCTTGTGCGCCGCCGTCTCGATCGCCTTCTTCGCGTCCGCGGGCAGCTTTTCCCACCACGCGGGATTGACGATCAGCGTTTCGTGCACGGTGAAGAGGTTGCTCGCGACGCCGTATTTCTGCACCTCGTAATAGCGGCGCGCATAGGCGGCGTCGAGGCTCGTGATGCCGGCGTCGAGCACGCCCGACTGCAGCGCCTGGTACACCTCGGAGCCCGGCATTGCCGACGGCGATGCGCCCATCGCGACGAGGCTCGCGTCGAAGAGCTTCGACAGGCCGCGGATCTTCACGCCCTTGAAATCGCCGGGCGTGATGAGCGGCTTCTTGCTCGACGTGATCACCGCGTTGTTCGCATCGACGAGCCATGCGATGTTGTGCACGCCTTTCGCATCCATCTTCCTGTCGAGGAGCGCGGCGACGTCGGACGCCGGGAACTTGCGCAACTGCTCGGCGCGCGTGACGAGATACGGGATCGTCGTCACCGCCATCTCGGGAATCGTGCTCGTCCACGACAGGTCGACGATCGCGGCCGCCTCGACCTGGCCGCGCGCGACGGCGGGAATGTTCTGGTTCGCCTTGAAGAGCTGCTCGGCGCCGAAGATCTGCACCTCCACCTTGCCGCCGGTCGCCGCCTTGACGTCCGCGGCGAACTGGTCGAGCGCCTTCGCCGTGTGATGGGTCGGCGGGAACTGGTGGCTGATCCGCATCGTGTAGTCGGCGGCAAGCGCGGGGCCCGCGATGCCGAGCGCAGCCACGAGGGCCGTCCATCCGATCAAACGCATGTCTCCTCCTCGAGTGAATGCAGGCGTGCGCGACGCCCGCAACGTTCAGTGATCGTTTCGCTTGGGTTGCGTGCCGAGCACGTCTTCGTTGTGTTCGCCGGCGCGCGACAGCGGCATGCGTACGCCCGGACGGCGGCCGCCGAGCGTGAGCGGCAGCGGCACGACGTCGGTGGTCGTTCCTTCGTCCGTCTGCATCGTCATGAGTCCGTGACTCGCGCGAAGATGCGGGTCGTCGAGCAACTGGTCGGGACGCGCGATCGGTGCGTACGGCAGGCCCGCGGCTTCGAGCTTCGCGGCGAGGTCGTCGGCGCGATGATGGACGAGGATGTCGCCGAGGCGCTTCAGCAGGTCGGGACGTGCATGCACGCGCTCTTCGTTCGTCGCGAGCGCCGGGTCGTTCGCGAGCTGCGGTGCGTCGAGCACGCGGCACAGCACCTGGAACTGCTTGTCGTTGACGGCGCCGATGAAAAGCTGCTCGCCCTCGGCTAGCGTGAACACGTCGTAGACGCTCCACGGCGAGAAGCGCGCGGGACACGGCCGCGGCGCTTCGCCGGTCATCGAGAACTGCTGCATGTGCGACGCGACGAGGAACACGCAGTTTTCGAAGAGCGCGCTCTGCACCTCCTGTCCGCGCCCGGTGCGCTGGCGCTCGAGCAGCGCCGCCATGATGCCGATCGCGCCGAACATGCCGCCCATGATGTCGTTGACCGAGGCGCCGGCGCGAAGCGGCCGCCCCGGCGGCCCGGTCATGTAGGCGAGGCCGGCCATCATCTGCACGACTTCGTCGAGCGCCAGCCGGTGCTCGTAGGGGCCCGGCAGGAAGCCTTTGTGCGACGCGTAGATGAGCCGCGGAAAGCGCTGCGACAAGGTCTCGTAG
Organism: Burkholderiales bacterium; assembly: GCA_025927765.1. GTDB lineage: Bacteria > Pseudomonadota > Gammaproteobacteria > Burkholderiales > Casimicrobiaceae > VBCG01. Next base: position 49,626 of record JAICKU010000007.1, read on the forward strand.
TCGAGGCCGAGCGAGCGCATGAGCCCCGGACGGAAGTTCTCGATCACGACGTCCGCTTCGCCGATCAGGCCGGTGACGGTGTCGCGGCCTTCCGGCGTCGTGATGTCCAGCACGACGCTCTTCTTGTTGCGGTTGAACGTGCGGAAGAAGCCGATGCCGAGGCCCGGAAGCTTGCGGGTGCGATCGCCACCGGGCGGCTCGATCTTGATCACTTCCGCGCCGAGGTCGGCGAGGATCATGCCGCAGGTCGGGCCCATGATCATGTGCGTGAATTCGATCACGCGGACGCCGTCGAGCGGCAGGCGTTGTGCGGCCGCGGTGTTCGTGTCCGTGACGTTCGTCATCGTGCTTCCCGATGAAAGGTCTTCGGCAGCCCGGCGCGCCACAGCGTGCCGTGCAGTTCCTCGCCGGCGAGCCACCCCGCCACCTGTGCGCGCAGGTCGAGCAGCCGCTCGACGTCCACGCCGGTGTCGTAACCCATGCTTGCCAGCATGAACGCGAGATCCTCGGTGGTCACGTTGCCGCTGGCGCCCGGTGCATACGGGCAGCCGCCGATGCCGCCGAGCGAAGCGTCGAACCGCCGCACGCCGACGTCGAGCGCGGCATGCACGTTGGCGAGCGCGAGGCCGCGCGTGTCGTGGAAGTGGCCCGACCAGAAGCGCTGGCCGGCGATCTTGACCGCATCGGCGAAGAGCGCGCGAACCGCTGCAGGATCGGCGTAACCGACGGTGTCGGCGAGGCTGATGCGATCGGCGCCGGCGTCGAGCAGCGCCTGCACGAGGCGCAGCACTTCGCCTCGTGCAACCTCGCCCTGGATCGTGCAGCCGAACGCGGTGCCGACGCCGCCTTCGATCAGCGTTTTCGATCCCGCGGCGTCGCGCACGGCGCGGATGCGTGCGACTTCGGCGACGACTTCGTCGGGCGTCTTGCGCAGGTTCGCGAGGCTGTGCGCGTGACTCGCCGACAGCGGCACGATCATGAGATCCGCGTTCGCGCCGAGCGCGCGTTCGGCGCCCCTGAGATTGGGCACCAGCACGGAGACGGTCAGGCCGGGCAGCGATTTCGCGAACGGCACGAGCTCTGCGGTGTCGGCGAGTTGCGGCAGCAGGCGCGACGGCACGAACGAGCCGACCTCGATCTCGCGCATGCCGGCCTCGCACGCCGCACGGATCCATTCACGCTTGCGGTCGGTGGACAGAATCGTCGCGATGCTTTGCAGGCCGTCGCGAAGTCCCACTTCTCGAATGACGACTCGCTCTCGAGCGTGATCGGGAAGATCCATGGCACGGCGAAAAGAGGCGATCGGTCACTATAGCCGTTCCCGATCGGAGCGGTCGCGCTATTTCGGAACGCCGGTCGTTCCCGTTCGGAACGCGTGCGATACTCGCCCGCCATGAAGCGGGGCATCGATCCGGCGACGCTGCGCATGTTCGTCGCGGTCTGCGATGCAACCTTCCTCGCGGCGAATTCGGCGGTGCGCGTGAGCCTCGACGAGCGCGTGAGCGCCGCGCCGCCGCTCGGTGGCGTTCGTCGACACGCTCGAGTTCGACCCGATCGAGATCCGCCCGGGAAGCGTCGTGCAGACGACGTTGCGTCGGACTGCAGCCGCGGGCGCGCGCGCACCCGATCGGCGGCGGCAAGGCGACGGCCCGGCGACGTTAGAATCGCCGCGTCTCGATGAAACCTGGAGTCGTTCGATGAAGCTGTCGAGAGTCGTGGTGGGCGCCGCGCTGGCCGCCGTCTTTGCGGCGAGCGTGAACGCGCAGATCCCGCAGCGCAAGGCCGGCCTGTGGGAAATGCAGTTGAAGAGCAGCGGCTTCGAAGCGCAGGGCATGCCCGACATGCAGGAGCACATGGCGCAGATGCCGCCCGAGCAGCGTGCGCAAATGGAGCAGTACATGAAGCAGCGCGGCATTTCGTTCGGCGCCGATTCCGTGACGATGCGCATGTGCCTGACGCCGCAGGACGTCGAGGAGGAGAAGGACTCGGTCGACGGCTTCCTGCGGGGCAAGAGCAACGACAACGGCAATTGCAAGAGCAAGATGGTGTCGCGCAGCGGCAACGAGGTTCGCTTCACCGGCGTGTGCAAGGACGACGACGGCGAGACGCGGCAGATCGAAGGACGCATCTACGACCTGTCGTCGGAGCACTTCAACCTCGACATGACGAGCCGCGGCAGCAAGAGCGGCGAGACGAAGCTGCAGCAGAAGGCGCGCTGGGTGTCGGCGAACTGCGGCAACGTGAAGTGACGTGACGCACGCGCGGAACCTGGTCTCGTGATCCCGCCACGCGTGCCTGCGGACGGCCACGACGCCGCTGCCGAGGGCGACGTCAACTTGTCGCCGCGCCGGCGCGAATGGGAGGCCGCGCACGTCGGCCCGACGACGCGCGCGTTGCTCGACGACGACGCGAAATACTTCCTGCATCAGTCGCTGTCGACGCCGTGCATGAATGCGCTCGCGTCGGCGTCGGGCATCTGGCTGACCGACGTGGAAGGACGTCGCTTCATGGACTTCCACGGCAACAGCGTGCATCAGGTCGGCCACGGCCACCCGCGCGTGATCGACGCAGTGAAGCAGGCGCTCGACGTGCTGCCGTTCTCGCCGCGCCGCTTCACCAACGACTATGCGGTCACGCTCGCGCGGCGTCTGGTCGACCTCGCGCCGGGCGATCTGTCGAAGGTGCTGTTCGCGCCGGGCGGCGCCGAGGCGATCGGCATCGCGCTGAAGCTCGCGCGCATCGCCACGGGGCGCCACAAGACGATCTCGATGTGGGACGCGTTCCACGGCGCGTCGCTCGACGCGATCTCGATCGGCGGCGAGGCGACCTTCCGCCGCGACATGGGCCCGCTTTTGCCGGGCACCGAGCACGTGCAGCCGTGCGATCCGCGCGGATGCAATTTCGGGTGCGGCGGCACGTGCAATGCGCGCTGCGCCGATTATGTCGACTACGTGCTCGGCAAGGAGGAGGACGTGGCGGCGGTCGTCGTCGAGACCATCCGCTCGACGGACGTGCAGGTGCCGCCGCGCGCGTATTACGAACGGCTGCGTGCAGCGTGCGACCGCCACGGCGCGCTCCTGATCCTCGACGAGATCCCGATCGGCCTCGGCCGGACCGGCACGGTGTTCGCGTTCGAGCACTACGGCATCGTTCCCGACATGGTCGTGCTCGGCAAGGGCCTCGGCGGCGGCGTGTTCCCGATGGCGGCGCTGATCGCGCGCGAAGGCCTCGACGTCGCGGGCGATCGCGCGCTCGGCCATTACACGCACGAGAAGAGCTCGGTCGGTTGCGCCGCGGCGCTCGCAACGCTCGACGTGATCGCGGACGAGCGGCTCTGCGCGCGCGCGACGCGACTCGGCGAGCGTGCGCTCGCGCGGCTTTACGAGGTGCAGCGGCGCCTGCGGGTCGTCGGCGACGTCCGCGGCATCGGTCTTCTGCTCGGTGTCGAGCTCGTCGATCCCGTTTCGCACGCGCCGGCCCGCGATCTCGCCGAGCGCGTGCTGTACGAATGCCTGTCGAACGGGATGTCGTTCAAGGTGGGGCAGGGCAACGTGCTCGTGCTTTCGCCGCCGCTCGTCATCGACGAGGCGGATCTCGATCGCGCGCTCGATATCGTCGAGCGTGCGATCATGACGTGCAGCCCATGATCGACCCGATGCGCGCGGTGCGACGATGAAGATCGTGCGCACCGACGCCGAGCTCGAGCTGCCGAACGTCGACCGGCGGCTGCGCGTGTACGGCGCCACGCTCGTGCTGCTGCCCGAAACCACGTCGACCGACACGCTCGCGCGCGAGGTGCGCGACGCCGATCTTTTGCTCATGTGCTACGCGCAGATTCCTGCGCAGGTGATCGACGCTGCCACGCGGCTGAAGGGCATCGTCAAGTACGGTGTGGGCATCGACGCGATCGACATTCCTGCGGCAACGCGTCGCGGAATCCCGGTGGTGAACATTCCCGAGTACGCCGAGGAGACCGTCGCCGAAGGCGCGATGGCGCTGATGCTCGGGCTCGCGCGGAGGTTCAAGCCCCTGCAGCGGCAGATGGAAACGGAAGGGTGGGCGTGGCCCGAGCAGCGCTGGCTCGCGTCCGACCTCGCCGGCAAGACGCTTGGGCTCGTCGGCGTCGGTCGCATCGGCCGCAGTGTCGCGCGCATGGCGGGACAGGGGTTCCGCATGCGCGTGCTCGGTTACGACCCGCACGTCGATGCGACGCCCATGCAGCGCGCGGGCGTCGAGAAGTGCGACGACCTCGTCGCGATGCTCGGGCGTTGCGACGTCGTGTCGCTGCATTGCGTGCTCAACGCCGACACGCGTCGCTCGATCGGCGAACGCGAGTTCGCGGCGATGAAATCGTCGGCCTGGCTCGTCAATGTGTCGCGCGGTGCGCTGGTCGACGAAGCGGCGCTCGTGCACGCGCTCACCACGCAGCGCATCGCCGGTGCCGGGCTCGACGTGTACAGCGACGAGCCGCTCGCGCTCGCGGGCCATCCGCTGTCGCCGCTCTTCGCGATGGATAACGTGCTGCTGTGGCCGCACCTCACGTTCTATACGCACGAGGCGATGGCGAGGCTCGAGGACGAGACGCTCGAGCGCTGCTTCGAAATGCTCGAAGGGCGGCCGGTGCTCGTGAAGTCGCACGATCCGCGGCTGCGTGCGCAGCGCGAGCGTGTGCGCTTCGCCGATTGAAATGCGGGTCAGACCCCGATCAGGGGTGGCCGAACGCAAATAATTCGCGTCTGACTCTCATTTCACGTGCAGTGCAGCGAGCGCGTCAACGGTTGAGCGCGCGCATGCCCTGCGCCGGATAGCGCTCGCCGGCCGCGGCGCCGGGCGGCAGCACGCGGTCGATGCGGCCCATGTCCTCGTTCGTCAAATGGACGGCGAGCGCGCCCAGGTTCTCCTCGAGAAACGTGCGCCGCTTGGTGCCGGGGATCGGCACGATGTCCTGCCCCTGCTCGAGCACCCATGCGAGCGCGAGCTGCGCCGGCGTGCAGCGATGCTCGAGCGCGATCGTGCGGATCTCGTCGACGAGCGCGAGGTTGCGCGCGAAGTTGTCGCCCTGGAAACGCGGCGAGTTGCGCCGGTAGTCGTCGGGCTCGAGGTCGTCGATGCTGCGGATCTTCCCGGAGAGAAAGCCGCGCCCGAGCGGGCTGTACGCGACGAAGCCGATGCCGAGCTCGTGCACGGTCGGGATGACCTCGTCCTCGGCATCGCGGCTCCACAGCGAATACTCGGTCTGCAGCGCGGCGATAGGATGCACGGCGTTCGCGCGGCGGATCGTCTGCGCTCCCGCTTCGGACAGGCCGAGGTAGCGCACCTTGCCCTCGCGCACGAGTTCGGCCATCGCGCCCACCGTATCCTCGATCGGCGTATTCGGGTCGACGCGATGCTGGTAGTAGAGGTCGATCGTGTCGACGCCGAGGCGACGCAGGCTCGCATCGCAACTTTGCCGCACGTACTCGGGGCGTCCGTTCACCCCCTGGAACGTGCCGTTGGCATTGCGCACGTTGCCGAACTTGGTCGCGAGCACGACGTTCGCGCGCCGCCCCTTGATCGCGCGACCGACGAGTTCCTCGTTGCGTCCGACGCCGTAGATGTCGGCCGTGTCGAGGAAGTCGACGCCGAGGTCGAGCGCACGATGGATGGTAGCGATCGCTTCCGCTTCGTCGCGTCTGCCGTAGAAATCGGACATGCCCATGCAGCCGAGGCCGATCGCCGACACTTCGAGGCTTTCGCCGAGCTTGCGCTTCTTCATTGCCGTCTCCTGTGCCTGCCCATCACAAATGATAATGGGCAGCGGGAAGCGGAACAGGTTCTACGGCTTCACGAACCGCAGCGCGAACTTGTCGGTGGGCACCGCAGGGCGGCTCGACGGCACGTCGCGCGGATCGGCAGGGTTGCGCAGGAAATCGCCCTCCGCGTCGAGCTTGAATCCCGCCTGCTCGACCTCGTGCTTCACCACCGCCTCGTCGATCCGATGCAGCGTCTTTCCTTCCGAGACGCCGCGGCCCGGCCGGCTCGAATGGTCGACGATCACGTAGTGGCCGCCGGGTTTCAGCGCATCGAAGATCGCCTTGTTCATTTTGACCCGATCGACGGGGAGATGCGTGATGTCGTGATAGTTGAGCACCAGCGTCACGAGGTCGAGCTTCGGCGCATCGGGCGGAATCGGGTCGTCGAACGGGCGCTGCACGAGCACGAAGTCGGCTTGCGGATGCTCGGCGAGACGCTTCGTGATGGCCGCGCCGGGTCGGGGCGTCTGCGCATACAGGGTGCCGCCGGGCAGTACGGCGAGGGCCAGCAGTTGCGATGTGTAGCCTGCCCCGGTGGAGACATCGAGCACCCGCATGCCGGGCGCGACGCCGGTGAACGGCAGGAATTGTGCGGGCTTGCGCTCGGCGTCGAGCGCGCGGTCGGCGTCGCTGCGGATCGGGTTGGCGATGATCGCGGCAACGCGGGCCGGATTCGACGGGGTGCGCGGCGAATCGCTGCCCGGTGCGACGCTCGTCACGCAGCCGGTCACGAGCACGACCGCGACGACGATGGGAACGACGCCAAATCGGAGCTTCATGGCCATCCCTCCACTCAAAGGCCGCCGATTATGCGCTGCGCAGCGTCGGCATTTTCCCGACACGCGAATCAGTCCGCTGCACGTACTGCCGACACCGAATGCCCCGCAGATTAGGGGAGCAGCCGCTAGGTGCTGCATTTACGCGGAGACCATGCATATGAATCGCGACCAGGTGGAAGGCAAGATCAAGGATGTGGCAGGCAAGGCGCAGCGCGCGTTCGGCGACGCCACGGACGACGCGAGCCAGCAGATCAAGGGGGGAGCGAAGCAGGTCGAGGGCAAGATCCAGAAGGGCGTCGGCGACGCCGAGGAAGCCGCCGACCGGGCCGACGACAACGACAAGCACTGACGCTTGCCGGGTGTGCGGTGCGATGCGCGAGCGCGTGTCGCGCCGGTCCGCCCGCCGCTCGACGCGGGGAACCTCGGAACGCCGTGTCGGCCTCACCATGATGCGGTCAAGGAGAATCCCGATGAAAACATTGACGAAATCCGTTCTCGCGGCCGTCGCGGCCGGCGGCCTTCTGACCGGTTGCGCGAGCTACGACTACGGCTACACCTACACCCAGCCGTACGGGTACACGTACAGCGAGCCGTATGCGTACGGTTACGACTACGGCTACGACTACGGCCCGTATTACTACGGTTACGGCTACGGTCCGTCGTACTACAGCGGCCCGTCGATCGGCTTCACGTTCCGGGACAACGACCGTCGCTCGCGCGACTATCGGAACTATCGCGGCAGCCGCAACGATCATGCGCGGCGGAGCTACAGCTCGTCGCATGGCCGCTCGTATGGCAACCGCTCGGCGTCGACGCGTCCCACGGTGACACATCCGCAGCGCAACGTCGCACCCGCGCGCAGCCACTCGCGCCCGGCGGCGCCTCCCGCCGCACAGGCAAGAAACGACCCGTGGGGCGGCACGAACAATCGGGCCGCGCGCAATTCGCAGCAGTGAGTCATCGATCCGCGGCGCGCGCGGATACCGGAGCAGCGTCGGCGAGGCAGCGCGCGCAAGTTCTCGCCGACCTCGCCAGCGCTGGCGAGAACGTCGCGCTCGACGTCGGCGGGCACGCGCTGGCCATCACCCATCTTTCCCGCATCTACTGGGCGGCCGACACCCGGTTCGGTCAGCCTGCGATCACCAAGCGCGACTACCTTAGCTATCTCGTGGCCGTCGCGCCTTTCATGCTGCCGCACGTGCGCGACCGGCCGCTGACGCTCTTCCGCTGGCCGGAAGGCATCGCGCACCGGCGCGTGCTCGAAAAGCATTGGCTGATGAACCTGCCGGCGTTCGTCGCGCGCGTCGACGTATTTTCCGAATCGAAGGGGCGCGCGGACCAGTACGTGCTGTGCAACAACCTCGCGACGCTGCTGTGGCTTGCCCGCATGGGCACGCTCGAGCTGCACATGTGGCATTCGCGCGTGCGCGGCGGCGAAGACGCCGGCGACGCGGCGCTCGACTTCGGCGCATCGCTCGACGCACTGCGCGGCTCGGTGCTCGAGCGTCCCGATTACCTGCTGTTCGACCTCGACCCGTTCATCGAAGCCGATGCCGCGGCGCGCGAGCCGAAGTTTTCGGCGCGTGCATTCGCCAAGGTCAAGGACGTCGCGTTTGCGCTGCATGCGCTGCTCGACGACATCGGCCTCGCGTCGCTCGTGAAGACGTCGGGCAGGACCGGCTTGCACGTGATCGTGCCGATCGTGCGCGCGCTGCGCTACGACGCGGTGAGAGAGATGTCCGCTTTCATTGGGGCGCGGCTGCTGCGCCACCCCCCAAACGAGGTGACGACCGACTGGTCGATCGACCGGCGCGCCGGCAAGGTATTTCTCGACGCGAACATGAACGTGCGCGGCAAGTCGATCACCGTGCCGTATTCGCCGCGCGGCCTGCCCGGCGCGCCGGTGTCGATGCCGCTTTCATGGGACGCGCTACGCGCCGCGCACGCGAGCGATTTCCGCATTCCAACCGTCATGCCCATGCTCGAGGACGACGGCGACGCGTGGGCAGGGTGGCTGTCGCGCAAACAGGACGTGATGCATCGGCTCGCCGCGAATGCGCGCCCATGAGGCAGGAGATTTCGCGATGACAGGAGAGGGCATGAATTTCGACTTCGGCCAGGCCACGCAGGGCGTGCACCAGCTCGCCGCGTCGTTCACCGAGCGCCTGCCGTACATGGCGATCGCGGTCGCCGTGTTCATCATCTTCTACATCGCCGCCGTCGTGCTGAAGAAGGTCGCACTGACGGTGGTCGCGCGCACGAATCGGCATCGCAGCGTGGGCATCGTGCTTGGCCGGCTCGGCCAGGGTGTCCTGGTGCTCCTCGGGCTGCTCGTGGCGCTCGTGATCGCGGTGCCGGGCTTCACGCCCGGTCAGCTCGTGAGCGTGCTGGGACTGTCGAGCGTCGCGATCGGCTTCGCGTTCCGCGACATCCTGCAGAACTTCCTTTCCGGCATCCTGCTGCTCCTGTCGGAGCCGTTTCGCATCGGCGACCAGATCAAGTCCGGCGATTTCGAGGGCACGGTGTCGAACATCGAGACCCGCGCCACGTTCATCACCACCTACGACGGGCGGCGCATCGTCGTGCCCAACTCGATGCTGTTCGTCAACCCGGTCACGGTGAACACCGCCGGCGAGAGGCGGCGCCTCGAATACGACATCAAGGTGCCGAAGGACAGCGACGTCGCGAAGATGAAGCACGTCCTGCTGCGCACGATCGAGCCGCTGCCGCACGTGCTGCGCGAGCCTTCGCCCGACGTCCTGTTCGTCGGCTTCTCCGAGAGCGACCTGACGCTGCGGTTGCGGTGGTGGATCCAGCCGCCGCGCAACTACGAGCTGCAGCGCGGCGTCGACTCGGTATTGACGCACGTGCGCGAGACGATGCAGGCGCTGAAGAAGAACGCCGCGGCGCCGAAGCAGGCGGTCGAGAAGGAGAGCGCGTAGCTGCCAGCGGCGCGAACGAATCCCGGCCGGCGGATTCCAATCGTCAACGCGAGGAGAACCGCATGCAGGACGACGACAGCGAACTGGAAGCACCGGTCACGGCCGAAGACCACAGCGAGGGCAGCGCGCAGGCGCCCGTGACGCTCGTCGAGTACGGCGATTACCAGTGTCCGTATTGCGCGAAGGCGTACGCGCTCGTCCGCGCGCTGATCCAGCGCTACGGCGACGACCTGCAATACGTCTTCCGCAACTTTCCGCTGCAGGAGCTGCATCCGCTCGCGCTGCCTGCCGCCGAGATCGCCGAAACCGCCGGCCTGCTCGGCGATTTCTGGCCCATGCATGCGTGGCTTTACGAGAACCAGAGCCGCTGGGTGCACGGGGGCACGAACGCGCTGCTGTCGTCGATCGAGGCGCTCGACCTCGACGCCGCGCGCTTCCAGCAGGCGCTGCGCAAGGCCGAGGTGACGACGCGCATCCGCAACGACGTCGAGGGTGGCGTGCAAAGCGGCGTGCATGGCACGCCCACGTTCTTCATCAACGGGTGGCTGCACGAAGGCGGCAACGACGCGGAGAGCCTGTCGGAGGCGATCGACGCCGCGCTCGAGGCGTCGCGACAGGCGAGCCGATGATGCCGGCGCGGACGAGGCCGCGACGCGGTCGATGACGCGCTTCGCGGAGCTCGTCGACACGTCGCGACGCGTCGCCGAGACCGCGAGCCGCAACGCGAAGACCGCGGAGCTGGCGCGGTTTCTGGCTGCCCTCACGCCTGATGAAATCCCGCTCGGCGTCGCGTACCTGTCCGGTGAGACGCGGCAGGGCCGAAGCGGCGTCGGCTACGCGCTGCTGCGCGATGCCGCCGGCCATCTGCCGGCGACGGCGAGCACGCTGTCGATCGCCGACGTCGATGCGGCGCTCGAGCGCGCGGCATCGATCGTCGGGCCGGCATCGCGCAAGGCGCGTAGCGGGGTGCTGTCGGAGCTGCTCGCCCGTGCGACGCCTGACGAGCGCGACTTCCTGTTTCGCCTCGTCACCGGTGAGCTGCGCCAGGGCGCGCTCGAGTCGATGATGATCGACGCCGTCGCGCAGGCCGCGTCGTTGCCTCCGGCGATCGTCCGCGACGCAGCCATGGTTGCGCACGGCATCGTCGACGTCGCGCAGGCGGCGCTCGCCGAAGGTGCGACCGGCCTGCAACGCTATGCGCTGGTACCCATGCAGCCCATCGCGCCGATGCTCGCGCAGCCGGCCGACGGTGTTGCCGGCGCGCTGCAGGCGTTCGGCCGCGCGGCGTTCGAATGGAAGCTCGACGGCGCGCGCGTGCAGGTGCATCGCCGCGGCGACGACGTACGCATCTTCACGCGCAATCGCAACGACGTGACGGCGTCGGCACCGGAGATCGTCGAGGCGGTGCGCTCGGTGCCGGCGAGCGAGCTGATTCTCGACGGCGAGGCGATCGCGTTGAAGCCGGGCGGTGCACCGGAGCCGTTCCAGGTGACGATGCGCCGCTTCGGCCGCACGCAGGACGTCGCCGCGATGCGAGCCGAACTGCCGCTGTCGGTGTTCTTCTTCGATTGCCTGCGGCGCGACGGCGAGGTGCTGACCGCGCTGCCCGCTTCCGAGCGGTTCGCGGCGATGAACGAAGCGTTGCCGCGCGAGCTGCTGATGCCGCGCATCGTCACCGGCGACGAAGGCGAAGCCGAAGCGTTCTACGACGACGCGTTGGGTCGCGGCCACGAAGGCGTGATGGCGAAGGCGCTCGACGCGCCCTACGAAGCCGGACGCCGCGCGCCGACGTGGCTCAAGGTCAAGCGCCTGCACACGCTCGACCTCGTCGTGCTGGCGGCCGAGTGGGGCCACGGCCGGCGCCAGGGCTACCTGTCGAACCTGCATCTCGGTGCACGCGATGAAGCGGGCGGTTTCGTGATGCTCGGCAAGACGTTCAAGGGGATGACCGACGAGATGCTCGCGTGGCAGACGCAGGCGCTGCAGGCGCTCGCCACGGGGCGCGACGGCATTGCGCTGCTCGTGCGGCCCGAGCTCGTCGTCGAAGTGGCCTTCAACGACCTGCAGGCGAGCCCGCGCTATCCCGGCGGCCTCGCACTGCGCTTCGCGCGCGTCAAGCGTTATCGACCCGACAAGCGCGCGGACGAGGCCGACGCCATGGAGACGGTGCGGGCGATTTACGAGGGCCAGCTCGCCCGCGCAGGGTAGCGCCAGAAAGTAGGGTCAGCCGAAATTCAGTCCCAGCGGTCGTCGCGCACCTGCACCATGCCGTCGACGACGCGCACCGGAAACGTCGGCACGTCCTCGTAGGCGGGCGGCGACAGCACCTCGCCGGTCGGGATGCAGAACCGCGCGCCGTGGCGCGGGCACACGATCACTTCGCCTTCGATCGGGCCGCCGGTCAGGATGCCGCCGTCGTGCGTGCACACGTTCTCGATCGCGTAGAACGTGCCTTCGAGGTTGAACACCGCGATGTCCGTGCCCTCGGCCTCGACGGTGCGAAAGCTGCCGGACGCGAAGTCGGCCTCGCGATCCACATCGACCCAGTCGGACACGGCTATAGCAAGCCGAGCTGCAGCTTCGTGTCCTCGGACAGCCGATCCATGGTCCACGGCGGATCCCACACGAGCTCGACGCGCACCTCGTGGACGCCCGGCACTTCGTAGAGTCGCTGCTCGACCGTCTGCGGAAAGCTCGCGGCGACCGGACATCCCGGCGTGGTGAGCGTCATGCGGATGTCCACCTTGCCGTCGGCATCGAGGTCGAGTTCGTAGATCAGGCCGAGGTCGTAGATGTTGACCGGCACCTCGGGATCGAAGATCGTGCGCAGCGCCGCGATCACGTTCGCGCGCAGTTGCTCGGGATCGACCTCGGCCGAAGGCACGTCGTGTGCCGGTTCCGGCTCGGGAGCGTCGAGCGCCTTCGCCGCCTCCCGTGCCTCGTCCGACAGCTTCGTCGCATCGTCGTCCTTCGCGCTGCTGCGCGTCCAGAAAGGCTTCATGTCAGTGGCGCCGGGCCGCCCCGAGGGACTGGCCCGCCCCCTTTGGAGGCAGTGAGCGTCGCGAACGTGCGTGTTGTTTCATCCTGTCCTCATTCGGTGGAGACGGGGTGATCGTGCGCGCGCAGCGCCGCCTGCAGCGTGTGCCACGCAAGCGTCGCGCATTTCACCCGCGCCGGAAATTCGCGCACGCCACGCAGTGCGTCGAGCTTGCCGAGCGGCGGCGATTCGGCATCGGGCGGCGAGGTGACCATGTCGTGAAAGCCGTGGAAGAGCTTCTCGACGTCCTCGAGCTTCCGGCCCTTCAGCGCCTCGGTCATCATCGATGCGGACGCGGTGGCGATGGCGCAACCCGAGCCTTCGAACGCGACGTCCTGGATCACGCCGTCGTCGACCTTCACGTAGATCGTGACCTTGTCGCCGCACAACGGGTTGTGCCCTTGCGCGTGATGGTTCGCCTCTTCGAGCGCACGGTTGTTCCGCGGCCGCTTGTAGTGGTCGAAGATGACCTCCTGGTAGAGGTCGCGCAGGTCGCTCGTCACTTGAACAGCCTCTGGACGCGCGCAATGCCGTCGAACAGCGCGTCGACTTCCTCGAACGTGTTGTAGAGCGCGAACGACGCGCGCGCGGTGCCCGCGACGCCGAAGCGCTCCATGATCGGCATCGCACAATGGTGGCCGGCGCGGATGGCCACGCCCTGGTTGTCGAGGATCGTGCCCACGTCGTGCGCGTGCACACCGTCGAGCATGAACGACAGGATCGCGGCCTTCTGCCGCGCGGTGCCGATCACGCGCATGCCGCGCACTTCGGCGGCGCGCCTGGTCGCGTACGCGAGCAGTTCGTCCTCGTACGCGGCGATGGCGCCGACGCCCACGCGCTCGACGTATTCGATCGCAGCACCGAGCCCGATCGCGCCGGCGATGTTCGGCGTGCCGGCCTCGAACTTGTACGGCAGCTCGTTGTACTCGGTCTTCTCGAACGTGACCGACCGGATCATGTCGCCGCCGCCCTGGTACGGCGGCATCCGGTCGAGCAGTGCCGCCTTGCCGTAGAGCACGCCCGTGCCGGTGGGCCCGAAGATCTTGTGGCCCGAAAACGCGTAGAAGTCGGCATCGAGCGTACGCACGTCGACGCCCACGTGCGCGATCGCCTGCGCGCCGTCGACGAGCACGACCGCGCCCGCGTCGTGTACGAGCTTGATGATTTGCGCGATCGGTGTAATCGAGCCGAGGGCGTTCGAGACGTGCGTCATCGCGACGATGCGCGTGCGCGGTCCGAGCAGGCGCTCGAATTCGTCCATCTCGAGCTCGCCGGCGTCGTTCACCGGCACGACCTTGAGCGCAGCGCCGGTCTGCAGGCACACGAGCTGCCACGGAACGATGTTCGAGTGGTGCTCCATCGCGCTGATGACGACGTCGTCGCCTTCACGCAAGAGCGGCCGCGCGTAGCTCTGCGCGACGAGGTTGATGCCCGAGGTGGTTCCGCTCGTGTAGATCACCTCCTGCGTCGACACGCCACCGATGAACTTGGCGATGCGCGCGCGCGCCGCCTCGTACTTGTCGGTCGCGCGCTGCGACAGCGTATGCACGCCGCGATGGACGTTCGCGTTGTCGTGCGCGTAGTAATGCATGAGCGTGTCGAGCACCGACTGCGGCTTCTGCGTGGTCGCGGCATTGTCGAGGTAGACGAGCGGCTTGCCGTTCACGCACTCGGCGAGCAGCGGAAAGTCGCGGCGCAACGCGGCGACGTCGAGGGCGGGGATGCGAAGAACCTCGGAGTCCATTTTCATGCGATATCCCTGAGGCGCTCGGCCTGCGGCAGGCGGGCGAGCAGCGTCCGTTCGAGCGCGGTGCGCAAGGGCGCCAGCGGAACGCGCTCGACGACGTCGTGCGCGAATGCGTAGGTGAGAAGCGCGCGCGCCGTGGCCGGATCGATCGCGCGCGAGCGGAGGTAGAAGAGGGCGGTCTCGTCGAGTTGGCCGACGGTGGCGCCGTGCGAGCACTTCACGTCGTCGGCGTCGATCGTCAGCTCGGGCTTGGTGTCGATCTCGGCCGACTTCGACAGCAGCAGGTTGTGGTTCGCGAGGTGCGCGTCGGTCTTCTGCGCGTCCGGCCGCACGATGATCTTGCCGTTGAACACGCCGCGCGCGCCGTCGTCGAGCACGCCCTTGTACAGCGCGCGGCTCGTGCCATTCGGTTTCGCGTGGTCGACGAGCGTGTGGTGGTCGACGTGCTGCCGGCCGCCGACGAGGTAGAGCCCCGCGAGCGAGGCTTCGCATCCTTCGTCGTCGAACGCGGTGGCGATGTCGGCACGCGACAGCGCGGCGCCGAGCGCGATCGACTGCGACTCGAAACGGCTCGACCGCCGCTGCGCGATGTGCACGCCCGCGATGTGGAACGCGCGTGCACCTTCCTGCTGCAGCTTGCAGTGGCCGATGCTCGCCTTCGTTCCGATGTCGATCTGCGTCACGGCATTCGTGAAGTAGCTCGCGGCACCGGCACTCACGTGATGCTCGATCACGAAAGCCCGGGCGCCCGCTTCGGCAACGATGACGTTGCGCGGGTGTGCGACGACGTCGTCGCGCGTCGTCACGAAGAGCGCGTGCACCGGCTCGCCGAGCGTGACACCGGCGGCAAGGTGCAGATACAACCCGTCACGCGCGAATGCGGCGTTGAGGTCGGAGAAGATCGTGTGGCCGGTGCGCGTCGCGAAGGCCGCTTCGAGCCGCTCGGGCTCGCGCGCCAGCACGTCGGCGACGCTCGCAAGCGTGCAGCCGGCCTGCAACGCTCCGATGCGCGACAGCGCCGGCGAGAAGCGTCCATCGACGAAGACGACGAGATGCGCGCCGAGATCGGCGAACGTGAACGGGGCGACGTCGACGACGGGTGTGACGTCGCTCTTCGTGCCGAGCGTGTACGGCCGCTTGGCGAGCGCTGAGATGTTCGTGTATTTCCAGGCTTCTTCGCGCGTCGTCGGCAACCCGCGCTCGACGAACCGCTCGAGCGCCTGCCGCCGCAGCTTGGCGAGCCACGCGACGTTCGCGCCCGGCAGCGCCGACGCAATGCGCGTGAAGTCGGCCGCAACCGGGTCGGGCGCGGTTTGCGAGGCGAGGGCGACGGCAGCCATCATTTCGCCGCCTGCGCCGTTTCGCGCGCCGTTTCCTGCTCGATCCAGCCGTAGCCGCGAGCCTCGAGCTCGAGTGCGAGCTCCTTGCCGCCGGACTTCACGATGCGGCCGTGCGCGAGCACGTGCACGAAGTCCGGCACGACGTAGTCGAGCAGGCGCTGGTAGTGCGTGACGAGCACCATCGCACGCTCCGGACTGCGCAGCGCGTTGATGCCTTTGGACACGACCTGCAGCGCGTCGATGTCGAGACCCGAGTCGGTCTCGTCGAGGATCGCGAGCGCAGGCTCGAGGAGCGCCATCTGCAGGATTTCGTTGCGCTTCTTCTCGCCGCCGGAAAAGCCCTCGTTGACCGAGCGGAACAGGAGCTGGTCGTTCATGTCGAGGAGCTTCATCTTTTCCCGGATCAGCGACAGGAATTCCATCGCGTCGAGCTCCTGCTCGCCGCGGTGCCTGCGCACGGCGTTGACGGCCGCCTTCAGCAGGTACACGTTGCTGACGCCGGGAATCTCGACCGGATACTGGAACGCGAGGAACACGCCTTCGCGCGCGCGCTCTTCGGGCGCCAGCGCGAGCAGATCGTGCCCTTGATAGCGCACTTCGCCGCCCGTGACGGTGAAGGCTTCGCGACCGGCGAGCACCTGCGCGAGCGTGCTCTTGCCCGAGCCGTTCGGGCCCATGATCGCGTGCACCTCGCCCGGATTCACCGTGAGGTCGAGGCCGCGGAGAATCTGCTTGTCGTCGACCTTGACCGCGAGATCGCGGACCACCAGCATCGGCTCGCCCGATGTTCGTTGCTTGTCGTTCGATGGCATTTAGCCCACGCTCCCTTCGAGGCTGACGCCGAGGAGTTTCTGTGCCTCGACGGCGAACTCCATCGGCAATTCCTTGAACACTTCCTTGCAGAAGCCGCTGACGATCATCGACACCGCGTCTTCCGCGGAGAGGCCGCGCTGGCGGCAGTAGAAGAGCTGGTCCTCGCCGATGCGCGACGTCGAGGCCTCGTGCTCGACCTGCGCGGTCGAGTTCTTGACTTCGATGTACGGAAACGTGTGCGCGCCGCAGCGATCGCCGAGCAGCAGCGAATCGCACTGCGAATGGTTGCGTGCCCCGTCGGCTGACTTGAGGACCTTGACCAGACCCCGGTACGCGTTCTGGCCGCGTCCCGCCGAAATGCCCTTCGAGACGATCGTGCTTTTGGTGTTGCGGCCGATGTGGATCATCTTCGTGCCCGTGTCGGCCTGCTGGTAGTTGTTGGTCAGCGCGACCGAATAGAACTCGCCGATCGATTCGTCGCCGCGCAGGATGCAGCTCGGGTATTTCCACGTGATCGCCGAGCCGGTCTCGACCTGCGTCCACGAGATGCGCGAGCGCGCACCGCGGCAGTCGCCGCGCTTGGTGACGAAGTTGTAGATGCCGCCCTTGCCTTCCTTGTCGCCTGGGTACCAGTTCTGCACGGTCGAATACTTGATCTGCGCGCGCTCCATCGCGACCAGCTCGACGACCGCGGCGTGCAGCTGGTTTTCGTCCCGCATCGGCGCCGTGCAACCCTCGAGGTAGCTCACGTACGCGCCTTCGTCGGCGATGATCAGCGTGCGCTCGAACTGTCCCGTGTCCTTCGCGTTGATGCGGAAGTACGTGGACAGCTCCATCGGGCACCGCACGCCCGGCGGGATGTAGCAGAACGAGCCGTCGCTGAACACCGCCGAGTTGAGTGCCGCGAAGAAGTTGTCCGTGTAGGGCACGACCGAGCCGAGGTACTTCTGCACGAGCTCCGGGTGCTCCTGCACCGCTTCCGAGAACGAGCAGAAGACGATCCCCATCGAGCCGAGCTTTTCCTTGAACGTCGTGCCGACGGACACGCTGTCGAACACCGCATCGACCGCGACACCCGCGAGCATCTCGCGCTCCTTGAGCGGCACGCCGAGCTTCTCGTACACACGCAAGAGCTCGGGATCGACCTCGTCGAGGCTCTTCGGCCCATTCTTCTGGGATTTGGGCGCCGAGTAGTAGATGATGTCCTGGAAGTCGATCGGCGGATGGTGGACGTTCGCCCACTCGGGCTCACGCATCGTCAGCCAGTGGCGATACGCGGCGAGGCGCCATTCGAGCATGAACGGCGGCTCGTTCTTCTTCGAAGAAATGACGCGGATCACGTCCTCCGAGAGGCCGTGGGCGATCGCGTCCGACTCGACTTCCGACACGAAGCCGTGCTGGTACTCGCGGCTGATCAGGTCGTCGAGGCGGGGAGCGGGAGTGCTCATCGATATCGTCTCCAAAAGGCGCGCATCCGGACCGGCCGCCTCAGGCGATCGATCGCGCCGCGCGCTTCAATGTTTCGAGCGGGACCCTGTGCGTGACCGGGCGCGCCATCTGCTCGAGGGTCACGCGCGACAGGGCATCGAGCACGATCTCGTTGATGCTTCGCCAGCTCGCACGCACCGAGCAGGCCGCTTCCTGCGTGCAGATGCCCGGCGTGGTGCTGCATTCGGTCATTCCGATGGGACCATCCATCGCGTCGATGATTTGCGCGATCGAGATGTCCGCGGGCGCTCCATGCAGCCGATAGCCGCCGTGCGCGCCGCGCGACGACGTGACGAGTCCGCTTTTGGCGAGCGTTTTCAGGATCTTGCTGACGGTCGGCGTCGCGAGACCGAGGCGGCTCGCCACCTCGGCGGCGCTGTGCAGGCGTGCGGGCTCGCGCGCCATCGACGCCATCACGACCGTCCCGTAATCGGCCAGCTTGCTTACGCGCAGCATCCGTCGACCATCCCCGTAATGAGGGTCGGACCCTCATTTCATTTCACGCCGGAAGTGAGGGCCTGACCCTCATTCCCTGGCAGCAGTAATAGGGACTATTTTAGTCCTGAATGGGCTCGCACGCAACCGAGCCGCCCGGCCGGTGACGTCAGTTCAGGCGATACGCCGCGTGGAAGGCGACGCGCTGCTCCACGACCGCTGCGAGCCCCGAGCGCGAACGCGACGAGGCGAGTGCACGCGCGTTCAGTGCGACATCAGCACCGGCACGGTCATCGAGCGCAGCATCGTGCGCGTGACGCCGCCGAGCACGAGTTCGCGCAATCGCGCGTGCGCATAGCCGCCCATCACGACGAGGTCCGCCGACAGGTCGGCGACGCGTGAGAGCAGCCACTCTCCGATGCCGACGTCGCCCGATTCCTGCCGGTCGATGTCGGCGGCGATGCCATGCGCCGCGAGCCAGGCGGACAGCCGCGCCGCCGAGAGCCGCTCGCCGACGTCGTCGTCGTTGTCATTGTCGACGGCGACGACGCTCACCTTCTGCGCCCGCTCCAGCAGGGGCATCGCATCGCCTACGGCGCGCGCGGCTTCGCGACCGCCGTCCCAGGCGACGAGCACCCGGTCGCCGAAATCGACGGGCGCGCCGATGTAGGGGACGACGAGCACCGGCCGGCCGCAGCCGAGCACGACCTGGCTCGCGAAGTTGTCGCCGCTGCGCGCCGTGGGGTCGCGCTGGCTCAGCACCGCCACGTCGGCGCAGCGCGCGGCGAGGATGGCGGCGTCGACGGGATTTCCGGCCGGTGCACGCCACGCCACGTCGCGCACGCCGGCCGCACGCGCCGCCTTCTCGAATGCAGCCTGGGCATCGTGCTGCGCCTCGCTGTACTCGTCGAGGCGATCGGTGGCGACGTCCGGAGGCAGCAGCGCGGCCCCCGACGGCGTCATCGTCGTGCCCGGCACGAGGTAGGCGCCGACGATGCCGGCGTCGAACTCGCGGGCGAGGCGGAACGCGACGTCCATCCTCGAACGGCACGACGGGGCGTCGTCGACGTGTACGAGCAGACTCTTCCAGGCCATCGTTGGTCCTCCGGGCAGGGTCCAAGCTTCCCCGACAACGCCGGCAGGGTCAAGGTGTCGGAAAACGCCGACAGACCCGGAGGCCGTGCCTCGCCGAGAATGCACGGGGACGATCGTACACGTGAGCAACGAGACGCTATCCGCGCCGGCCCCGGCCCCGGCCACGACGCCGCGCACCCGCGAGGGCCGCCTGCTCGTGCCGGGCCGCAACTGCTGGCGCATCGAGCGGGCGACGCGGCTCGCATTCCTCGTCGACGGCGAGGATTACTTCGGCGCGGTGCGACAGGCCCTCGTCCGCGCGCGCCATTCGATCCTGATCCTCGGCTGGGACATCGACAGCCGGATGCTGCTCGTGCCCGACGGCGCGAACGACGGCTATCCCGAGCCGCTTGGCGACTTCCTGAACGAGGTGGTCGCGCGCCAGCCCGCGCTTCGCGGCTACGTGCTGTCGTGGGACTTCGCGATGCTCTACGCGATGGAGCGCGAGTGGCTGCCGATCTACAAGCTCGACTGGCGCACGCACCGGCGGCTGCATTTTCGCCTCGACGACCGGCATCCCGCCGGCGCGTCGCATCACCAGAAAGTGATCGTCGTC
The DNA here is from genome assembly GCA_025927765.1 of Burkholderiales bacterium. Classification (GTDB taxonomy): domain Bacteria; phylum Pseudomonadota; class Gammaproteobacteria; order Burkholderiales; family Casimicrobiaceae; genus VBCG01. Next base: position 69,689 of record JAICKU010000007.1, read on the forward strand.
GACGACGCCCTGGCGTTCGTGAGCGGCTTCGATCTCACGCGCTGCCGCTGGGACACGAGCGCGCACGCCTGCGACGATCCGCGGCGCGTCGATCATCGCGGCGAGCATTACGGCCCGTTCCACGACGTGGGCGTGGTCGTGACCGGCGATTGCGCGCGGGCGCTTGGCGACCTCGCACGCGAACGCTGGCGGCGCGCCACCGGCCACGAGCCACGGCAGACGCCGCAGGGCGACGGCACCACGCTGTGGCCCGAGGGTCTCGCGAGCGACGCGACCGACATCGACGTCGCGATCGCGCGCACCGAGCCCGCCTTCGCGGGACGCGACGCGGTGATGGAAGTGCGCGCGCTGCACGAAGACGCGATCGCGCACGCAGAGCGCTACGTGTTTGCCGAGAACCAGTACTTCACGTCGCGCACGATCACCGACGCGTTCGCGGCGCGGCTGCGCGACGCGAACGGGCCCGAGATCGGTGTGGTGTCGCCGTACGCGCAAAGCGGCTGGCTCGAGATGTCGACGATGGGCGTGCTGCGCGCGCGCATCCACCGCGCGCTGCGCAACGCCGATGCATACGCCCGCTATCGGCTGTATTGCCCCACGCTGCCGTGGCTCGACGCCGCGAACGGCTGCCTCAACGTGCACAGCAAGGTGCTCGTCGTCGACGACGACCTGCTCACCGTGGGTTCGGCGAACCTGTCCGAGCGCTCGCTTTGCGTCGACACCGAATGCAACCTGGCGATCGAGGCGGCCGGCGACGCGCGCGTCGCGCAGACGATCGCGAGCTTTCGCAATCGTCTTCTTGCCGAGCATCTCGAGGCGAGCGTCGACGAGGTCGCTGCGACGCTCGCGCGCGAACGCAGCCTGCACCGCACGATCGATGCGCTGGCGCATCGCGATCGTCGCGCGCTCATGCCCGTCGAGCCGAAGTTCGATGCCGCGCTCGACGCGATCGTGCCCGATCCGCACGTGTTCGATCCCGAGCAGCCGCTCGACCCCGACCGCATCGCCGACGAGCTCGCACCGCACGAGGCGTTGCGCAGCAGCACGCGCGGGCGCCTCGCCGCGACGCTCGCCGTCGTCGCCGCCCTCGCGAGCATGGCACTCGCGTGGCGGTTCACGCCGCTGCACGACTGGCTGGCGCTCGACCGGCTCGTCGCGTTCGGCGAGAGCTTTCGCGACGAGGCGTGGGCGCCGTTCGCGGTGCTCGGCGCCTACATCGGCGCGGGCCTGCTCGCGTTCCCGCTGCTCGTGCTGGTCGCGGTGACCGCGATGGTGTTCGGCCCGTGGCTCGGGCCGCTGTACACGATCGTCGGCGCGCTCGTGTCGGCGGCGCTCACGTTCGGGATCGGCCGTCATCTCGGACGCGAAACGATCCGCCGGCTGGCGGGGCAGCGCGTCAACGAGCTGTCACGCCGGCTCGCGCGCCGGGGCCTGCTCGCGATCGTGTTCGTGCGCATGCTGCCGGTGGCGCCGTTTTCGATCGTCAACGTCGTCGCGGGCGCGTCGCACATCCGCTGGCTCGACTTCCTGCTCGGCACGTTCGTGGGGCTCTTGCCCGGCATCGTCACGATGACGTTCTTCGTCGACCGCGCAATCGCGGCGCTGCGCCATCCCGGCCCGAAGACGTTCGCGCTGCTCGCCGTCGCGCTCGCGCTCGTCGTCGTGCTCGTGCTGGTGCTGCGGCACATGCTGCGTCGCCGCCGCGATCAGCCTTCATCCGGCGCGAGTCATGCCGGTTGACGCTGCCGCGCAGGGCGCGAAGCTGCTGCGCGTCGCGACGTGGAACATCCACGGCGCCGTGGGCGTCGACGGCCGCTACGTGCCGGCGCGCATCGTCTCGGTGCTGAAGGAGATCGACGCCGACGTCGTCGCGCTGCAGGAAGTGGCGTCGGCCGAGGCGCATGCGAGCTTTCTCACCGGGCTCGAGCGCGACACCCGCTATCACGTCGTCGCAGGCCTCCTGCGGCAGCGGCACGGATCGGACTTCGGCAATGCCGTGCTGTCGAAGTACCCGGTGAAGAGCGTCGCGCACCTCGATCTTTGCGTCGACACGTACGAGCCGCGCGGGGCCCTCGACGTGTGCATCGACGTCGGCGCCCATCCGCTGCTGCGCGTGCTGGCGACGCACCTGGGCTTGCGTCCCGGCGAGCGGCGCGAGCAGGTGCGACGCATCCTCGCGAAGGTCGAGCGCGAAAGCCCGCACCCGACGCTCCTCATGGGCGACCTCAACGAGTGGTATCTATGGGGGCGGCCGCTGCGCTGGCTCCACTCGCACTTTCGTCACCGGCCCGTCGCGCCGCGCACGTTTCCCGCGCGCCGGCCGGTGTTCGCGCTCGATCGCATCTGGGTGTCGCCGTCGGAAGCGCTCAGAAGCCTCGCGCGGCACGCGAGCCCGCTCGCGCGCGTCGCGTCCGATCACCTGCCGCTCGTCGCCGAGATCGTCGTGTAACGGCTTCTCAAGGGAGACCCATGCGAAACCTGCTGCTGCAACTCTTTCTCGCGGCGATCGTCGGTTATGCGACGGCGCGCTACGCCGTCCAGAGCACGCCGCCACCGACCACGCCGGCGCTGCCACCGCTGCCCCCGGCGCAGCAGCCCGCGACGCCACCCACGACGAAGGTGCCGCCCCCGGCGACCGCGGCGAACGCCGCGGGCGCGGCGCTCAGCGTCAGCTTCCGCAGCGCGGTCGAGCGCGCAGCGCCCTCGGTATTCACCGTGCATTCGGCGCGCACGGTCTCGCGCGGGCCACTCGGCCTCGGCGGCACCGCACTCCTCGCCGAAGGCCTGGGCTCGGGCGTGTTGATCGACGCGGACGGTGACGTCGTCACGAACAACCACGTGGTCGAGGGCGCGAACGAGCTCGAGGTGGCGCTGCCCGACGGCTCGGTGCGCAAGACCAGGCTCGTCGGCGTCGATCCGTATTCGGATCTCGCGCTGCTTAAAATCGACGCGAACGGTCTGCGGCCGATCCAGCTCGGCGACCTGTCGCAGGTGGCGGTGGGCGACGTCGTGCTCGCGATCGGCAATCCGCTCGCCGTCGGGCAGACGGTGACGCAGGGCATCATCAGCGCGCTCGGCCGCAAGGGCCTCGACATCAACCCCATCGAGAACTTCATCCAGACCGACGCGGCGATCAACCCCGGCAATTCCGGCGGCGCGCTCGTGGACACGTCGGGTCGCCTGATCGGCATCAATTCCGCGATCCTGTCACGCGGCGGCGGCTCGGAAGGCATCGGCTTCGCCATTCCCGTCGACCTCATGCAGAAGGTCGTCGCGAGCCTCAAGAAGAACGGTCGCGTCGCGCGCGGCTTCCTCGGCGTATCGACGATGGAGCCGCAGAACGGCCAATCCGGCGCGCTCGTGGCGGCGCTCGAGCCGCGCGGGCCGGCCGACCGCGCAGGCGTCAAGCCCGGCGACGTGATCGTCGGCTTCAACGGCAGCAAGATCGACAACCCCGAGGACGTGGCGGCGGCGACGCTCGAACTCGAGCCGGGGACGAAAGTCACGCTCGACGTGCTCCGCCGCGGCGACCGTCAGGACATTCAGGTGACGCTCGGCACGCGTCCGCCGCCGCAGCAGCTCCAGCGGCGCTGAGCGCGCGTCGGCGCGGCGACGATGCCGGCCGGTGCTTTCACGGGCCTTCGTGATTGACGACGAAATCGTCGGGCACCGGCGGCCCCCAGACGTAGAACGAGTCCTGCGGCGCATGGTCGCCGGGCACCCAGTCGACTTCGGCCGGAACGTAGTCGAGGCCGAACGAATATTCGGCGAAGCTTCCCCAAGGATCCTGCACGTAGTGGAAGTAATTGGAGCCGATCACGTGACGGCCGAGGCCCCAGCCTTTGCTGTAGCCGGCGTCGCGCATGCGCTCCGCGCCGAGGCCGATGTCGTCGATGCTCGGCACGACCCAGCTCGAGTGATGCAGGCCGGGACGCTCCGATTTCGCGAACGCCAGCACGTGATGCTCGCTGCCATGCGGCGCATGCAGGAACGCGATCAGGTCGCCCGAGCGATCCGACAGCCGCAGCCCGAGCGTTTGCGTGTAGAAGTCGACCTGCGCCTGCACGTCGGGGGTGAAGAGCAGCACGTGCGACAGGTAGCATGCGCGGACGCGCGGCGCACCGCTGCGCGACGGCGCGGCGGCCTTGCCGAGGCGCGGCGCGGCTGCCGGCGCCGGCGTGGGTGCCGCCGGCGATACCTTGGGGCCGGCGACGAGTTGCACGAGCGTCCCGTCCGCATCGCGCGTCCATGCGCCGCGGCTGTCGGCGAGCGGATGCGCGTCGGCTCTTCCGCGCACCGCGAAGCGTGCGGCGAGGCGATCGAAATCGTCGTCGTACGCGGCGAACGACAGGTACGAGAGCTTCTTGGGCCGGCCGTTGGCGACGAGCGTGCCCCAGCGATGCGGCGAGGCGTCGGTCGCAAGATCGAGGCGCGTGCCGTCGCGCAGCGCGCACAGGCCGAACGTGCGGTAGAAACCTTCGGCGAGCGCGATGTCGGGTACCGTGAACGCGAACCGGTCGAGCGAGTGCACGCCGAGCGCGTCTTTGCGGCGGATGATCGGGCCACCCATGATCACCTCGAATGAACGCCCCTTCGATCCGGACACGATAGCAAAATTGCACGATGGCGAGGAGATCGATCCGAAGCGAGGAGGCGGGATGGAATTCGACGGGCGGACGGTGATCGTGACCGGGGCGAGCGGGCATCTGGGGCGTGCGGTGGCGGGCGCGTTTGCGCAGCGTGGCGCGCGGCTCGTGCTGGCGGCGCGAAGCATCGAGGCGTTGGAGGCGCGCTTCGGCGCGGAAGCCGCCGCGCGTGCGTACGTGGCGGCCGACCTCACGAAGCAGGCCGGCGCAGAGGCGCTGGTCCGCGCCGCGCTCGATCGCTTCGGCCGCATCGACGTGCTGTGCAACCTCGCGGGCGGCTTTCGGATGGGCGACGTGCACGAATCGTCTGACGAGACCTGGGACTTCCTGTTCGACGTGAACGCACGAACGATGTACTGCGCGAGTCGCGCGGTGGCGCCGCACCTGCTCGCGCAGGGCAGCGGCGCCATCGTCAGCGTGGCTGCCGCCGCCGCGCAGAAGGGCACCGCGGGCATGGGCCTGTATTCGGCGTCGAAGGCCGTGGTGGTGCGCCTCACCGAAGCGATGTCGGCCGAGCTCCGCACGCACGGGATCAACGTCAATTGCGTGCTGCCGACGACGCTCGACACCCCCGAGAACCGGAGCGCGATGCCGGGTGTCGATCCTTCACGCTTCGTGGGCCTGCCCGACCTCGCAGGCATAATCGTGTTCCTGGCCTCACCCGCCGCGCGACCGATCCACGGCGCGGCAATACCGGTCACCGGACTCGGGTGAGCGCCAACAAACGGGGGAACTATTCGTCATGCATCGCAAGTACAACATCCTGATTCTCGGCGCGTCGTACGGATCGCTGCTCGGCGCGAAACTGCTCTACGCGGGGCACGACGTCACCCTCGTCTGCCTGCCGGCGGAAGCGCAACTCATCAACGGCGAAGGCTTTCGCGTGCGCCTGCCGGTCAGGGACGCGAGGCGCGATGTCGAGCTCGACACGCGCCACGCCTCCGGGCGCGTGCGCGCGTCGAGTGCCGCCGACGCCGACCCCGCGCGTTACGACCTGATCGTGCTCGCGATGCAGGAGCCGCAGTACGCGTCGGCCGGCGTGCGAGGACTCATGCAGCGCGTCGCCGCGTCGCGCGTGCCGTGCATGTCGATCATGAACATGCCGCCGCTCGCGTACCTCGCCCGCATCCCGACGATCGACACGCGGACGTTGCGCGATTCGTATACCGATGCCTCGGTGTGGGACGCGTTCGATCCGCCGCTGATCACGCTGTGCAGCCCCGACCCGCAGGCGTTTCGCCCGCCGGGCGAGCCCGTCAACGTGCTGCAGGTGAGCCTGCCCACCAACTTCAAGGCCGCGCGCTTCCCATCCGACCAGCACACCGCCATGTTGCGCGATCTCGAGCGCGACATCGACGCGCTGCGCTTTCCGACCGAAGACGGCGACGTCGAGCTGCCGGTGAAGCTGCGCGTGCACGAGTCGGTGTTCGTGCCACTCGCCAAGTGGAGCATGCTTATTGCCGGCAACTACCGCTGCGTGCAGCCGGCCGAGATGCAGTCGATTCGCGATGCGGTGCACGGCGATCTCGCGGCCTCGCGGCGCATCTACGATTTCGTGGGCGACGTGTGCAAGACGCTCGGCGCATCGGCCGACGATCTCGTGCCGTTCGACAAGTACGCCAATGCAGCGCGCGGCCTCGCCAAGCCGTCGTCCGCCGCACGCGCGCTGGCCGCCGGCGCCGTCAACATCGAGCGCGTCGACCGCCTCGTCAAGACGATCGCGTCGCAGCACGGCCTCGCCAATGCAACGCTCGATCAGGTCGTCGCCCGCGTCGACGACTGGCTCGCGCGCAACCGTTCGCGGCAGGCCGAGAAGGCGCCCGCCTAGCGGCGTCACCTTTCACCTTCATCTGGAGTCGATCGTGCCCGGTCTCCTGCCCAACGTCGATCCCGACGGCTTGCTCGAATACTCGGTCGTCTTTTCCGACCGCGCGTTGAATCACATGTCGAAGGCGTTCCAGCGCATCATGCGCGACGTCTCGGCGACGCTGCGCGAGGTGTACGCCGCGCGCTCCGTCGCGATCGTGCCGGGCAGCGGTACGTTCGCGATGGAGGCGATCGCGCGGCAGTATGCTTCGGCCAAGCGCTGTCTCGTGCTGCGCAACGGCTGGTTCAGCTACCGCTGGTCGCAGATCTTCGAGATGGGCAGCATCGCGGCGGAAACGCGCGTGCTGAAGGCGCGCCGCAGCGGCGACGGCGCGACGGCGCCGTTTGCGCCCGTGCCCATCGGCGAAGCCGTCGCCGCGATCGAATCGATGCGGCCCGATCTCGTGTTCGCGCCGCACGTCGAGACGGCGTCGGGGATCATCCTGCCCGACGGTTACGTGCGGCAACTGGGCGAAGCCGCGCATCGGGTCGGCGCGATGTTCGTCCTCGACTGCATCGCCTCGGGTGCGCTGTGGGTCGACATGCGCGACCTCGGCGTCGACGTGCTGGTGAGTGCGCCGCAGAAGGGCTGGAGCAGCTCGGCCGGCTTCGGCATCGTGATGCTGGGCGAGCGCGCGCGCGAGGCGATCGACGCGACGACGAGCACGAGCTTCGCATGCGACCTCAGGAAGTGGCTCGCGATGATGGAGGCCTACGAGCAGGGCGGTCACGCGTACCACGCGACGATGCCCACCGACACGATCGCCCGGCTCGGGCAGGCGATTGCCGACACCGAGGCGTTCGGCTTCGATCGCGCGAAGCGCGCGCAGCAGGAACTGGGCGAGCGCGTGCGCCGCGTGATGGTCGACCACGGCATGGCGAGCGTCGCCGCTGCCGGGTTCCAGGCGCCGACGGTCGTCGTCAGCTACACGACCGATCCCGGCATCCAGTCGGGTGCGAAGTTCGTGCAGGCCGGCCTGCAGACGGCCGCGGGCGTGCCGCTGCAATGCGACGAAGGAACGGAGTTCCGCACGTTCCGCGTCGGCCTCTTCGGCCTCGACAAGCTCGGCCACATCGACCGCACCGTCGTCACGCTCGACGAGGCGCTGCGCCGGATCACGCGCTAGCGTCATGACGCGCGCGCGGCGCCCGCGCGTGACGCATCTCGTTTCGGCTGTTGCGGCCGCGCTCCTCGCGCGGCCGCGTCGTTCGTAGCCGTTCGCACGCGCGATGTACGTCGTGGTCGTCGTGCTGTCGCTGCTGCTGGCCGTCGTGGTCAGCGGCCTCGTCGCGCGCGTGCTGCGGCTGCCCGTTCCGCTCGTGCAGATCGCGATCGGCGCGCTGTTCGCCGCGTTCGGGCCGATCACCGCGCCGCTCGATCCGTCGGTGTTCTTCCTGCTGTTCCTGCCGCCGCTGCTGTTCCTCGACGGCTGGCGCATTCCCAAGGACGAGCTCGCGCGCGATGCCGGCACGGTGATCGAGTTGGCGCTCGGGCTCGTGATCTTCACGGTGATCGGCGTCGGATATTTCGTGCACTGGCTGGTGCCGCCGGTGCCGCTCGCCGTCGCTTTTGCACTCGCCGCGATCGTGTCGCCGACCGATCCCGTCGCGGTGTCGGCGATCGCACGCCGCGCCCCGATACCGCGGCGCATGGTGCGCATCCTGCAGGGCGAAGCGCTGCTGAACGACGCGTCGGGACTGGTCTGCATGCGCTTCGCCGTGGCCGCGGCGCTGACCGGCGCCTTTTCGCTGCCGGCGGCGCTGCGCACGTTCGTGTACCTGCTGGTCGCGAGCGTCGCCATCGGCGTGGCCGGCACGTGGCTCGTCATGAAGCTGCGCACGCTGCTCGTCGTGCGCTTCGGCGACGATTCGGGGTCGGAAATCCTCGTGAGCCTGCTGCTGCCGTTCGGCCTGTACCTGCTCGCCGAGTTCGCGAACGCGTCGGGCATTCTCGCGGCGGCCACCGCGGGTCTCACGATGGGCGTCGTGCAATCCGCACGCGTGTCCGCCGTGACGCGGATCCGCAGCCGCGTGGTCTGGGACATGATCCAGTTCGCGGCGAACGGCGTCATGTTCGTGCTGCTCGGCGAGCAGATCCCGACGATCATGCTGGCGGACACGAATCCGATCGAGGGCGTGGGCTCGCTGTTGCTCGACGTGGCGGCGATCGTCGCCGTGCTCGCCGTGCTGCGCTTCGTATGGGTGTTCGCGTCGCTGTGGCTGACGCGCCTGCGTCACGGCCGGCGCGATGCGATGCCGCGCGCCCGCCTCGTCGTCGCGATGTCGCTCGCGGGCGTGCGCGGCGCAGTGACGCTTGCGGGGATCTTCACGCTGCCGGTGCTGATGAACGACGGTACGCCGTTTCCGGCGCGCGATCTCGCGATCGTGCTCGCGGCGGGCGTGATCGTGTTCTCGCTCGTGATCGCGTCGTTGCTGCTGCCGCCGATGCTGCGGGGTCTCGATTTCGCGGAGCCGAGCCGCGAGGACGAGGAGGATCGCGCGCGCGTGGTTGCTGCGGAGGCCGCGATTCACGCCGTGGAGTCCGCGGCGTCCGACGGACGGGACGCGACGGCGAAGGCGCGGCTGTCGATCGTCGACTTCTACCGTGAACGGATCGCGCGTGCATCGCAACGCATCGAAGCGGGCGCCGACGCCGGGCAGGCGGTTGCCGACGAGCGCGAGCTATGGCTGTCGGCGCTCGCTGCGGAACGGAGCGCCGTGCTGGCGCTGCGCCAGCGCCACGCGATCGACGATCGCACGACGCAGAAGCTCGTGCGCGAGATCGACCTGACCGAAGCGCGCTACGCGGGAAAGTAGCGTGCTTTTCCCAGTTCCCGGCGGACAAGGTTGTGTCGGTCCTGACCGGTGTGGCAGACACGAAATACCTCGAAGTTCCGGCCGTTGTCGGGGACGCGTCCCAAGTTGGTGCGGATGCGATGAACGACCGCAATAGGTAAACGGTAGAACCAATCCTCGGGAGAACGTCCGAACCAAGCATGCGCCGCGCTGGTCGGTGCTGTTACCCGGACCGTTTCGGCGCCCCCTTGTGCCGCCCCCCGCATGGCCGCGAATTCGTCCTCGAAGCTCGTCGTCTATGCGGCGCTCGCCGGCAATCTCTTCGTGGCCATTACGAAGGGCATCGCAGCGGCCTGGACCGGCAGCTCGTCGATGCTTTCCGAAGCCGTCCATTCGCTCGTCGACACGACGAACGAGGTGCTGCTGCTCTACGGCATGCACCGGTCGAACGAGCGCGCCGATCTGCGACATCCTCTGGGCTATGGGCGCGAGCTCTACTTCTGGAGCTTCATCGTCGCGCTGTTGATCTTCGCGCTCGGCGCCGGCGTGTCGATCTACGAAGGCATCGGCCACGTGCGCGCACCGGAGGCGATCAGCGATCCGGCCGTCAACTACGTGGTGCTCGCGCTCGCGTTCCTGTTCGAAGGCACGTCGTGGTACGTGTCGCTGCGCGAGTTCCGCGAGGTGAAGGGCGACCTCGGGTACTTCGAGGCATTCCGGCGCAGCAAGGATCCGCCGACGTTCATGGTGCTGTTCGAGGACAGCGCGGCGCTGATCGGCATCGTGCTCGCCGGCGTCGGCACGTTCGCATCATCGAGCCTCGGCATGCCGGTGATGGACGGCGTGGCGTCAATCCTGATCGGCGTCGTGCTGGTCGCGACGTCGATGCTGCTGGCGCGCGAGAGCAAGAGCCTCTTGATCGGCGAGCGTGCGGACCGCGGACTCACGGACGCGATCATGCGCATTGCCGGCGCCGAACCGGGCGTCGAGAGCGCGAACGGCGTGATCACGACGCAGATGGCGCCCGACCAGATCGTCGCGGCGCTCTCGGTCGACTTCGCGAATTCGGTGAGCGCGCGCGACGTGGAGAACGTGATCGTCGACATCGAGCGCAAGGTGCGCGCCGAGCGGCCCGACGTGGTCACGCTGTTCGTGAAGCCGCAAAGCCGCGCCGCCTACGAGGCCGCGGTCGAGCGCCACTACGGCACCGATCGCGGCGAGAAGTAGGGCCGGACTCCACTTCTCCCGGCGGCTGCGCGGCGTTCGCGCATTGGCGTTGCGATGCGTGGAGTCTGACCCTACTTCCCGGGCGCTGCAGCTAGCGGCCGTGGGCCTTGCGCCACGCCGCGAAGTCGCGCTCCGTCTGCGCATCCGTCGCGGGATAGAGTCCAAGGATCGAGCGGCCCTTCAGCACTTCGTCGGTAACGAAGTCCTCGAACGCCGTCATCTCGACGGCCTCGCTCGCGATCTCGCCGGCAATGTACGCGGGAATGACGACGACGCCTTCGGCGTCGCCGACGACGACGTCGCCGGGAAACACCGGCGCGTCGCCGCAACCGATCGGCACGTCGATGTCGAGCGCCTGGTGGCGCGTGAGGTTCGTGGGCGACGCCGGACGCTCGTGATACGCGGGGATCGCGAGCTTCGCGATCTCCGGCGAATCGCGAAAGCCGCCGTCGGTGACGATGCCGGCGCAGCCGCGCTTCATCAGGCGCGCGACGAGGATCGACCCCGCCGAAGCGGCACGCGCGTCCTTGCGGCTGTCGATCACCATCACCGCGCCCGGCGGGCATTCCTCGATCGCCTTGCGCTGCGGATGCGCGCGATCCTTGAACACGCCGATCGGATTCAAATCCTCGCGCGCGGGGATGTAGCGCAGCGTGAACGCCTCGCCAACCATGTTGCCGAGGCTCGGGTTCAGCGGATGCACGTCCTGGACGAACTGGTTGCGCAGGCCGCGCTTGAACAGGGCGGTGGTAATGGTCGCCACGCTCACGCCCTTCAGCTTCTCGCGCGTCTCGTCGCTCAATGCCATCGCTTTGCTCCGGTTCGAATGCGTGATCGTCAGAAGATGTCGGGCTCGGGGACCGGCGCGCCGAACTTCGTCTCGAGGAAGTCGAAGTCGCAGCCCTGGTCGGCCTGCTCGATGTGCCGCGAGAACATCCATCCATAGCCGCGCTCGTAGCGCGGCGGCGGCGGCGTCCATGCGGCCCTGCGGCGCGCGAGTTCCTCGTCGCTCACTTCCATCCGGATCGTGCGCTTCGGCACGTCGACGGTGACGAGGTCGCCGGTGCATAGCAGCGACAGCGGGCCGCCGATGTACGACTCGGGCGCGACGTGCAGGATGCAGCCGCCGTAGCTCGTGCCGCTCATGCGCGCATCCGAAATGCGCAGCATGTCGCGCACGCCCTGCTGCACGAGCTTCTTCGGAATCGGCAACATGCCCCACTCGGGCATGCCGGGGCCGCCGAGCGGGCCGGCGTTGCGCAGCACCAGCACGTGGTCGGGCGTCACGTCGAGATCGTCGCGCTCGACCGCGGCCTTCATCGACGGATAGTCGTCGAACACGAGCGCGGGGCCGGTGTGCTGCAGCAGCCGCGGCGCACACGCCGACGGCTTGATCACGCAGCCGCTCGGCGCGAGGTTGCCCTTCAGCACGGCGAGCGCGCCCTCGGCGTATACCGGATCGTCGAGCGGGCGAATGACGTCGTTGTCGTACACCTGCGCGTTCGCGACGTTTGCGCCGAGCGTGTGCCCGTTGACGGTGGGCACGTCGAAGTCGAGATGTGCGGAAAGCCGCGCGAGGAGGGCGGGCAGGCCCCCCGCGTAGTAGAAGTCCTCCATCAGGTACTTGTCGCCGCTCGGCCGGATGTTGGCCAAGACGGGCACCGTGCGGCTGGCACGATCGAAGTCGTCGAGCGTGATGTCGACGCCGGCGCGACGCGCCATCGCGATCAGGTGGATGATCGCGTTGGTCGAGCATCCCATCGCCATCGCCGCGACGATGCCGTTGACGAACGACGCGCGCGACAGCACCTTCGCGGGCGTCATGTCGTCCCACACCATGTCGACGATGCGGCGCCCGCTCTCGGCCATCATCCGGATGTGATTCGAGTCGGCCGCGGGAATCGACGACGCACCCGGCAGCGTCATGCCGATCGCCTCGGCGATGCCGGTCATCGTGCTCGCCGTGCCCATGGTCATGCAGGTGCCGTAGCTGCGTGCGATGCCGCCTTCGATCTCGGTCCATTCGCACGCCGAGATGTTGCCGGCGCGCCGCTCGTCCCAGAACTTCCACGCGTCCGACCCCGAGCCCAGCACCTTGCCCTTCCAGTTGCCGCGCAGCATCGGGCCGGCGGGCGCGTAGATCGCGGGCAAGCCCGCGCTGATCGCGCCCATGATGAGGCCCGGCGTCGTCTTGTCGCAGCCGCCCATCAGCACCGCGCCGTCGACCGGGTGGCTGCGCAGCAGCTCCTCGGTCTCCATCGCGAGCAGGTTGCGATAGAGCATCGTCGTCGGCTTGACGTAACTTTCGGAGAGCGAAAGCGCCGGCAGCTCGAGCGGAAAGCCGCCGGCCTGCATCACGCCGCGCTTGACGTCGACGACGCGTTCCTTGAAGTGCGCGTGGCACGGATTGAGGTCCGACCACGTGTTGATGATCGCGATCAGCGGACGGTCGGCCCAGTCCTTCGGGTCGTAGCCCATCTGCATCATGCGAGAACGATGGCCGAAAGCGCGCAGGCTGTCGTCGGCGAACCAGCGGGCGCTGCGAAGATCGGCGGGAGTGCGTCGGGGCATAGGGCGTGGAAGCGGCGGGTGATCAGTTGCCGGGAAGATCGGCGGTGATCGGCAGGTAGTAGTCGGTCCACTTCGCCGGCATCGTCTTCAGCGTCCCGACCTTGTGCAGGTGCGCGGCGAACTTCATCGTCCCCTGCGGCGCGGCGCTCCACTCCATCATGCCCGGCTGCTTCAGCATGTCGAGGATCTCGTCCTTCGGCATCTTGTCGTGCGTGATTTCCTTGTAGATGTCGACGGCGGCCGGCGTGTCCTTCTTGATGAAGGCGATCGCTTCGAACGTCGCGGCCTTGATCGCCTCGATGACCTTCGGGTTGGCGTCGGCGAACTTCGTCGTCGTGAAGAACTGCGATTGCGTGAGCGGCCCGCCGATGATTTCCGGCGACGTGATCACGACATGCGCGCCGGGCACGTTCTTGAGCTCGAAGTACGAGTAGGGCGGGGCGGCGAAGTGGCTGGTGATCTCGCCCTTCGGGTTCGCCATCATCGTCGCGGCGTCGGGGTGGCCGAGCTGCACGGTGTTCGGGTCGAGCTTGGTCATCTGGTCGGGACCCCACAGCTTCTCGGCCGCCATCTGCAGCAGGATCGCCTGCGTCGACACCTTGAGCGTGGGCACCGCGATGCGATCGTTCGGGCCGTAGTCCTTCAGCGTCTTGATGTTGGGGTTGCGCGTGATCAGCGTGAGCGGCAGCGCCGAGTTCGCGACGATCCCCTTGACGCCGCCCTTCGTGCGGTCCCACAGGAGGAGCAGGTTGCCGACGCCGGTGTTGACGACGTCGACGTTGCCGGAGAGGAGCGCGTCGGTCTGCGCGCCGCCACCGGACAGATTCGCCCAGTTCACCTTGAGGTTCGGCACGCCGAGCTTCGCCGCTTCCTGCTCGATCAGATGCTGCTTTTCCATCACGTGCGACGGCAGGTAGAGAATGCCGGGCTGGCG
>JAICKU010000063.1 GCA_025927765.1 Burkholderiales bacterium
CATGCCACGCCGCGCCATCACTCTGATTTCCACTACCAGCTCCTGGGTAAGCATCCTCGGCGGCCAAAAGGCCGCCATCTTCGCCCAGGTGGGTCAGTTTTACTTCGACGAAGTGGGTCAGTATTACTCCGGCGCTAACACATAGTTGGAGCGTGATCGGATCGCGCCCAACATCGTGATTGCGATCAACGCGCCAAAGAACGGCGCGACTGAAAAATGCGCGCCGGTGCGCGCCGCCCCGAGATTGCGCAGACCGAGGACGAACAGGACAAGGCTGACGCCGTAGCTCGCGAATCCCAGCACGGCGGCACTCGCGACCGTTCCAGGCGGGGGCAAGCTGGCACCCGCGACCAATGCGAGCGCAAGATTGGTTGCCCCGGCCACCAGCCCCTTCACCATCACGATGTAGGAGGCGTCGGCGAGCGATACCTTGCGAGTCAAATTATTGTCGATTGCCCAAGCTAGGCACGCTGCCAGGACGCACAGCGCCGGCCACGCTGTCGTGAAATCCGCGTCCCGCGGCCAACTGAGCGCCACCGCGCCCGCGACGAGGGCGGCCATGCCGAGGGCCACTCGCCGGTCAAAGTTCTCGTTGAATGCGAACCAGGCGAGGACGGCCGTGAACACTGCCTCTGCATTGAGTAGTAGCGCGGCAGCAGAGGCAGGCATCGCCGACAGTCCCAGCATGAGCAGCACCGGTCCCAACATGCCACCGGAAATGACGGCACCGGCCAACCAGCGCCATTCACCTCGTTCGAGCGCAACCGCGGGCACCCTGCGAATGAGCCGAAATGCCCACAGACCGGCCCCGGAGCCAAGGGGACACGACGTGGCGCGGGAGCCTCAATGCGGCTTCACGCAATGGCAGTAAACAAAATTCTGGACGCCGCCGCTTGGCGTGTGATGTTCTTCCGCCGCGTGCTCTGAGCGATGCACGCACTTCGTGCTGCTGCTTTAGCGGGGAAATGAAACGGCGCAGTCATGCCATACATCCGGCAGCGCGACGGTCGTGATGTCGCCTTCGATCCAGTGCACCCGCTCAGCGTCATCGCCCAGGCGTTTGCGTGCCACGTCGAGTGCAGCAAGCGATAGATCCAGCACAGTCATATTGCGATATCCACTCGCGAGCAGATCGTTGACCAGCGACGAAGCGCCGCCCCCCACGTCGATCACCCTCGCTCCAGGGGGATGACCACTTTTCTGATCCATGGCCAGCGAGAGCGTAGCGTGAGGTTGATACCAGCTGACCCTTTGCACCGGATTCGTGGCGTACACGTTCTCCAGTGGGTGATCCCAGGTCGAACCGTGATCCCGAAAATGCTACGCCGCCTTCCCGTCAATCGCCAGCGGCGGCGGCGGTTTGCCCATCGTCACCGAGGACTGCAGAGGGAGGTTCAGCAGATCCTTCGAGGTAGCGCTCCTCGAGCTGCCGACGCAACTGTTCAGCACGTTCGATTTCTGCGGTACTCGCGAATGTCGGCGGTAGTTCCACGGGATCGCGACGGGGCATTGTCTTCGGCATAAGAGCGCCGACGCATAAGCCGTGCCTCTCAGGAATACGACGTCGAAACAAAGCGATACCGGGAACGACCCGCTCTGCCGACAGCGGTCCGTGTAAACAATAGCGACAGAGCTCC
Source organism: Burkholderiales bacterium (assembly GCA_025927765.1). Lineage (GTDB taxonomy): Bacteria > Pseudomonadota > Gammaproteobacteria > Burkholderiales > Casimicrobiaceae > VBCG01. Next base: position 1,638 of record JAICKU010000063.1, read on the forward strand.
GGCCGGCGGATGCCAACCGTCACCTTGGCAGTTCCAGAGACTGGGCTCGAAGTACTCAGTACTCCACTCATTCAGCCTGTCGCTGGGTTGCCGGAACATCCGCGATACCCCTACTCATTCTGACTTCGCGTCCGAGCCGTGCTCAGACAGTTGCGCGCCAAACCAGCGATGAATGGAAGTTAGCAGATGCGGATCGGCCGTCGTAAACACAATCTCCGCGCCGTTTGCAAGCTCGGAGTAGGAAACCTTCACCCTCTTTGCGCCGAGTTGAAGTTCGTTGAGTCCCGGCATATTTGCCCCGTGCAGCATGGCCGGGTCTGAATAGTCACCGCGCTGAAAGCGGCCAGCTTCGTGGCGGAGGTGTTGTTGAATGAGCAGGACTTGGTCCGCGTCGCTCTTGTCCTTCACAACCACACGTTCTACGCCACCGGACTCGGTCATCTTGAAGATGTGCACGGTCTTCGCTACATCGAATGGCATGACGCCATGAGACATATCATGCACGCGCTGTTGTTGCGTTTGGGCGATCACGTCGCCGTTGACTAACATCAGAAAGGCGATTGAGATTTCGAGAAGGCGACTTGCGCGCGCACGTTTTGCCATCTGAATTTTCCTGATCTGTCTTGAAGCGTTAGGCTCGCCTGATTGACCTTACCCGATACCGCTCCACTGTGTGGATTTTGAATTACCTCGTCGTCGCCAGCCTAGCTGGCATAGGAGGTAGCCCAGAAAACGCGAGTGGCGTCGCGCAAAACACTGAACGCCGACCGTAGAAACAGTGCCGTGATAATGCAGCCGACGACGTGTACGACAGACCCGTTCCCGATGCGGTCGGGCGTCCATGCGCTAATTCTAACGTCCGGACTCGGGACGCTCGCCGCGTTCCGTTGGAATCACTCACGCGAATGCTGACAGGCGGCCCTCGCGAATTCCACCGGTCAATCCATGCCACACAGATCGTCAACGACGGCCGTCGCAACGAGTTCGCCGTCCGCCAAGGCCGCCGTAACGCCCGCGCCGCAGCCATCGCGCAGCGATCCCGCGCAGAAGACCGTTTGCACGGACGTACGCCCTTGGCCGGCCGCGATGATACGACCTGCAGGATCGCGCGCGATGGTGTCTGGCACGTAATCGGTCGCCGGGGAGGTACCGATATAGACGAATGCACCGTCAAAGGGCAGCTCGCGTACCGATTCGTCGACGCGGTCACGCAGACGAAGGCGCTCGAGAGTATCTGCCCCCTCGAAGCGCTCGACGCTCGTCTCCCAGATAAAGTCGATGCGCGCGTTGTCCAAGGCAAGAAATGCATAGCGACGTCGCGCACGAAGCTCCGATCCGCGCACGATCAGGGTAACGTGCGCGTTCAAGCCGGCTAGATGCAACGCCGCCTGCACGGCCGCGTCTCCACCCCCGATGACTGCAACTGACGCGCCACGGTATAAGCTGCCGTCGCACCACGCGCAATCCGAGACACCGAGCCCGGTCAAATCCGCTTCGCCAGGCACCTCCAGCCGCCGCCGCCGGCTGCCCGAAGCGAAAACAACGCGCCGCGTACGAAAAGTCTCTGTACCCGTCGCCACCTCGACGTGGTCGTTCTCGACAGTCACCGCTTCAACGGTGGTGGTCACGAATACGGCGCCGAGATCGCTCGCGCGTCGCAGATAGGCGTCGGCAAGCGCGGCCCCCGAGAGCTCAACCGGCAGCGGGAAGTCGTCGATCCGACCAACGCTCGCGATCTGGCCTCCGGGAAGTGACGACTCGATACTGAGCACGCTGGCACCGCGCGCCGCCGCATGGTACGCGGCAGCCAGCCCCGCCATACCGGCGCCGATGATGAGAACGTCGATTGTTTCGTCACCGTAGGTCAAGCGAACGTCCTCGCTTTCGCTGCCTCGAGCTTTGCACTCCAATCGCTGGGAACCACGACCCGCTTCGACGTGGGGAACCCGAGCATCCCATTGCTCGGCAGCACGAAGCAGTTCGTGCGCAGCGGGTCACCTGCGACAGTGATCAGGAAGTGCTCCGGCCTCAGTACGATCGGGACGAGGCGGTCGGGGTCGCGTGACGCACCATAGACCTTCGGCGCCTTGCCAACCGCCGCCATGTCGAACAGCGAGCGGCGACCCGGAACAAGATTGGTCCAGCCGCTGATGTACTTTTCGAAGAGGCTTGCGGGAATGCGCGCATGCTCATAGAGGTATTCGCGTACATCGGCCTTCGACCACCCCGAAGACGCGATCGTCCGAGCCAGGATCGGCGTCAGCACGAGCATGGGCCGGTATGTGCCGGGCGCAAGACCCAAGGTGAAGATGAGTTCCCAGCCCGTATGCTTGGCGAGCGCATCGGCGATATACGGCAGGCACTCTTCCGCGGTATTGCCGACGACGGTGGAAACCACGTTACCGCCCGTATACCGCGCAACGGTTATGGCACTGTCGCCGGGCGACTGTCCGAGCTCGGCGGCGAGTGTAGGCCAACCGATGCTCGCGAGCGCGTCCTCGTTCTCCGCGAGGACGACGCGCCACGTTCCCCCGAAGGTTCCCTTGTCGTTCATATGGGGCAGGAATCCGGCGATGTTGCGGAGATACAGCCGCCAGAAGCGCCCGATGCTCGTGTTCGCGCGGAAACCGTCCCTCAGAACGCCCTGCTCGTAGTTGAACCCGAGCTCCTTGATGATCGGGCCGTTGACGACGATGAGAGTCTCCGAGCCTGGCGTATTGCCGCTGTGCTCGACGCCGTAGCGAGGGTCGGTCATCGCCTCCGCGAGCGCCACCAGCACCGGCATGTACTCCGGTCGACAACCGGCCATCACCCCGTTGACCGCGACGTTCCAGACCGTGGCCGCGCGGTTATCGGGTGGCGCCTTGCCCAGCACCTCGTTCGCTTCGCGGACAGTAAACGCCAGAAATGCGGCGACGCGCTCCGGTGTCGGCGGCACGATGGGCAAGCCGTCGCTGAAGCGCTGCTCGTAGAAGTACTCGTTGACCGCATCGAACGACCCTTCGAAAACAATGTCGCCCGGCTGCGGCTCGGGTTTTGCCTCTGCATTATCCTCGGCAAGACCCGTCAACGCGTCGATCACCTGCGGCAACGTCGACGTCAGTACCTCGTCGCGAAGCTCGACGTCGCTCAATGCGTCGATGTGTCCTCGGATTGACGCAAGCGGCAGCGACGCGACTCCCATTCCCGGCGTAAGGCTTTTCGCCTGCCCGACGAAGCCTTCGCAGACCAGCGAGGCCGACGGTACCCCGGCCAACTCGCATGCAGCGCTCACCCGCAGCACGGCGGGTGTGCACGCACCTCAGCATCCCATCCCTGAAATGGCGGCGTCGACCCTGTGGTCCCTGAGCCGGCCGGGGAGTGCTGCGACCACCTTGCGCTCGTCGCCGCTGTGCGTATTTCCGAACGCCTCGTGGCCGATGAAACGAACGCCGGGGAAGCGCTCCTTAAGTCCCTCTTCGAGAATCCTGAACACCTGGTCGCCGCGGAACAGGTAATCCCACAAGAACGCGATCGTCTTGCCCTCGAGAGACGGGGGCCGTTTCGCGGCCGGCACAATTTCGACCAGTCGCGCACCACGCGGCCAGACAACCCGGTATCGCTCGGAAGCAGTCATCGACATCTCCAGTTATCCTGCGCAGGTTGCCGTGCTTACATGAGTGAGGGCAACCAGAGCGCCATCGAAGGCACGAGGCACAACACACCGACCATGGCCAGTATGAGGAAGACGAACGGCAGCGCGCCAATCACCATTTCGCTGAACTCGCTGTCCGGTGCGATCGCCTGTATCGTGAACAAGTTGATCCCCATCGGAGGATGGATCTGTCCCAGCTCGATCAGAATCACGAGCACGACGCCGAACCAGATCGGGTCGAAGCCGAAACGTTGCACCGCCGGATAGAGGACGGGAAGCGTGATGTAGATCATCGCTATGCCCTCGACGAAACACCCGAGGACGATATAGAGGACGACCAGCGCGAGAAAGAACGTCCACTTCGACAAGCCGATGCTGTAGATCCACTCGCTCACGCCGCGGCTCACGCCCGTGAAAGTCAACGCCGCGGACAGGATCTGGGCGCTCACCACGATCAGCATCACCATGCCGGTCGTACGCACCGTCATGATCACTGCCTCGCGGATCACCGCCACGCTCAGGCGACGGTAGATTGCGGCCATTGCGAAAGCGCCCGCAACGCCGACGGCAGCGCCCTCCGTCGGCGTGAAAATTCCGGCGTAGATGCCGCCGAGTACGATACCGAGCAGCACGACGACCGGTACGACGTGAATGGCCTCGCGCAGGTCGCGTCGCGGCGACCGTTCCTGGAGGCGCGGGGCGAGCCGGGCATTGGCAAGCGACCGGATCGCGATGTAGATGCTGAAGACGAGAGCGAGCGCCACGCCCGGGATCATCCCGGCCATGAACAGCTTCGGCACCGACTCGCTGACCAGAGCCCCGTAAAGAATCATCGGAATCGACGGCGGGATCAGAATTCCGAGCGTGCCCCCCGCGGCAATGGACCCGAACAGCAACGTGCGGTCGTAGCCGCGACGCAGCAACTCGGGAATCGCCACGGTGCCGATCGTTGCCGCGGTGGCGACGCTCGATCCGCAGATCGCCGCGAACAACGCGCAGGCGCCAATGTTCGCGTGATAGAGCCCGCCGGGCAGTCGCTCGAGCAGCACGCCGACGCCGCGGTAGAAATACAAGCTCACCCCGCTGCGCAGGATCAGCTCGCCCATCAACAGGAACAACGGAATCGCTATCAGTATGTAACTGTTGCCGGTATTCCAGACGATCGATCCGATGGCCGATATGCCGAGCGCACCCTTTGCAGCGAAGATAAGCAATGTCCCGACGGTGCCGAGCGCAAATGCGATCCACTGCCCGACGAGCAGCGAGACCGCCATCGCGCCGATCAGGATGGCGAAAAGCAGCTGCCACGTCGGCGCGACGCCGGTCAACGACTCGATCATGGCAAGCCGCGACAGCGGCGAGCGGCGAAGACCAGGAGTTGGACGACCAGCACCGACACACCGATCACGACGAGGAGCTGGGGAATGTACTGCGGCGTCGCCGTCACTTCCGGCGAGCGGACGTCGTTTACGAACGAATAGATCGTATACTTCACCATCTGATAGAGGAGCGTCGACGCGAACGCCAGGCTTACGATGACCGCGTACCAGTCGGCCGCCCTTTTCGCGGCACCTTTCAAGTGGCGATAGACCATTTCGACGCGGATGAAGCCGCCCCGCGCGAGCGTGTAGGCGAGGCCGAGAAAAACGACACCGACGTTGAGATAGCCGCACATCTCGTCGGCGAACATGGTCGATCGACCGAACAGGTTGCGCAGGATGATCTCGACCATTTCCAGCGCGAAGATGAGCAGCAGCGCGATGCCCGCGAGGGCGGCGAAAAATGCCGCAACCCGGTCCATCGGGTTGCGGTTTGCTCGCGCTGGAGCCGTTTCCATCACGAGCGGCTCGACGACGACCCGGTCCACGCCTGTGCTAGCGCCCAAGCTGACTGCGGATCTCCTTCATCATGGCGACCCCATCGGGTCCCTGCTCCTTTGCCCAGGCATCCCAGTAGTCCTGCATGACATCGTGCAGTTTCGCAAGGTCTTCCGGCCGCGCCTTGACCAGCTGGAGCTTGTACTTTTCGCCCAGCGCCTTGAGGTCGTTCGCGTCCTGCGCGCCGATCGTCTGGTTCATCTTGCCCGTCCATTCCTTGGCGACCTGGTCGAGCGTGGCGCGAACGTTCGCCGGCAGCGCGTTGTAGGCCTTGATGTTGACGAGCTCGTAGTTCGGGCCGCCCATGTGCAGCTCGGACACCCACACCCACTTGAGCTGGTCCTGCCAATTGCTTCCCACCACGTTGAATGCCGCAGAGATCAGACCATGAACGACGCCGCGATCCAGCGCGACCGGCACCTCGGGCGTCGTGAGCGAGATCGACGCAGCGCCCAGCCGCTTCAACATCACCGCTTCCTCCGGCGCCACCGTCCGCAACTTCCGGCCCTTGAAATCCTCGAGCGTGTGGATCGGCTGCGCGGCGGCGGTGCCGAAAACATGCTGCGTCGGCCACGACCAGTGGAAGAGGATCTTCGCTCCGGCCTGTTCGAAATGCTTGCTGGTGTACTTCTCGATCGTTGGCCAGACCTTCTCCATGTCGTCGTACGTGCGAATCAGGCCGACGTGGTTGCCGACGGTGGCGATCGGGGTCGTAGCCCCCACGAACCCGGGAGAAGCTGACCCCATCTGCGTCTGGCCTTCGCCCACCACCTTGACCACCTCCGTGGCACGGAAAGGCAGTTCGCCCGCAGGACGCACGTTGATGATGAGCTCGCCGTTTGTTCGCTTCTTCACCTCCTCGGTGAAGCCCTTGAGAAGGACGGTGATCGGGTGGGTCGCCCCCGTGTACAGATAGTAGTCCCACGTGGTCGCTGCGTTCGCGCTCGAAGCGACGCTCGCAGCGAATGCGAATCCAAGGACAGCGATAAACGGACCTCGTGCCATTCAAACCTCCTTTGACCGACCGATGGCTTGTGCGTCGCGACGACGCAGACGATGTCTCGTCCGTGGAGTCGACACCGGGCGAGGCGTGCGGCATGATAAGTGGCGGTCGGCGGCACGAACAATAGGTGCGAATTCACAACAGTCGTGATCCCGGGCCACAAATCCGCCTTTCGCGGTTGTAGTAAGCTGCTCGGCGTTCGGGCCGAGACGGCTCCCGCGGCCCGCGCGCCTACCGCTCCAGTCCTGTCTTGTCGTGTCTGTCGCTTCACCGCCCCTAGCTGTGCAGCGCTCGATTCCATCGCTCGAGCGCCTTCTCGCCTCGCAAACAGGAACCGGCTTACGCAGCCAGTACGGCGAGGAACGCGTACGCGTGGTCGCCCGCCGGCTACTTTTGGAAGCGCGAACGCGCGCCGAGCCGTTCGACGTAGAAGCGTTCGGTCGCCGCTGGAACGCAGCCTTGCAGGACGAGCATCGAGCAACGCAGCGCCGTGTGCTCAATCTGACCGGAACGGTTCTTCATACGAATCTCGGCCGCGCGCCGCTCCCGCGGGAGGCAATCGACGCTGCAATCGAGTGCGCCGGGTTCACGACCCTCGAATACGACCTCGTCGACGGTGCCCGCGGAGACCGCGACCAGCACGTCGAGCACCTGCTTTGCGAGCTGACGGGGGCGGAGGCAGCGACAGTCGTCAACAACAACGCCGCGGCGGTACTGCTGTCCCTCAGCACGGTTGCGGCTCGCCGCGAGGTGATCGTATCGCGGGGTGAGTTGATCGAGATCGGCGGAGCGTTCCGGTTGCCGGACATCGTCGTGCGGGCCGGCTGCCGACTCCGGGAGGTGGGAACGACGAATCGCACCCATCGACGCGACTTCGAAGAGGCGATAGGTGCGCGCACCGGCGCCCTTCTCTCCGTCCACACGAGCAACTACCGTATCGAGGGCTTTACTGCGACCGTGCCAACCAGCGACCTTGCGCTCCTTGCCAAAGAGCACGCGCGCCCTCTTATCGTCGATTTAGGAAGCGGTTCATTGATCGATCTCGCTCGCTTCGGCCTCCCGCACGAACCGCTCCCATCCGCAACGCTCGCGGACGGCGCCGATCTTGTCACCTTCAGCGGCGACAAGCTCCTCGGCGGCCCGCAGTGCGGCATGATCGTGGGCCGAGCCGATCTCGTGGCTCGAGTGCGCAAGAACCCGCTGAAGCGGGCTCTGCGACTCGACAAGGTCTCGTTGGCCATGCTGGAAGCGGTCCTCCGGCTGTACCGGAATCCCGATCGCCTAGTGGAGCGGCTGCCGACGCTGCGCCTTCTCACCCGCGGCCAGCCGGATATCTTCGCGCAGGCGCATCGCTTGTTACCTGTCGTGCAGCAGGCGCTTGGTGACAAGGCGAACGTGCAAGTCGTCCCATTGGAGAGCCAGTTTGGAAGCGGCGCCCTACCGGTGCAGCAGCTTGCTTCGGCAGGGTTCGCGCTCTCCCCCTTGCGTGCCGGCGGCCGCGCGGCGGAGCGGTTGACGGGCTGGCTGCGACAGCTTCCCGTGCCCATCGTGGGTCGAATCCGCGATGGAATCGTGCTGCTCGACCTCCGATGCCTCGCCGATACCGAAAGCGAGGACATATTCGTCTCGCAACTTCGCGGTCTCGCCCCTTCATGATCGTCGCCACCGCCGGTCACGTCGATCATGGAAAGACTGCGCTCGTGCGTGCACTGACGGGGGTCGATACCGACCGGCTGCCCGAGGAAAAGCGACGCGGCATTTCGATCGACCTCGGCTTCGCCTTTCTGCAGACCCCGCGTGGTCAATCGATCGCCTTCGTCGACGTGCCCGGGCACGAGCGATTCGTGCGCAACATGATCGCAGGCATTGCGGCGATCGACGCGGGCCTCCTCGTCGTGGCTGCGGACGACGGCATCATGCCGCAGACACGAGAGCATCTCGACATCCTCGAGTTGCTCGCCGTTCCGAGTGGCATCGTCGCGATCACCAAAACGGATCGCGTCGAGGCGGCGCGCGTGCACGAAGTCGAGCGACAGGTGTCGGCGCTACTCGACGGTCGAAACTGGCGTCCTGCAGTCATCCACGCCGTCTCGACACTGCAACGCACGGGCCTCGACGCACTGCGCGAGGCACTCCTGCAGATGCAGCAGGACGTCAGCGCGCGGGAGCGCCACCTGGACCGCGTGTTCCGATTCGTCATCGACCGGTCCTTCATCGCGCAAGGCAGCGGTACCGTGGTCAGCGGTACTGTCGTGAGTGGCACGGTCGAACGGGGCAGCACCGTGACGTTGTCTCCGGCCGGCATCCCGGTGCGCGTGCGCGGCATCGAGCAGAACCGCCGTCCGGTGGACGTCGCGCAGGCAGGCGAGCGCTATGCCGTCAACCTGGTCGGCGTCGAGCGGCGCGAGGTGGGGCGCGGTGATTGTCTTCTAGCCGACGAACTCCACGCGCCTACTGAGCGGCTCGACGTCGAGCTCCGCCTCGCGCGTCACGCAACTAAAGGGCTGGCGCACTGGACGCCGGTCCACGTGCATATCGGTACCGGCGATGTGCTCGCCCGCGTGGCAACGTCGCCCAGGGCCGGCATCGCGCCGGGCGAGCCGGTGTTTGCCCAACTCATTCTCGCTACACCGGTCGCCGCCTTCACCGGCGACCGCTTCCTCCTGCGTGATCAATCGGCGCGCGCGACCGTAGCCGGGGGCATTGTGGTCGACCCCTTCGCGCCGGCGCGACGCCGCGGTGTCGATCCAACCGCACGCCTTGCCGCATTGACACGCCCTGCACCCGAAGCGGCGCTGGACGCGCTTCTCCGATGTACACCCGAAGGCGTCGATGTGCCCGCCTTCGGGCGCCGCCTGGCGCTGGCCGACGCACCGCTGCAACGCCTGATTCAACGGCGCAGCATCGTTCTCGTACGCAGCCGGACACTCCTCGCCTTCGACGCCGACGCCATCGCTGCAATAGGCGCACGTATCGTCGAGATACTCCGTGAATATCACCAAAGCGTGCCATGGGAGCTCGGCATTCCGGTCATCGAATTGTTTCGGCGCACGGCCTGCAGGTTGGACGCGCGAACGTTCGAGGCGGTGCTTCGCAAGTTCGCCGAGCGCGGCGTCATCGACATGGCGCGGGATCGCGCGGCGCTGCCGACGCATCGCCCCACACGTCGCGACGACGCGCAGCAGTTCCTCGCCGCGATCGCGTCCGGACTCGGTGATGCAGGCTATGCCGGGCTTACGGTTCCGCAACTCGCCGAGTTGGCGGGCGTAGACGGCGAGGTTGCGGCCCGTCACCTCGCGCAGTTGCTGTCGACCGGGAACCTGGTTCGTTTTCGGGATGACCGCTACCTGTTGTCTTCCACCGTCGGCGAAGCTGCGGATGCGGCGCGCACTTTGGCGGAGGCGAATGGCGGCCGCTTTTCCGCCGCCCAGTTTCGTGATCACGTCGGCATTGGCCGGAATCTGACGATCGACCTGCTCGAGCTGCTCGACAGGCGCGGAATCACGTCGCGGATCGGCAACGCGCGCCATATGCGCGAGGCCGAACCGCCTGTCGAGGGCAATGGGAGAAGCACTCACGCCTCGGCGTCCGCACTGCGTTGGGCCGATTGAGCGCATGGCGCGACGTGCTTGAAGGAAGGGAATCGCCTCCGGTGGGGCGGTCGGACTTCAAATCCGATTGGGATTGCATGGCAACCCCGGGTGGGTTCGACTCCCACTCCTTTCCGCCAACCCGACGACGTCGACGCAGTCTGGTCGAGACCGATCCAGGCGAACGTCCTAGAGCGCCGACACGTGGTGCAGGCGCTTGGCCTCGGCTCCCGGTCCAGCGTCGCCGATGCCCGGGAGCCGACGGGCGCCGCTCCAGTGCGGATTTTCGTTGATGAGCTCGCTCAGGAAGTCGATGAACACGCGCACGCGTGGCGAGAGGTTCTTGCTCGCGCGGTAGATTGCGGACACCTGTGGGCCGACCGCGACGTACTCCGTCAATACCGCCTGGAGCTTCTGCGAGCGCAAGGCCTCGGCGGCGATGAAATTGCTGATCATGACGATGCCGAGGCCTGCGATCGCTGCCTCGAGCAGCGAATCCGAATTGTTGATGTTGAGGCGGCCCGACAGCGTCTTCGCAAAGGTTTTGCCGTCCTTGACGAACTGCCACTCGCGGTAGCGCCCGGTGTGCATCAAAACATAGGCCAGGCAATCGTGGCCATCGAGGTCGTCAGGCGTCTTCGGCTCTCCGCGGCGCGCGAGATAGTCGGGCGACGCGCACGCTACGAACCGGAGGTTGCATAGCTTGCGTGCGACGAGGCGCACGTCGGCCGGTTCGCCGATGTGAACGGCGACGTCGATCCCTTCGTAGGCGAGATCCACCATCCGGTCGCTCAATTCCGCATCGACGACGACGCCCGGATAACGCTGGATGAAGCGGCTAAGCGCTGGAACGATCACGCGGCGGCCGAAGCCGACGGGCATGTGAACGCGCAGATGACCCCGAGGCGCAGATTGCGCGCGCGAAAGCGCGTTCTCCGCTTCCTCGACGTCGGCGAGTATCTGCTGACAGCGTTCGAAAAAAAGCAGGCCTTCCGTGGTGAGACCGACCGAGCGCGTCGTGCGGTGAAGGAGCTGGACGCCGAGATCCGCCTCGAGGCGAGTGATTGCCTTGCTGACCGCCGACGCGGTCAACCCGAGGTGCTTGGCGGCATCCGTGAAGCTGCGCGTCTCGGCAACTTTCGCGAACACGCGAACTGCGTTGAGATTCTCCACTGCGCTCGCAACGATTGATGAATTCGATTCGAAACAGTTTGAATTGTAGCCGATTGATCGAGAGGAGATCCGTCACTAGACTGGCGGGTCGGCTCGAAAGGCACGACGCATGCAAATCGATGGAGGACGATTCGTCATCACCGGTGGCGCGAGCCTGATCGGTTCGCACACGGCGGAAGCACTGCTTGCCGAAGGTGCGGCGCACGTCGTCCTGCTCGACAATTATGCGCTGGGTTCGCCGGAGAGCATCGCCGATCTGATCCCCGATCCGCGAGTGAAGCTCGTCCGGGGCGACGTTCTCCGCATCAACGAACTCTACGACACGTTCGAGGGCGCGGATGGTGTATTCGCCATCGCCGGGTTCCTGACCTTGCCGATGGCGCAGGATCCGCTGCTCGGCCTGGCCGTCAACGTGCAGGGGCACGCCAACGTCCTCGAGGCGTGCCGCTACCGCGGCGCGCGCCGCGTCGTGTTTGCGTCGTCGACGGCCGTATACGGGGAGCCGTCGCGAGGGCCGATGACCGAGGAAACATCGTTCGATTGGGCGCGCTTCCAGCCCGCCGCCGCAATGTACGCCGCATCGAAGATCGTCGGTGAAAACCTGGGCCGCCACTACGCCGGGAAGTACGGCATCGGAACAGTGTCGTTGCGGTATGCAACGGTCTATGGCGAGCGCCAGCACTACCGTGGGATCAACGCGCTCTACATCGTCGAGAACTACGACCGAATCCGCCGAGGCGAGCGTCCGCAGATCCCGGGTGATGGCCGCGAGGTGCACGATTACATCCATGTCAAGGACGTCGCACGCGCGAACGTCATGGCGATGGCGAGCACCGTTTCCGGCGAAAGCCTGAACGTCGTCACTGGCATCGCAACCACGCTCGACCAGCTGATCGCGACGCTGCTGCGCGTCATGGGATCGAATCTGCAGCCGGAGTACCGGCCAGTGCCCGAGATGACGCGTGTATCGGTTGGCACCGAGCTCGCATTCGGGCGCGACAAGATCCAGTCGGTGCTCGGATGGGAACCCCGTATCGACCTGGAACAAGGCATCCGGCGCCTCGTCGAGTGGCGTGAGCGCGAGGAAGCCAAACGCACGTCGGCGTGACGCCCAGGTCATAGCGGATCGGAGGGATCGGAATGAAGCAAGCCGTCGTAACAGGCGCTGCATCGGGGATCGGCGAAGCGTGCTGGCGCGATCTCCTGGGACGCGGCTGGACCGTCTATGGACTCGACCGCGACTCCGAGGGCCTGGAACGCTGCTCGACGTCGGTTTCCGACACCGGCCGCTTCATGCCAATCACCTGCGACGTATCGAACGCCGCTGACGTGGAGCGCGCCTTCACGACCATAGCGGCGCGGACCCCGGTACTGAATGCGCTCGTCTGCTCCGCCGGAATTTTTCGCACCGGTCCCCTGCTCGCCATGAGCGAGAGGGACTTTGACGCGCTGTTTGCGGTGAACACCCGAGGTGCATGGCTTTCGGCGCGCGCTGCCGCGCCGCTGCTCGAGAAGGCGGCGCGGGGTGAAACACGGTCGCGAATCATCTTCGTGGCATCCATCGCGGCTATAAGACCAAAAGTCGGGGGCGGTGCCTACGCAGCGTCGAAGGCCGCGCTCACGCAGATCGCACGCGTGCTCGCCGTCGAGCTTGCGCCGCGCGGCATCCTCGTGAACGCAATTGCTCCCGCGACCGTGGACACTCCGCTCACACGCGCGCTAGCGGCAGCCGCAGGCGCGAACGGCTACACCCTGTCGGGAACCTCGCCGCTCGGCCGAGTTGCGTCGACGGCCGACGTCACGCCGGTCATTCGCTTTCTGCTGAGCGACGAGTCCGCCTACGTGACGGGCGTGGTGCTCCCGATCGACGGCGGCACTTCGGCCGCCTATACGCCTGCTCAATCAAACTCAGCCGAAGCGCCGGCCCAGGAATAGCGAGATTCGAATGTCAGAAATACGTTGCATCGGCTTCGTGGGTGTCGGCGTGATGGGCGAGCCGATGTGCCGACACCTCGCCACCAAGAGCGGTCGGCGCGTGCTTGCGCACGATCTCGCATCCGAGCCTCTCGCGCGCCTCGCCGAAGTCGGCGTCCAGGCGGCGTCGCTCGCACGAATCTGTGAGGAAGCCGAGCTCGTATTCCTGTCGTTGCCCTCAGGGGAAGTCGTCGAGCGTGTGGTGCAAGGCGACGCCGGGCTTCTGGCGCGTGCCGAGGCGGTACAGGTCGTCGTCGATCTGTCGACGTCGCGCCACGACATCACCGTGCGATTGGGGACGCTCTTCGAGCAACGCGGTATCGCATTCGTCGATGCTCCCGTCATGCGCACTCGTACCGCTGCCGAAGCAGGTACGCTCGCCGTGACGGTAGGGGGAACGACTGCGGCGTTTGCACTGGTTGAGCCGTTCCTCCGCACATTCGCGTCCGACGTCCTGCACGTCGGCGAGTGCGGCGCGGGTCAGGTGGTGAAGATCCTGAACAACATGGTCGTCTATGAGACGGTCCTCGCACTCGCGGAGGCACGGGCGATCGGCGTACGCGCGGGCGTGGACGCCGAGCGGCTTTTCAGCGCGTTCGCAACCTGCTCCGCCGATAGCTTCGCGCTGCGCAATCAAGGCTTCAAGGCAATCGCGCCGCAGCACTTTCCGGAACGGGCATTTCCCGTGATTTATGCGCGCAAGGACCTCGGGTACGCCGTCGCGCTCGCGGAGCAGGTCGGTATCGACGCGACCGGAGCGAAGAACCTGATTGCGCGCTTCGACGAAGCAATCGCATCGGGCTACGGGGAGAAATACGCACCCGCGATCAGCCTCGTGGTGGAGCGCGGCACGTTGGGCCGGCACGGTAACGATTCGTGAATGGTGGTCAGTACTGTTTTCCGTCTTTGCCGATTGATCCGAGGCGAGGCGGGACACTAGACTGCGCACGACACTTGCTGCGATAACGCGCAGCATCTGCGCCGCGCCCGTCGCATGCATTGTTCATCGGTCGTGGGCGTTGTTCAATCCAGCACAAAGACCATGCCCGACTCGGCAGACACGGCGGCATTGCCCCAGTTCGAGGTGTTCGCGATCCGCTATGGAACGCGGGAAGCGCGCCGGCCAAACCACTTCATCGGCGGCGATCCGCACGACGTTGCGATGCCGATGGATTACTACGTCTGGCTGATCCGCGGAAAGGGATACGAGCTTGTCGTCGACACGGGATTCGATCACGAGGTCGCGCGCAAGCGGGGTCGTACCCTTCTACGCACGCCTGCCGAAGGCCTCGCGCTCCTCGACGTCGACGTGAAGCTCGTTCGCAACGTGATCATCACGCACCTTCATTACGATCACGTCGGGACGTTCGCGGCATTTCCTGAAGCTCAATTTCATCTGCAGGACGACGAGCTCGCCTATGCGACGGGCCGTCACATGCGACACCGGCAGTTCAATCACGGCTACGAGGTCGATGAAGTCGTCGGCATCGTCCGGCTCGTCTACGCGAAACGGGTCGTCTTCTACAGCGGCGACGCGGTCCTGGTTCCCGGCATCAGCGTCCATCGAATCGGCGGCCATACGCACGGATTGCAGTGCGTGCGCGTTCATACGCGTCGCGGGTGGGTCGTTCTCGCATCCGACGCCAGTCACTATTACGAGCACGTCGAGAAGCGGCGCGTCTTCACAACGGTGTTCAACGTGGGCGAGGCCATCGAAGGCTACGAGACGCTCGAGCGCCTGGCCGAGTCCCCCCGGCACATCGTTCCCGGCCACGATCCGCTCGTCATGCAACGCTATCCCGCTGCGGCACCAACGCTCGAGGGGATCGCCGCACGACTCGACGTCGCACCTTCGACATGATTGTGCCGGCGGCTCATCTCCGCCTCCCCTCGCGCCCATGAGCGACACCAAGCCTCCGTTGCTGAAAGACGCTACGCGCGACCTTGCTGCGTTCGCGGCTGGCGTTCGATACGACGATCTGCCCGGCGAGGTCATCGCACGCATCAAGACGAGCGTTCTCGACAGCGTCGGCTGCTGTCTTTTCGGCGCGACGCTCCCCTGGACGCGGATGGTTCAGGCGATGGTCGAGGCCGAGGGCGCCGCACCCGTCGCGTCTCTCTTCGGCACGGGGCGGAAGACGTCGATCGCCGGCGCGGCGCTCCTCAATGCAACCGCCGGGCACGCGTTCGAGCTCGACGACATTCACAAGGAATCGATTGTTCATCCCGGATCGATTGCGCTCCCGGTGGCGCTTGCATTCGCCGAACGCGACGGGAATTGGTCGGGCCGGGACCTGATCCTCGCGATGGCGACGGGTTACGAGATCGGCACGCGCGTCGGCAATGCCGCCACGATGAGCCTGTTTTTTCGCGGATTTCATCCGCAAGGTACCTCCGGCGTGTTCGTCGCCGCGGCAACGGCCGGAAAAAGTCTGGCGCTGGACACGGGCCGGATGCAGCACGCTCTCGGCATCGCGGGCTCGCAGGCCGGCGGTCTGATGGCGGCGCAGGAAGGTGCGATGGTCAAGCGCTTCCACTCCGGCAGGGCGGCGCAAAGCGGTGTCTATTCGGCAGTTCTGGCGGAGCGAGGATTCACGGGCATCGTCGACGTGCTGGAGGCGGCCTATGGCGGCTATCTCGCAAGCTATGCCGACACACCGAACCCCGCCCGCCTCACCGACGAGCTCGGTATCGTCTGGGAGGCGGCCAAAGTCGGCTACAAGCCGCACGCGAGCGTGACGAGCATTCACTCCGCGCTCGACGCGCTCGCGTACCTCATGAACATGCACGGGCTGCGTGCAGATGACATTCAGTCCGTCGATGTCGGCGTGAGCCGCATGACGCACGTCCATTGCGCATGGGAGTACAAAGCGCAGGGTGTCACGGCGGCACAGATGAACCTGTACTACGGGCTCGCGGTGATTGCCCACGACGGTGCTGCGTTCGTTCGTCAGTACCGTGAGGACCGTCTTGCCGATCCGCGCCTGCTCGACTTCATCGAACGCATCCATTCGCACGTCGACGCCGAGATCGACGCGATGGGACCCGCCTTCCGGCATGCAGCGACCGTTTCCGTCCGCACCCGCGACGGCCGCACGCTTTCGCATCAGATCCTGAATCGTCGGGGAAGCCCCGAGAGTCCGTTGAGCGCCGACGAGGTCGAGCACAAGTTCCGAAACGTCGTCGAAGCGTGCCTGCGCGACGCCGACATCGATCGCATCGTATCGCTCGTGCGCGGGCTCGAATCTGTCGACGACGTCAACGAACTGATCGCTCTGGTCGCATCACCGAGGGCGTAGCAGGAGTCACTGCATCCGTCCAACTTCGCAATCACCACGGATCGTTTCCATGAGCCAAACGCTGGCCGAACGTATCGCCGAACACTTCGCGGCGTACGCCTACGATGACGTGCCCGATCGCAATCGCGATGCCCTGAAGCCGCTATTGCTCGACTATCTCGGTGTGGCTGTTGCCGGCAGCCGCACAGCCAGCGGCGAAGTCGCGCGGCGTTTCGCTAAGTCGACGGGCGGCCACGCGCAGGCGACGCTGATCGGCGACCGCGAACGCGTCCCCGCCTTGCAGGCGGCATTCGCCAACGCCATTTCCTCGCACAGCGTCGAACTCGACGACATCGACGTCCTCGCGCTGTTCCACTTCAGCCCCCCGGTGTATTCGGCCGCCTTGGCGACAGCGGAGCAGGTCGGGGCGACCGGAAGGGATCTGCTGGTCGCGTTGGCGGCAGGCTGCGAAATGATGGAGCGTGTAAGCCGGGCCGCCAATCCCTCCCTTCGCAACCGCGGTTACCATACGACGCCCGCCTGCGGCGTGTTCGGTGCCGCGATCGCATCGGCGAAGCTTTTCGGCTTGTCCGCGGAAGCAATCGTTTCCACCTTCGGACTGGCGGGCGCGCAGGCCGGCGGACTCATGGAAATGTACGGTCCATCGATGCAAAAGCGTTTCAATCCTGGCCCTGCCGCCCGAAACGGCGTCACCGCGGCCGCGATGGCAAAGCTCGGTTTCACGGGTGCCGCCACAATTTTCGAGGGCGAGCGCGGTTTCCTCGCCGCGTTTACCGATCGAAACGACCCGGCGCAACTCGTAGCCGACCTCGATCGGCCATACCACCTGGACATCGAGTTCAAGCCCTATTCGTGCGCACGGCCGATTCACAACGCGATCGATTGCGCGCTCGAGATCCGGCGTCGCGATCGACCGGACCTCGCGGCGATAAGAAGAATCCGCATGGATCGGCATCCGGACTGGGCCCGATATCATCAGAACGCATCACCCTCGACGTACCACGAAGCACAGGTGAGTCTCCCCTACTCCGTCGCCGTCGCGCTCGTCGACGGGCAAGCGCTGTTCGCGCAATACAACAATGCAAGACTGCGCGAGCCGTTGCTCCGAAAACTCTCGTCGCTGGTGGAGATTGCCGTCGATTCGACGCTGCCGCGCGGCGTCTCCTGCCGCATGACTGCGGAGATGGACGACGGTACGCAGTTCGTGTCGCAGGTCGATTATCCCAAGGGCTCGATCCAGAATCCGATGTCGGAAGCCGAGCTACGCGCGAAGTTCGACAGCTTGGCAGTCCCGGTCCTCGGTACCGCCCGTGCCGACGAGCTTGCATCGATGGTTGCCCATTTGGAATCGTGCCGCGACGTGGGCGACCTGACCGCGCTGCTGCGACCCGACTGATCGCGCGCCTTTACGGTACCGCTCCACGGTCCCGATATGGACGACCTCGACGGGTGGAAGAAGACGGCTCGCGAGCATCGAGGCATTACGCGAACCCTCGCTGCCTTCATCAGCGAACTGCGGCCCCGTGCAGTGCCCGCGGCAACGCAGGCGATCCTCGGTCGGGCCCTGATCGATGCAATCGGCTGCGGCCTGTATGGGCTCACCACCCCCTGGGGACGCACGGTTCGAGACTTTGCGCGTGAACAAGGCGGGCCGTCGGAGGCTGGCCTATGGGGCGCGCACACCCGCGTCAGCGTCGCCAACAGCGTGCTCGCGAGCGGCACGGCCATCCACAGCTTCGATTTCGACGACCATAGCCGCGCCAAGATTCATCCGGGAGCCGTCGTCATACCCGTCGCGTTGTCGCTGGCCGAGCGATGCGGCGTCGACGGCGCTACTGCGATGACGGCCATCGCGGCCGGATACGAGACGATGAATCGCGTGAGCCTCGCGGCGAACCCGGCGCGCGCCAGGATGCGAGGCTGGCATCTGACAGGTATCACGGGGACGTTCGCCGCGGCGGCGGCCGCGAGCGTGATTCTCGGTCTCGATTCGGACACGACCGCGAGCGCGCTCGGGCTCGCCGGCACGCAATCCGCGGGCACTTGGGCATTTACGTCCGACGGGAGCATGAGCAAGCGATTGCATCCGGGACGTGCTGCGCAGGCGGGCGTGACAGCGGCTCTGCTTGCCCAACGCGGCTTTGTCGGGCCGCGCCACATTCTCGAAGCCGAAGATGGCGGCTTTCTCTTCGTGATGTCCGATTCGCCGCGCCCGGCGCTGCTTACGGCGGGCCTGGGAACGGTGTGGCACACCGACCAAACCTGTTTCAAACCCCACGCCTGCTGCGGCAGCAACCACGCGTGCGTCGACGCTGCGCTCGAACTGATGCGCGAGTACTCCCTCGACGTCGCCGACGTCGACCGGATCATCGTCGGGATTCCGCAGGTCGTGCAGACGCAGACCGGCTTCGACTATCGCGGCGACTCGGTGCTCAACGCGCAGATGAGCCTCCGCTACAACATCGCCGTTGCCATGCTTGACGGTTGCGCGTACCTTGAACAGTTCGCACCCGAACGCATCGCCGAATCGCAAGTTCTCGATCTCGCCCAACGCGTTGAAATCGAAATCGACCCGGAGATCGATCGAGCTTATCCCGAGATCTACGGCGGCCGCGTAACGCTGATCACACGACATGGCAACAGGCTATCGTGCCAGGTGGATCACTCGCGCGGCATGCCCAAGAACCCGATGTCTCGAAGCGAGGTGGAGAACAAGTATCGTTCCCTTGCCAGCGCCGCAGTGGGGCAGCGAGCTGCCGAGGCCACGTTGGATATTGCCCGCAACGCCTTCGGGGCAGCGTCGCTAGTGCCCCTCAACCATGCTCTAACCGAGGCCGAGATAACATCGACATCGGCGCTAGCCACGCGGTAACGTGCCCAACGCGGCTATCGCATCGCCCGATCTACCAACTGTTTGATTTTCTGGCTCTCCGACCAGGGCTCGAACCTGGGACCTGCAGATTGGCTCGAACGCGATTACGGCGCGGCTTTCTTTTGCGGCCTACGCCAATTTGCATCAGGTCGCGATGACCACCTTCACGCGGGCGGCGGTGCCGAGGATCCAGCGCTTCTGGCAGTTGAATCATCGGTTGCAGCTTCAGCGAGCCCCCACGGTCGACTTTCACAATGGGATTCG
>JAICKU010000061.1 GCA_025927765.1 Burkholderiales bacterium
ACGCAATGGGCCAGCGCATTTGCCGACGACGCAACGCTCACCGCGGCTTTGCTTGATCGACTGCTCCACCACGCGCACGTTGTGCAGATCACCGGTGAGAGCTACCGGCTCAAGGACAAGCGGAAGGCCGGCCAAACACCACGGAGGTCGACCACAACAACGTCTTGAATCGGAAATACCCAGGACGCCAGGGTGGGTCAAATTTACTCCGACGAAATCACCAGAAGGTGGGTCAGAATTCAACCGACGTTGACAGCCAGGTTATGTCGTCAACGGCCTGAAGCGCGAGGAGCTCGTGGCGCTCAATTCCACCGATCTGCACGAGCTGTACTTTGCGAGCATGGGCGGCGAGGGGAAGGTCACCAAGACCATGTCCGAGGCGCTCGTGCGCGACTTCGGCTCGGTGGAGCGCTGGCGCACTGAGTTCTCCGCCATGGGCTACGCGCTGGGCGGAGGGTCCGGCTGGGTACTGCTGTCCTGGATGCCACGGGATGGACGGCTCATCAATCAATATGCCGGCGAGCACAGCCAGGCGATTGCGAGCGGTATCCCGATACTCGCACTCGACATGTATGAGCATGCCTACCACAGTTCGCCTGACCCCGTAGGTGTCAACATTGGATATCCCTATGAGGGGCGAAACAGCGCACGCCGGCGCACTTTTCTTATCACGAGACGACATAGAGCGGCTACTGAAGCCCGATGCTTGCGCTGCTGCCGTCGAATCGGCCTTTCGACAGCAGGCATCGGGACAGGCTGTGGAACGCATCCTCGGGCTGCACGCGCGCGATGGCTCCTTTCACGTCAAAGCCGGTCTGCTCATGGGAGAGCGGCCGTACTTCGCGGCAAAGGTGAATGCGAACTTCCCGCGCAACAGCGAGAAATTCGGGCTACCGACCATTCAGGGCCTCGTGATACTGCACGATGGCGTCAACGGGTCGCCCTTGGCGATCCTGGACTCGATTTCGATAACTGCCTTGCGCAACGGCAATCGCGGCAAAGTACCTCGCGCGCAAGAACGTCGAATCGGCCCTGATCTGCGGGTGTGGTGCGCAAGCCGCGGCACAGGCGAGGGCCATCCTGGGTGTGCGCGAGATCCGGCGTCTGTACGTCTTCGACAAACTGCATGAACGTGCCGACACGTTCGCTGCTGATTACGGTGCGGAGCTCGCAATACCGATCATCCCCGTCGACGACTTTGGACATGCCGTATCGCAATGCGATGTTGTGATTACATGCACGACATCACGAAAGTTCTTCATCACTCGTGAAATGGTGCGCCCGGGCACATTTATCGCCGCCGTCGGCGCCGACAATGAAGACAAGCAAGAAATAGATCCGTCGCTGCTCGCCAGCTCGACCGTCGTAACCGACATTACCGAGCAGGCGTGCACGATTGGCGACTCACATCATGCCATCGCGGGCAACTTCATGACGCGCGCGGCGATTCATGCCGAACTGGGAGAGATCGTGACGGGAATGAAGCCGGCCCGGACGAGTGAGGACCAGATCATCGTATTCGATTCCACGGGGACCGGCCTCGAGGATGTCGGCCGCTGCTCTGGCCGCTTACCGCCTCGCTTGTGACGGAGAAGTGAACCTGCCTTGACCCGCCGCCGAAAGTCCGCTTGATTTGCGGCGCGGCCGCGGAAACCATTCGAACATCACTGCAAGTCGGGTAGCCTGAAGTGTGTCGTCCTACCGCGTGGTCGCCTACAAGGGAATCCGGGTGCCGCCGGCTGACGCTCGCCAAGCGCCAGGACCATCATGGGGTTCGGCCTGTGCTGAGCGCCGGTTAGTCGGGCAGTTCGGCGGCTCGGCGCCAATCAGGCAGGCGAACCTAGGATTGAGGAGAGCCCCATGAACGCGACAAGATGGATACGTATCGTTGCAGTCGCGACGGCTGCCGCTGCCTTCGCCGGCACGGCTATCGCAAATGAAACGGAATCAGGCGCAAAAGGTGATCAGTCGGCAACCGACGTGAACGCTAATTCCGCGGCGCAGCTCGGACCGGATCAATCGGCCGTACCCCATCGTAGCGGCGATTTGACTACACAGCATGGCAATGATAATTCGGCTGCGCAGTTGGGCACCGGCTTAAACGGCAACCCGAGCGCGCAGCTGAATAATGAAACGCAGGCGACATCGGCACCGCCAGTCGATTCAGAAGGCAATACACCGGAACAGCCCGTCACGACGCGCACGGACACCGGAACCAAGTCACACGACTAATGGCACCGTGGGCTCTTCGCAGCGCAACATGGCTGACGCTTTCCAGCTGGCGCCGGGACTAATGCGGATGCCGATGGTGCACGTCCGGATAGTGGGGGTGGCTATGCACTAGCGGCTCGTGCACGTGCAAGTGCGTGTGCGGTTCCGGCGCGTAGGAGCCGTCGTGTGGGTGCTGATGATGTTCGTCATGAACGTGCGCGTGTGAATGTTCGAGATACTCGTGAACGTGCTCGTGCGCGTGTCGTTCGGTGATATGCAGCCACACCCCCGACACCATCAGTACGGCCGCGACGATTAGTTGCCACGTTAGGGCATCGCCGAGCAGCAGGGCGACGACCGTCCCGAAGAACGGAGCGACGGCGAAGTAGGCGCCGGCTCGCGCACTGCCGAGGTGGCGCAGAGCCAGCACGAAGAGGACGAGGCTGACGCCATAACCGAGAAAGCCGACGCCCCCGGCGGCGATCAGCGTGTCGATCGCCGGAAGGTGTTGGCCGAGCAACAGTGCGAGGGTCAAGTTCGCCGCACCGGCAACGATTCCCTTCAATCCGGCGATCAGCACTGCGTCGCTTGTGGACGTCTTCCGGGTCAGGTTGTTGTCGAGCGCCCAACACGCGCAGGCCGCTATGATGAACGCAGCGCCGCGCGAAACGCTCGTCGCTTCCCCGGGGGACCATGCAAGCGCCACCCCTCCCGCGACGATTGCAAGCATGCCGAGCGCGATGCGTCGATCGAAGTTTTCACGGAACACGAACCAGGCGATCAATGCGGTAAAGACCGCTTCCAGATTGAGCAGAAGCGACGCGGTCGACGCCGCGGTTAGGGTCAGGCCGTACATCAACGCCACCGGACCGAGGACGCCGCCGAGCAGGATGGCGCCCGCGAGCCAGACCCATTCCTTCCCGCGCGGCGTGCTGACTGGCGCCGGGTGTTTCGGCGACAGACGCCGCCACACGAGCAGGACGAGCAGACCCAGACCGGACCCCGTATACAGCAGGCCGGCAAGCATCACCGGCGACACGGACCCAACGAGGATCTTCGCGATCGGCGTACTGATCCCGAACAACATTGCCGACGCGACCCCGTACGCGATGCCCTTGTGCATTGTCTAATCGAACGCTTATCCGGGAAGACGTCGCGTCAGCCATTTGCCGATGCGTCAAATTCAACCGAGCAGACACCGAACCCCACACGGCACCCCGACTCCGCAAGCGAGGCGCTCACGGTTGCGGCGACCAAGACGATTCTAGCGCCAGCGTCCCGTCGTCCGATGAAGGCGCAATTCGGTGTGCGGTGCGGCGCTTGACGCGGTGACGACGCGGTTCTAGTCTTATCGAACAGCGGGGACTTCAGCAGACTCCCCGGTTCAAGACGCTGCTCGCGTCCAAGTTCTGCTCCTGGCGCCGGGTGAAAACACACCGGAGGGGAGCATGTGTGGACGCAACGAGCATCGCGACTCTCAAGCCACCGGCAAACGGTGGCGTCCAAATCTGTCAGCAGGACGTGCCAGCAGCGCGCGGGGATGGCGTTCGCATTTTGGGGCGCGCGTCTGCCGGCATCGCCGCTGGCGATGCATCGACTGCGGCTGCGATCCGGGCTGCGGAGAAGCGCAATGAATGACGCCAGCTACTCGTTGGCGGCGATGGCGCGCTATTTCCTCAAGCTCGGCACGATCGGCTTTGGTGGTCCCGTTGCGCTCGTCGGCTATATGTATCGCGATCTGGTCGAATCCCGCCGCTGGATTGGTGAAGACGATTACAAGGAAGGACTGACGCTGGCGCAACTCATGCCGGGGCCGCTCGCCGCGCAGCTTGCCATGTATCTGGGCTACGTGCACTACGGCATCCTGGGGGCGACTGTCGTCGGCGCCGCATTCGTGCTGCCGTCGTTCCTCATGGTCGTCGCCATCGGCTGGGCTTACCAACGCTTTGGCGGCCTACCCTGGATGCAGGCCACGTTCTACGGCGTCGGTGCCGCGGTGATCGGGATCATTGCGATCAGCGCATGCAAGCTTACGACCAAGAACATCGGGCGCGATCGCCTGCTCTGGTCGATATTCCTGGCGACGGCCGCATTCACGGTCTGGACGCAGTCCGAAAGCGTTTGGCTGTTTCTCGGCGGGGGCGTGATGGTTTGGCTCGTTCGGACGCCGCCGAAGCGCGGGTTCGGCAGGAGCATAGCGCCGGCGCTGGCGGCTTTCGATCCGAGCACGGCACCGGTATCCGCAATGGCAAGCGGTCTCGACTGGAACGTGCTCGCGCAGATCGGCGCGTTCTTCGCGAAGGCCGGTGCATTCGTGTTCGGCAGCGGGCTTGCAATCGTTCCGTTTCTCTACGCCGGTGTGGTCCACGAACATCGGTGGCTTACGGAGCGTCAATTCGTCGATGCCGTCGCCGTCGCCATGTTGACCCCGGGCCCGGTCGTCATCACGGTTGGCTTCATCGGCCATCTGATCGCGGGCGTACCAGGCGCGTGCGTGGCGGCACTCGGCACGTTTCTGCCTTGTTACCTATTCACGGTCGTACCGGCGCCCTACTTCAAGAAGTACGGCAAGCGGCCGGCGCTCGTAGCGTTCGTCGACGGCGTGACTGCCGCCGCGATTGGCGCCATTGCCGGCGCGGTCATCGTTCTCGCCGAGCGCTCGATCGTGGATGTCATCACCGCGCTGATCGCACTCGTGAGCGTCGGCGTCATCTGGCGATTGAAGAAAATCCCCGAACCGCTCGTCGTCGCCGTGGCGGCCATCATCGGGTTGATCGCATTTTCGGCATCGCACCGTTAAGGGGGTGCACATGCTTCGTGCAACCGTCTGGCTCATCACCCTGACTGCGGCAATGTTCATGGTTCCCGTTCAACCTGCCGATGCGCAGACATCGTCGCCACTCGAGCTTGCGCAGACAATCGCGCTGGCCGACGTGCGGGGGCGCATCGACCATCTCGCGGTCGATCCCGATGCAGCGCGCCTTTTCGTCGCCGCACTCGGCAACGATAGCGTCGAAGTCGTCGACTTGCACGCGGGAACGCGCGTTGCGCGGATAAAAGGGCTGCACGAGCCCCAGGGCATCGGCTATGTCCGCAGTGTCGACCGGCTGTTTGTCGCCAATGCCGGCGGCGGTGTGGATGTGTTCGAAGCGTCGACGTTGCGGCGCCTGTCGCGAATCGCGAAGGCAATCATCGGCTTTTCGTGGCGACACGCAAGCCCGCCTCGCTTCTCGTATTCGATACGCAAGCCGGCACACGAACGGCAGATCTACCCATCGCGGGCGACGCCGACGATCTCTTCTACGACGCGAAGCGCAGGCGGCTCTACGTGATTTGCGGTGACGGCGTCATCAACATCCTTCAGCAGAAGGACGCGGACCACTACGAGCGCGCCGGAGAGGTACGCACGGTGCGAGGCGCGCGCACCGGACTCTTCGTGCCGTCGCGCGATGCGCTGTTCGTCGCGGTCCCGGTGCATGCCGGGGGTCCGGCCGAAATCCGGGTTTACACAGCGCGGTAGCAGGAAAGCGATCGACCATGATGGCGACGCATTCCTCAGGCAAACGGTGTTTGCCCGTTTTGAGCGAGGGATGGCAAATGCATAGCAACGACTTCAAGGGCAAGCGCTCGCTGCGACTAGCCGTAAGTGCAACAGCGTTGACATTTCTTCAGGGGGTGGCGATGGCGGAAACGATCAACTTCGATCACGAGTCGGCCGGTTCGCTTCCTTCCGGCTGGGAGGCCGGTGTGACGGGAGAAGGTTCGCCGAAATGGACCATCGAGATGGACGACAGCGCACCAAGCCCGCCGAACGTGCTGAAACAATCGGGAATCGGCACCTTCCCTTGGTGCGTCAAGACCGATACTTCGATCGAGAACGGTTCAGTAGAGGTGAAGTTCAATCCCATCGCAGGTCGGGAGGATGCGGCAGGCGGCATCGTCTGGCGCTGGAAAGACCGCGGCAATTACTACGTCGCGCGCGCGAATGCGCTCGAAAACAACGTTTCCCTCTACCACACCACGAACGGACGCCGTCACACGATCAAGTACGTGAACGCACCCGTGTCGAAAAACCGATGGCACACGTTGAAGGTCGACTTTGCGGGAACGTCGATCCGAGTCGCGCTCGACGGCACGATCTACATCGAGGAGGAGGACGATCACATCCGCGGCGCCGGGGCCGTGGGCGTTTGGACGAAGGCCGATAGCATGACGGCCTTCGACGATTTCAGCTACTCGTCCGGCGCGAGACGCTGAGCAAAAAATTGACGAGAAAAGAGGTGGCGTATGCATCCTTCACTCAAATTGGCGGCGCTCGCGGCCGCCGCAACGGTATCCATGGCGTCGGCGGCGGCAGACCCCGAATGGATGAAGTCTGTCGGGGAAGCGCTGGGCAAGAGTGGCGCCGCGATGCCCGGCGGCATCTATCGCGTAGGCTTGGCACGCACCGATCTCAAGGTGACCCTCGATGGCGTCGAAATCAAACCCGCGCTCGCGCTTGGCTCATGGCTCGCATTCCACAAGAGGGGAAATCAGGGCTCTGTCATGGGTGACCTCGTGCTCCTCACGAGCGAGGTGACGCCCGTCATAACCGCGCTCGAGCAGTCCGGAATCGAGATCACGGCGCTTCACAACCATCTTTTGCGCAACGAGCCCTTCACGATGTACATGCACGTCTTAGGACACGGCGATCCAGTGAAGCTCGCAACCGCGCTGCACGCTGCCTTATCGGAGACCAAGACACCGCTCGATGGCTCGGCACCTTCTCCAGCGCCGGCGAGTACGTCGATTGACCTCGACACGGCCTCGATCGACAAGGCGCTCGGTCATAAGGGCAAGGTGAGCGGCGGCGTTTACCAGGTCAATATCCCGCGCGCCGAACACATCCGCGACGGGGGAATGGACGTACCGGAAGCCATGGGCTCCGCGATCGGGATCAATTTCCAACCGACGGGTGGCGGAAAAGCGGCCATCACTGGCGATTTCGTGCTGATCGCGAAAGAGGTGAATCCTGTCGTGAAGGCGTTGCGCGAGCACGGCATCGAAATCACCGCGTTGCACAACCACATGCTGAATGAACAGCCGCGCTTGTTCTTCATGCACTTCTGGGCGAACGACGAACTCGGCAAGCTGACGGCCGGGTTGAAAGACGCTCTCGAAAAGATGAACGTCGCAAAGAGATCGGGAATGTAAACCAGGCGAACCGTGCACTTGGCAGCGTCAGGGTATCGGGAGGCGGCGCTACCTCGTCTTCGCGCTGGCTTTCGCGGAACTGATGGCCGTTCCCTCGCCCGCGGTGCTCGAAGGTATCGAGATCGGCGCACTCGCTGCGCGTCGGACGCGGCGCCCGGGGCTGCCGTCTGATGTCACGCCGTTGCGGACGATGTGGCGCAGATCTGTTTGCACCGTTTGCGGCGACGTCGAAGCCAGGATCACGAGCCGCGTCTTGATCACGACGCGGCGGATACGCTGCTCGAGCAGCCGGCGAACCAGGCCGCCACCCCGGCCGCTGCCCATTGCGTGGTTGCCCTGACTGCTGGCTCGCCTCAGGCCCCGGCCCACCTGGCTCATCTCGGCAATGACGCGCGTCAAAAAAGCGCGGCCTGACCGCCCGTGCGCGAGCGTGGCGGACGCAGTCGGATCCCGGAAGCGCTCCAACTGCTCACGATCGGGGCTTCATTGTGGCCCCTATGAGACGAGGCCAAGCAGCACGCGGCTTAGGGCGCGCAGCAGCGGCATTCGCCGATTCTAGAGCACGGCGCGACGCCACAAGGCGTGCGGCACCGACCCTTGTGCAGACAACGTTTCGCGCATTTCCCAAGCCGTCGCCGAGCGCTTGGGCAAAGCCGAGGCCGAGCGCGACGCGCTAAAACGTGCCAGAACGCGAGCTTCCGTCGCGCCGCTACCGTCGACTATTCGAGCGCAGGTGCACGCGCTGGTGACCGGCCTCGACGTCGCGCTGCGCGCCGATATCGCCCGCGCACGGGACGCGCTGCGCGCCATGTGCGGCGACGTGCAACTGATCGAGGAAAAGGGCGCGGTCTACGCCGAATGCGACAACGCCGCCGAGAGGCGACTGCTTGCCGTCGGCGGCGCGTCGATGGGTCGGGTTGCGGGGGCAGGATTTGAACCTGCGACCTTCGGGTTATGAGCCCGACGAGCTGCCAGACTGCTCCACCCCGCGGCAGGAGGGAAATTATAGCAATTCCGCTCGCGCCGGGTCAATGCATCACGCGGGAATCTTCTCCGGCGTCTTCACTTCGCGCGTCGGCTCCTTCACCTGAACGGGCTTCGGCTCTTCACGTTTCCCCGACGACGATTCCGTCGGCATCGCCTTCCGGACCTGCCGCTTCGCGCGCGACATCCAATTCCAGCGTTCGAACTCGTAACACATGATCGGCTCCTTTCGGGTGCGGCGACCTCGAGCCTCCCACTGTCGCTTCGACTTGTCAGTCGATGCTACGCCGGCGAGCGTGCGACCGCAATCAGCGCACCCGCCCGTTCGCCACTTGTTCCTGCAACTCGCCGAAGCTTGCGAGCCGCCGCAGATCGCGCACGCCGCGCGTGCCGTACTGCAGGTACATGCGCGTTCGCGCCCACACGCGCATGCGGTGATCGACCGCCCACTTCAGCACCTCGTGGTACGCGTCAAAATCCGCGCGCTTGCCCGCGGTGCACGAGCCGCCGAGGGCGATATCCAAAGTCACGTTTTCATCGAGCTGCGAAAGGGGCAACGCGTTGCCCGGGTCGCCTGGCCGCGCCACCATCGACGTCAATTGCGCGCAGTCGATGTGCGCATCACATGGCGATACGACGCGTCGGGATCGGAGCGCATCCACGGCTCCAGCGTGAATTCGATGCCGCGGCGCGCGCGCAGGAACGAGCGTCAGGTCGCGTCCTGCGAGTTGCGCGCGGACGATGTCCGGACGCGCCGACAGGCAGAGGACGCGACCGCGGAGGCGAACGCTGTCGTTCGGCGCGGAGGGAGCAGGGGAGTTCACAGGGATTCGGTTTGTGCGGTGCGCGGGCGCCAGACGAGGAGCCGCGCCTCGATCTTCGTGACGACGAAGTCGAGCAGGAGCGCGAAGATCGTCAGCACGACGATGCCCGCGATCACGGTGTTGATGTCGAACACGCCCTCCGCCTGCAGGATCAGGTAGCCGACGCCCTTGGCGGAGCCCAGATATTCACCGACGACGGCGCCGACGAACGCCATGCCCACCGACGTGTGCAGGCTCGAGAACACCCACGACGTCGCCGACGGCAGGTAGATCGAGCGCAGCAATTGCTGGCGCGAAGCGCCGAGCATGCGCGCGTTCGCGAGCACGACCGGGCTCACTTCCTTCACGCCCTGGTACACGTTGAAGAACACGATGAAGAACACGAGCGTGACGCCGAGTGCGACCTTCGACAGCACGCCGAGCCCGAACCACACGGCGAAGATCGGCGCGAGGATCACGCGCGGCATCGCGTTCATCGCCGTGATGTACGGCTCGGCGATCGCGGACGCGGTAGGG
Organism: Burkholderiales bacterium; assembly: GCA_025927765.1. GTDB lineage: Bacteria > Pseudomonadota > Gammaproteobacteria > Burkholderiales > Casimicrobiaceae > VBCG01. Next base: position 9,729 of record JAICKU010000061.1, read on the forward strand.
GAAAGCGCGAGCCACAGGCCGACGCCGAGGCCCATCACGCTGCCGATCGCGAAGGCGAGCAGCGTTTCCCACAGCGTGATCGCGAGATGCGGATAGATCTTGCCGGACACGAACCAGTCGATCACCACCTTGACGACCTGCAGCGGGCGGCCGAAGAAGAACGCGATGCGATTCGCGTACGCGGCGTCGACGATGCCGGGCGTGGTCAATGCGTACCAGACCCCGAATACGACCGCGAGAATCGCGATGTGCCACGCGGCGAGCTGCATGCGGCCGATCGCGACGCCTTTCGGCCGGCTGCGCGACACAGCCTTGCGCGTTGCCGCCAACGGCGCCGAACCATTACTCATCGCGCTTACCGCTTGCCTTGCGCATAGCCCTTCAGCACCTCGGACTTCAGAACGTGCCAGATCGCCTCGTGCAATTCGACGAACCGCGGCGACAGGCGAATCTCGGCGACGTCGCGCGGGCGCGGCAGGTCGATTGCGAATTCGCCGATCGGATGCGTGCCGGGACCGGCGGAGAGCACGACCACGCGATCGGACAGCGAGATCGCTTCCTCGAGGTCGTGCGTGATGAAGAGCACCGACTTGCGATTCGACGACCACAGCTCGAGCAGCTCGTTTTCCATGAGTTGCCGCGTCTGGATGTCGAGTGCCGAGAACGGCTCGTCCATCAGCAGGATCCCGGGGTCGAGGATCAGCATCTGCGCGAGCGCCACGCGCTTGCGCATGCCGCCCGAGAGCTGGTGCGGATAACGGTTCTCGAACCCGGCGAGACCCACGCGCGCGAGCCATTCGCGCGCCCGCGCGGCTGCGGCGTCGCGCGCCATGCCGCGAAACTGCAGCCCTGCCGACACGTTGCCGAGCGCGCTTCGCCACGGCATCAGCGCGTCGGCCTGGAACATGTAGCCGGCGCGCCGATTGATGCCCGACAGCGGCTCGCCGTCGACGAGCGCACGCCCCGACGACGGCGCGAGCAGGCCGGCGGCGACGTTCAGCAGCGTCGACTTGCCGCAGCCGGTGGGGCCGACGACGGACACGAATTCGCCGTCGCCCACGACGAACGACGTGTCGGACACCGCGGTATAGCGCTCGCCGCCCTTGCCCGCGAACGCGCAGGTGACGCGCTCGAATGCGAGCGCCCGGGCTCTCGCTTGGGCAGGTGCGGCGCTTGCCATGCCGCTCACTTGATGTTCTGCGCGGCCTTCTGCTGGAACGTCATGTTCACCGTCTTCGCGAGGTCGATCTTCTTGCCCTGCATCGTCGGATCGAACGTCAGCAAGTCGTGCGCCACGTGCTCGCCGGCTTCCTTCGAGATGAAGCCGTCATGGTGAAACGTCGCGATGTTTTCCTCGAGCGCCTTCTTGTAGAGCGCCTTGTCGCTGTAATACTCGGGGGGCACCGTCGCGACGATCTCGTCGATCGAAGCGTGCTGGATGAAGCGCAGCGCGCGCACCATGGCGTTCACCACCGCCTGCGCGGTCTTCGGATTCTTCTGGATCCACTCGGTCGGCGCATAGATGCAGCCGGCCGCATATGCGCCGCCGTAGACCTGCTTCACGCCCTCGGGTGTGCGCGTGTCGACCACCGGCTTGATCGTGCCGTCGCTTTCGAGCTGCGCGATCACCGGGTCGAGGTTCGACAATGCGTCGATCTCGCCGCGCTTCATGATCGCGACCGCACCGGCGCCGGCGCCCACGCCGATGATCGAGACGGCATCGGGCTTCAGGCCCACCTTGGCGAGCAGGATGTTGACGAACATGTTCGTCGATGATCCGGGTGCGGTCACGCCGATCTTCATGCCCTTCAGGTCGGCGGGCGACTTGTACGACGCCGCCTTCGCCGTCGGCAGCGCGAGCACGATGCCCGGATACTGCCCCTCGAGCACGATCGCCTCGATCGAATTGCCCTTCGCCTGCTGCGAGATCGTGTGCTCGTAAGCGCCCGAGACGATGTCGACGCTGCCGCCGAGGAGCGCCTGCAGCGCCTTTGCGCCGCCGGGGAAGTCGAGAATCTCGACGTCGAGGCCTTCCTGCTTGAAATAGCCCTTGCGCTCGGCAATCGTCAACGGCAGGTAGTAGATGAGCGGCTTGCCGCCGACGCCGATGGTCAGCTTCGGCTTCTCGAGTCCCTGCGCAACTGCCGGTACGGCGAGAAGCGCCGCGCATGCCAGCGCGATCAATGCCGCGAAACGTCGCATGAATCGTCTCCGTGGGGTCAAAGGGCGATATTGTCTCAAAACTCGCCGGGCGCGCACTGCAGGCACACGAGTCCCAGTTGCCGCCACATTTCGACGACGCTCGCGCGATCCTCGACGACGAGCAGGACCTTCGCAAGATCGATGCCTTCGAGCATCTCCCGCTTCGCGATCTTGTCGCTGCGCCGGTCGCCCTTGCGCCGCAGGCGGAGCTCGTCGTAACGCACGCCGGCGCGCGCGAGCCAGTCGACGGTCTGCCGGCGATATTCATCGGGACGTCCGGAGCACAACACGACGCGAACGCCCGCGTCGTAGACGAGGTTGCACAGGCGCACGATCGCGTGCACCTCCTTGTCTTCCGACATGCCGGCGAAGAATGCCTTCCAGTTCTTCGGCGTGTGGCGAATGTGGTGCAACCGCGCGGACACGTCGGCGAGCGTTCCGTCGATGTCGAACACGACGATTTCGCCGGTGGTGCCGCGCGGAGCTGAACCAGCGTCAGCGCTCGCGCGTGCTGGCATGGCTTGTGCGCCGCGAAACGAGTAATTGCATAGCGAATGTCATGAACGATTGACGCACTGCGGAACTTCCCGCGCACGTGTCGGGTCGCATTTGCCTCGTCGGTTCATTGTCCCGTTGCGTGGCTCGCGCATGCAAGCGGGCATGACGATGGGTTTCGCGCGACCCACCGATCTCGCAGCGAAACGTGACCGAAGACGTTCGACAACGCGGGAAATCACTTGCACGAGGGATCACGATGGCACAGCGACAGTATGGGCAGCAAGGCGGGCAACACCAGGGCACCGATCGCAACGATCAGCGCCAGAACACGCAACAGCGCGACATGGGCGGTGCGCAACAACGGCAAAGCGGCGGTTCCCAGGGACGTCAGTTCGGCGGGCAGAGCGATAATGAACCTGGTGCGCGTGCGCGGCAGCAATCGCAGCAGGGTGCAGCGAGCCAGCAATACGGCGCGCAGCAGTTCCAGAGCATGGCCGAGATCGCGCTGCGCGGCACCGCGCTGCTCTTCGATCTGCAAATGGAAACGGCGCGCAACCTGCTGCGCACGCAGTCGCGCACGGCCGCACTCTTCGGCGTTCCCGACTGTTCCGACCTATTTCGCCTGGGCGACGATCGCGCGCGCCGGATCTTCTCCACGAGCGCCGAGCAGATGCTGAATTCGGCGCGCCAGGCACGCGAAACCGTCTTCGAGGTGCAGCGGCAGATCGGCCGCCTCGCCGAGCAGCAGACGATCGGCATCGCCGAGGAGGTGCGCGATCAAATGCAGCAGATGAGCCGCCACACCGAGGCGGGGCTGCAGGAGATCAAGCAGATCGCGGTCCACGAAGCGGACCGTGCCGAGGATCTCGTCGATTACGCGGCATCGCAGGCGCAGCAGGGACGGGAACGCCCTCAGGGCGAGATGGGGTTCGACGAGGGACGCGACGAAGGTTCCGGGCAGCACAACGAAGCGTCGGCGCAGCCGCGCGAGCACGGACCGAACGGCGGTGACGCGGCCAACGAAGCGGCGAATGCCGCACGGGAGGGCGAAGGCAACGCGCAGAACGAAGCGCACGTCCCGCCCGAGGCGACCCCGCGCGAAACGCGCGAGCGGAACCGCGCGCGGCGATGAGGCGTCCGGAACGACAGTAGGCCCATTCCTACAACGAGATCGGCGAAAGCCGATCTCGTGTCGACCTTCGCGCCGATGTGCAAGAACGGCGCGACACGCTGGAATGACGGCGTTGCTCGATCCGCGCCGCCTGCATGTTCCGGTACACGCTCGCTCCGCTCGTTCTCGCCGTTGCCTGCGGCGCGTTCGGCATATTGCCGGCGCACGCGAGCGGCAGAGAGACTGTGTGCACGATCACCGTCAACTCGTCGAACGAAAAGCAGGCGTTTAGCCGCTACCTTCCCGCGAGCCGCTTCGACTTCGTCGAGCTCGTCGAACGCGGACGTCCCGACTGGCTCGAGACGGCGCGGCGCAAGCACATTCGCTGCGACATCCTCGTCATCTCCGGACACTACGACGGCGGCGATTACGCCGGCGGCAACGAATTCTTTTCCGAGCACGTCGATTCGCGCGAGTACCTGCCCGTCGACGAAATGGAGCGCGTCGCCTGCACCGACCGCGACGACGGCCTCTTCGCGCACCTCAAGGCGGTCTATCTCTTCGGCTGCAACACGCTGAATCCCGTGCCGTTGCGAAGCGCCGTCGACGAGATCGCGCGAAGTCTCGTCGAATCCGGCCATGCGCCGGCCGAGGCCGAGCGCCTCGCACGCGAGATGAGCCCGCGCTTCGCGGACAGCAGCCGGGACCGCATGCGGCACATCTTTCGCCACGTGCCCGCGATCTACGGTTTCTCGTCGGTGGCGCCGCTCGGTCCCACGGCTGCGACCTATCTCGACCGCTACTTTCGCGCCGGCGGCGCGCGCGAAGTCGCGAACGGGACGCCGTCGACGCGCCTGCTGGGCTACTTTCCCGGGCATTCGCTCACCGTGACCCGGGGCTCGACGGATGCCGATGCCGACGCCGGATTCCAGCGCGACGTGTGCCAGTTCCTCGACGAGCACCGCTCGCCGGTCGAACGTGTGCGCTTCGTGCACGCGCTGCTCGGCCGCGACATGGCCGAGGTGCGCATCTACCTCGATCGCCTCGAGCGGTATGCGGCTGCGGTCGCGAAGCAACCGCGCACGCCGGCGCTCGACGATGCGCTCGCGGCCCTCGCCAGCGACGTCGCCGTGCGCAGTCGCTATGTCGCGTTCTTGCACGCAACCGGCGACGCGTCGTTGCGCGTACGCCTGATCGACCTCGCGGAGCGCCTCGGGTGGTTCTCCCGCGACGAGAAGCTCGCGGAGCTGGCGCGCTTCCTCGCCGATCGCTATGCGCAGCCGACGCTCACCGCCGCCGACGTCGATCTCGCCTGCACGCTCAATGCCGACCATTCGCTCGACCGCGCGGGACGTGCGATTCGTGTCGAAGGCACCGTGCGCGACGTGGTGCACGACGCGATCCTCGCCTGCCTTGGCCGGAACGACCGGCGCGAGGACGTGCTGCAGGCGTTGACGAGTTCGAGCGACGCCGACGTGCAGGTGGCGCGCGTTTATCTGCGGCACCGGCCGATCGCTGACGGCGACGAATGGCGCGATCTCGCGAGCGAAATCGCGCGCATGCGTGACGCCACTGCGCAGGTGCGCGCCATCGACGCGCTGGGCGACCATCGCGTGTCCGATCCGACCGTGATGGAGGATCTGGCGCGGCTCTTCCCGGTCACGCAATCGATCGAAGTGCAGCGCGCGATCGCGGGTGCGTTGATTCGTGCCGATTACCAGGCGATGGCCACGCCGGCGTTCGTGCAGACGCTGCGCGAGCATCGCCTCAAGTCGTCGACGGGGCGCGATCTCATCGACGTGCTGATCGACCGGCTCGAAGCGGCCTCGTAGCCGACCGCCGGCGCCTGGCGGCCCGCTTCTCGGGGTACGCCGCTTCTCGTGCAATACTTCGCGCTCGAAATCGCGCGCGAGGCCCGCACGTTCATGATTTTCCATCGCCGGCTTGCCCTGGTGGCGCTCGCCGCCGCGGCGTGGCTCGTGTGCGCGCCGGCGTTCGCGGACAAGACGACCGTGTGCACGATCACGGTCAATTCCTCCGACGAGCGCGAGGTCTTCCGGCGCTACCTGCCCGCAGACCGCTATCAGTTCGTCGAGCTCGTCGAGCGCGGGCGTCCCGACTGGCTGGCGTCGGCGTGCCGCAAGGGCATCCGCTGCGACGTGCTCGTGATTTCCGGACACTTCGACGGCGGCGACGAGTTCTATTCCGACCGCGTCGACGCGCGCGAATCGTTGCCGGTGGCCGAGATGGAGCGCGTCTCGTGCGGCGGCTCGTGTCCCGGGCTCTTCTCGCAGCTGAAGGAGGTGTACCTCTTCGGCTGCAACACGCTCAATCCCGACTCGCTGCATGCCGCACGTGACGAGATCGCGCGCAGCCTCGTCGCTGCGGGTCACGCACCGGCCGACGTCGATGCGCTGTCGCAAATGCTTGCGGCGCGCTACGCCGACAGCAACCGCGACAAGATGCGCGCGATCTTCAAGGACGTGCCGGTGATCTACGGCTTTTCGTCCAAGGCGCCGCTCGGCGCCAAGGCCGGGCCGATGCTCGAGCGCTATTTCCAGGCGGGGGAGGGGCCGACGATCGGAAGCGGGCAGCCGAGCGCGAAACTGCTCGCGCTATTTGCACCCAGCTCGATGACGGCGGCGAGTGGCGTCAGCGACGCCGACGCGCAGGCAGCGTATCGCCGCGATCTTTGCACGTTCGTCGACGACCGTGCGACGAAGGCCGGGCGGCTCGCGTTCGTGCACACACTGCTCCAGCGCGACATGGCCGAGGCGCGCCTGTTCCTCGACCCGATCGAGCGCTCGCTCGACGCGCTGTCGGAAAGCGATCGTGCGGCGCCAGCCATCGCACCGGTGCTCGCTGCGATTAGCAGCGACGCCGCAGCGAGCACGCGTTATCTCGCGTATCTCAGAAACCTCGGCGACACCCTACTCCGGACGCGCATGATCGACGTCGCCTCGCGCCTGGGCTGGCTGACGCCTGCGCAGCGCAGGGCGGAACTGACGCGCATGATCGACGATCGCCTGCGCGCGGCGGATCTCGGCGCGGCGGACGTCGAAGCCGTATGCCGGTTGAATCAGCGCCACGAGTTCGACGCTTTCGCGCCATCGCTTGCCTCGGCGTCGCATCGGAGGACCCTCGCGGCGTCGGCGATCCTGGCGTGCCTTGGCGATCGCGATGCGCATCGCGCACTGCTCGACGCGCTCACCAGTGCACCGGCGCCCGACGTCGCGATTGCGCAGGTGTACCTGCGTCATCATCCGATCGTCGATGCGGGCGAGCTTCGCCACGTGGCGCTGCGCATCGGCACGATGCGCGACGCCAACGCGCAGGTGCGCGTGCTCGATGCGCTCGCCGATCATCCGGTATCGGACGCGGAGAGCCTCGAATCGCTCGTGCGCCTGTTCGCGCTGGCGAAGAACATTGGCGTGCAGCGCGCGGTGGCCGGCGTGCTGATCCGCTCGGACTACCGCGCGATCGCCAAGCCGGAACTCGTGCGGGCGTTGCGCGACAAGCGGTTGAAATCGCCGGATGGACAGGACCTGATCGACATCCTGATCCGCCGGATGCAGGCGTCGCTCGGCAAGGCCGCGTAGCGGCGCGAGCAACCGAGCGGCAGTGTCGGCGCGAGCCGCCGACGATAAGCGACCACGCGGAGGGATAGATGAAGCTTTACTACCACCCGGTATCGACGACGAGCCGGCCGGTGATGATGTTCGCCGACGATGCAAAGATACCGCTCGATTACCAGATCGTGGACCTCTTCAGCGGCGAGCAGTACAAGGACGAATTCGTCGCAATCAATCCCTGCCACATGGTGCCGGTGCTCGAGGACGGCGACTTTCGCTTGACCGAGAGCTCGGCGATTCTCAAGTACCTGGCCGACGTCAGCGGGTCGCCGGCATATCCGAAGGGCCTGCGCGAGCGCGCACGGGTCAACGAGCGCATGGACTGGGTGAACACGCAGTTCTCGCGCGACTTCACTTACGGCTTCGTCTATCCGCAGCTATTGCCGATGTTCAAGCGCAAGGACGAGGCGGTGCAGGCGGCGACGCTCGAATGGGGGCGCGAGCGCGCACGGGACTGGCTGCGGGTGCTCGATGGCTGCGTGCTCGGTGACCGCAAGTTCCTCTGCGGCGACGACCTCACGATTGCCGACTATTTCGCCGCGTCGTTCGTGGCGCTCGGCGAGACGATTCGCTGCGATTTCTCGGCGTACGCCAACGTGCGCCGGTGGCTCGAAACGATGAAGTCGCAGCCCTCGTGGCGCAAGGCCAACGAGGCGATCGACGGCTTCGCCGCGTCGGTCAAGGACGTGCAGTTCGCCGCGCTGTAACCGCATCGAGCGGGGCCGGAGCAAGCGTAGTCCTCGCCTGCTCCGACCAGGCCTGGCCGTCGCGCCTCAGCTGTCCTCGAACGGCAATCCGACGTAGTTTTCCGCCATCGCCGTCGACGCCGCGTGCGAAGACACGAGGTAGTCCAACTCGGCGCGTTGCAGCTTCTGGCCGATCGCGCCGGTTTCGGGAAACCGGTGCGTGAGCGACGTGAACCACCACGAGAAGCGCTCCGCTTTCCACACCCGCCGCAGGCAGCGTTCCGAATAGTGGTCGATGCCGGCGTTGCTGCGCTCGGCAAGCGCTTCGATCAACGCGTTCGCGAGATAGCGGACGTCGGCGACGGCGAGATTCAGTCCTTTGGCGCCGGTGGGCGGCACGATGTGCGCGGCGTCGCCGGCGAGGAACAGCCGCCCGAAGCGCATCGGCTCGGCGACGAAACTTCGCAGCGGCGCGATGCTCTTCTCGATCGACGGGCCGATCACCATCGTTTCGGCGGCGTGCGGATCGAGGCGGCGCCGCAGCTCGTCCCAGAATGCGTCGTCGCTCCACTGATCGACGTGTTCATCGATCGAGCACTGGATGTAGTAGCGCGACCGCGTCGGCGAGCGCATCGAGCACAGCGCGAAGCCGCGGGCGTGGTTCGAGTAGATGAGCTCGGGCGACACCGGCGGCGTATCGGACAGGATGCCGAGCCAGCCGAACCGATACACGCGCTCGTAGGTTTCGATCGACGCCGCCGGCACGCCGGCGCGGCTTACGCCGTGATAGCCGTCGCAGCCGGCGATGAAGTCGCAGTCGAGGACGTGCTCGCCGCGCGCGTCGTGCCAGGTGACGCGTGGCGTGACGCCGTCGAAATCGTGGAGGGCGACGTCGAGCGCTTCGTAGACCGTTTCGCCGCCGAACGCGCGCCGCGCGTCCATCAGGTCGTGCGTCACCTCGGTCTGGCCATACACGGTGACGCGCTTGCCGGTCAGGGCGACGAAGTCGATGCGATGGCGCGCCCCGCCGAACGAGAGCTCGACGCCGTCGTGCACGAGGCCCTCGCGCCGCATGCGTGCGCCGAGGCCCGTTTCTTCGAGCAGGTCGACGGTGGTCTGCTCGAGCACGCCCGCGCGAATGCGCCCGAGCACGTATTCGGCACTGCGGCGCTCGAGGATGACGTTGTCGACGCCGGCGCGATGGAGCAGGTGGCCGAGCAGAAGTCCCGACGGGCCCGCGCCGATGATCGCGACCTGCGTGCGCCTGGGGGTGGGCATCAGTCGTCCCTCCGCGCTTCGCGCGTCGTCCGATGAGGTCGATGGTATCGTGGATCCACGTCGGATCAGCGAGGGAATCCCAGTGCTTCGATCGTACCTGTTCGTGCCCGGCAACCGGCCCGACCGTTATGAGAAGGCCTGCGCGACGCGCGCGGATGCCGTGATCGTCGATCTCGAGGATGCCGTGGCGCCCCACGACAAGGCCGAGGCGCGCGAATCGCTCGTAGCGTGGCTTTCTGCTGCCCGCAAGGTGATCGTCCGCGTGAACGCGCCGGGGAGCGCCTGGTGGGACGACGACCTCGCGGCATGCGCGCACGACGGCGTGCGGGCCGTGGTCGTGCCGAAGGCGGAGCAGCCCTCGCAGATGGCGCTTGCGGCATCGGTCACCGGGAAGCCGGTGCTGCCGCTCGTGGAGACCGCGCAGGGCGCATTCGCGGCGCTGGAGATCGCGCGCACGCCGGGCGTTTCGCGTCTCCTCTTCGGTTCGCTCGACTATCAGGCGGACCTCGACACCAGCGACGACGAACTGCTGTACGTGCGCTCGCGGCTCGTGCTCGTGTCGCGCGTCGCGGGGATCGAGGCACCCGTCGACGGCATCACGCAGGCCGCCGACGATGTCGAGCTCGTGCGCCGCGACAGCGAGCGCGCGAGGCGCCTGGGATTCGGCGGCAAGCTCTGCATCCACCCGCGTCAGGTCGACCTCGTCAATCGCGCGTTCTGCCCGAGCGACGAGGATGTCGAGTGGGCGACGCGCGTCGTGGCGGCGTTCGAGGCGTCGCGCGGCAACGCCGCGCTGCTCGACGGCAAGATGGTCGATCGCCCGGTGCTCATGAAGGCGCAGGCGATTCTCGGTGAGGCGGCGGCGCGGCGCGGCGGCCACGCACCGGATTCCTAAGGGCCTGCGGAGGCGTCGGGCTGCCAGAGTGCGATCGTCGCGAAGTAGTCGGGCCCGGCGTCGACCCGATGGAGCACCCAGCGATGTGGTGCGTAGGCGCCTGGGCCGGCGCGTACGCGCATGGTCCTGACGTCGACGGCGATCTGCGCGAACGGCGCCGCGAGCGCGTCGCCGGTGGCCTTGCTCATCGCTTCCTTGGCGGTCCACAACGCGAGCACGTCGCGCCGTGCGGCGTCCACGGATAACGAAGCCAGTGCATCGCGCTCCGACTCGGCGAGAAACTTGCGTGCGATGCCGGCGACGTTCACGCTGCGATCGCAGCGCTCGATGTCGACCCCGATGCGGCCGGTCGAACATACGCCCACGAACGCGACGCTCGCCGTGTTCGAGAGGTTGAAGTCCGGGCCTTCAGGCTGCGCGAGCTGGGGGCGGCCGCGGCGGCCGCGCACGATCGGTACCGCATCCGGAGCGACGTCGAGCACGCAACCGAGGATCGTGCGCAACGCACCGCGGCCGAGAATGTAGCGCTCGCGAAGCAGCGGCGAGCCGAAGCGGGCGGCGCGCTCGAGCTCCGCAGACGAGAGCATCGCGCGGCGCGCCTGGACCTGCTTCGCGATCGGGGTGAGATCGCAGCGCCAGAGGTGCGCCGCGGGCGTGGGCGAGGCGAGCGCTACAATGCCGCGCGCCGCGTCGGCCGGTGCAGTCTTCCCATGCGTCACGTCCTCAAGTTTCTCACGCACCTGCCGCTGCCCGTGCTCTACGGGCTCGGGCGCTTTGCGTACTTCGTCACGTACCACGTGCTCGGCTGGCATCGCGAGCTCGCGGCGCGCAACCTCGCCAATGCGTTTCCCGAGAAATCGGCAGACGAACGCCGAGCGTTGCTGCGCCAGTCGTACGTGAACCTCGGCCAGACGCTCGCCGAGACGTTCTGGGGGTACGGTGCGAGCGCCGACGAGCTGTCGCGACGCGTGGTGATCGAGAACGTCGACGTGATCGAGCGCCTCGTCGCGAACGGGCGGTCGGTCGTGGTGCTGACGGCGCACATCTGCAACTGGGAGTGGCTGTTGCCCGCGGCGAGCGCGCAGTTCGGCATTCCCATCGACGCCGTCTACAAGCCGCTGCGCGTCGCGAGTCTCGACGCGTTCATCCGCGAAACGCGCAGCCGCTTCGGCGGCAAGCCGATCCCGATCCAGTCGTTCCTGTTCGAGCTGATGCGCCGCGGCGACGAGCCGCGCGCCTACGCGATGGTGGCCGACCAGACGCCGCCGCGCACGATGGACAAATATTGGACGCGGTTCCTGAACCAGGACACCGCGTTCTTCACGGGCGCGGACAAGATCGCGCGCTTCCTCGATGCACCCGTGATTTACGTGGCGATGCGGCGTGTGAAGAAGGGCCACTACGCGGTGCGGGTGCACGTGCTAGTCGAGCCCCCGTACGAGATGGACGAACTGGACGTCGTCGAGCGCTACGCGCGGCGGCTCGAGGCGGAGATCCGCGCGAATCCGGCCGACTGGCTGTGGGTGCACAACAAGTGGAAATATCCACGGCCGGCCCCCACGTCGGAGGTGGAAGAGGCGGCGCAATCGCGCAGGGAGCAAGCGTCGGCGGGGTGAGCGCACGCGCGGGCGATGTGTTGCTTCGCGCAGCAAAACAGGAGCGCGAGGCCTTGAAAGCGCGTCCAAGGCCCCCATGTATGAAATGCTTCCGAGATCGCGCGCAGCGCGCCGGAAGGCCAGCGAAAGAATCCGTCGCACGAAGCGCGAATTTTCACGAAAGCACTTGCGCTTCGTAGGCCGGGAACGTACAATCTCCTTTCTCTGCTTCGCCAAACTCCCAACAGCGGTTCGCACGACAAGGGAGTTGGTCGCTTGGAACAAATGCAAGCGGCCCTACGTAGCAGAGTCGCTCTTTAACAATCAGCAATCGATAGGTGTGGGTACTGAGGCGGAAGCCTCGGGTGCTTGCGGGCTGGTCTCGCGGGTGTCCTGGGGGTTCCAAAATCTTGTACTCACACGACGCTAGTGCGGTTGGTGC
>JAICKU010000071.1 GCA_025927765.1 Burkholderiales bacterium
ATCGTCGGGCTCATCAACCAGCAGGGCGGCAAGGCCGTGGGCCTCACGGGTCAGGATGGCGCGTTCATGCGCGCGAGGAAGCTGCTGCTGAAAAGCGAGACCGAGCCGGGACAGCTGATCGACATCGGGCTGGTTGGCGAGATCGAGCGCATCGACCCGGAGCTCATTGCGCTGCTCGATTCGCGCGACTTCATCCCGGTGATCGCGCCGATCGGCGTGGGCGACGAAGGCGAGGCGTACAACATCAACGCCGACCTCGTGGCGGGCAAGCTCGCCGAAACCCTCAAGGCGGAGAAGCTCGTGCTGATGACGAACACGGTCGGCGTGCTCGACAGGAACGGGAAGCTCCTCACCGGCCTCACGGCGAGCGAGATCGATCGCCTTTTCGCCGATGGCACCATTCACGGCGGCATGCTGCCGAAGATCGGCTCGGCGCTCGACGCCGTGCGAAACGGCGTCAAGAGCTCGCACATCATCGACGGCCGCGTCGCGCACGCGCTTTTGCTCGAGGTGCTGACGAACCAGGGTGTGGGCACGATGATCCGCGCCGACGACGCGCCCGCGCGGGCCGCGCATCAGCCTTGATGGACGCGCCGCGACGGCCTTCGGTCAAGCCCGGCGAGCGCCGGCTGCAGATCCTGCAGACGCTCGCCACGATGCTCGAGGCGCCGCGCGGCGAGAAGGTCACGACGGCGGCACTCGCCGCGAAGCTCGACGTGTCCGAGGCGGCGCTCTACCGCCACTTCGCGAGCAAGGCACAGATGTTCGAGGGCCTGATCGAGTTCATCGAGTCGACGGTGTTCTCGCTCGTCAACAAGATCCAGGCCGAGTCCGAGGACGGCGTCGCGCAGGCCGAACAGACGGTCGTCATGCTGCTGCGCTTCGCCGAGAAGAACCAGGGGATGACGCGCGTGCTGATCGGCGATGCGCTCGTCAACGAGGACGAGCGGCTGCAGGCGCGCATCAACCAGCTGACCGACAAGCTCGAGGCGACGCTGCGTCAATCGCTGCGCGTCGCGCAGGCGGCCAACGGCTGGCACGGCGACGCGAACGCCGATGCTGCCGTGCTGATGGCGTACGTCGTCGGCCGCTGGCAACTGTTTGCGAAATCCGGATTCAAACGTTCACCCCAGGAGGGCTGGGCACTGCAACGCAAGTTCCTGTTCGGATGAATCCGGTCAATCCGCTCGTATTCACGATCGCGCTGTGCGCTGCCGGCGTCGCCTTCGCGCAAGCGCCCGCGTCGCCGCCGCCGCTTCCGAACGGAGCCACGCGCATCGGTCCGCCCGTCGCAGAGCCGCCGCTCCCGCCGCCGGCGACAGGTACGCTGACGCAATCGCCGAAAGGTGTCGAGGCGCGCGCGGGCGACACGCCGCCTTCGCGCTGGCAGGCGGCGTTGAACCGGCTCGATGCCGATCTGCGGCTTCGGTTGATGACCGCCAATGCGCCGCCGGCCGCCTGGCTCGCAGGCGAACTCGACGCCACCGACATCCAGAACCAGGTGCGCCACTACGCGCAGGCGCGCACCGCGGCCCCCGACGTGTTGCTCTACCAGGCGTCGCTCGCGACGGCCTGCCTCGTGCGGACGCAACCGCGCCTCGACGAATGCGACGCGATGGATCGCCTCGCCGATTGGGCCCGCCGCGATCGCGACAACGGCGTGCCGTCGATCCTGCTCGCCGATCGTGCGCGCCAGCGCGGCGAGATCGATCTCGCCGCCGCCAACCTCGAGCAGGCGGCGCAGGCGCCGCGGTTCGACGACTACTGGTCGCAGGGCGCGCTGCACTGGTGGAACTACCTGAAGCCCGTGCCGCTCGACTTCGAACCGGCCGTCAAGGCGAAGGCGGCCGCAAATTACGCCACGTCGCGTGACCTGTGGTGGGCGCCGGCGCTGCATGCGCTTTGCATCGAGTCGGCGGCGAAAACGCCGGCCATGCGCGAGGCCTGCGCGAACCTCGGCGAAGCGATGATGAAGCGCGGCGCCACATTCGCCCTGCAGCGCGCGGGCGCGCGGATCGCGGAAGCCAACGCCCGCGACGAGGCTGCACGCAAGGCCGCGCAGACAGGGCATGCGCGGATCCTCGAAGCGAGTGCGCGCTGCGCCCAGGCGCAGCCCGATTTCGTCGGCGAGTTCGAGTCGTCCGCGCCGGCAACGCGCGCGCGAGGCGTCGAGCAGTTCGGCGCATGGGCGAACGCGCAGGCGAAGGACGGCGAAGTCGGCGCGTGCAGGAACCTCGCCGCGAAATAAGTAGGTCAGACACTACTTTCCGGCGCACCCTTCGCTTCCGTCCAGGTTCCGGGCGGCATGCAGGACCGACCCTCATTGCCGCAGACGGCGCACGCCGGGTCGCGCGGCACGCGCAACTCCCGCCACTGCATCGCCAGCGTATCGACGAGCAGCAGCCGGCCGGCGAGCGACTCGCCAATGCCGGCGACGAGCTTCAGCGCCTCGGCCGCCTGCGTCGAGCCGACGATGCCCACGAGCGGCGCGAACACGCCCATCGTCGCGCAGCGCGTCTCCTCGATTTCCTCGCCTTCGCCGAACAGGCAGTGATAGCAGGGACTCGCGTCGTCGCGCGCGTCGAACACGGCGATCTGGCCGTCGAAGCGCAGCGCGGCGCCCGACACGAGCGGCTTTCGCGCGTTGACGCATGCACGGTTCACCGCGTGTCGCGTGTCGAAGTTGTCGCAGCAATCGACGACCACGTCCGCGGTCGCCACGAGCGTCGCGAGCTCGTCCGGCCCGACGCGCGTCGCGACGCTTTGCAGCGTGACGTCGGGATTGATGGCGCGCAGGCGCGCGATCGCCGCTTCGACCTTCGGCGCGCCGATGTCGGCCGTCGCGTAGAGGATCTGCCGCTGCAGGTTGGTCAGGTCGACGCGATCGGCGTCGCAGAGCGTGATCGTGCCGACCCCTGCCGCAGTCAGGAACTGCGCGACCGGCGCGCCGAGACCGCCGACGCCGATCACCAGCGCGTGCGCGTTCGCGAATTTTTCCTGCGCGTCGGGGCCGAGCTCGTCGAGGAGCACGTGGCGGCTGTAGCGGAGGAGTTGGGCGTCATCCACGACAAGTGACAGGCAACAGGTGACAGGGAACAGTATGGCGCGTTCGTCGCGGCCGTTCTCTGACTCGACTACCTGACCTCCCAAAACGAAGCCGCCGGCGGAAGCCGGCGGTATCTGGTTGCCTGTTGCCTGAACTCTGTTACCTGGTGTTCGCCTGCGCCGAGAGCGACTTCACCGACTCGATGACCGGCAGCCCCTTCAGGCGATTCATCGCCTGCTTCAGCTGGAAGTCGTCGGCCGAGCCGAAATCGAGCCGCGGCGGCAGCGTGTCGACCTTCGCGCCGGGCTTCGTCGCCGGCTTCAGTTCCGGCGCGATGGGCGCTTCCTTCGCGGCGACCTGTGCCTTGTCGGTGCCGGCCTGCCCCGGGACGATCAGGTGATGCTCGAGGTTCGCCTCGCGGATGCGGTTCGGCGAATCGCGGCCGTCGTCGACGGCGATGTCGGGCTCGATGCCCTTCGCCTGGATCGAGCGGCCCGACGGCGTGTAGTAGCGCGCCGTCGTGAGCTTCAGGCCCGTGTTGTTGCCGAGCGGCAGGATCGTCTGCACGGAGCCCTTGCCGAACGTCTGCACGCCGAGCACCGTGGCCCGCTTGTGATCCTGCAAGGCGCCTGCGACGATTTCCGACGCCGACGCCGTGCCGCCATCGACCAGCACCACCATCGGCACGGTCTTGATGCCCGCGGGCAGGTCGCGCAGGTAGTCGTCGCCGCGACGCACGTAATTCTCGCGGTTGGCCGTGAGGCGCATGTGCGCGTCGGGCGTGCGGCCGTCGGTGTAGACGACGAGCGAATCCTTGGGCAGGAACGCCGCCGACACGGCCACCGCCTGGTTCAGGAGGCCGCCGGGGTCGCTGCGGAGG
This sequence comes from Burkholderiales bacterium, assembly GCA_025927765.1. GTDB lineage: Bacteria > Pseudomonadota > Gammaproteobacteria > Burkholderiales > Casimicrobiaceae > VBCG01. The sequence continues at coordinate 3,927 of JAICKU010000071.1, forward strand.
TCGAGCACGAGGCCCTTCAGCGGCCCGTTCGCGTACAGGTCCTTGATCGCCTTCGCGAGGTCGGAACCCGTGTCTTCCTGGAACTTGCGCACGCGGATGAAGCCGTAGCCCGGCTCGATCATCTTTGCGCGCACGCTCTTGACGTTGATTTCCTGCCGCTCGATGGTGAACGTCAGCGGCGCGTCGACGTCCTTGCGCACCACCGTCAGCGCGACCGTCGTGCCCGGCTTGCCGCGCATCTTCTCGACGGCCTTCGACAGCGGCATGCCGCGCGTCGCGAGGTCGTCGATCTTGACGATCAGGTCGCCGGCCTTGATGCCCGCCTTGAACGCCGGCGTGTCCTCGATGGGCGAGACGACGCGCACCACGCCGTCCTCGACGCCGACTTCGATCCCGAGGCCGCCGAACTTGCCTTGCGTATCGACCTGCAGTTCGTGGAAGGCTTCCGCGTCGAGAAAGTCCGAGTGCGGGTCGAGCCCGTGGACCATCCCGTTGATGGCTTCCTTGATGAGCTTGTCGTCCGAGACCGGATCGACGTAGTCGCTCTTGATCTTCCCGAATACCGCCGAGAGGAGTTGCAGATCCTCGTAGGGAATCGGCAACCGCGTTTCGCGCTGCGCGAACACCGAGAGGTTCAGGCTCAGCAGCAACCCGAGCACCGCACCCATGCCAATCCAACTTGCCTTCTTCATGCCTTCGCGCATTGCGACCTCTGTTTCCGTTTCTCGTATGTGGAACGATCGGCCGGGGGTCTCCCTCACCCGCTCCGGGCGCGATCTCGCGTCGGAGTATACGCCTCTGATCGTACGGAACGGCAATCGTTTGTCGTCGTTCTGCAACGCTTTTTTGCACATCCGGCGGCGAATTGGCCGCGGTGCTTGACTTTTCGAGCGAGCCTACGTTTGAAGGTGGATCAGCGAGCGCCCCGTCATCTCGGCGGGCTTCGGCAGCCCCATGATCGCGAGGAGCGTCGGCGCCACATCCTGCAGCGCGCCGCCGGCGTCGAGGCTCGCCGCCCGGCGCCCGACATAGACGAACGGTACGAGGTTCAGCGTGTGCGCGGTGTGCGCCTGCCCGGTCGTGTCGTCGTGCATCCGCTCGGCGTTGCCGTGGTCGGCGGTGATCACGACGTCGGCGCCGTGCGCGCGCGCCGCTTCGGTGACGCGGCCGAGGCAGGCGTCGAGCGCCTCGATCGCGCGCTTCGCCGCCTCGAAGTTGCCCGTGTGGCCGACCATGTCGCCGTTCGCGAAGTTGCATACGATCGCCGCGTAACGCTCGCTCGCGATCGCCTCGACGAGGCGGTCGGTGACTTCGAACGCGCTCATCTCGGGCTTCTGGTCGTACGTCGCGACCTTCGGCGACGGCACGAGCACGCGATCCTCGCCCGGGTACACGGCCTCGGTGCCGCCGTTGAAGAAATACGTGACGTGCGCGTACTTCTCGGTTTCGGCGATGCGCAGTTGATGCAACCCCAGTTCCGAGACGTATTCGCCGAAGCCGTTCGCGACGGTCTGCGGCTCGAACGCGACCGGCAGGTGCGCGAACTGGTCGCCGTAGCGCGTGAGGCACACGAAGCGCGCAAGGTGCGGTACGCGCCGCCGCGCAAAGCCGTCGAAGTCCGGCGCGGTCAGCGCCTGCGTCATCTGCCGCGCCCGATCGGCGCGGAAGTTCATGAACACGACGACGTCGCCGTCGTTCATGCGCGCGGCGTGTCCATTGGCGTCGACGATCGCCGTCGGCTTCACGAACTCGTCGGTTTCGCCGCGCGCGTACGCCGCCTCGAGCGCCTCGCGCGGTGAGCGCGCGACGTACTCGGCGTGGCCGTCGACCAGCAGCTCGTACGCGGGCGCGATGCGTTCCCACCGCTTGTCGCGGTCCATCGCGTAATAGCGGCCGCACAGCGACGCGATGCGCGCATTGCCGTGCCTCGCGCACGCTTCGTTCATGAATTCGAGCGACGGTGCCGCACTTCTTGGCGGGGTGTCGCGGCCGTCGAGGAACGCATGCACGGCAACCCGCACGCCCGCGTCGGCCGCCATGTCGACCATCGCGGCGATCTGCCGCTCGTGGCTGTGCACGCCGCCCGGCGACAGGAGCCCGAGCACGTGCAGCGTGGCCCCGGTGCTGCGCACCGCGTCGACCGCGTCTTTCAGCACCGGATTGCGTACGAACTCGCCGTCGCGAATCGCGACGGCGATGCGCGTGAAGTCCTGGTAGACGACGCGGCCTGCGCCGATATTGAGATGGCCGACCTCGGAATTGCCCATCTGTCCTTCGGGCAACCCGACGCGAAGCTCCGACGCATCGACCGTCGTATGCGGGCAGGTCGCGATGAGGCGTCGCCAGTGTGGCGCGTTCGCGCGCGTGATCGCGTTGTCCGGCGCGTCGTCGCGGCAGCCGAATCCGTCGAGGATCAGCAGCACGACGCGATGCACGGGGCGCGTCGCGATTGCGGCGACGTCGGGAGCGGGGTCGGGTGCGGGGCGGGCGTCCATGCGGGCAGGGAAAGACCGGCGGCGCATCGAGCTGCGCCGCGGCGGTACGCTATGATTTTAGTCTTTGTCCGCGCAAGGAACGTTCGCGTTGCCCGAAATCGTCGCTTTCCTCACCCACGGCCACAACTGGCTCCTTCTGCTGGTGTTCGTGGCCTCCGGCGCCATGCTGCTCGTACCGCTCGTGCGCGGCCGCCTGTCGCCTTCGCGCGAGCTCGGCACGCTCGACGTGACGCGCCTGTTGAACAAGGGCAATCCGCTCGTGCTCGACGTCCGCGAGGCGAAGGAATTCGACGGCGGCCGGCTCCCGAACGCCGTTCACATCCCGCTGTCCCAACTCAAGGACCGCGCGGGCGAGATCGCGAAGTTCGCGTCGCGCCCCGTCATCGTGTACTGCGAGCGCGGCGTGCGGGCGGGCGCGGCCATCGGGGCGCTGACGAAGCTCGGCTTCAAGGAAGTGCAGTCGTTGCGCGGCGGCTTTCGCGCATGGAAGGACGCCGGATTGCCGGTGACGAAATGACGGCCGATTCCACGACGAAGGCGCAGGTGACGATGTACACGGCCGCGTACTGCGGATACTGCATGCGCGCCGAGCGCCTGCTCGCGAACAAGGGCGTCGCCGGCATCGAGAAGATCCGCGTCGACGAAATCCCCGACGGCCGCGCGCTGATGACGGCGCGCACCGGCCGGCGCACGGTCCCGCAGATCTATATCGGCGACTTTCACGTCGGCGGCTACGACGACCTTGCAGCCCTCGATCGCGCCGGCAAGCTCGACGGTCTTTTGCGGGGCGCAGGCGCCGATCGCGACGAAGCCGTAGAGTAGAATCCCGCCTCCGAAAATCAGGAGTGACACGCATGGCCGAATCGCCCGCCACGAACGCGGATTCGCAACCCGCAACCGCACCGGAAGGCGGCATCACCGCGCAGTTCGCGATCGAGAAGATCTACGTCAAGGACCTGTCGCTCGAAAACCCGGGCGCGCCGCAATCGTTCCAGATGGCCGAGGCGCCGCAGGTCGAGATCGGGCTGCGCACGCGCGCCGAAGCCGTCGGCGCCGACACCTACGAGTGCGTGCTCACGCTGACGGTCACCGCGAAGACCGGCGACAAGACGGTGTTCCTCGTCGAGGCGGCGCAGGCGGGCGTGTTCTCGATCCGTGGCGTCCCGCAGCAGCAACTGCAGCCGGTGCTCGCGATCCATTGCCCGGCGGTGCTGTTCCCCTACGCGCGCGAAACGGTGGCCGACGCGACGATGCGTGCGGGCTTCCCGCCGGTGCACCTCGCGCCGATCAACTTCGAAGCGCTCTACCAGCAGCAACTCGCGCAGGCTGCGGCCACGCCGACGACGGCGCCGAACTGACGAGGCCGCCCGCGGTCATGAAGTCGCCTCGCGTGCTCGTCGCCGCGCTCGCGCTGCCCGTGCTCGCGCACGCCGCCGATTTCCGCTCGACGCGCGATCCGGCGACGGTGATGTACGACGCGCCGTCGGCGCGCGCGAAGCCGCTCTTCGTCTACGGCCGCGACGTGCCCGTCGAATCGCTCGTCAGCGTCGAAGGCTGGGCGAAGGTGCGCGATGCGTCGGGCACGATCGGCTGGATGTCGTCGAAAGCGCTCGCGGACAAGCGCATGCTCGTCGTGCGCGCGGCCGTCGCCGACGTGCATGCCGCGCCCGACGATGCGTCGCCGGTCGTGTTTCGTGCCGAGCGCAACGTGCTGCTCGAACTCGCCGAACCCGCGACGTCGCCGTCGACGACCGCCACACCCGGCTGGGTGAAAGTGCGCCATCGCGACGGGCAGGCGGGGTACGTGCACATCGCGCAGGTGTTCGGACTATGAGCGCCCGCTGATGGCATTGCGCGTCGCGATCCTCGGGGGCGGCGCATGGGGCACCGCGCTGGCCATCCATCTCGCGACGCGCGTGCGCGAGCTACCCGTCGTTACGTTGTACATGCGTAATGCCGAGGCGGCACGCACCACGATCGCCGCGCGCGAGAACCGGCGCTATCTGCCGGGCGTGACCGTGCCGCCGGAGGTGGCGGTCACCTCCGAGCTCCACCGCGTCGCCGCCGACGTCGTATTCGTCGCCACGCCGGTCGCCGCGTTTCCCGCCGTGCGCCGCGCCCTCGACAACGCGTCGTCGCATGCACCGCTCTTCACGCTCGCCAAGGGATTCGTGCCGGCGCCCGGTCGCGCGCCGCATTACGCGCTGCCGCACGAGGTGCTCGCGCACGAGTGGAAGGCGCCGGTCGGCGCAGTGTCGGGGCCCACGTTCGCGATGGAAGTCGCGCAGGGCCTTCCGACGGCGCTGGTGGTGGCGTCGACCGACGCTGCCGCGTCGCGCGACACCGCCGCGCTGCTGTCGAGCGAGAGCTTCCGCGCATACACGAGCGACGACCTCACGGGCGTCGAAGTCGGCGGCGCGGTGAAGAACGTGTATGCGATCGCCGCGGGCGCAAGCGACGGCCTCGGCTTCGGCGACAACGCGCGCGCAGCACTCGTGACGCGTGCGCTCGCGGAGAGTACGCGCTTGTGCGTCGCGCTCGGCGGCCGCGCCGAAACGCTTGCGGGCCTCGCCGGGCTCGGCGATCTCGTCCTGACCTGCACGGGCAACCAGTCGCGCAATCGCCGCGTGGGATTGGGCCTTGCGCGCGGGCAGCGCCTCGACACGATCCTCGCCGAGCTCGGCCACGTCGCCGAGGGCGTACCGGGTGCGCATGCGGTGCGCGACATCGCCGTGCATCACGGCGTCGACATGCCGATCGTCGACGTCGTGTGCCGCGTGCTCGACGCCGAGGTGCCGCTGCGCGATGCGGTGCTCATGCTGCTCGCGCGGGCGACGGGCGCCGAGCAGCGCGCGCATTGAAGACGGTGTGGGTCGGCAGGGTCGCGCCCTGCCTGTTCCTCCTGCTCGTCACGATGACGTTCGCCGTGCACGCCGACGATGCGGCGTTCTTTCCGCCGAAAACGCCGGTGCGCCCCGTCGTCGATGTCCTGCACGGCACCACGCTGACCGACGGGTATCGGTGGCTCGAGAACGGCCAGGATCCGGCGGTCACGGCGTGGACGCGCGACCAGCACGCGGCGACGCTGCGCTTCCTCGATGCCCATGCGGCGCCGATTCCCGGTGTGAAGGAGGAACTCGGGCGCTATTTCGACCGCGATCGGACCGAGCCGCCTCTCTTCAAGAACGGCCGCGAATTCTTCCAGCGCGCGACGCGCGGCCGGCCGCAGGCGGCGCTCTACACGCGCGTCGACGGCCGCGACGTGCTGCTGCTCGATCCCGTCGTGCTCGATCCGTCGGGCAAGACGCGCATCGGCGCCGTGATTCCGAACCGCGAGGCGACGCGCGTCGCCGTGGGTGTGTACGCGCAGGGCACCGAGCGCAAGGATTTCCGCATTCTCGACAGCACGACGGGTGAAGAGATCGGACCGGTGATCACCGGCCTCGATGCGTTCGCATGGGCGCGCGACGAGCGCTATGCGTTCATCACGCCGCGCACCGCGGAGTCGGATGCGAAGCAGCTGCCGATGCGCTGCCTTCGGCATCGGCTCGGCGGCGATCGCAACGACGACGAGTTGCTCCTGACGGTGCCCGACGCGAAGGACTACTGCGCGGTCTACGAGCCCGAGGACACCGACGTGACCGTGTTCGAGACCGGCGACTTCTGGTCGAACACGATCCGCATCCGCAAGACGGGTTCGCCGGACGAGCCGCGCACGATCTATTCGAGCCGCGAGTTTCGCGCCGACGCGACGTTTCGCCGCGACCGGATCTATATCCGCACCAACGATCACGCGCCGAAATGGAAGCTGATGGCGGCGACGTACGACAAGCCGTCGTTCGGGGACTGGACGACGCTCGTTGCCGAGCAGGCGAACGTGCTCGATGCGGTGACCGTGACGAGCACATGGATCGTCGCGACGATCCGCGAGGACGTGCTCGCGAAGCTCGTTGCGTACGACCTGCGGGGGGTGCGCGCGAAGGACCTGCCGCTCCCGGAATTCGGCAGCGTGACGAACATGGCGTACGACCTCGCCGCCGACCGTGCATATGCGACGGTCGCGTCGTACACGTCGCCGTACAAGGAGTACGGGCTCGACGGCAAGGCGCTGGCGTGGTCGCTCGTGTGGCAGGACGAGCCGCCGCTCGACCTGTCGGCCATCGTCGCCGAGCGCGTCTACGTGCCCGCGCGCGACGGCGCGAAGATTCCTGTGTTCGTCGTGCACCGGCGCGACATGGCAAAGGGCGGCACCAACCCGACGCTCCTGCACGTGTATGGCGGTTTCGACGTCAGCGTCACGCCGTTCTACCTGGGCTCGTATTCGGCGTTCGTCAACCGCGGCGGCGTCTACGTCGAGGCGGGCGTGCGCGGCGGCGGCGAGTACGGCGAGAAGTGGCACGAGGCGGCGATGCTCGCGCACAAGCAGACGACGTTCGACGACACGATCGACGTCGCGGAGTGGCTCGTGCGCGAGGGCTACACGAACCCCGGCAGGCTCGCCGTCGAAGGGGGCAGCAACGGTGGACTCACCGTCGGCGCCGTGATCACGCAGCGGCCCGATCTGTTTCGCGCGGCGATCTGCGACGTGCCGCTGCTCGACATGATCCGCTACCACCGCTTCCTGATCGCGCGCTACTGGATTCCCGAGTACGGCGACCCCGACCAGGATGCCGATTTCCGCTGGCTGCTGCGCTATTCGCCGTACCAGAATGTGAAGAGCGGCGTGAACCTGCCGGAGACGCTTGTGATCGCCGGCGAATACGATTCGCGCGTCGATCCGATGCACGCGAAGAAGTTCGTCGCCCTCGTGCAGAACCATCCGGGCCAGGTGTCGCCGTTCCTGCTGTACATGGATTTCGACAGCGGTCACGGCACCGGCAAGACGCAGCAGCAGCGCGTGATCGATCGGGATTACGTGCTGCGGTTTCTGATGCGGGCGCTGGGGATGTCGTAGGCGAAGTCGCACTGCCGCCACGCCTCGTACACGGCCACGGCAACGGCGTTCGACAGATTGAGGCTGCGCACGTCGGGCTGCATCGGAATGCGCAATCGCGCATCGGCGTCGAACGAGTCGACGATGTCGGCTGGTAGCCCCTTCGTCTCGCAGCCGAACACGAGCACGTCGCCCGGCCGATAGGCGACGTCGTACGACGAGCGCCGCGCCTGCGTCGTGAACGCGAACCAGCGCCGCGGCGCCTGCGCATCGAGCGCGCTTCGACAGGCGGCAAAATCCGCATGGACCTTCACGCACGCGTATTCGTGATAGTCGAGCCCGGCGCGACGCAGCTCGCGATCGTCCATCCGAAAGCCGAGCGGCTCGACGAGATGCAGATCGGTGCCGGTGTTCGCGGTCAACCGGATCACGTTGCCCGTGTTGGGCGGGATTTCGGGGTGAACGAGGACGACGGAAAACACGGGCGGCAAAAATCCGGGTCAGAGATACATTTCCACGCAACGGCGTCGCGATCCGATTCACGCCATGCGTAAATGTATCTCTGACCCGGATTTTCGTCCGGGTGGCGGCGTGCGCGCGACCACCAACGCATCGACACTCCCGGCGTCCGCCGCCAGCAGCGCGCGTGCGGCCGCGCCGAGCGTCGAGCCGGTCGTCATCACGTCGTCGACCAATCCGACGCGCAGGCCCGCGAACGAACGCGTCGCAGCGAATGCATCGCGCACGTTGCGCGTGCGCTCGCGCAGCGCGAGCCCGGCCTGCGGAGGCGCATCGCGCACGCGGGCGAGGCCTCCGACGAGCGGGACACAGGCGCGACACGCGACGCGTCGCGCAATTTCGTGTGCGTGATTGAAGCCGCGCGAGCGCTGGCGCACGCGCGACAGCGGCATGGCGACGAGCACGTCGGGCAGGTCGCCCCGCGCAACGACGGCGGCGCCGAGCGCATCGCCGAGCGGATCGGCCAGCGCGAGGCGGCCTTCGTACTTCAGCGCCTGCAGCAGCCGATCGGCCGGAAACGCATAGCGCCACGCGGCGATGGTGCGCGCGTAGGGAGGTGGTGTTGCGAGGCAGCGACCGCACAATGCGTCACCGGGCGAGGCAAGCGCACAGCGCGGACACGCGGCGCCGAGCCACGGCATCGTCGCCTCGCAGCGCACGCACATGAGCGCGGAGCCGCACGCCGTCGCGCACAGCACGCACTGCTGCGGCAGCAGTGCGCGCAGCGCGTCGCGAACATGCCCGCCACGGCGCCGTGCGGTCGCGGCGAACGCGCTTCGCGCGTTGTCAAATTTCGCCTTTTTCCCGCTTGACAGCATGCGATAGTGTCGCGGCCCCTTTTTGCGCCATCGTCGGACGGATCTGCCGATCGCGCCATCGTCCGGACGAACGACCTTGACCGAAGCCGCAACCCTTGCCCGACCGGCGCTCGACCCGCGCGTCGTCGATACCGCCCAGAGCCTCTTTGCACTGCCGTTCGCGGACCTGCTGTTCCGCGCGCAGCAGGTGCACCGCGAGCATCACGCCGCGAACGCCGTCCAGCTGTCGACGCTGCTGTCGATCAAGACCGGCGGCTGTCCCGAGGATTGCGGCTATTGCCCGCAGGCCGCGCGTTATCACACGGGCGTGGCCAACGACGGCTTGCTCGATGTCGACGAGGTCGTCGATGCCGCGCGCGCCGCGCAGGCGAGCGGCGCCACGCGCTTCTGCATGGGGGCCGCGTGGCGCTCGCCGAAGCCGCGCGACCTGGCGCCGGTCGTCGAGATGGTGAAGGCGGTGAAGGCGCTCGGCATGGAGACGTGCTGCACGCTCGGCATGCTGAAGGACGGGCAGGCCGAGCAGCTGCGCGACGCCGGCCTCGACTACTACAACCACAACCTCGACACGTCGCCCGAGTTCTACGGCGACATCGTGTCGACGCGCGACTATGCCGATCGTCTCGACACGCTGGGGCGCGTGCGCGATGCCGGCATCCACGTGTGCTGCGGCGGCATCGTCGGCATGGGCGAATCGCGGCGCGACCGCGCGGCGCTGATCGCCCAGCTCGCGAGCCTGTCGCCCCCGCCCGAGTCGGTGCCGATCAACCATCTCGTGCAGGTCGAAGGCACGCCGCTGCACGCGAAGCTGCATGGCGAAGCCGCGCTCGATCCGCTCGAGTTCGTCCGCACGATCGCCGTGGCGCGGATCATGATGCCGCGCGCGATGATCCGCCTCTCCGCGGGACGCCGCGAACTCGGCGAAGCGGTCCAGGCGCTCTGCTATCTCGCCGGCGCCAACTCGATCTTCTACGGCGACCGGCTGCTGACGACCGGCAATCCCGAAGCCGCCGCCGACCGCGCACTCTTCGACAAGCTCGGGCTCGTTGCCGCTTGAGCGGCGTAGCCGCGACATGCTCGCGGAACTCGAAGGGGCCCTCGACCAGCGCCGCGACGCGGGGCTGTTCCGTTCGCGTCGCACGCTCGACGGCGCGCAGGGCCCGTGCGTACGCATCGGCGAGCGGACGTTCGTGTCGTTCGCGAGCAACGATTACCTGGGCTTCGCGAACCGCCCCGAACTCGTCGATGCCGCCTGCGCGGCGGCGCGCACATGGGGCGTGGGCGCGGGCGCATCGCATCTCGTCACCGGGCATCAGGCACCGCACGAAGCGCTCGAGCGCGAGCTCGCCGCGTTCGTCGCGCCGTGCGCGAATGCGCGCACCCTCGTCTTCTCGAGCGGCTACCTCGCCAACCTCGCGATCCTGACGACGCTCGCCGGCCGCAACGACACGATCGTCGCCGACCGCCTCAATCATGCATGCCTGGTCGATGGCGCGCTCCTGTCGCGCGCGACGCTCGTCCGCTATCCGCATCTCGACCTCGCGGCGGCAGGACGCGCGCTTCGCAACGCGCGCGGCCAACGCATCATTGCGACCGACGCCGTGTTCAGCATGGACGGCGACATCGCACCGCTTGCGGAGCTCGTCGCGCTCGCCGAAGTGCACGATGCATGGCTCGTCGTCGACGACGCGCACGGCTTCGGCGTGTTGGGCGACGGGCGGGGCTCGCTCGCCGACGCGGGCATCGCGTCCGAGCGCATCGTCTACATGGGCACGCTCGGCAAGGCGGCCGGCGTGTCCGGCGCGTTCGTCGCCGCGCATCCGCTCGTGATCGAGTCGATCGTCCAGGCCGGGCGCTCGTACATCTACACGACGGCATCGCCCGCGCTGATTGCGGAAACGTTGCGCGCATCGCTTGCGCTCATTCGCGACGGCGCGCGCGAGCGCGCGCATCTCGCGCGACTCGTCGACGCGTTCCGCGCGCAGGTCGAACTTCCGTGGCGGCTCTTGCCGTCGCGCACGCCGATCCAGCCGTTGGTCGTCGGGGGCGTGTCCGACGCCGTGCGCATCGCGGCCGCGCTCGAGGCACGCGGCTTCCTCGTGCCCGCGATCCGTCCGCCGACGGTGCCCGCCGGTACCGCACGGCTGCGCGTGTCGCTCTCCGCCGGGCACGCGCAGGAAGACGTCGCGGCACTCGCGCAGGCGCTTCACGAGATCGCGCATGGATGACGGGCGTTTCGTGACGGGCGTGCACGTCGACGTCACGGGGAGCGGGCCGCCGCTCGTGCTGCTGCACGGCTTCGCGATGCACGGCGGCGTGTTCGCGCCGATCGTGCCCACGCTCGCCGCCTCGCATCGCGTGCACGTCGTCGATCTGCCCGGGCACGGGCGATCGTCGCCGCTCGTCTCGTTCGACCTGCCGTCGCTCGTCGCCGCGATCGATGCGGCGATCGCGCCCGGCGAGCCGGTTCGCGTCGTCGCCTGGTCGCTCGGCGGCCTCGTCGCGCTCGAATGGGCGCGGCGCCTGCCGTCGCGCATTGCGCGGCTCGCGCTGGTGACCACCACGCCGTCGTTCACCGCACGCGACGGCTGGCCGCACGCGATGAGCGACGAGACGCTCGCGCGCTTCGGCGACGAGCTGTGCGTCGCGTATCGCCCCACGCTTCAGCGCTTCCTCGCGCTGCAGGTGCATGGCAGCGACGAAGGACGCGCGACGCTCGCCACGCTGCGCGGGCGGCTGTTCGATCGCGGCGAGCCTTCCCCGCGCGCGCTCGCCGGCGCGCTGGCGCTCCTGCGCACGGTCGATCTTCGCGGCGTGGTGCCGAACATCGACACGCCGACGCTCGTCATCGGCGGCGAGCGCGACGCCATCGTGCCGATCGCGGCGACGCGCCGCCTCGCCGCGTCGATGCCCGGTGCCACGCACGTCGCGATCGCCGGCGCCGCGCACGCGCCGTTCCTGTCGCATTCGCGAAACTTCCACGACGCCGTGCTGCCGTTCCTCGATGGCTGAGCCGCGCTTTCCCGCCCCCGATCCGCGCGACGTGGACCCGCTCGCGGTGCGCCGCGGCTTCGCGCGCGCCGCGCGCACCTACGACGACGCCGCGGCGCTGCAGCGCGAGGTCGGCGCGCGGATGAACGAACGCCTCGACTACGTGAAGCTCACGCCGAAGGTCGTGCTGGACGCCGGTTGCGGCACCGGGGAGGCGGTCGGTGAGCTGGCGGCCCGCTATCAAGCGTCGCGTGTGGTCGCGTTCGACCTGGCGCTGCCGATGGTCGAGCGTGCGCGTGCTCGCTCACAGGCGCGGCGCACGGCCCTCGGGCGACTGCTGCGCCCGTTCGCGACGCGCGGCGCCGCCGACGCGCAATTCGTCTGCGCCGACATCAACGCGCTGCCGTTTCGCGGCGTCGCGTTCGACCTCGTGTGGAGCAACCTCGCGCTGCAATGGGTGAACGACCTGCCGCGCGCGTTCGCCGAATTCCGCCGCGTGCTGCGCGTCGGTGGCCTGCTGTCGTTCACCACGTTCGGGCCCGATACGTTGCGCGAGGTGCGCGACGCGTTCGCGGGTGTGGACGCGCGCACGCACACGAATCGATTCGTCGACATGCACGACATCGGCGACATGCTCGTCGAGGCGGGCTTCGCCGATCCGGTGATGGACATGGAGTACGTGACGCTCACGTATTCGACGCCGCAGGCGATGCTGGCCGAACTGAAGGCGATCGGCGCGACGAATCGCACGCGCGGCCGGCCGCCGGGACTGATGGGCCGCGCGCGCTTCTCGCAGGCCGTCGAGCGGCTCGAGCGCCTGCGCCGCGACGAACGCATCCCGGCGACCTTCGAGGTGGTGTACGGCCACGCATGGAAGCCCGAGCCGCGCACCACCGCGGAAGGCCACGCGATCGTGCGGTTCCAGCGCCGATGAGTGCGCCGGGCCGCGCCAAGCGCGAATCGGTCCCGAAGCGCGAAGCGCGGAGGTTGGTCCAGTGACGCGCGGCATTTTCGTCACCGGCACCGATACCGGTGTCGGCAAAACCTTCGCCGGATGCGCGCTGCTGCGTGCACTCGGCGACGCGGGGCATCGCGCCGTCGGCATGAAGCCGGTTGCGGCCGGCTTCGCCGCGAACAGCACCGACAACGACGACGTGATCGCGCTCGCCGCAGCCGGCAACGTCGTTGCTCCGCTTCGCGATCGCAATCCGTACGCGTTCGCCGAGCCGGTCGCGCCGCACCTCGCCGCGAACACGGCAGGCATCTCGATCGACGTGTCGTGCGTGGTGGCGGCGTACGCGCGCCTTGCCGAGCGCGCCGATGCGATCGTCGTCGAAGGCGCGGGTGGCGCGCTCGTCCCGCTCGACGCGCGCCACGACATGCTCGACATCGCGATGGCGCTGCATCTTCGCGTGCTGCTCATCGTCGGCATGCGCCTCGGTTGCCTCAATCACGCGCTGTTGTCGGCGCTCGCCGTGCAGCGCCGCGGCCTGGTCCTCGCCGGCTGGATCGCCAACGAACTGCCGCCCGGCATGCCGTGGCTCGCGCCCAACATCGACACGCTGGAGCGCAGGCTCGGCGCGCCGCTCGTCGCGGTGCTTCGCGCCGGCACGACGCCGCGCATCGCGCCCGCTGCACTCGCGCCACTCGGGTTTTCCCCACGGCGCGCAACGTCGCGTCGCGATCGCAAGCACGAACCTTGATCCACGGGCTTGTTTGCCTTCGTGCTAACATTTGCGTCCTCTTGAACAGGCGCGCGTCATTCGACGCGCGCTTTTTCCGCGTACTCATGGTTTGAGGCGCGACGTGGCGTGAGCCATGTCCGGAACGAGGAACAGCATGGTGTCAAAACGAAGAATCCTGCGCTGGTCGGCGTTGACCGCGATGGGCGCGTCGGGCGCGGCGTCCGCAGGCTTTTCAGACTGGTACTTCCAGGCGCCGGTCACGCCGATCGCGCGCGACATCGTCACGCTGCACGACCTGATCTTCTGGATCTGCGTCGCGATCTTCATCGGCGTGTTCGGCACGATGTTCTATTCGCTGTTCAAGCATCGCAAGTCGGTCGGTCACGAGGCCGTGCAGTTCCACGAGAACACGACGGTCGAGGTGATCTGGACGATCATCCCGTTCCTGATCCTCGCACTGATGGCATGGCCCGCGACGAAGACCATCCTCGCCGCGCACGACACCGCCGCGCCCGACATGACGATCAAGGTCACCGGCTACCAGTGGAAGTGGAACTACGACTACGTGCAGGAAGGCTTCGGCTACTACTCGACGCTGAAGACCTCGCTCGATGAAATCCAGGGGCGTGCGCCGAAGGGCGAGCACTACCTGCTCGAGGTCGACAACCCGCTCGTCGTGCCCGTCGGCGCCAAGGTGCGCGTGCTCGTCACCGCGGCCGACGTCATCCATTCATGGTGGGTGCCCGCGTTCGGCGTGAAGCAGGACGCGATTCCCGGCTTCGTGCGCGACGCGTGGTTCCGCGCCGACAAGGAAGGCATCTATCGCGGGCAATGCGCCGAACTGTGCGGCAAGGAACACGGGTTCATGCCGGTCGTGGTCGAGGTCAAGTCGAAGGACGACTACGCGAAGTGGCTCGCCGAGCAGAAGCAGAAGGCGGGCGGTGCGGCCGAGGCGAACAAGACGTGGGATCTCGCGGCACTCGTCGCGCATGGACAGAAGGTCTTCGACGCGAACTGCGCGGCCTGCCACCAGGCGAACGGCACGGGCAACGCCGCGATCGGCGCGCCTGCGCTCGTCAACGACAAGGTCGTGCTCGGGCCCGAACAGCATCAGATCGACGTCGTGCTGAACGGCCAGACCAACGGCGTGGTCCAGCACGCGCCGACCGGCGGCAAGATGCCCTCGTGGGCGCAGCTCTCCGACGCCGACATCGCGTCGGTCATCACGTACACGCGCAACAGCTGGGGCAACAAGGCCGAGCAGAACGTCGTGCAGCCCGCGGCCGTGAAAGCCGAACGGAAATAGGTCCGAGGAGTTCGTAATGTCGAGCATTCCACATGATCTCGTCGTAGGCGGCGTTCCGCACGACGAGCACGCGCATCACCCCAAGGGGATCATGCGCTGGATCACCACGACCAATCACAAGGACATCGGCACGATGTACCTGTGGTTCTCGTTCACGATGTTCATGATCGGCGGCGTGATGGCGCTGACCATCCGGAGCGAGCTCTTCCAGCCGGGCCTGCAGATCGTCAATCCCGAGTTCTTCAACTCGATGACGACGCTGCACGGGCTCATCATGATCTTCGGCGCGCTGATGCCCGGCGCCGTGGGCTTCGCGAACTGGCTGATCCCGATGCAGATCGGCGCGCCCGACATGGCGTTCGCGCGCATGAACAACTGGAGCTTCTGGCTGCTGCCCCCGGCGGCGATCATGCTGATCCTGTCGCTGTTCGTGCCCGGCGGCGCGGCCTCCGGCGGCTGGACGATGTACCCGCCGCTCACGGTCGAGATGGGCGTGGGCATGGACCTCACGATCTTCGCGATCCACATCATGGGCGCGTCGTCGATCATGGGGTCGATCAACATCATCACGACCATCCTGAACCTGCGTGCGCCCGGCATGACGCTGATGAAGATGCCGCTCTTCTGCTGGACGTGGCTCATCACCGCGTACCTGCTGATCGCGGTGATGCCGGTGCTCGCCGGCGCGGTCACGATGCTTTTGACCGACCGCCACTTCGGCACGTCGTTCTTCAGCGCGGCGGGCGGCGGCGACCCCGTGCTGTTCCAGCACGTGTTCTGGTTCTTCGGCCACCCCGAGGTCTACATCATCATCCTGCCGGCGTTCGGCATCATCTCCGAGCTGATCCCGACGTTCTCGCGCAAG
>JAICKU010000027.1 GCA_025927765.1 Burkholderiales bacterium
CTGCGCGGCTGGCTCGTGGCCAAGCTCTCGGGCGAACCGTTCGACGAGATCGCCGTGCCGCTCGACGACCTCGTCGCCAATCCGGCGCGTTACGCGTTCCTGCCCTCGCGCCTCGTGCCTTGCCTGGTCGACCGCGGAGCCGTCGTCTGGGATACGCTCGCGATCGCCGAATACCTCGCGGAGCGCCATCCGGCGATGTGGCCGGACGATCGCGTCGCCCGAGCGCACGCGCGCTCGATCGTCTGCGAAATGCATTCGGGATTCGCGACGCTGCGCAACGACATGACGATGTGCATACGCGAGCGGGTCGACGTACGGCCGTGGTCGCCGAAGCTCGCACGCGACATCGAGCGCATTACGCAGATCTTCGACGAGACGCGACGTCGCTTTGGCAACGGAGGCGCCTTCCTGTTCGGCCGCTATTCGATCGCCGACTGCTTCTTCGCGCCCGTCGCGTTTCGTTTTCAGACGTACGCCGTGAAGCCGACCGGCGCCGCCGCGGCGTACGTCGAATCGCTGCTCGCGCACCCCGACGTGAAGGCGTGGGAGCGCGATGCGCTCGCGGAAACGGCGGTGATCGAAGTCGACGAACCGCGCATCGTCTATCGCGAGAAGCTCGCGGCCAAGGGATGAGCGACGCTGCGGTCGCCGAGATCGAGGAGCGCATCCGTGCCGCCGCGCACGCGCGGCGGCCCTTGCGCATCTGCGGCGGCGGCACCAAGGATTTCTACGGCGAGGCGCTTGCGGGCGAGCCGCTCGACGTACGCGCGATTCGCGGCATCGTGTCGTACGAGCCCGCGGAGCTCGTCGTCACCGCGAAAGGCGGAACGCCGCTCGCCGAAATCGAGGACGCGCTGGCCGCGCGCGATCAAATGCTCGCCTTCGATGCGCCGCGTTTCGGCGATGGCACCACGTTGGGCGGCGCCGTCGCGAGTGGATTGTCCGGACCACGGCGGCCCTATGCGGGCGCCGTGCGCGATTTCGTGCTCGGCACGCATGTGATCGACGGCACGGGGACGTCGCTCGCCTTCGGCGGCCAGGTGATCAAGAACGTGGCCGGATTCGACGTGTCGCGTCTGATGACCGGCGCGCTCGGTACGCTCGGCGTGCTCTCCCGGATCTCGCTCAAGTGCCTGCCGCGCCCGAAGGCCGAAACGACGCGCGTGGTCGCGTGCGACGCGGCGACCGCGTTGCGGCTGATGAACGAATGGGGCGGCAAGCCGTTGCCGATCAGTGCCACGGCGCATCATGGCAGCGAGCTTCGAGTTCGCCTCTCGGGCGCGCCGGCGGCGCTCGCGCGTGCCGCGGCGGTCGTCGGCGGCGAGGAGATCGACGGCACGTCGTACTGGAACGCGCTTCGCGACCAGACGCTCGAGTTCTTCGGTGCAGCGCAGGACGATGGGGCGAGCCTTTGGCGGCTGTCGGTGCGCTCGACCGCACCGATGTTCGCAACGTCCGAGGAGACGATGATCGAATGGGGCGGTGCGCTGCGCTGGCTCGTCGCGCGTGAGGCGATCGACGGGCGGGAAATTCGCGCGTGGTCGGAGCAGAACGGCGGCCATGCCACGCTCTTTCGCGGTGGCGACAAATCATCGGGCGCGTTCCAGCCGCTGCCGGCGCCGCTCGCGCAACTGCATGCGCGCCTGAAGCAGGTGTTCGACCCGCACGGCATCCTCAATCCGGGCCGACTTTACACGGCATTCTGATGGAAACGCGGCTACTTCCGGCGCTCGCCGCCACGCCCGAAGGCCAGGAAGCCGAAGCGATCCTGCGCGCGTGCGTGCACTGCGGCTTCTGCACGGCGACGTGCCCGACGTATCAGCTGCTCGGCGACGAGCTCGACGGCCCGCGCGGGCGCATCTACCTGATCAAGCAGGCGCTCGAAGGCGGCGAAGTCACCGGGAAGACGCAGCTGCACCTCGACCGCTGCCTCACGTGCCGCAGTTGCGAGACGACGTGCCCGTCGGGTGTGCGCTACGGCCGTCTCGCCGACATCGGACGCAAGTTCGTCGAGGATCGTGTGGGACGCAACGCGATCGAGGCGACGCGCCGATCGGCGCTGCGCCGCGGCCTGCTGTCGCGGCCGCTCTTCCGTGCGGCGCTCACGATGGGACGCATGGCGAAAGGGTTCCTGCCGCGAAGCGTCGCGGCATCGATTCCCGGCGCACGCAATGCGGGCGCGTGGCCGGCGGCGCGGCATCGCCGCCAGATGTTGATTCCGCAAGGCTGCGTGCAGCCGTCGCTCGCGCCGAGCATCGACGCCGCCACCGCGCGCGTGCTCGACCGTGCCGGCATTTCCGCACTCGCCGTCGACGACGGGGGAGGGTGCTGCGGGGCGCTGTCGCTGCACCTGTCCGAGCACGATGAAGCGAAGGCGCTGGCGCGCCGCAACATCGACGCGTGGTGGCCGCACGTCGAGCGCGGCGTCGAAGCGATCGTCGTCACGGCGAGCGGTTGCGGCGTGACGGTCCGCGAATACGATCAACTGCTCGCGCATGACGCCGCGTACGCCGCGAAGGCGAAGCGGATTTCGGCGCTCACGCGCGATCCCGTGGAAATCGTCGGCGCGGAATGGACGAAGCTTCTGCCGCAGATCGATCGTGCGCGCACGTCGCTCACCGTCGCGTTCCAGGCGCCCTGCACGCTGCAGCACGGCATGAAGATCCGCGGCCAGGTCGAGCGGCTGCTCGCCGGCGCGGGATTCACGCTGGTGCCGGTCGCCGATGCGCATCTTTGCTGCGGGTCCGCCGGCACGTATTCGATCCTGCAACCCGAGCTGTCGCGTCGCCTCAAGGCGAACAAGCTCGAGGCGCTGCAGGCGCATCGGCCCGACGTGATCGCGAGCGCGAACATCGGGTGCATCACGCATCTCGCGTCAGGCACGCCGTTGCCGGTGCGCCACTGGATCGAGCTCGTCGACGACGCGACGTCGAATGCGCGCGACGCAGCCGAACGGCCGGCGACCGTGCGCGACGAGGCGACGGCGGGATGAGCAGCGACTGGTTCATTCCGGCCGTTCGCAGCGCTTATCCGGCGTTCCTCGCGATCCCCACGCGCTGGATGGACAACGACGTCTACGGCCACGTCAACAACGTGACGTACTACTCGTACTTCGACACCGTCGTCAACGAGCATCTCGTTCGTGAGGGCGGCCTCGACATCGCGCGCGCACCCGCAATCGGCGTCGTCGTCGAGACCGCGTGCCGCTTTCACAAGCCGATCACGTTTCCCGACGTCGTCGACGCCGGCATGCGGGTGGTGGCGATCGGCCGCTCGTCGGTGCGCTACGAGATCGGGCTTTTCCGCCAGGGGGACGACGACGCCGCGGCCGCCGGCCGCTTCGTGCACGTGTGGGTCGATCGCGAGGTGCGGCGTCCGGTGCGCGTTCCGGAACGCATCCGCGCGGCGCTCGAACCTCTGCGCGTACCCTAGAATCCGTTCCGCGCGCCCGCCCGAACCAGGAACACGACCATGCACAAACTCGTCCCCTTGGCCGGATTCATCCTGACGCTCGGCATCGTCCCCGCCGCAACGGCGAAATCGGACGACGTCATCCCGATGCGCGACTTCTTCCGCCATCCCGACCGCGCGTACTACCGCATTTCGGGTGACGGCAAGACGCTGTCGTTCATGCAGCCGTGGGAGCGGCGGATGAACATCTACGTGCAGGCCGTGGGGAGCAACGCGGAGCCCGTGCGCATCACGTCGGAGAAGGACCGCGACATCCCGAACTACTTCTGGAAGGGCGCCGACCGCGTCGTCTACACGAAGGATTTTGGCGGCGACGAGAACGATCACATCGTCGTCGTCGGCGGCAAGGGCGGCGAGCCGAAGGACGTGACGCCGTATCCGGGCGTGAAGGCGATCATCGTCGATCCGCTGGTCGAGCTGCCCGATCGCATGCTCGTGGGACTCAACAAGCGCGTCAAGGAAGTGTTCGACGTCTACGCCCTCGACCTCGTCACCGGCAAGCTCACGCTCGTCGCGGAGAACCCGGGCAACATCACGAGCTGGGGCGCCGATCACGACGGCAACGTGCGGTTCGCGATCGCCACCGACGGCGTCGACAACACGTATCTCTATCGCGCCGACGTCAAGTCGGCATTCGAGCCGGTCGTCACGACGTCGTTTCGCGATCAGTTCCAGCCGCTGCTCTTCAGCGCCGACAACAGGAAGCTGTACGTCGCGTCGAACCTCGGCCGCGACAAGGTCGCAATCGTCCTCGTCGATCCGGCCACCGGCCAGGAAGGGGAGCTGGTGTACGAGCGCACCGACGTCGACGTCGGCAGCGTCGCGTGGTCCAAGGCGCGCCAGCGCGCGTCGTTCGTCGACTACCAGACGTGGAAGAACGAGCGCCACTACCTCGACCCCGACGCGAAGGAGCTCTTCTCAAAGCTCGAATCCAGGTTGCCCGGCTACGAGGTCACGCTGCAGTCGCTGAGCGACGACGAGACGCGGATGATCGTCGCCGCCACCAGCGACCGCACGCAGGGCGCGCGCTATCTGTACGACCGCAGGACCGACACGCTGACGAAGCTCGGCGACGTCACGCCGTGGCTGCCCGAGGCGAAGATGGCGGCGGTGAAGCCCGTCGAATACAAGACGCGCGACGGATTGACGGTGCACGGCTACCTGACGCTGCCGAACGGCGTCGAAGCTAAGAAGCTCCCCGTCGTCGTCAATCCGCACGGGGGCCCGTGGGCCCGCGACGGCTGGGGCTTCAATCCCGAAGTGCAGTTCCTCGCGAACCGCGGCTACGCCGTGCTGCAGATGAACTATCGCGGCTCGACGGGCTATGGCCGCAAGTTCTGGGAAGCCTCGTTCAAGCAATGGGGCTTCGCGATGCAGGACGACATCACCGACGGCGTGACGTGGCTGATCAAGCAGGGCATCGCCGATCCCAGGCGCATCTGCATCTACGGGGGCAGCTACGGCGGCTACGCGACGCTCGAGGGCCTCGTGAAGACGCCGGATCTCTACGCGTGCGGCGTGGACTACGTTGGCGTGTCGAATCTCTTCACGTTCATGAAGACGATTCCGCCGTACTGGAAGCCCTTCCTCGCGATGATGCAGGAGATGGTCGGCGACCCCGAGAAGGACAAGGCGCGGCTCGCCGAGGCGTCTCCTGCGCTCAATGCCGATCGCATCAAGGCGCCGCTCCTGATCGCGCAGGGCGCGCGCGATCCGCGCGTCAACAAGGACGAGTCCGACCAGATGGTCGCGGCGTTGAAGAAGCGCGGCATCGACGTGCCGTACATCGTCAAGGACAACGAAGGCCACGGTTTCCACAACGAGGAGAACCAGTTCGACTTCTACGAGGCGATGGAGAAGTTCCTCGCGAAGTACCTGGGCTCGCGCGCGCAGCTCTGATCCGTTCTTCCATGCGCACGTGGATCGTCGTTCCGGCGGGCGGCGGCGGCAGCCGCTTCGGGACGGCGCATCCCAAGCAGTACGCGGATCTCGCCGGCGCTCCCATGCTCGTGCGCACGCTCGAGCGGGTCGCAACGCTCGCTGCCGACGGCATCTTCGTGGCACTTGCACCCGACGACGTGCATTACGACGACATGGTCGGCTTTCGCGACCGCGTCGAGCCGCTGCGCTGTGGCGGCGCAACGCGTGCCGCCACCGTACGGCACGCGTTGCGCGCGATCGAGGCGCGCTGCAACGACGATGACTGGGTGCTCGTGCATGACGCTGCGCGCCCTTGCGTGCCCGCCGACGCGCTCGCGCGCCTCGTGGCGCAGTTGCGCGACGACGACGTCGGCGGCCTGCTC
Source organism: Burkholderiales bacterium (assembly GCA_025927765.1). Taxonomy (GTDB): domain Bacteria; phylum Pseudomonadota; class Gammaproteobacteria; order Burkholderiales; family Casimicrobiaceae; genus VBCG01. Next base: position 5,775 of record JAICKU010000027.1, read on the forward strand.
GCGCTGCCGCTCGGGGACACGTTGAAGCGCGCAGCGGCAGGCGACGATGCGCCGCGCGTGCTGCGCACCGAGGATCGTGCGGGCCTTTGGCTGGCGCAGACGCCGCAGATGTTTCGCTACCGCCTGCTCGTGGCCGCGCACGCGCGCGATGCGCGTGGCGAATGCACGGACGACGCGCAGGCCGTCGAGGCGTTGGCGGCGACCGGCGTGTGCGCGCGGCCGCGGCTCGTCACGGGGAGTGCGCAGAACATCAAGATCACCTATCGCGAGGACCTCGATCTCGCGACTGCGATCCTCGACCTGCAGGCATCGTCATGACGCTGCGCATCGGCAACGGCCTCGACGTGCACGCGTTCGTCGCGGGCCGGCCGCTCGTGATCGGCGGCGTGACCATTCCGCACGATCGCGGCCTCGAAGGCCACTCCGATGCCGACGTGCTGCTGCACGCGATCTGCGACGCGATCCTCGGCGCACTTGCGCTCGGTGATCTCGGCAGGCATTTTCCCGACACCGATCCGAAGTGGAAGGGCGCCGACAGCCGGCGCCTGCTGCGTCAGGTGGCGGCGATGATGCAGGCGCAGCGCTATGCGATCGCCAACGTCGACGCGACGGTGATCGCGCAGGCGCCGAAGCTCGCGCCGTCCATCGACGCCATGCGGGCGAACATCGCGGCGGACCTGGGGTGCGACCCGTCGCGCATCTCCGTCAAGGCGACGACGACCGAACGGCTCGGATTCACGGGGCGTGAGGAGGGGATCGCTGCCCTCGCGACCGTACTCGTGTTCGAGGTGGGCGATCAGGCCGGGGCCTGAGTCACGAAATCGCCCCGAGATGCACGTCGATCACGTCGTCATCAACGTCCGCGATGCGATGGACGCGGCGGTCGAGCGCTTTCGTGCGCTGGGCTTCACGCTGACCGATCGCGGTCATCACTCGCTCGGGTCGATCAATCATCTGATGGTGTTCGAGTCCGACTACCTCGAACTCGTCGGCGTACCGGCCGGCGCCGAGCGCGTGCGCCGCGAAATTGCCGACAGTCCCGCCGGGCTGGACGGCCTCGTGTTCGCGACCGATGACGCGGCAGGACTGCACGACCGGCTCGCGACGCGCGGCGTGCCGGTCGCGGAGGTCGTCGCATTTCATCGTCCCGTGACGATCGACGGCACCACGCAGCGCGCGTCTTTCAAGACGGTGCGCGTCGCACCCGGCTTCGTGCGCGGCGGCCGGGTGTACTTCTGCGAGCACGAGACGCCGCATCTCGTCTGGCGGCCGGAATGGCAGGCGCATCGCAACGGCGTGCATGCGCTCGCCGGCCTCACGATCGTGGTCCCCGATCCCGATCGCGAGGCCACGCGCTATGCGGACGTCGTCGGCGGCACCGTGCAGGTTTGCGCCGACGAAAGCGAGGTCCGTTTTCGCGACTGCGCGGTGCGCTTCACCCGCGCCGCGCGGTATTCCGCGCGCTACGGCAACGCCGCCTGCGACGCCGGCGGCCGCGACGCGTTCATGGGCGCGCTCGCGCTGCGCACGTCGTCGCTCGCCCGCGTGCGCGCGTGCGTCGTCGCGGCGCCGGAGGTGTCCAAGGTGCGCATGCTTCCCGATCGGATCGTCGTGTCCGCGAGGGACGCGTTCAACGCGGTGATCGAGTTCGTCGAGTAGCGCAGGTTCGCTAAGCGAAGATCCCGGGCAGCATGCGCCGGATCTGCGCGGCGATGAAGATGGCGCCGAGCGGATCGCCGAACGTGCCTGCCGTCGGCGGGCCGATGACGCGCAGGCGATCCGTGCGAGTGCCATCCTGCCCGATTGGCCGGCACTGCGCATCGACCGCGAACCCGATGCCGGTGACATCCGGAACGAGTCGCCCCTGCCGTGTCAGCGACGCGAGCATTGGATTCGTCGTCGCGCCGCCGCGGCCGTCGAGGCCCGTGCAGTTGACGATCGCGTCGAATGCTTCGGTGTGAACGCGGCGTGTCCGGCCTTCCTGCAACTCGACGACGAGCGTCCCATCGCCTGCGCGCGCGATCGAACTGACCTTCGCCGGGCCAATCAGCACGCGACCCTGACGCTCGGCCTCGTTCACGATGGCATCGTTCTGCGGCGGCGCGCGGAAGCGATGCACGTCGTACCACCGCCGGGCATGGCGCAGCAGCCGCGCCTTCACGCGTGCGTCGAGCGCCGACCACACCCGCCACAGCGGGTCGCGAAACTCGTCGAACGGACCGTACCACGACTCGCCTTGCACGCGAGCCTGCGCGATGCGCGCGCGGAGCGCCCGCATCAACGTGGTCGCCTGCATCGGCTGGGCGAGCTCGCGCACGAACGGCGCAAGCGAGCCGTCGATCCGCTGCAGCATGCCGGCCGCGGCCAGCGCCGGCGGCAGGTCGAACGCGGGGCGGTGCGCGCGCGGGCGCAGCGCACGCGGCGACACTGCCGTGATGCGTCCGCAATGACCGCGGCGAAGCAGCGTCGTGATGACGTCGAGCGCCGTGAGTCCGGTGCCGAGCACCAGCACGCGCGCTGCGGCGTCGACCGCACGCAGGCGGCGAAGGTCCCACGGCTCGGCGATCACGCTCGGGTGCGCTGCGACATCGGCCGGGAGCGTGAGGGGGAATCGCGACGGCGCGTTGCCCGTCGCGATCACGAGCACGTCGCCCGGCACGCGGCTGCCGCCGCGCGTCGTCGCGCTCACGCCTTGCGTTTCCAGCGTCGCATCGATCGCTTCGTCGCGCAGATGCCGCAGTCGGAGTGCGGGGCGGCGTTCGACCTCGCGTGCGAACGCCTGCGCGACGAAGCGGCCGAAGTCGCTGCGGCGAACGAAGAGCGCGCCGCCGCGTGCAAGGGCATCGGGATCGGCGCGAACGATGCGTTCCTGCGCGCACCAGCGCGTGAATTCCTCGGGGTCCGCGGGATCGACGAGATGCGTTCCCGCCGTGCCGTTCAGCCGGTGATCGGGGTCGTCGCTCGAGTAGGCGAGGCCGCGCCCGACGTCGGGGCGCGGCTCGATGACGGTGATGTCGAGCCGGGGCGGCGCATGGCGCGCGAGCTGGATCGCGGCGCTCGCGCCGCTGAAGCCGCCGCCGACGATCGTGACGGCACGAACCGTCAACTGCCGGCGAGGCCGTGCGCGACGGGCCAGAAGTAATCCTTCCAGCTCGCCGGCATGTGCGCGATGCTGCCGACCTCGTGCATGTACTGCGCGAAGACCATCGTGTTGTACGGCGTGACGCCGATGCGCACCTGCGGATCCGACAGGATCGTGATCAGGTCCTCCGCGGAGAGCTTTTTCTCGTTGGTCATCGCGAGGTACATCTCCGCCGCCTCGCGCGGATGCCTGCCGATGAAATCGCTGGCCTCGCGCTGGGCGGCGAGCCACGCGTCGACCCAATGCGGGTGGCCGCGGACGACCCGAAGCGGTGTCACCACCTCGATCGTCGTCGCGGGACCGTTCGTCACGTCGTTCGCCCACAGCACCGCATGGACGCCGGGCGTGCGCAGCTCCTCGAAGCTGTACGGCGGATAGCTGAAATGCGAGTTCACCTCGCTCTTGCCCGACATGACCGCCACGGCCGCGGTCGGGTGCCCCATCGACACGGTGAGCGCGTCGAGTGCCGTGCGCTTGTCCGGGCCGAACGCACGCACCGCGGCCATCTGCAGCACGATCGCCTGCACGGAGATCTTGACCGCCGGCACGGCGATGCGGTCGTTCGCGCTGAAGTCCTTGATCGTCTTCACCGCAGCGTCGCGCGTGACGAGCGGATACGGGAACGACGAGATGCCCGAGATCGCCTTGATCTCCGTGGCCGTACCCTGCGTCTTGTCCCACATCGCGAGCAGGCCGGTGATGCCCGACGACGCGAAGTCGACGCTGCCCGAGAGCAGGCCGTCCACCGTCGCCGTGGTCGTGCTCATCGTCGCCCACGTCACCTTCGTGTCCGCCGGCTCGCCCTTCGCCTTCAACTGCTTCTCGAAGAGCTGCTCGTGCTCCATGATCATCAGCGGCAGGTAGGGCAGGCCGTACTGGCGCGTGACCTTGATCTGCGCGTCGGCCCGCGCTGCCGTGCCGGCGGCAGCCAGCGCCACGAACAGCGACGACAGGACTACGTTGCGTACGAAACGATGCATGACGGCTCTCCCCCGATCTCCATCGATGGATGTCAGCGCGTTTGCGCGCAACGCGCCTCCTCGACGACGCGCGCGATGAACGCCTCGCCGGCGCGGATCTGCTCGAACGTGATGAACTCGTCCGGCTTGTGCGCGTCGGCGATCGAACCCGGTCCGCAAATCACCGCGGCGAAGCCCGCGCGCTGGAACTGCCCGGCCTCCGACGCGAACGCGACCTTGCCGCCGCGACCGCCGCCTGCGAGGCGCACGACCCTTTCGACGATCGGCGCCGATTCGTCGGTGTGCAGGCCGGGGTTGTCGGACCGCGTCTCGAAATCGATGCGGCTTTCCGACGCGACGGCGCGCATCTGCGGCAGCAGCTGCGAGTCGCAATGGCGTTGCAGGCAGGCGAAGAGATCGTGCGGATCGTCGCCGGGTACGGTGCGAAACTCGAAGTCGAGCGTGCATTCGCGCGGCACGATGTTGAGCGCGGTTCCGGCGTGCAGCACGCCCGCGTGCAGCGTCGAATAGGGCGGGTCGTACTCGCGCTGGAACGGCCCGCGCTCCGCGCGCTCGCGCTGCATCCGCCGCAGCTCGACGACGATCTCCGCTGCATAGTCGAGCGCGTTGACGGCGTACGGCGCGAGCGCCGAGTGCGCTTCGCGACCGACCACGTGCGCGCGCATCGCGAGCTTGCCCTTGTGGCCGGTGACGACCTTCATGTTCGTCGGCTCGCCCACGATGCAGATGCCAGGCGCAATGCCGATGTCCTGCATGTCGCGGATCATGCGTCCGACACCGATGCAGCCGACTTCCTCGTCGTACGAGAACGCGAGATGGATGGGTGCGGCGAGCGGTGCTTCGAGCATCGCCGGGACGGCGTCGAGCACGATCCCCACGAACGATTTCATGTCGGCCGCACCGCGACCGATCAGTCGTTGGCGATCGACGACGGCCGCGAACGGGTCCACCGACCACGCCTGGCCGTCGACCGGCACGACGTCGGTGTGACCGGAGAGGACGATGCCGGGCTTTGCAGGATCGCCGATCGTGGCGAAGAGGTTCGCCTTCGCACCGGTGTCATCGTGCGTCAGGCGATACGGGATGCCGAACGATGCCAGGTGCTCGCGCACCCAGTCGATCAGCGCCAGGTTCGAGTCGCGGCTCGTCGTGTCGAAGCGCACGAGACGCCGGATGGTCTCGAGGCTGCGCGGCGGCGACAGCTCGGCTTCCGAATGCGTTGTGATCGTCGTGTCCACGGCGGCGCGCCACGGCGGCCGCCAACGATAGCACGATGCGATGCTGCTGCGCCGGGCGCCGCCTCGCAGCGGCGTCCGGCGCAGTCACCGTCAGGCGAACGCGCCCGACTGGTAATCGCGCACGGCCTGCACGAGCTCGTCCTGCGTGTTCATCACGAAGGGCCCGTACTGCGCGATCGGCTCGCCGAGCGGCTTGCCGGCGATCAGCAGCGCGCGTGACGGGGCGCGAGCTTCGAGCGTGACGCCGTCGCCTTCGTTGGCGAGGATCGCCATCCGTTGCGCGGGCACGAGCGTGTCCGCAATCGCAAGTTCGCCGCCGTAGACGACGACGAACGCGTTATGCGACGCGGGAATCTCCTGCGAAAAGCGGGCGCCGGCAGGCAGCTCGAGGTCGAGGTAGAGCGGCTGCGTCGCTTCGCGCTGCACGGCGCCCTCGACGTCGTGGCTTGCGCCGGCGATCACGCGCACCGTCACGCCTTGCGGCGTGGTGAAGGTCGGAATCTCGGCGTGGCGGATGTCGCGATACCACGGCGTGCGCAGCTTGTCGCGCCCGGGCAGGTTGAGCCAGAGCTGGAAGCCTTCCATCCGGCCGTCCTGCTGCTCGGGCAATTCGGAGTGGATCACGCCGCGGCCGGCGGTCATCCATTGCACGTCGCCGCTCGAGAGCAGGCCTTCGTTGCCCGCGCTGTCGCGGTGGCGCATGCGGCCCGCGATCATGTACGTGATCGTCTCGAAGCCCCGATGCGGGTGATCGGGAAAGCCGGCGATGTAGTCCTGCGGATCGTCGGTGCCGAACGCATCGAGCATCAGGTACGGGTCGAGCCTGCGCTGCAGCGGCTGCGTGAGCATGCGCGTGAGCTTCACGCCGGCGCCGTCGGACGTCGGTTGCCCGGCGACGACGTGCTCGACACTGCGCGGATGTGCGAGTGCTGCCGTCGCGGTGCTGAGGACATCGATGATGGTGGCCATGGTCGCTCCCGGGAGTGATACGCGTACAGGTTGGGTTTGTGTACGCGAATGCAAGTCGGGGCGGCGCCGCGTCAGGGCGGGGCGGTTCGCGGCAGGCGCACGCGGGCGATCGTGCCGCCGCCGTCGCGCGGCAGCAGATCGAGCGTGCCGCCGTGCAGCCGCGCGATGCGATCGACGATCGCGAGGCCGAGTCCCGCGCCGGCGGCGCCGTCCTCGCGTGCGCGCGCCTCGCCGGCACGCGTGAACGGCTGCTTCAGGCGCTCGACGTCGGCGGGTGCAATGCCCGGTCCGCGATCGGCGACGTCGATCACGACATCGGCACCTTGCACGCGCGCGCTGATCTCGACCGGTGGTTTTCCATAGGCGAGGGCATTGTCGATCAGGTTGCCGGCGACGCGCGACAGCGCCGCCGGCTTCATGCGCACGAACGCCGCGGGCGCGTCCGCCGCGAACTGCAACGCGCGGCCCGCCCGCGTGTAGCGCTCGACGGCGGCGGCGAGCTCGGCGTCGACGTCGATCGGGTTCGAGGCGACCGCCGTTTCGACGCGCGCGAAGTCGAGGAACTGGTCGATGATGCGGTTCATCTCGTCGATGTCCGACACCATGCCTTCGCGCATCGCGTCGTCGGCCTGCGACATTTCGATGCCGAGCCGCAGCCGTGCGAGCGGCGTGCGCAGGTCGTGCGAGACACCGGCGAGCAGGATCGCGCGGTCGCGCTCGATCTGGCGCAGGTTCGCGAGCATCGCGTTGAAGCCGCGATTCACGGCGGCGATTTCGGAGGCCCCCGATTCGGGCAGCGCCGGCGGTGTCTCGCCGCGGCCGACGTGCTCGACGGCGCTCCGCAGGTCGCCCAGGGGGCGTGCGAGATAGCGCGCGAACGCGAACGCGGCGAGCAGCAGCAGCACCATGATCGCGATCACCCAGGCGAGCGTGCGCACCGGGATGTCGCTCTCCGAATGCGGCAGCGGAAAGCCGATCCAGTAGGCGTCGTCACCCGCCTGCAGCCGAACGAAGAGCTGCCGCGCGCGCGGCGCGATGCGCACTTCGGTGCCTTGGCCGAGGTCCTCGCGCAGGCGCTCCTCGAGGCCCTGCATGGTCGCGCCCTTCGGGGCGAAGCCGATCGTCGGGCGCTCGCGCTCGGGCACGATGCGCACGCCGTAATCGCGGCCGAGGCGTGCGAGCTGCTCGCGACGATTCGGACCATCGACGCCTTCGAGCGCCGCGCGCAGCGCCTTCATCTGCACGACCTTCGTGTCGTTGAACTGGCGCGCGATCAGCGCCGCGCGGTCGCGGTTGAATACGACGATGGTCGTCAGCGCCGCGAGCGCGACGACTGTGACGAGCAGCAGCATCAGCCGCCCGAAGAGCGAGCGCGGCCACAGCGACCGGCGGCGTCGCACGGGCGGTGGCGCGGGCGCGGCGACGCTCGCGGCGGCGTCGGCGGTCATGCGGATGTGGACGCGTCCGCGGGGGCCTCATCCCGAGCGCCTTCCGGCACGTACACGTAGCCGAAGCCCCACACGGTCTGGATGTAGCGCGGCGCGGATGGATCGGGCTCGACGAGCTTGCGCAGGCGCGACACCTGCACGTCGATCGCGCGATCGAACACTTCGTGGTCGCGTCCGCGCGCGAGCAGCATCAGCTTCTCGCGCGCGAGCGGCTTGCGCGGGTGGTGCACGAACACGCTGATGAGCGAGAACTCGCCTGTGGTCAGCGTCTTCACTTCGCCATCGCGCTCGAGCGTGCGTGCGGCGAGGTCGAGCGTGTGGCCGCCGAACGGGAGGCGGCCCTCGGAGACCGGTGCGCCGGGTGCCGGCCGTTCGCCGTGACGGCGGAGCACCGCGTGGATGCGCGCGACGAGTTCGCGCGGATTGAAGGGCTTCGGCAGGTAATCGTCGGCGCCCATCTCGAGCCCGACGATGCGGTCGACGTCCTCGCCCTTCGCCGTCAGCATGATGATGGGCACCGTTTCGCCGGCTGCACGCAGGCGCCGACAGGCCGCGAGGCCGTCCTCGCCGGGCAGCATCAGGTCGAGCACGACGAGATGCGCGGGGTCGCGCTGCAGGCGTTTGTCGAGCTGCGTGGTATCCGGCAGCGCCGATACCTGGAAACCCTGTTCGGTCAGGTAGCGCGTCAAAAGGTCGCGCAGGCGCACGTCGTCGTCGACGACGAGAATCTTCGGGTGCGTCGGTTTCGGCATCGGCCGGATCATCCCAGTTTTTCGACGATGGTTAGAGGGCCGCGACGCGCCCGATGCTCGCTTCGCTGTAACCAATTGTATCGATCGGCGCGTGCATGCAACGACCCGTTGCAATCCCGTCCATGAGGGCGGAACGGCGCGATGACAATGACGGACGAAGCTTCGTACCGTACGCCCGGATGGGCCGGGTGTCCGAAGATACGACATCGATGGAGAAGACATCCATGACCTCTCGTTTTGCATCGCGCGTTGCCGTCGTCGCAGCCGCCGCCTTGTTCGGCGCCGGCGGCGTGGCCTTCGCGCAGCCGATGCATCACCACGGGCACGGCGGCGGCGACGTCGTCATGAGCATCGTGCGCCTCAAGAGCCAGCTCAACCTCGACACGTCCCAGCAGGCGATGTGGGACAACGCGGTGGCGGCGGGCAAGGCTGCGCGCACGAGCGCCCGCGCGAACATGCAGAAGGTGAACGACGAGCTGACCGCCGAGCTCGCGAAACCCGAGCCCGACCTCGCCGCCGTCGCGGCTGCGGCCGATTCGGCGCGTAACGCCAACCAGCAGCTGCACACGCAGGTGCGCGACGCGTGGCTCAACCTCTATGCGACGTTCACGCCGGATCAGAAGACGGTGGTCAAGAACGCGTTGTCGCAGCGCCTTGCGAAGATGGAGCAGTTCCGCCAGAAGATGCAGGCGCGCCGGCAGGGCGGCTAGTTCGGACTCGCGGCCCCGCGCTCCTCCTCGCGCGGGCTGCGACGAGTCGACGCATTGCCCGGCCGATGGGCCGGTGCGTCGACGTCAGGGTCGGAGCAGCTTCGCTGCTCCGACCCCGATTTTCGCTACGGCGTCACGTATACGGCCTGCGCCATCAGCGCGATCGCGGTCGCGCGCAGCGTCGCGCCGACCACGGGTTTCGGCAGCAGCATCAGGCCCGCGGCGCGTGCTTCGCGATCGGCGTTCGTTCCCGTGTCGCCCGACACGATGATCGCGGGAATGGGCATGCCGAGTTCGTGGCGCAGCTGCCGCACGGCGTCGATGCCCGACGCGCCGTCGGCGAGCCGCAGATCCGCAACGATCAGATCGGGATAGCGCTCGACGTCGCCGATCGCGACGAGCAGCGATTCGACGCTGTCGCCGCAGGCGACCGTCGCACCCCACGTCTCGAACAGTGTGTGCATCGCGTCGAGCGTCTCGGCGTCGTCGTCGACGACCGCGACGACGCGGCCCGCGCACGACGGCGCACCCGGTTCCGCGATATGGGCGACCGAACGCAGCGTGCGTGCGCGCGATAGCGATCGCCCGACGCGCGGCGCCAGCACGCGAAAACGCGAGCCCCGGCCTTCGTGCGAGTCGAGCGCGACTTCGTGGCCGAGCAGGTCGGCGAAGCGGCGGACGATCGCAAGGCCGAGGCCCATGCCGCGGCGTGCCTGCGCGGAGCGCGCATGGTCCTTCACGCGGTAGAACTCCTCGAAGATGCGCTCGCGATGCTCGGCGGCGATGCCGACGCCGGTATCGACGACGTCGATCGCCACGCGCGAACCGGCGCGGCGCGCACCGATCAGCACGCCGCCGCGATGCGTGTAGCGGATGCTGTTGGCCACGAGGTTGCCGACGATGCGCTCGAGGAGGGCCGGGTCGCTGTCCACGACGAGGCGCGTGGGGACGATCGTGAACGACAGGCCGCGCGCGGCCGCCTGCGGCGCGAATTCCGAGCGGATGCGTGCGAACAGCGCGCCCAGCGCGATTTCGCTGCGCTCGGGGACCAGCACGCCCGCATCGAGCCGCGACAGGTCGATGAGCTGCGCGAACTGGATCTCGAGCGCGTTCGCCGCCGATTCGACGTGCGCCACCAGCGGCCGCCATTCGGCGTCGCGTGCGCGTGCGGCGAGCGCGGCGACGTAGAGCCCGAGCGCATGCAGCGGCTGCCGCAGATCGTGGCTGGCCGCCGCGAGCAGCTGGCTCTTCGCGCGGTTCGCGGATTCCGCGGCGGCGCGCGCGTCGAGTGCACTGCGCGTGCGGTCCTTCAACTCGGCGATCAGGTCGACGTTCTCGTAGCGGATGACGAGCGAGCGCGTGAGCACGTCGTTCAGCCGATGGCCGAAGCCGACGACGAACGCGAGCACCACGCTCATCACGCCGGCGATGAACCAGTGCACGGGGTCGCCCACCCATGCGACGCGCACGATCAACGGCACCAGCGCCGGCAGCACGAAGCCGTAGAACGACGGCTTGTAGACGGCGGTGAGATTCAGGCCGCCGAGCGCGGCGCCGAACAGGCATACGATCAAAAGCGACTGGTACGCCGGCGACTCGGGGAACATCGCGACCGCCGCCGCGCCCCACAACGCACCGGCGAGCGTCGACCCCATTGCCCAGTAGCGTCCCCAGCGCCGCGCGTCGTCGGGCACCGGACGCGCGCGTTCGAAGGCACGCACGAGGCCGACGCGCCACAGCTGGTTGACCGCGATCAGCGCGATCCACGCGAGCATCGACGCGGGCGCGATCTGCGTCCACATGGCAGCGCAGAGAATGACCGCGCCGAGCGCCATCGACACGCTCGTCAGGTGACCGTTCGCGTACAGCGTCGCGACCTGGTCGGCCCGGGCGCGTATCACGAGCGCGGGCGGAATCGTCGCGAGCGGCGACATGCGGGCGGCGAACGGAGCCGTGTCAGGTCCGTTCGGAAAGGGCCACGTCGTCGAGCACGACGCCGCGGCGCGCCAATTCGGCGATCGCCTGCGCGCGCGAGCGAACGTTCAGCGCTTTCAGGATTGCGCTGACGTGCACCTTGACCGTACCTTCGGACAATTGCAGGTCGCGGCAGATGGTTTTATTCGGTTTCCCCTGCACGAGCAGGCGCAGCACGTCGGCCTGCCGCTGCGTGAGGCCGAGCACGTCGCCGGGAATGCCGCCGATCATCGGCGTGTCGCGCGCGAAGTCGCGCGTGACGCTCGAGCCGCCCGCGAGCACGGTGCGCACGGCGCCGAGCAGTTCCGCGGGCGTCGAGGTCTTCGCGATGTACCCCTGCGCGCCGGCGGTGAGCGCAGCGCCGACGGTCGCGCGATCGTGCGTCGCGGACAGCACGACGATCGGCAGCCGCGGAAACGTCCGGCGCATTTCGACGAGGAGATCGAGTCCGTGCGCGCCGGGCAGGGTGAGATCGAGCAGCACGAGCGCGCAGTCGGGATGACGCGAGAGCGCGGCGAGCGCCTCGTCGCGATCGATGGCTGCCATCACCTCGAGGCCGCCGTCGATCTGCGGCAGCGCGTCGGCGAGCGCCTGCTGGATCAGCGGGTGGTCGTCGACGACGAGGATCTTCATGATCGCTCCGGAGCAGGCGCGAGTACGCGCGCCGAATGTATCGACGCCGCACGCGGCGCAGCACCTGTCAGAAGCGACAGTTGGAATCGCGCATCAGTCTGATAAGTAGGGTCAGACTCGGGGTCAGACCCTGCTTTTCGCGGCCAGTCGCGCCGGCAGACGATGGCGCCGGAGAGCAGGGTCCGACCCTGCTTATCGCGCGGCGAAGCCCGGCTTGCCGAACGCCGACTTCTCCTGATCGGCCGATTCGCGGCGCAGCGCCTTGAGGCGCGTGTCGACGACCGACGCCTGGTAGAAGTCGCCGTCCTTCTGCTTCGCCGCGATCTGCAGCTGGTCGATCGCCCCCTTGAGATTGCCCTGCCACGCGTAGTACTCGGCCTGGTGGCGGTGCGCGAGCATCTGCTTGTTCTGCGCGGCGTACGCGCGCGCGGCGATCAACTGGAGCGGCCCGTCGTTGGGGAAGCGGGAAATCTGCTGCTCGGCGAAGCGCGCGGCGTCGGCATTGCGGCCGGCCTTCAGCAACGCCTCGGGATAGTCGTAGACGAGCTGCATCTTGTTCGGATACTTCGCCACCGCGGTTCCGAAGCGCTTGATCGCGCCGTCGACGTCGCCGGAATCGAGCAGCACGTGGCCGGCGATCGCATCGATCATCGGATGCTCGGGTGCGACCTTTTCGAGCTTGGCGAGCTCGACCTTCGCGCGCTTGGTGTCGCTGGCGCGCAGAAGCGATGCGACGAGTCCGTACTGCGCCGCGATCGCATTGTTGTACTTGCGCTCGGCGATCGCCCGGTCGAACCATTTCACCGCATCGCGCGGCTCGCCCTCGTAGCTTCGCAGCAGCGCGCGTACGAGGTGGAAGTCGAGCGAGTCGACGACCTGCCGGTACGGATGCCCGTACGCGCGCGCCTCCGCTTCCGCGATGCGCTCGTAGGTGACCGGGTGATCCTGCAAATACTTGGGTGCGCTGCCTTCGACGAAGCGCATCGCCGACTGCAGGCGCTTCATGAACGTCGCCACCGCGGTGACGTCGAAGCCCGCCGCGTCGAGGCGCTGGAAGCCGAGCCGGTCGGCCTCGTATTCGTTCTCGCGCGTGAAGTTGATCTGGTGCTGGATCGTGAGCGCCTGCGTAGCGGCGATCGCGGCCTGCGCGGCGTCGCCGGACGACGCGCTGCTGCCGCGTGCGGCGAGAATCGCGAGCGCCAGGCCCGCGAGCGACATCAGCATCGAATCCTTCTGCGCCGACAGCGCGCGCGCCATGTGGTGCTGCGTGACGTGCGAGATTTCGTGGGCGAGCACGCTCGCAAGCTCCGACTCGGTCTGCGCGAGCAGGATCAGGCCCGTGTTGACGCCGACGTAGCCGCCGGGCAGCGCGAACGCGTTGATCTGCGAATCGGGCACGGCGAAGAACTCGAAGTCCTGGCGAACGTCCGTCGACGCCGCGATCAGCCGATGCCCGAGCTCGTTCAGGTAATCGTTGACCTCGGGATCGTTCATGTACGCGCCGGCCGCGCGCATCTGCCGCACGATGGCCTCGCCGAGCTTGCGCTCCTGCGAAGGCGAGAAATCGGCCTGCGCAACGTCACCGAGATCGGGCAGGCGCTGCGGATACGCCTGCACGGCGTCGGTGACCGTGGCGGATCCCGAGAAGCTCGGGATCGGTGCGCACGCGAGCGCAAGCGCGGTGAGCGCCGCGACGATGCGACGCGGTGGAACGGGGAAATGGAAGCCGGGACGCACGGGGCGGGAGCGCGAATCGTGATGCTAAGATGCCGCCCTTGCGCGGCGGTTCACGCGCGATGTCGTTCGCAAGATGCCGCGCTCACGCACCCCGGTCACCGATTCCGCGCAGGACGGGACAGCACGCCCTTCCGGTCCGCATTTTACCCACTTCGACGAAGCGGGGCAGGCGCAGATGGTCGACGTCGGCGCCAAGGATGTGACAAAACGTGTCGCGCGTGCAGCCGGGCGGATCGCGATGCTGCCGGCAACGCTCGCCATGGTGCGCGAAGGCACGGCAAAAAAGGGCGACGTGCTCGGTGTCGCGCGCATCGCCGCGATCCAGGCGGCCAAGCGGACGTCGGATCTGATTCCCCTCGCCCACCCGCTGATGCTGACGCGCGTCGGCGTCGAGTTCGCGCACGAAACCGACGCCATCGCAATCGCGGTCACCGTCGAGACGCAGGACCGCACCGGCGTCGAGATGGAGGCACTGACCGCCGTCAGCGTGGGCCTTTTGACGATCTACGACATGTGCAAGGCGGTCGACCGCGGAATGCGGATCGAAGGCGTGCGGCTGCTGGAGAAGAGCGGCGGGCGGTCGGGCCATTACGTGGCCGAATAGACGCTCACCAGTTCCACATCGAGCCGTCTTCCAGCCGATTCACCGGCAGCGCGCTCGGCTTGTACGGATATTTCGCCGCCAGCGCTTCGTCGAGGTCGACGCCGTGTCCCGGCGCGTCGCCCGCGTGCAGGTAGCCGTCCTCGAACCGATACGCATGCGGGAACACCGCGTCGGTCTCCGCGGTATGCCGCATGTACTCCTGCACGCCGAAGTTCGGGACCCACGTGTCGAAATGCAGCGCCGCGCCCATGCACACCGGCGACAGGTCGGTCGCGCCGTGCGAGCCGGTGCGCACGTGGTAGAGCTCGGCGAGATGCGCGATGCGCCGCAGGTGCGTGATGCCGCCCGCATGCACGACCGTGGTACGGATGTAATCGATGAGCTGCTCGGAGATCAGCTTCTGGCAGTCGTAGATCGTGTTGAACACTTCGCCCACCGCGATCGGCGTGACCGTGTGCTCGCGAATCACGCGGAAGCCTTCCTGGTTCTCCGCGGGTGTCGGATCCTCCATCCAGAACAGCCGGTACGGCTCGAGCGCCTGCCCGAGGCGCGCCGCCTCGATCGGCGTCAGGCGGTGATGGACGTCGTGCAGCAGGTGCGGCCCGAACCCGAAGCGCACGCGCAGCGCATCGAAGAGCTTCGGTACGTGATCGAGATATTTCGCCGTCGACCACGCGTTCTCGGTCGGAATCGCCGCGTCGGCGGGCTCGTAGTAGAGCTTGTCCTTCGCCACGCCGTACGTCGACGGCAATCCGGGGATGCCGCATTGCGCGCGGATCGCCCTGTAGCCCATGTCGACGTAGCGCGCGACTTCGTCGACCGTCTGCCCGATGTCCTCGCCGTTCGCGTGCCCGTACACCATCACACCGTTGCGACTCCTGCCGCCGAGCAATTGGTAGAGCGGCATGTTCGCGGCCTTCGCCTTGATGTCCCACAGCGCGGTGTCGACGGCGGCGATCGCACACATCGTCACCGGGCCGCGCCGCCAGTACGCGCCGCGGTAGAGGTACTGCCACGTATCCTCGATCGCCGACGCGTCGCGGCCGATCAGCGTAGGCACCACGTGATCCTCGAGGTACGACGCGACCGACAGCTCGCGACCATTCAGCGTCGCGTCGCCGAGTCCGTAGAGCCCTTGATCGGTTTCGATCTTCAGTGTCACGAAATTGCGGCCGGGACAGGTGACGATGACGCGGGCGGCGGTGATCTTCATGGCGGGCGAACGGAAGGGTCCGTGTGAGGGAACGCAGGTCGGGTGGCTAGGCCACTTGACCACAGTATAAGCACGAAGCTACGATCCGGCCAATCGGTTCGATCGATGAGCCCGCAGGGCCGCCGCAACGGTGAATCAGCCCCGAAAGCGCGCAGCGCGGAGGTGATCGAGTGAACCGGGCGTCACTTCTTCGCAAGGAGCCCGCGCGTTGCCCCTCCAGCTCGTCGAGCCGAAGCGCCTGTATCGCCAGATTGCGGACCAGCTCGCGCAGCTGATCGCGCACGGCGAATACCCGGCGGGCGCGCGCCTGCCCGCCGAGCGCGAGCTCGCGGCATCGTTCGGCGTGAGCCGCGCGTCGGTGCGCGAGGCGATCATCTCGCTCGAGATGAGCGGTCTCGTCGAAGTGCGCGTGGGCACAGGCATCTTCGTCACCGCGCAGCCGCGCAGCGTCGAGCGCGCGGGCGACGCGGGTCCGGGGCCGTTCGAGCTCCTCAGTGCGCGCAAGCTCGTCGAAGGCGAGATTGCCGCGCTCGCGGCGCGCAACGCCAGCGCCGACCACGTGTCGGCGTTGTGGCGCAGCGTCGAGCGGCTCGACGCCTGCATCGACGACTTCACCTCGCGCGAGGCGGAAGACCGCGACTTTCACCTGCTGCTCGCGAAGGCCACCGGCAACGGCTCGCTCGAGCTCGTGGTGGGAGGACTCTGGAATCAGCGCGCGGAATTGTGGGGCCGGCTGCAGCGGCATTTCCATACCGTGGGCCTCGCGCAGAAGACGATCCGCGACCACGCCGCGATCGCCGAAGCCGTGGAGGCGCACGATGCCGACGCTGCCCGCGCCGCCCTGCATCGCCACCTCGGGCGCGTGATGCGCGAATTCCAGCGCGGCGTCGACGATGCGGCGCCGCGCGACGGCGATGCGACCGCGCGCCGCCGCGGCAAGGCTGCACCATGATGTCGGTCGGGAGGACGATCACGCGCGTCGCGATGCGCCGCGCACGGCAACGACGGGCCGCACGCCCATTCACAGGAGGACGTACATGAAACGCAGCACCGCGCAATTGCAGCAACGCCGCCACCTGCTCGCTTCGCTCGCGGCGGCGACGGCCGTCGCCGTCACGCTCGGCGCGCCGGCCGTGTTCGCGCAGGGCAAGGGCCCGGTCGCGATCAACGTGGTCGACGTCGCCGGCAACCTCGCGCTCACGCAGGATGCGATCCAGAACTTCGCGAACAAGCATCCGAACCTGATCTCGAAGGTGACGTTCACGAAGGCACCGGCGCCCGAGCTTCCCGGCAAGCTGAAGGCGATGCAGGGCGCGAACCGCAGCGACATCGACCTCGTGCTGACGGGCACCGACTTCCTCGCCGCCGGCATCGAGCAGGGCTTGCTCGTCAAGATCCTGCCCGACCACCAGGCGAAGTTCCCGAACCTGATGCAGAACTACCAGCCGGCCGCGGCGAAGATGCAGGAGCTCGCGGGCGACTACGGCATCGAGGTCGCCTTCATGCCCGCCGGGCCGCTCCTCGAGTACAACCCCGACAAGGTGAAGCAGGTACCGACGACGCCGCAGGCGCTGCTCGCGTGGTGCAAGGCGAATCCGAATCGATTCATCTACGCGCGGCCGGCGAACTCGGGCCCGGGGCGCACGTTCGTGATGGGCCTGCCGTATCTGCTCGGCGACAAGGATCCGAAGAACCCCGGGTCGTGGGACAAGACGTGGGCCTATCTCAAGGACCTGAACAGCTGCATCGAGTACTACCCGAGCGGCACCGGCGCGGTGATGAAGGAGCTCGGCGAAGGCTCGCGCGACATGACGGTGACGATGACGGGCTGGGACCTGAACCCGCGCATCCTCGGCATCGTCCCGAAGTCGTACAAGGTGGCGCCGTTCCAGCACATGACGTGGGTGAACGACGCGCACTACATGGTGATTCCGAAGGGCGTGCCGGCCGATCGCGTCAACGTCGTGCTCGACCTGATGGCGTACATGCTCACACCCGAAGCGCAGGCGCTGACGTACGACAAGGGCTATTTCTATCCGGGCCCCGCGGTGAAGAACGTGCCGCTGTCGATGGCGCCGAAGGAAAGCCAGGAGCTCATCAAGGAGTACGGGCGTCCCGAGTACGCGAAGTGGCTCGAGGAATTCCCGCACACGCAGTCGCTCGACGCGAAGGCGCAGGTCGAGATGTTCCGCATCTGGGACCAGCAGGTGGGCGCACAGAAGACCAAGTAGGATGAAGCACGATTTCAACGAACTGCGCCTCGAGGGCGTGACCCGGCGCTTCGCAGGCGTCGGCGGCAACGCGTTCAACGCGCTCTCCGAGCTCAACCTGACGGTCCGCCGCGGCGAATTCATCGCGCTGCTCGGGCCGTCGGGCTGCGGCAAGTCGACGGCGTTGAACTGCATCGCCGGCCTGCTCGCGCTCTCCGGCGGCACGATTCGCCTCGACGACATGCGGATCGACACGCTGCCGCCCGAGCGGCGCGGGTTCGGCATGGTGTTCCAGAACTACGCGCTGTTCCCGCACATGAGCGTGGCGAAGAACGTCGGCTTCGGCCTCAAGATGCGCGGCGTGCCGGCGTCGCAGATCGCGCCGCGCGTGACGCAGGCGCTGAAGCTCGTGCAGCTCGCAGGCCAGGAGCACAAGCTGCCGGGGCAGCTCTCCGGTGGCCAGCAGCAGCGCGTCGCGATCGCGCGGGCGATCGTGATCGAGCCGCCGCTGATCCTGATGGACGAACCGCTGTCCAACCTCGATGCGAAGCTGCGTCTCGAAACGCGTTCCGAGATCCGCCGCATCCATCGCGAGCTCGGCCGCGCCACCATCTACGTCACGCACGATCAGGACGAGGCGCTGTCGCTCGCCGATCGCATCGTGGTGATGAAGGACGGCGTCGTGCAGCAGGTCGGGACGCCCGAGGAGGTGTATGCCGAGCCCGCGAACCTGCACGTCGCGCGCTTCATGGGGTATCGCAACGTGATCGAACTGCCGGTCGAAGGCGAGCGCGACGGCCGGGTGACTCTCGCGTCCGGCGACATCCGCCTCTCGGGCGTACGCAAGCTGCCGCTGTCCGGCACGCACGCGATGGTCGCAATCCGTCCCGAGGAGATTTCGCTCGCTGCTCCAGGCGCCCACGCGAACGTGATCGCGGGCCGCGTCGACAACGTCGAGTACGGCGGCCGCGACTCGCTCCTCGAGATCGTCACGCCGAACGGAACGCGCCTGCACGTGCGCGCGCCGGGGCGCTTCGATGCCGGCGCGAGTGTCTTCGTGCATGTGCCGCCGGAGCGCGCGCTCGTGTATCCCCAGGAAGTGCACTGAAGCGATGAGCGCGCCCGGCCGTCCCAGGCGCGAATGGCCCCCTCGGGGGCCAGCGCAGCGGCGAAGCCGCAAGCGTGGGGGGAACATTTGAGTGCAACGGCCGTGCGTCGCGCCGGCTTCGACCCGGCCCTGCTGCTGGTCGTGCCGGCAGCGCTCTTCATGCTGCTGCTCTTCGTCTATCCGTTCGTGTACGGCCTCGTGCTGTCGTTCGAGCCGAAGGAGGGCGGCGCGCTCGCGAACTATCATCACTTCTTCACGAGCAATCGCCTGTGGCCGACGATCGGCACGACGCTGAAGCTCGCGATGCCCGCGACGCTGATCAACGTGTTCGTCGCGTTGCCGATCGCGTACCGGATGCGCCAGCCGTCGCCTTGGCGGCGCACGATGACGGCGCTCCTCGTCGTGCCGATCACGCTCGGCACCGTGCTGATCGCCGAAGGGATGCTCACGTACTTCGGGCCGAAGGGATGGCTGTCGCAATTCCTGCAGGCCGCACACCTGTACGACGGCGCCATCCGGCTCACGCACAACTACTGGGGCGTGCTGATCTCGCTCGTCGTGTCGGGCTTCCCGTTCGCGTTCCTGCTGATCCTGTCGTACATCACGGGCATCGATCCGGTGCTGGCGCGTGCGGCGTCGACGCTCGGCGCCGATTCGCGAGCGCAGTTCCGCTACATCTACCTGCCGCTGCTGGCCCCCGGGCTCGCGATGTGTTTTTGCCTCGCGTTCGTGCAGGCGTTTTCCGTGTTTCCCTCGGCCGTGCTGCTCGGTGCGCCGGCCGGCCCGACGCGCGTGATCTCGATCGCCGCGTACGAGGCGGCGTTCGAGCAGTACGACTATTCGCTCGCCTCCGCGATCGCGATGCTCATGGGCTTCGTGCAGCTTCTGATCGTCGCGTTCGTGCTTTCGCTGCGCGGCTGGTTCTACAAGGGACCGGTGGGCGGCGGGAAGGGATAGTGCTGCGATGAACGAGGGTATCGCCAGCGTCGCGACATCGCCGGTGCTTCCGGTCGTGCGTACGCGCCCGGCAAACGCCTGGACGTCGCGCGCGTGGAACGCGCTGCTCTGGGGCGCGATCGTGCTCTTCCTCGTGAACGTCGGGTTGATGATCGCCGCCGTGGGCGTCAACTCGTTCGCCACGCGCTGGTTCGGCGGCTGGTTGCCGCAGGGGTGGACGCCGTCGTGGTACGCCGACGCGTGGAAGGAGTTCCAGCTCGCGTCGATCCTGTGGGTCACCGTCGAGGTCGTGCTTTCGGTCGTGCTGCTGTCGCTGCTGATCGGCGTGCCGGCGGCGTACACGCTCGCGCGCCGCGAATTTCCCGGCAAGCGCGCGCTGTTGCTGCTGTTCCTGCTGCCGCTGATGGTGCCGCCGATCACCTACGGCATCCCGCTCGCCACCGTGCTCTACCAGACGCATCTTGGCGGCACGCTGACCGGCGTGATTCTCGCGAACCTGATACCCGCAGCGCCGTTCGTGATTCTCGTGATGACGCCGTTCATCGAGCAGATCGACCCGAATCTCGAATCGGCGGCACGCGTTTTCGGCGCCAACACGCTGCGCACGTTCGTGCACGTGCTCGTGCCGCTGCTCGGGCCGGGCATTCTCGCCGCGGCGCTCCTCGTACTCGTGCGCACGATCGCGCTCTTCGAGCTCACGTTCCTGACCGCAGGCCCGGATTCGCAGACGCTCGTGGTCGCGCTGTACTACGCGGTGTTCGCCGCGGGCGTGCGTGCGCCGCAATCGGTCGACGCGATGGCGATGATCTACATGGCGGTCACGCTCGTGTGGCTCCTGATCGCGCTGCGCTTCGTCAACCCGACGCAGCTCGTCTCGCGCGTGCGCGAGCATCCGCAACACTGATGGCGAATCGCCTCGGCCCCGCCACGCTCGATCGGCTGCCGGCCGAGGTCGCGCGTCCGGACTATGCAATCGAAGACGTCGGCGTCGGCATCGTGCACCTCGGCATCGGCGCGTTCCATCGCGCGCACCAGGCGATGTACACGGACGCCGTGCTCGCCGACGTCGGCGGACCCTGGGGCATCTGCGGCGTGAGCCTGCGCTCGGCGGGCGTGCGCGATCGCCTCGTGCCGCAGGAAGGCCTGTACACGTCGATCGAGAAGAGCCCCGCCGGCGTCCGCCGCCGCGTCGTTGGCAGCGTGCGCGAGGTGCTGTTCCACGGCGACGAAGCCGAAGCCGTGATGCGCCGGATGGCGGCGCCGGCGACGCAGGTGATCTCGCTCACGGTCACGGAGAAGGGCTATTGCCACGAGCCGGCGACAGGAAGGCTCGACGTCCGCCATCCCGACATCGTCCACGATCTCGCGCATCCGGATGATCCGCGCAGCGTCGTGGGCCTGCTCGTTGCCGCGCTCGCCGAGCGCCGGCGGACGCACGGCGCGCCGGTCACGATCGTCTGTTGCGACAACCTGACACAGAACGGCGCATTCGTGCAGGGCCTCGTCGCGTCGTATGCGACGCTCGCCGATCCGGAGCTCGCGCAGTGGATCGATCGCGAAGTCGCGTTCCCGTCGACGATGGTCGACCGCATCGTACCGGCAACCACCTCGCAGGACATTGCCGACAACGACGCGGCGCTCGGTCTTCGCGACGAGGCACCGGTCGTGCACGAGCCGTTCTCGCAGTGGGTGATCGAGGATCGCTTTGCCGGCGCGCGGCCTGCATGGAACGTGGCCGGCGCGCTCTTCGTCGCCGATGTCGACGAGTACGAGAAGATGAAGCTGCGGCTTCTGAACGCCAGCCATTCGGCGTTGGCGTACCTCGGCTTCCTCGCAGGCTACGAGTACGTCTACGAGGTGGCGGCGCAACCCGATTTCATTGCTTACATGCGCCGCCTGATGCGCGATGAAGTCGTGCCCACGCTCACACAGCCCGCGGGGATCGACCTCGCCGCGTACCAGGAATCGCTGGTGACGCGCTTCGCAAACCCGGCGCTGCCGCACCGCACGCAACAGATCGCGATGGACGGCTCGCAGAAGCTGCCGCAGCGCATCCTCGGCACCATCCGCGACGACATCGCCGCCGGTCGCCGCATTCACTTCGCGGCACTCGCCGTCGCGGGCTGGATGCGCTACGTGTACGGCGAGGACGAGCAGGGACGGCGCATCGACGTGTCGGATCCGATGGCGCCGACATTCGCGCAGCTCGCCGCAGACCATCGCGGCAATTGGGCGGCCTTCGCGCAGTCGCTGCTCGCAATCGGCGCGATCTTCGACGAGGACCTGCACAACGAGCCGCGCTTCACGACGCCGGTCACGAAGTTCGTCGAGGAGCTGTTCATGCATGGCGCCGCGAAGACCGTTTCGCGGTCGCTCCACGGTGACCACGCCAGTCCGCCGCTCGAACTGCCGCGGTAGCGCCTCGCTTCCGAGCTCACGATGATCCCGCTCGAACTGTCTCCCGACCGTCTCTTCCCGGCCGACCCCGGCGCGCGCAGCGTCGCGCGCACGCTCTACCAGGCGGTGCGCGACCTGCCGATCGTGAGCCCGCACGGCCATACCGATCCCAGCTGGTACGCGAACGACACGCCGTTCGAGGATCCTGCGGCGCTCTTCATCGTGCCGGACCACTACGTGTACCGGATGCTGTACAGCCAGGGCGTGCCGCTCGATGCGCTCGGCGTGCCGCCGCGCGACGGGACGCGTGGTATCGACAACGATCCGCGTGCGATCTGGCGCATTTTCGCGCAGCACTACCCGCTCTTTCGCGGCACGCCGACGCGGCTGTGGCTCGACCATGCGTTTCACACGGTGTTCGGCATCGACGAGCGGTTGACGGAGGAGAGCGCCGACCGCTACTACGACCGCATCGCGGCGTGCCTGCGCGACGAGTCGTACCGGCCGCGCGCGCTCTTCGAGCGCTTCGACATCGAGGTGATCGCGACGACCGAGTCGCCGCTCGATCCGCTCGCGCATCACCGTGCGATTCGCGAAAGCGGCTGGGGCGGGCGCGTCGTCACCGCGTATCGCCCCGATCCGGTCGTCGATCCGCACTTCGAGAACTTTGCGGGCAACGTCGCGAAGCTCGGCGAGATCACGGGTGAAGACACGGCGACGTGGCGCGGCTATCTTTCCGCGCATCGCGCACGCCGCGCGTATTTCAAGGACATGGGCGCAACGTCGACCGATCACGGACATCCGACGGCGCGCAGCGAGAATCTCGACCCCGCGCAATGCCAGCAGCTGCTCGGGCGCGCGCTTGCCGGCACGATCGACGCGAACGACGCCGAGCGTTTCCGCGCGCAGATGCTGACCGAGATGGCGCGCATGAGCGTCGACGACGGCCTCGTGATGCAGATCCATCCCGGATCGTATCGGAATCACAACGGCGCGATCTTCGAGCGCTACGGGCGCGACAAGGGTGCGGACATCCCGATGCGCACCGACTACGTGCATGCGTTGAAGCCGCTGCTCGACGTCGTGGGCAACGAGCGCAACCTCACGATCATCCTGTTCACGCTCGACGAGACGACGTACGCGCGCGAGCTCGCGCCGCTCGCCGGGCATTATCCGGTGCTGCGCCTCGGGCCGCCGTGGTGGTTCCACGACAGCTTCCAGGGCATGCTGCGCTTTCTCGAGCAGGCGATCGAGACGGCAGGCTTCGCGAACACCGTCGGCTTCAACGACGACACGCGCGCGTTCATGTCGATCCCCGCGCGCCACGACGTGTGGCGGCGCGTAGTGTGCCGGTTCCTGGCGACGAGCGTCGTCGAGCATCGGCTCGACGAGGACGAGGCGATGGACTTGGCACCCGCGCTTTCGCGCGACCTCGCCAAGCGCGCTTACAAGCTGTAAGCGCCGCGCGCCGGCTACTCGCGGCGACGCGAATCGAGCAGAATCGTCACCGGGCCGTCGTTGACGAGCGCGACGTCCATGTGGGCGCCGAACACGCCGCTCGGGACCGGCTTGCCGAGGCGCGCGGCGAGCGCCGCCACGAACGCATCGAACGTGGGCCGGGCGACGTCGGGCGGCGCCGCGTTCGACCACGACGGCCGATTGCCCTTGCGCGTGGATGCGTAGAGCGTGAATTGCGACACCGCGAGCACGTCGCCTCCGATGTCGCCAAGCGCGCGGTTCATCACGCCGTTCGCGTCGTCGAACACTCGCATCTCGGTGATCTTGCGCACGAGCCAGTCGCGATCGTCGTCGCCGTCGTCGGGCGCGACGCCGACGAGTACGAGGAGGCCCGCGCCGATCGCGCCGACCGTTTCGCCCTCGACCGCGACGCGCGCCTCGCGCACGCGCTGCAGGAGCGCGCGCATTACGGCGTACGGATCACTTTCCGCTCGACTTCGACGAGCCGGCCGAGCTCGAAGGTGAGCGTGGTGATCGTGCCGGGATCCTCGGGCACCGGCAGGTACGTCCAGCGCACGGTCTTGCGTCCCGCGCCCGTGGACATGTCGGGCCGGCCCACGCGTGCGACGACCTCGCCTTCGCCGATGCCCGGCACGAGGAACTTGCGCTCGGCCGCGTTGCCGCGGCGCTCGGCGTCGCGGCGCGACTTGCGCTCGCTCGCGGCCTTCGGCGGTTTCTCACGGGGCCCGCTGCGCGTTTCGGTGGTGCCGGGGGGAATGCGGAACGGGACGACGGACACCGACGCGGGATCCTTCTCGAAGTCGCGCAGCTCGGTTCCCGGCGGGCACGCTTCCTCCTGGTAGGTGACCGACCCGTCGTTGCGCGCGCACTTGTACAGACCGGCCTGCACGGGGCCCGCGAGCGCGGTGACGAGGAGCGTGAAGGCGATGTGCGGCCCGAGTTTCATCGGGCGCTACGATAGCGCGTTCGGCGCGGTTTTCGAACTCGTCCGTTCGGCCGAGCGCGCTTGAAAATCGGGTGCGATCGGTCTACATTGCCGCGAGCCGCGTGCGTGAGAGAGAGCGTGCGGCCTTCGGGAACCGGAACCGGTCCAACCCGACATCGTCGAATGAAAATGCCGGGATTGCTTACCCGGTGCAACGCCCGGGTTGCCGCCCCCAAGCGTCGACCCGGTCCTTTCGGCGTCGCATGACGCCCCTTCCGCGGCCGTTGTAGCCCGTGTGAATCGCCCGCGATCGACCGGCGCGCCCGAGGCGCGCGCCCTTGCCCCGTGATTGTTCGATGACGCCCTCACATTCCGCTGTCCCCTCCCGCGCGCAGTTCGCGCGCATCGCGCGCCCGTCGCGCTTTGGCCGCTGTTCGCGCCGGCGCGTCGCGATCGCGCTCACGGTGGTCGCTGCCGCGCTGACCGTCGCGGCCTGCGCGACGTTCGAGACCGTCGACTACTACTGGCAGGGCGCGGCCGGCCAGCTCGAGCTCCTGACGCGCTCCGAGCCGATCCCCGAAGTGATCGGCAAGAGCGACAAGGCGCTCGCCGATCGCCTCCAGCGCATTCGCAGGATCCGCGCATTCGCGAGCGAGAAGCTCGGGCTTCCGAACAACGGCAGCTACACCCGCTATACCGATCTCGGGCGACCGTTCGTGAGCTGGAACGTGTTCGCGACGCCCGAGCTGTCGCTCACGCCACGCGAATGGTGCTTTCCGATTGCCGGTTGCGTCAATTATCGCGGCTACTTCCAGGAAGCGGCGGCGAAAGGTGAATCGAAGCGCCTCAAGGCATCGGGCGACGACGTCTACGTCGGCGGCGTCCCGGCCTACTCGACGCTCGGCTGGTTCGACGATCCGGTGCTCTCGTCGTTCGTGAGCTGGCCCGAAACCGAAGTGGCGCGGCTCATCTTCCACGAGCTCGCGCACCAGCTCATCTACGTGAAGAGCGACTCGGTGTTCAACGAGTCGTACGCCACGACCGTCGAGGAGGCGGGGCTCGCCCGCTGGCTCGCGTCGCGGCACGATTCGCAGTTGACGAAGCTCGCCGCGAAGGCCGATCACATGCGCGCGGTGTTTCGCGATCTCGTGCGCACCGCGCGCGCGAAGCTCGTCGAGCTCTACGCGAGCAACGCAACCGACGACGACAAGCGGCGCGCGAAGCAAGAAATCCTCGACGCGATGAAGACCGCGTACGAAGCGGCGAAGCAGGGCGATCCGTCGCTGTCGGGCTACGATCGCTGGTTCGCGCAGCAGCCGAACAATGCGGCGATCGCGGCGATCGGCCTCTACACCGACCGCGTGCCGGCGTTCCGCGAGCTGCTGCACGAGGTCAACGGCGACCTGCCGAAGTTCTACGCGCGCGTACGCGCGCTCGCGGCGCTGCCGAAGCACGATCGCGACCGCGCGCTCGACGTCCTCGCGCAGCGCGTCAGGGCAGGGGCGATGACTGCCTCTCGGGACACCGTTTCCCGCTGACTTCTGCTATACTGGCGGGCTTCCTTGCCTCACCCGGCAGTCATGGGGAGGCCGATGGCGGGCGCGATGTCCGCGCCACGCCGAAACGACCGAAAGGAGAAACACCTCTCATGCGTCACTATGAGATCGTCTTTATCGTGCACCCCGATCAAAGCGAGCAGGTGCCCGCGATGATCGAGCGGTATCGCGCGATGGTCGCCAACCAGGGCGGGCGCATCCATCGTCTCGAAGACTGGGGCCGCCGCCAGCTGTCCTATCCGATCCAGAAGGTTCACAAGGCGCACTACGTGCTGATGAACATCGAATGCAACCTCGACACGCGCAACGAGCTCGAGCATGCGTTCAAGTTCAACGACGCGGTGCTGCGCCATCTCGTCATCGCTAAGAACGAGGCGGTCGTCACGCCGTCGCCGATGATGAAGGAAGAGAAGGCGCGTTCGCTCACGCATCGCGACGCGCGCGAAGGCCGCGAGGGCGAGCGTGCGGAGCGCGCAGGCGAGAAGCCCGCGGTCGAAGCGCCCGCGCAACCGGCCCCCGCGCAGGCCTGATCGCATCAGGCTCGTGTGCCGTGCGCCAACCGGCTCACGCTCGACGCGACGCTCGCCGCACGCGATGCCCTTCGGCACACGCCGGCCGGCATTCCCGTGCTCGAGTGCACGCTGCACCACGAATCGATGCAGCGTGAAGCTGGCGGCGCGCGGCGGGTCGACTGCGACGTGCATGCGCTCGCCTTCGCCGACGTCGCACTCGCACTCGATCGCGTGGCCCTCGGCACGGCGCTTCGTTGCGAGGGCTTCATGGCGCGGCGCTACCGGACCGGCGCGAGCCTGACGCTGCACGTCACCGGCTTCGAAGAGATCGTTATGACGAAAGGAAATTGAGATGCCACGTCCCGTGGGAAGAGGCAAGGGCAGGTTCAAGAAGGACGGCAAGCGCCGCGAGCGCGGCAACAACCTGTTCAAGCGCAAGAAGTTCTGCCGGTTCACGGCGGAGAACGTCAAGGAAATCGACTACAAGGACATCGACGTCCTGAAGGATTTCGTCCAGGAGAACGGCAAGATCATGCCGGCGCGCATCACCGGCACGAAGGCGCGCTACCAGCGGCAGTTGAGCACCGCGATCAAGCGTGCGCGGTTCCTCGCGCTCCTGTCGTACACCGACCTGCACTAACCGGAGTCCGCGATGCAAATCATTCTGCTCGAAAAGATCGCCAACGTCGGCAACCTCGGCGACGTCGTCAAGGTGCGCGACGGCTATGCGCGGAACTTCCTGATCCCGCAAGGCAAGGCCAAGCGCGCGACGCCGGCGAACCTGGAGGCGATCGAGGCGCGTCGCGCCGAGCTCGAGAAGGCCGCCGGGGAGAAGCTCGCGCAGGCGCAGGCGCAGGGGGAGAAGCTCGAAGGCACGACGCTTCGCATCGTCCAGAAGGCCGGCGTCGACGGGCGCCTGTTCGGCTCGGTCACGAACGCCGACGTCGCCGATGCGCTGAAGGCGCAAGGCGTCGACGTCGAGAAGTCGATGGTGCGCATGCCGTCGGGACCGCTGAAGCAGGTCGGCGAGTATCCGGTGGCGGTCGTGCTGCACACCGACGTGACGGCGAACGTCACTGTCAACGTCGTCGGCGAAACCGTCGGCGCGTGATCGGGAAAATCGTGTCCTGACATCGAGGCAACGAAAAAATCGGGGGAAAAAATCGGGGTCAGAGATGCATTTCCGACCGGAAATACATCTCTGACCCCGATTTTTTTGGCCCCGATTTTTTTCCGGCCGTTCGTCGCATGCCGAGGCGTGCGATGCACGGGTAGAATCTCGTCGCGCCGCTCTTCGCATCACTCGCAATGCCGGACGATCTTCCCGTCGATTCGCTGAAGCTCCCGCCGCATTCGCTCGAGGCGGAGCAGTCGGTGCTGGGCGGGCTCATGCTCGACAACGACGCGGCCGATCGCATCGGCGACGTCGTGAGCGGCGAAGACTTCTACAGCGATGCGCATCGCATCGTGTTCCGCCAGATCACGCAGCTGATCGCCGACGGCAAGCCGGCCGACGTCGTCACCGTGTCCGAAGCGCTCGCGTCCACGCAGAAGCTCGACTACGTCGGCGGCCTCGCCTACCTCGGCGCGCTCGCGCAGAACGTTCCCACCGCGGCGAACATCCGCCACTACGCGAACATCGTCCGCGAGCGCTCGATCCTGCGCCAGCTCGCGTCGACGGCGACCGAAATCGCGGAGGCCGCGTTCAATCCCCTCGGCCGCAGCGCGAAAATGGTGCTCGACGAAGCCGAGGCGAAGGTGCTGCACATCGCGGAGCAGGGCGCCCGCGGCGCGCAGAACTTCCGCGAGATCGGCCGGCTGCTGGCCGACGTCGTCGAGCGCATCGAGACACTGTACAACCGTGACGATCCCTCCGACGTCACGGGCGTGCCCACGGGATTCTCCGACCTCGACAAGATGACATCGGGCTTCCAACCCGGCGATCTCATCGTCGTGGCGGGACGACCGAGCATGGGCAAGGCGCAGCCGCTCGACGCGCGCGTGCGCACGCTCGCCGGCTGGAAGCCGATGGGCGACGTGCGCGTGGGCGACGCACTCGCGTCGATCGACGGCGCACCGTCGTTCGTGAGCGGCGTGTTTCCGCAGGGCGAACGCGAGGTGCATCGCGTCACGTTTTCGGACGGCCGGTCGTGCGAATGCTGCGCCGAGCATCTGTGGCGCGTGCACTGCCGCGATTGGGACGCGCCGCGCGTGCTTCGCACCGATCGTGTCGCCGACATGTTGACGCGCGTGCGGTATCGCGGGCGGCTGTGGATCGACATGCCGAGCGGCGATTTCGGCAGCGGCGATGTGCCGATCGATCCCTGGGTACTGGGGGCGTTGATCGGCGATGGAACGTTATCGGAAGGCACGCCACGTTTTTCGACGATCGCCGCGTCGATGTGCGAGCGAATGCGCGAGCGCGCCGATGCAAGGCTCGAGCTCGTGCATGCGGGCGGCGTCGATTGGCGCATCGCGCAGCGGCGCCGCGTGGAAGGCGTACGAGGCAGCGTCGCCAATGCGCTGACCGCTTCATTGCGCGCGCTCGGACTCTGGGGCCTGCCGAGCCACGAGAAGTTCATCCCGCGCACGTATCTCGACGCCTCGCGCAGTTCCCGCCTCGACCTTCTGCGTGGCCTGCTCGACACCGAGGGCCGCGTGGAGCGCTTCGGCACCGTGCGCTTCGCCACGTCGAGCCCGCGGCTCGCCACGGATGTGACCGAGCTCGTGCGCTCGCTCGGCGGCTGCTGCAGCGTGCAAAGGAGGCAGCCGAACCATTCGTACCGCGGCGAGCGCAGGATCGGCCGGGCGAGCTTCACGTGCACGATTCGCCATCCGGATCCGTCGTCGCTGCTGTTGCTGTCGGATGATTTCGCGCGCATCAAGCCGGTGCAGCGCAACACGCGCCCGACGTTCGCGTCGATCGTGCGCACGCGCGTCACGCCGACGCAGTGCATCGCGGTGACGCACCCGTCGCGGCTCTACATCACCGACGACTACGTCGTGACGCACAACACCGCGTTCGCGCTCAACATCGGCGAGAACGTTGCGCTCAACACCGGCATGCCGGTCGCCGTGTTCTCGATGGAAATGGGGGCCGCACAGCTCGCGCTGCGGATGATCGGCTCCGTGGGGAAGCTCGACCAGCACAAGCTTCGCACGGGCCGACTTGGCGATGAGGATTGGGACAAGCTCTCCGCGGCGCTCGGGCGGCTCAACGAAGCGCCGATCCTCATCGACGAAACACCGGCGCTCAACGCGATCGAAGTACGCTCGCGCGCGCGCCGTTTGATGAAGCAGTACGGCAAGCTCGGCATGGTGATCGTCGACTACCTGCAATTGATGCAGGCGACGACGCAGGGCGAGAACCGCGCCACCGAGATCTCGGAAATCTCACGCGCGATGAAGTCGCTGGCGAAGGAGTTGTCGGTGCCCGTAGTCGCGCTGTCGCAGCTCAATCGCTCGCTCGAGCAGCGTCCGAACAAGCGGCCGGTGATGTCCGATCTTCGCGAATGCGTGACAGGTGACACGTTGGTCATCCTCGCGGACGGGCGGCGCGTCGCGATCCGCGGCCTCGTCGGTCAGACGCCTGATGTCGTGGCCGTGGACGACGATCACCGTCTGACGAGGGCGAAGTCCGAGATCGTGTGGTCGAAGGGCGTGAAGCCGATCTACGAAGTGGCGCTTGCCAGCGGCCGCAGGGTTCGCGCGACCGCCGAGCATCGACTGCTGGCCTATGCAGGATGGCGCACGGTGGGTGAGCTCGCAGCCGGCGATCGCCTGGCCGTCGCAAACGAACTCGAGCAGGGCGGCGGCCTGGGTTGGGACCGGATCGTCACGCTCGAGCCGGCCGGCGAGGAGGAAGTCTTCGACATGACCGTCCCGGGGCCTTCGTGCTGGCTTGCCGACGGCATCGTCAGCCATAACTCGGGCGCCATCGAGCAGGATGCGGACGTCATCGTCTTCATCTATCGCGACGAGGTCTACAACCAGGAATCGCAGGACAAGGGCACGGCCGAGATCATCATCGGCAAGCAGCGTAACGGGCCGATCGGCACGATTCGCCTCACGTTCCTCGGCGAGTACACGCGCTTCGAGAATTTCGCGGCGCCCGGCAGCTACTGATTGCGCATGGCCCAACTCTGGGAAACGCATCTCGGCGCGCACGTTCCGTTCGATCGGACGTACCACATGAACGCGCGCACGGAGATCGCGAGCTTCCTCGCGGAACCGCCAGGGACCGTGCTCGACGTCGGCTGTGGCGGCGGCGCGACCGGCAAGCTCGTCAAGGAGAAGTTTCCGGGCACGCGCGTGATCGGCATCGAGGTCAACGAGGACGCGGCCGCACACGCCCGCACGCATCTCGATCGTGTCGTCTGCGCGGCGATCGACGACGTCGACCCAGCGCGCGATCTTGCGGGCGAGCGCATCGACGCGGTGCTGCTGCTCGACGTGCTCGAGCATCTGTACGACCCGTGGCGCGCGCTGACGCGCATGCGCGGCTGGCTCGCGCCGGCCACGCGCGTGCTCGCGAGCGTGCCCAACGTGCGCAACCTCGCGACGCTGTCCGAGCTTGCCGGCGGACGCTTCGACTACGAGGCGAACGGCGTGCTCGACATCACGCACGTACGGTTCTTCACCCGCGCGACGCTCGGCGAGCTGTTTACGCAAACGGGCTACGACGTGCTGCGCGTCGATCCGCTGACGCAGCCCGCGGCGATCGATCGCCTCGTGGTCGACCGCAAGCCCGGTCGCATCGACACGCGGCACGTGTCGATCCGCTATCGCTCTTTCGAGGACCTCGAGGAGCTCTACGCGCTGCAGTTCGTCGTCGATGCGCGGGTACGCGCGGATCCGCCACGTGCGTCGCCGTGACCACGGTCGCCGAGCGCACCGTCGCCCGCAACGATCCCTGTCCGTGCGGCAGCGGCCGCCGCTACAAGGACTGCCACGGATCGCTGCGCGCCGCGGCGCAACCGGCGCCTGCGCTTCGCTCGTATCGTCCCGACGGTGAAGACTGGGCCGCGATCGCGGAGAGCGAGCGCGAACGTCTCGGTGCTCTGATGGAGCGCGCGCTCGGCGAGCAGCGCGCCGGACGCGTGCGCGAGGCCGAGCGGTTCTATCGCGCGGTGCTCGAGGAGGCACCCAACACGCACGACGCGCTGCACATGCTCGGCGTCGTGCGCCTCGGTCTCGGCGACCTCGCCGAAGCCGAGCGCCTGATCTCGCAGGCGATGAAGCTGCGGCCCGAGTATCCGGCGATCGCGACGAACTGGTCGCTCGTGCGGCGCACCATCGCGGCCCGCGACCGCGGCGGCATCGAGATCGTCTGCGAACATGCGCTGCCGCTGCTCTTCGAATCGCTTCGCGCCGCGCGTGCGGATCGTGCGAGCTCGCAGACAGCTTCACGCGCGCTCCATCTCGTTGCGCCGAGCGTCGACGCAACGGGCGGCGCCATGCGTTTGTCGCGTGCGCTCGCGTCGTGGCTTGCGCCGATGCAACTGCAATGCTGGAACATGCCATCCGATGGCGACGCCTGGCAGCGCTTCGATCGCCTGCACGTAGACACCCCTTCCGGCATCCGTCCCGGCGATGGACGCGCGATCCTCGCCGGTGTCGACGCGCACGCCGATATGTGGCTCGACGGCATCGAGCGTGTGCTCGTCTTCGCCCAGCCCGCGCCGCCGTCGGTGCTGCTCGAGGGCCTGCGCCGCATCGCCGGCGATGGGGCGCGCGAGCTCACGCTCGTCGTCGATTCGCACGCGCGCGCGAAGCGCCTGAGCGGCGGCCACATCGTGTTGCCGCCGCCGATCGGTGACTGGCGAGCGGCGCCAATGCATTCAACCCGCGACGCACTGCGCGTGAGCCTCGCCGGCCAGGATCGCCAGCGCGTCGTCGCGGTCGAGGACGAAGAGCGAGATTTCATCGCGGCGCTCGCCGCGCGTGCCGGCGCCCTCGACGTCTACGATCCCGGGCCGCTGCGGTTTCACGTCGGCGCGTTGCCGCATGTGACCTGCATCGCACCGAACGACGCGGCGCTGCAAGCGATGCTCGCGGCTTGCGACGTCTATTTCCAGCGCCCCGCGCCATGGTGGGCGGAGGATGCGCGCTTGATGTTCATCGCGATGCTCGTTGGCCGTCCCGTACTGTGTCCACGCGCGTCGGTGTTCGCCGAATACATCGTCGACGGCGTCGACGGCTTCCTGTACGACGATCACGACGACGCCCTCGCGATCGTCGGTGCGCTCCGCCGCGATCGTCCGCGCGTCGCCGCCTCGGGCGAGGCCGCACAGGCGCACGCGGCACGCCGCTTCGACGCCCGCGCACTCGCATCGGCGTACGTCGACGCCGTTACCCAATGGATGCGGGCATGACATCGCGCGACGACGATCGCGTGCGCGCGATCGCGTTCCACCTGCCGCAGTTCCACCCGATCCCCGAGAACGATCGCTGGTGGGGCCCGGGCTTCACGGAATGGACGAACGTCACGCGCGCGAAGCCCAGCTTCGTCGGGCACGACCAGCCGCAGCTGCCGACGGAGATGGGTTTCTACGACCTGCGCGTCGCCGACACGCGCGCGCGTCAGGCGGCACTGGCGCGCGAGCACGGCATTCACGGCTTCTGCTTCTACTACTACTGGTTCTCGGGCAAGCGGCTGCTCGAAGCCCCCGTCGAGGCGATCCGTGAATCGGGCGAGCCCGACTTCCCGTATTGCCTGTGCTGGGCGAACGAGAACTGGACGCGTCGCTGGGACGGCGCCGAGCGCGAGGTGCTGATGGCGCAGCGGCATCTGCCCGGCGACGACGAACGCCTGATCGCCGACCTGCTGCCGCATTTTCGCGATCCCCGCTACATCCGCGTCGGCGGACGGCCGCTCTTCATCGTGTATCGCATCGGCGTGCTGCCGCACGTGCGCGAGATGACCGAACGCTGGCGTGCGGCCGCGCGGGCCGCGGGCATCGGCGAGCTCTATCTTTGCGCGGCCAAGACGTTCGATACCGGCGACGCGACGGTGCACGGCTTCGACGCCATCGTCGAGTTTCCGCCGCACGGCCTTCGCACCGTACGCATGAACGATCGCATCGAACTCGTCGATCCGCAATTCGGGGGCACGGTCGTCGACTACCGGCAATTCGTCGTCGACTGCGTCACGACGCGGGATCCGTCGTACATGCTGCATCGGACCGTCATGCCGGGGTGGGACAACACCGCACGCCGCGGCCCGAACGCGCTCGTATTCGCGAACGCGAGTCCCGAGGTGTACGAACTGTGGCTGCGCGAAGTCGTCGCGCGAGCACGCACGCGGCCGCCGGGCGAACGCCTCGTGTTCATCAATGCGTGGAACGAGTGGGCGGAGGGCGCGCACCTCGAGCCCGATCGCCGCTACGGCCGGCAATACCTGCAGGCGACGAAGCGTGCGCTTTCGTACGGCGAGGCGGCGGGCGAGTCGGCGTTCATGCGCGCACTGGCAAGCGCCGCGTAGCGCGCGAAGGTGCCGGACGGCTCAGCGTGCGAGCCAGTGCTTGACGTTCTTCCAGGCGAACGACAGCGGGTCCGAACCCCAGAACAGCGTGCCGTCGTAGTAGTAGCCGTCGTAGCTGTGACCGGCGATCAGTTCCGGGCTGCCCTGGTTCAGCGAATCGGCGAACTGCTGTTCCTTCGTGCGCGGCGGCGGCGCGAACGGATCGCGTGGCCGGAAGCCCTGCACCTCGATGTGCTCGATGAACACCGGGTAGCGCTCGGTGATTTCCTTTTCCTCGGCGACGCGCTTTTGCAAAGGCGTCGCCGCGAGCGGCGATTGCTTGCCTTCGGGAATGGGACGGGCGATCGCCCAGCGTGGCGTCGCGTGGGTGGGCGCAGCGGCGAACGCGACGAGCACTGCCGCCGCCCCGAGTGCACGTGCGAGACATCCTTGCATGACGGTCGCCATTTTACCCTGCAGCCGGGGCGTGGCCGTCAGCAGGGGACCGCGTACTGCGCGAGGGCCCCGAGGTCGGGCACGAAGCCCAGTCCCGGCGCGTCGGTGAGCGTGACCCTGCCATTGCGCACCGGCGGCAACGGAACGATCTCGCGCAACGGATTGGGATTCGCGTCCCATTCGGTCAGGCCTTCGCCGCCGCAGGCCGCTCGCAGGTGCAGCGATGCGGCGAGGCCCACGCCGCCGGCGAGCCAGTGCGGGCAGTGCCACAGGCCCGCGGCTGCGGCGCGCCTGGCGATGGGCAGGCCTTCGGAGAAACCGCCCCACTTGCCGATGTCGGGCTGCAGCACGCCGAACGCCTGCGACGCGATCGCGTCGTCGAGCAACGCGCGGCTGCACAGATTCTCACCCGCCGCGAGGCGCAGCGGTGCCGCCGCGCGCGCCAGCGATTGCCATGTCGAAAACGGCTGGTCGGCGGCGATCGGCTCCTCGGCCCACGCGAGGTCATGCTCGCGCAGCACGTACAGCATGGCGTGCGCGTCCTCGGGCGACCACGCCTGGTTCGCGTCGATCATGATGGTCGCGCCCGCGGGCAGCGCGCCGCGCAACGCGCGCAGGTTCGCAAGATCGCGCTCGCGGCCGAAGCCCACCTTCAGCTTGAAGGCGCGAAAGCCAAGATCCCAATGTACGCAGGCCAGCGCTTCCGCGCCGTCGGGGCCGAGGCCGCTCGCGTACACGCGAACGTCCGGATCGCTGCCGCCGAGGTAACGCCACAGCGGCACACCCGCGCGCCGTGCGGCTAGATCGGTCAACGCCTGGTCGATCGCGGCAAGGCATTGCGAGAACGGACCGCTTTCGCCGGTTTGCAGCACCTGGCTCGCGATCGTTCGTGCGAGTTGCGCGTACGTGTCCGGCGGCGAGGCGACCGTCTTGCCGACGAGGAGCGGCGTGAACACGCTCGCGACGAGCCTTGCGCGATGCTCGGCGCCGACGACGGGAAAATTCGCCCAGATCTCGCCCCAGCCGACGGCGCCGTCGCGATCCTCGATCGCGACGAGCGCCATCGGCCGGTTGGTCATCGTGCCGAACGCATTGACGACCGGCTTCGCGATGGGCGCGCGAAACACATACGGGGTGACGCGCGCGACGACGTATCCGCTCGCGGTCACGCGGCCGGCCCCGCTACAGCACGTCCGCCGCGTGATCGGCGAGGCGCGAGCGCTCGCCGCGCTGCAGCGTCACGTGTCCCGAATGCGACCAGCCCTTGAAGCGGTCGACGACGTACGTGAGGCCCGAGCTGCCCTCGGTGAGGTAGGGCGTGTCGATCTGCGCGATGTTGCCGAGGCACACCACCTTCGTGCCGGGGCCTGCGCGCGTGATCAGCGTCTTCATCTGCTTCGGCGTCAGGTTCTGCGCTTCGTCGATGATCAGGAACTTGTTGATGAACGTGCGCCCACGCATGAAGTTGAGGCTCTTGACCTTGATGCGCGAGCGGATGAGGTCGCGCGTCGCGGCCCGTCCCCATTCGCCGGCCTCGTCGTCGGTCTTGTTGAGCACGTCGAGGTTGTCCTCGAGCGCGCCCATCCACGGGTTCATCTTCTCCTCCTCGGTGCCGGGGAGAAAGCCGATGTCCTCGCCCACGGGCACCGTCACCCGCGTCATGATGATCTCGGAATAGATCTTGAACTCCAGCGTCAGCATGAGCCCGGCGGCGAGCGTGAGCAGCGTCTTGCCGGTGCCTGCCTGGCCGAGGAGGGTGACGAAGTCCACCTCGGGGTTCATGAGCAGGTTGAGCGCGAAGTTCTGCTCGCGGTTGCGCGCGGTGATGCCCCACACGTTGTTCTTCTGGTGCGTGTAGTCCTTGAGCGTGGACAGCACGGCGGTCTTGCCGGCGATCTCCTTGACGATGGCGTAAAGCGCTGCCTCGCCCGGCTGCTCCTGGTAGAGGAACTCGTTGTCGTGCAGGGACGGCACGAGCGGGCCGGTGAGGCGGTAGTAGGTGTGGCCGCCCTGCTGCCACGACTCCATGTTCTTGCCGTGCTTGTCCCAGAAATCGGCGGCAAGCTCGCGCGAGCCGGAGTACAGCAGCTCGGTGTCCTCGAGCACCTTGTCGTTGAAGTAGTCCTCGGCCGCAAGGCCCAGCGCGCGCGCCTTGATGCGCATGTTGATGTCCTTGGACACCAGCACCACGCTGCGCCGGGCATTGGCCTTGGTGAGGTGCATCACCACGCCGATGATCGCGTTGTCGGCCTTGCCGGTGGCCAGCGACGGCGGCACCGGCGTGGCGATGAGGTCGGTCTGGAGGAACAGCCGGCCGGTGGCGGCGCCGCCGCTCTTCTCCGACAGCGGAATGCCTTCGGCGATGCCCTCGCTGCCCGGCGCGGCGTACGACGTGACCAGCTCGTCGAGGAAGCGCGAGGCCTGGCGGGCGTTGCGCGCGACCTCGCTGCTGCCCTTCTTGTGCGCGTCGAGCTCCTCGAGCGTGAGGATCGGCAGGTAGATGTCGTGCTCTTCGAACCGGAACAGGCTCGTCGGGTCGTGCATGAGCACGTTGGTGTCCAGCACGAACAGCTTGGTGACCTGGGAGGGACCGGACTTCGGGGACTTGCGGGAGGACGGCAGAAGGGTGAGCGAGGAGGGAGCGGGGCGCAGCTTGCGTTCGACCATGGGCCTCCGGGGGCGTCGGGGC
>JAICKU010000142.1 GCA_025927765.1 Burkholderiales bacterium
CGATGGGTTGCACGACATCTGCCCGAGCGTCTCGAAGTTGTGCGTGAGCAGCAGCGTGCGCTGACCCGCACGCGCGGCAGCGAGCGCCGCTTCGGTACTGGCATGGCCGCCACCGACGACGATCACGTCGAATCGTTCGGGGTATTTCACGGGAACCAAGATGGGGAAAAGGCGGCCGCCATTCTACCGCCTATCTCTGTGTTTCACGTGAAACGCGACGCTGCCTCCTACCCGCTGTTTCACGTGAAACGGCCGCTGGAGCGGTTAACGGGTCGGCCCGTTGCGCAACCTGGAAAGCCGCAAGCCTGGGAAGTAAGTGCTCACATCGAAATTCGTCCCGCCAACCGATCCCGCTCCCGCAATAGTCGATCCGGCCGCTTGTCCCCGAGTCGATCGAACAGCGCATTGTGCGAGTTGAGCTCCCGCTGCCACTGGCCGGCATCGACGCCCATGATGTCGGAAAAGCGCGAGGCCTCGAAGTCGAGCCCGGACCAGTCGAGGTGAGCGTACTCGGGAACCAGGCCGAGCGAAGTCTCGGCCGCCTCCGCCTCGCCGGTGCATCGCTCGAAGATCCACTTCAGCACGCGCATGTTCTGCCCGAATCCGGGCCACACGAAGCGCCCCTGCGCATCCTTGCGGAACCAGTTCACGCTGAAGATCCGCGGTGGCCTGGCGACGGCACGGCCCATGTCGAGCCAGTGGCGGAAGTAATCGCCCATGTGGTAGCCGCAGAACGGAAGCATGGCGAACGGATCGCGGCGCACCTCGCCGACCTTGCCGGCCGCGGCGGCGGTCGTTTCCGAGCCCATCGTCGCCGCCTTGTACACGCCTTCTTCCCACGTGCGCGCTTCGGTGACGAGCGGCACCGTGTCGGATCGGCGCGCACCGAACACGAGCGCCGAGATGGGCACGCCCGCCGGATTGTCCCATTCGGGGTCGAGCGACGGGCATTGCGTGGCGGAGACCGTGAACCGCGAATTCGGATGCGCGGCAGGGCGTCCGCACCCGGGCTCCCATGAATTGCCGCGCCAGTCGGTCAGATGCGATGGCGGTGTCTTCGTCTTGCCCTCCCACCAGACGTCGTTGTCGTCGGTCAGCGCGACGTTGGTGAAGATCACGTTGGCACGCAACGTCTCCATCGCATTGGGATTCGAATCGTACGAAGTCCCCGGGGCAACGCCGAAGTAACCGGCCTCGGGATTGATCGCGTGGAAGGTACCGTCGGCCGCCGGCTTGATCCAGGCGATGTCGTCGCCGATCGTCGTGACGCGCCATCCCTCGAGGCCCGCCGGCGGAATGAGCATGGCGAAATTCGTCTTGCCGCAGGCGCTCGGAAACGCGGCCGCGACATAGCGCTTCTCGCCGCCCGGCGACGTGACGCCGAGTATCAGCATGTGCTCGGCGAGCCAGCCCTCGTCACGCCCCATGACCGACGCGATCCGGAGCGCGAGGCATTTCTTGCCGAGCAGCGCATTGCCGCCGTATCCGGAGCCGAAGCTCCAGATCTCGCGCGAGTCGGGAAAATGCACGATGTACTTGTTCGGCGGGTTGCAGGGCCATGCGACATCGCGCTCTCCGGGCGCGAGCGGCACGCCGACCGAATGCACGCACGGGACGAACGGGCCGTCCTCGCCGAGCACGTCGTGCACCCGCGCCCCCATCCGCGTCATCATCCGCATGTTGACGACGACGTAGGGGCTGTCGGTGATCTCGACGCCGATCTGCGCGATCGGGCTCCCGAGCGGTCCCATCGAGAACGGCACGACGTACATCGTGCGCCCGCGCATGCAGCCGTCGAAGAGACCGCGCAGCGTGCGGCGCATCTGCGCCGGATCCACCCAGTTGTTCGTCGGTCCCGCGTCCTCCTCGTGCTCGCTGCAGATGAACGTACGATCCTCGACCCGTGCGACGTCGGAGGGGTCCGACCGGGCGAGAAAGCTGTTCGGGCGCTTCAGCGGGTCGAGCCGGTGCAACATACCGGCTGCGACCATTGCGTCGCAAAGCGACGCGCATTCCTCCGCGCTTCCATCGCACCAGACGATGCGATCGGGGGTGGTGAGCGCCGCGATGTCGCGCACCCATCGCAAAAGGCGCGCATGCCGAATCTGCGCGGGAGCGTTCACGACCGCTGCAAGCTCGGAAGTCGATTGGGCTGGATTCATTGCAAAAGCTCCATGCAATCCGGCGCGCGGCCGGCGACAACTTCGATGGGTCGTTTCGACTTTAGCACCGGATCACGCCCGCGCCATGACGCAGCGCAATACGCGACGTGCGGCCGATGCATCGCCAGGTCTTCGGACAATCGCGTTCAGCGGACGTTGCGCGACACGCGCGGCGACGCGAGCCAATGCGCCACGATCGCGAGCCCGGCAACGACGTACGCGAGCCCCCCGGGCACCCACATGACGAGGCCACCGAGTTGCTGATCCTGCAGCGGCGTAAGCCCGAAGACGCCCGGCCCTGCGCTCCCGTACACCGCCGAAGGCGCCAATGTCAGCAATGCGCCGAGTGCGCTCGTGTGCAGCATCGTCGCGAACAGGCACGCGAGCGATATGGGGCCGGGGTTGCGTGTCGCGCCGCCGAACATCGCCCACCAGAACGCGAGCGCCGATGCGAAGAAGCAGACATGCTGCAGCACGTGCAGCGGCTCGCTCGCAAGCGCGGCGACGAAGAGCACGGGGGCGTGCCAGATCCACAGCGCAAGCGCATGCACGACCGTCGCGGAGACCGGTGCGATCATCGAGCGCCAGAACCAGGCGACGACCGGCGCTCGTGTCAATCGAAAGACTCGATCGCGGGTCTCGGCCGATAGCGCCCACGCCCACGCCTCAAGCGGTCGTGCGCGCACGAGCAGCGGCGCGGCGACGACCATCAGCATCTCGTGCTCGATCATGTGCATCGAGAACGAGCGATCGGCGAGTGCAGCGAGCGGCGAGACTAGCGCCGCCAGCAGAACGGCGATGCCAAGCGCGAAGCACGCGGCGTCCGCAACGCGTACGCCGCGGCCAACACCCGCTTTGCGCCACAGGCGCGACACGCCACGCGCGTACAGTGCGCTGACGGCGGCGAGCAGCGCGACGAGCACAGGCTCGAAACCAGGGTGCGCCGGCACCAGAGGCGCGACGACATGCGCGTCGCACGCGCCCGCAAAGAGTGCGCACGCAAGACCGGGGATCAGTAGACGCAGGAGCGCAGCACCCAACTGACCGCCCACATCGCGACGATGACGAGAACCGACAGTGCCGCCGAGCCTGTCGCGAGGCCGGCCAGGAAATGCCGCCGTGCGAGCGTCTCGTTCTGCGTCTTCATCGGCGACAGCTCGCGCCAGTACTGCCCTGCCACGATCGCGCCAACGGCCGCCGCGAGCAGGAACGCGACGTGCACGACATGCGGCGCGAGCGTGTTCTGATGCGTGCACGCCCAGAGCGCCGTCACGTACGCGACGCTCTGGTCGACGAGCGCCAGAGTGGGCACGGCAAGCAGCGCGAACCAGATGCGCATGCTGTCGCAACCGCTAGAAGCGCGGCCCCCAATAGACGACCGCGTAGACCGGAATCCACGAGAGCACGATGAACCACCAGTAGCCCGCGTTCTCGGAGACGTCGACGAAGCGCTTGCCGTCGAGAGGCGCCGTGAACACCACCGC
>JAICKU010000067.1 GCA_025927765.1 Burkholderiales bacterium
ATCATCCGACGAAATTCCGAGCCCCATCCGCGCCGTGGGCGACGAGCCCGTCGTTTCGCCGCTCGTCGAGGTGGCTCCCGGACACTTCGTCGCGCGCCACCGCGTCGGCGGTCCCTACTGATCTTCGTTACCTGCAGGAGTCCACGATGAAAGCACCGTTCCGCATGCTCGCAGCGGCGCTCGCCACGCTCGCCATCGCCGTTCCCGCGTACGCGGCGAAGGACGTCGTCTTCGCCGTCGCGTCGACGTTCACGACCACCGATCCGTACGACGCCAACGATACGCTGTCGCAGGCGATGGCGAAGTCGTTCTACGAAGGCCTGTTCGGCTTCGACCGGAACATGAAATTGATCCCCGTGCTCGCCGAAAGCTACGACGTGAGCAAGGACGGCCTGACCTACACGATCAAGTTGAAGCACGGCATCAAATTCCACGACGGCACCGATTTCAATGCGGAGGCGGTGAAGGCGAACTTCGACCGGGTGACGAATCCGGACAACAAGCTGAAGCGCTACGGCCTCTACAGCATCATCGCGAAGACCGAGGTCGTCGATCCGTACACGGCGAAGATCACGCTGAAGGAGCCGTTCTCGGCGTTCATCAACGACCTCGCACACCCGTCGGGCGTGATGATCAGCCCCGCGGCGCTGAAGCAGTACGGCAGCAAGGACATCGCGTTCCATCCGGTGGGCACGGGTCCGTTCAAGTTCGTCGAGTGGAAGGCGACCGACTACCTCAAGGTCGCGAAGAACGAGAACTACTGGAAGAAAGGCTTTCCGAAGGTCGACACGATCACGTGGAAGCCCGTCGTCGACAACAACTCGCGCGCGGCGATGATGCAGACGGGCGAGGCGCAGTTCACCTTCCCCGTACCGTACGAGCTCGCCGACGTGCTGAAGGCGAAGCCGAACCTCGAGCTCGTCGCCGCGCCGTCGATCGTGCTGCGCTACCTGTCGATGAACACGCAGCAGAAGCCGTTCGACAATCCGAAGGTGCGGCAGGCGATCGCCTACGCGATCAACAAGCAGGCGCTCGCGAAGGTCGCGTTCGCCGGCTACGCGGAGCCGGCCGAGGGCGTCGTGCCGCAGGCCGTCGAATACAGCGTCAAGCTTGGGCCCTGGCCCTACGACGTCGCCAAGGCGAAGCAGCTGATGAAGGAAGCGGGCTATCCGAACGGCTTCGAGACCGAGCTCTGGTCGGCCTACAACCACAGCACCGCGCAGAAGGTGTCGCAGTTCCTGCAGCAGCAACTGCAGCAGATCGGCATCAGGACGAAGATCACGCTGCTCGAGGCCGGCCAGCGTGTGCAGCAGGTCGAGAGCTGGCAGGATCCGAAGACGGCGCCGGTGCGGCTCTACTACGTCGGCTGGTCGGCGTCGACCGGCGAAGCCGACTGGGCGCTGCGGCCGCTGCTCTTCGGCGATTCCTGGCCGCCGAAGCTCTTCAACACCGCGTATTACAAGAACGACAAGGTCGACGCCGACATCAAGGACGCGCTCGCCACGAGCGACAAGACCGAGAAGGCGAAGCTCTACAAGGACGCGCAGGAAACGATCTGGCACGACGCGCCGTGGGCGCCGCTCGTGACCGAGAAG
This sequence comes from Burkholderiales bacterium, assembly GCA_025927765.1. Lineage (GTDB taxonomy): Bacteria > Pseudomonadota > Gammaproteobacteria > Burkholderiales > Casimicrobiaceae > VBCG01. The sequence goes on from JAICKU010000067.1 coordinate 1,596, forward strand.
CTCTTGTCGGCGCACAGCAAGAACCTGTCGGGCGTGTACGTGATGCCCGACGCGTCGTTCGAGTTCAGCGGCATCGACCTGAAGTAGCCATTCAGGAGCAGGACTGCGCGGTCGGACTTCGGGGTCAGAGCGATAAGTCGCCGCGCGGCGACGTACAGCTCTGACCCCGAACTCCTCGACCCCGCGCGGCGACTTACAGCTCTGACCCCGAAGTTCCATGACGGCGTATATCGCCAAACGACTGCTCGGTTTGCTGCCGACGCTCGTCCTCGTCGGCTTCCTCGTGTTCATGCTCGTGCACCTGTTGCCGGGCGATCCGGCGCGCCTCGCCGCGGGACAGGACGCGACGCCGGAAACGGTCGAGCTCGTACGCAAGGACCTCGGGCTCGACAAGCCCCTGCCGCAGCAATTCCTGCGCTTCGTGAACGGCGTGCTGCATTGGGACTTCGGCCGCTCGATCAGCACCAAGCGGCCGGTCGCGACCGAGATCGGCGATCGTTTCATGCCCACGTTCTGGCTTACCGTGTGGAGCATGCTGTGGTCGGTGCTGTTCGGCATGACGATCGGAATCATGTCGGCGGTGTGGCGCAATCGCTGGCCGGATCGCGTCGGCATGACGCTCGCCGTGTCGGGCATCTCGTTCCCGGCGTTCGCGCTCGGCATGGTGCTGATGCAGATCTTCGCCGTGGACCTGAACTGGCTGCCCACCGTCGGCAACGACACCTGGCGCCATTACATCCTGCCGTCGATCACGCTCGGCGCCGCAGTGGCCGCGATCATGGCGCGCTTCACGCGCTCGTCGTTCGTCGACATCCTCGGCGAGGATTTCATCCGGACCGCGCGAGCGAAGGGTCTCGACGAACGACGGGTCGTGATCAAGCACGCGCTGCGCAACGCGCTGATCCCCGTCGTGACGATGATGGGTCTGCAGTTCGGCTTCCTGCTCGGCGGCTCGATCGTCGTCGAGAAGGTGTTCAACTGGCCGGGGCTCGGGCGGCTTCTCGTGGATGCCGTCGACATGCGCGACTATCCGGTGATCCAGGCGCTCGTGCTGCTGTTCTCGCTCGAGTTCATCCTGATCAACCTGATCGTCGACGTGCTGTACGGCCTCATCAACCCCACGATCCGGTACCGGTGATGGCCACGCTCCCCGCCGCCGTGCAAGGTGTCGTCAGCGGCGAGCGCGTGCGCACGCCGTGGTCGGAGTTCTGGCGCAAGTTCAAGCGGCAGAAGATCGCGCTCGTCGCGGGCGTGTTCGTCGTGCTGCTCGTCGTCGTCGCGATCGCAGCACCCTGGATCGTGCCGTACGACGCCGAGAACTACTTCGACTACGACAAGCTCAACGCGCCGCCGTCGCTCGCGCACTGGTTCGGCGTCGACGCGCTCGGCCGCGACATCATGAGCCGCATCCTGATGGGCGCGCGCATCTCGCTCGCCGCCGGCTTCCTGTCGGTCGCGATCGGCGCCGTCGTCGGCACACTGCTGGGGCTCGTCGCCGGCTATCGCGAAGGCTGGTGGGATCGCGTGATCATGCGCATCTGCGACGTGCTGTTCGCGTTTCCGGGCATCCTGCTCGCGATCGCGATCGTCGCGATCCTGGGCGGCGGCATGACGAACGTGATCGCGGCGGTCGCCATCTTCAGCGTGCCGACGTTCGCGCGGCTCGTCCGCGGCAACACGCTCGCGTTGAAGCACCTTACGTACATCGAGGCGGCGCGAAGCCTCGGCGCCAATGCGCGCACGATCATCTTTCGCCACATCTTCCCGGGCACCATCTCGGCCGTCGTCGTCTACTTTTCGCTGCGCATCGGCACGTCGATCATCACCGCGGCGAGCCTGTCGTTCCTCGGCATGGGTGCGCAGCCGCCCACGCCCGAATGGGGTGCGATGCTCGACGCGGCGCGCTCCGACATGCTGACCGCGCCGCACGAAGCGATCTTCCCCGCGCTCGCGATCTTCCTCACCGTGCTCGCGTTCAACCTGCTCGGCGACGGCTTGCGCGACGCGCTCGATCCGCGCATCGAGCGGCGATGAAGTTCGACTCCCCGCGAGTCGGTGTGCTCGACGCCGGATCGCGTGATTCGATCGCCGACGTCGGCGAAGTCACGGTCGGCCACGCCACGCTTGCCGACGATACGATTCAAACCGGCGTCACCGTGATCCGGCCGCATGCCGGCGACCTCTATCGGCATCCCCTCCCCGCGGCGTCGGTGGTCTTCAACGGCTTCGGCAAGACCGTGGGCCTGGTGCAGCTCGACGAGCTGGGCGTACTCGAAACGCCGATTGCGCTCACCAATACGTTCGCCGTCGGCACGATCGCAACCGCGATGATTCGCACCGCGGTCAAAGCGAATCCCGGCATCGGTCGCATGCTGCCGACGGTCAACCCGGTCGTCGGCGAATGCAACGACGGCTTCCTGAACGACCTCCAGGCGTTTGCGGTGAGCGAAGCGCATTACACGCAGGCGTACGACGACGCGCGTGCCGATTTCGGCCAAGGCGCCGTCGGCGCCGGCCGCGGCATGTCGTGCTTCGAGTTGAAGGGTGGCATCGGCTCGGCATCGCGCGTGGCGAGCCGCGGCGGATCGCGATACGTCGTTGGCGCCCTCGTGCTCGCGAACTTCGGACGACTTCCACAGCTCACGATCGGCGGCGTCGCCATCGGCCGCACGCTCGTCCCCGCGTGCGGCTCGACATCGGAGTCCGGCTCGATCATCGTCGTCCTCGCGACCGACGCACCGCTCGATGCGCGGCAGTTGCGGCGCCTCGCGCTGCGATGCGCCGCAGGCATCGCGCGCACCGGCTCGAACTTCGCACATGGCAGCGGGGACATCGCGATCGCGTTCAGCACGGCGCAAGGATTGCCGGATGTGCCCGACGCACTCCTCGACCCATTGTTCGACGCGGCCGCCGAAGCCGTCGAGCAGTCGATCGTCCACGCGCTCTTTGCCGCGCAAACGGTCCATGGCCGTGACGGCCATGTCCGTCCGGCAATCCGGGAGCGCCTGCCCGACTGGCGAGAACGGATCTCGGCCACGCGATCATGATGATCCTCGTCTCCGTCGACATCGAGGGCATCGCGGGCGTCGTGCATCCCGAGCAGACGCGCTTCGGCCATCCGGAATCCGAGCGCGCGCGCCGATGGATGACCGGCGAAGCGAACGCCGCGATCCGCGGCGCGTTCGCCGGCGGTGCGAGCCGTGTCGTCGTCAACGATTCCCACGGCCAGTTCCGCAACCTGCTACCCGACGAGCTCGACCCGCGCGCCGAGGTGCTGCTCGGCAAGCCGCGCGACCTCGGCATGGTGGCCGGGGTCGACGATCCCGACTGCAAGGCCGTCCTGCTCGTCGGCTGGGACGCCCGCTCGGCCGCGCCCGGCATTCTTTCGCACACGATCAGCAGCTTCGCCTTCGCGCGCGTGCTCGTGAACGGCGTCGACGCCGGCGAAGCGTCGCTCTATGGCGGCGTCGCCGCCGAATTCGGCGTGCCGGTCGCGCTCTTCACCGGCGACGATGCGTTCGTCGCCGAAACGGCGCCGCTCTTTCCCGGCGCGATCGGGGTCGTCGTGAAGCGCGCGCACGGCCATCGCGTGGCGACGAGCCTGTCGCCGGGCGCCGCATGCGACGCGATCGAGGCCGGTGCGCGTGAGGCCGCCGCGAAATGCGCATCGCTCGAGCTGCAACCGTTGCCGACACCCCTGAACGTGCGCGTCGAAGCCACCAGTGTCGCGCTCGCCGACCTCTTTGCGATGCTGCCGATCCTGCGGCGTGCCGACGCCCTTGCACTCGAGTTCCGCGCGCCGACGATGCGCTACGCGGTGCGCGTGCTCAACAGCCTGTCGGCGATGTCGTTCATGCTGCGCTGAACGATCGCGCGGTCTGCAATCAAAGCGCCGCGATCAGCGGCGCGGCGGCACGCCGAGTTGCTCGTACATCGGCCGCAGCACCGCGCGGATCGCAGGAAGCTTCGAGCGATACCAGAGCGCGGCGAGCACGGCGAGCGCGCCGTTCAACGCGAACGTGAACGGCGCGCCCATCTTCGCGGCGATCGCGCCGGCGGCGAGGTTGCCGAGCGGCGCGACGCCGAGGAACGCAAGCGTGTAGAACGACGCGACACGCCCGCGCAGCCGGTCCTCGACGATCGTCTGCAGGATCGTGTTCGTCGACGCCGCCGCAAGGATCGTTCCGCCACCGACGAGGAAGAGCAGCACCAGCGCGAGCGGAAAGACGCGCAGGTACGCGAATGCGAGGAGCGCGGCGCCGCTCGTGGCCACCGCGAACAGGATGATGCGGCCGAGGCCGCGCACCGTCGCACGCCCGGCGAGATGCAGCGTCGACACGAGCGCGCCGAAGCCCGCCGCCGAGAGCAGCAGGCCGAGCGCGGTTGGGCCTGCCGCGTAGATGTCCTTCGCATAGATCGGCATCAGCGACGTATACGGCGAGATCGTCCATGCCAGCGCGGCGACCACGAACAACAGGATGCGCACCGGCGCGAGACCGTGCGCGTAGCGCGCGCCTTCGACCCAGCTCGCCCACCAGCCCGCCGTGACCTGCTGCCGGATGTCCGCAGGCCAATCCATCTTCGCGATCGCGACGATCACGGCGATGAACGACAGCGCGTTCAGCGCGAAGCACACGGCCTCGCTGGTGACCGCCAGCAGCATGCCGGCGAGCGCGGGACCCACGACGCGCGCCGTGTTCACGAGCATCGAGTTCAGCGCGATCGCGTTGCCGAGGTCGCCGCGATCGGCGATGAAGTGCACGTACATGGACTGCCGAAGCGGCATGTCGAACGCCGAGCAGGTGCCGAGCCACAGCGCGAGCACGATCAGGTGCCAGGTCTGGATCCAGCCGAACGCCACCAGCACCGCGAGCACGATCGCCTGCGCGAGCATCAGCGATTGCGTGGCGAAGAGGCCGCGCCGCCGATCGATGCGGTCGGCGACGACGCCGGCGAGGTTGCTGAAAAGCAGGATGCCGACGTTGGCGCAGAACGCGACGACGCCGAGCAGGAACGCGGAATTGGTGAGGCGATAGGTGAGCCAGCCCATCGCGACCTGCTGCAGCCACGTCCCGATCAGCGACAGGCCCTGGCCGGTGAAGAACAGCCGGAAATTGCGGTGGCGTAGCGCGCGAAACGTGCGCGGGAGCGACATCACGTCACTGCAGCGTCACGAGCGGCACCCACGCGCAGGTTGCGTCGCCGTTCACCAAGACGTCGAACCTCCTTCAATGCGGGGCGCATGTGCGAAAGCCCGCGAAGATGTCGGAACGATGCGGCAGGAAGAAGTTGCGATAGCGCGGATGCGTCATGCGCGGCTGTGTGGCGAGCGAACCGCCACGCAGGCTGCGATGCGTTCCGAACCACGGCTGCGAGTAGTCGCGATATCGATCGGCGCCGAAGTCGGGATACGGCCGGAAGACGTCGCTCGTCCACTCCCACACCGATCCGCCCCAGTCGATCGCACCCTGCACGGCCGCGCATTCCCATTCCGCTTCGGTCGGCAGGCGGCGCCCTGCGAAGCGACAGTACGCTTCGGCTTCGTACGCGTTGACGTGGCAGACCGGCGCGTCGACGGGCAGCGGCTGCCACGCGCCGAACCAGCGTAGCTCCCACCTGTCCGCATCCTTGCGCCAGCGGTGCGGATGTTCGATGCGCGCGTCGCGGAGCCACGCCAGCCCGTCATCGGACCACCATGCGCGCTCGCGATAACCGCCCGCCTCGACGAATTCGGCGAACGCTGCGTTCGTGACGCACGTGCCCGCGATGCGATACGGCGAGAGGTTCGTGCGATGCGCCCATTTCTCGTTGTCGAACGCGAAGCCCTGCCCCGGGCGCGATCCCTGGACGAAGTCGCCCACGTCGATCGCGACGTCCTCGCAGCGTGTCCCGTGCAGCGGTAGCGCGAGCGGCCACGGCGGCGCGTAATCGAGCGTCTGGCGCATGTACGTCAGCGCCTCGCCGTGCATGTCCTCGTGGAACAGCGCGAGCCGAAAGGGATACAGATCGCCGCCGGCGGCCTCGAGTTTCACGAGCACGGCGTCGTGCACGGCCCGCGCGTAGTCGCGGATTTCGTCGAGCGGCGGCAGGTCGAGCGTCCAGCGATCGGCGTGCGCGACGCGCGACGAATCGAGCCACCGGTCGGCACCGGGCAGCAGCGACGCGCACGCGGTGACGAGTTCGTCGCCCTGCGTCCAGTGCGCATCGCGCAACACCCACCATTCGCCGAACCACGCGACATGTGCACATTCCCAAAGCGGAGGATTGATGCCGGCGTGGTACGGTACGCGCCATTGCTCGGGCGAGAGATCGGCGAGCACGCGCCAACTGCGCTGATACGCGTCGCGCAGCGCGCGCTCGAGATCCGACTTGCCCGCGAACCGCGCTGCGATCCCTTCGCCGCTCATCGATGGCCTCCAAGCCGACACTCGTCATTGTCAGCCCTGCAACGCGCACCGCCAACAATGGCAACTGGCGCACTGCGCATCGATGGTCGCGCTTCCTTGGCGAACGCTTCCACGTCGACGTTCGACCCGGGTGGTCGCCGGCCGATTCGCAGCCGCGATGCATGATCGCCCTGCATGCGCGGCGCTCGGCCGGCGCGTTATCCACGTTCGCCGAGGCGTGTCCCAATCACGCCCGCGTGCTCGTGCTGACCGGCACCGACCTCTACCGCGATCTCGCTGTCGACGTGTGGGCGCAGCGTTCGCTCGAGCTCGCGACCCATCTCGTGGTTCTGCAGGAGGCCGCGCCCGACGAGCTCGCGCCGCGGCACCGTCGAAAATGCCGTGTGATCTACCAATCGGCGCCCACGCGAACACCGGGAATGCCGCCGAGGCGCACGTTCGACGTGATCCTCGTCGGCCACATGCGGCCGGAAAAGGATCCGATGACACCCATGCGTGCGCTGCTCCGGTTGCCCGCGGATTCGACGGTTCGCCTCGTGCACATCGGCGATGCGCTCGACCCCGCGTACGCCGAGGCGGCCCGTGGACTGAACGACCGCAGTTGGCATTCGATGCGCCGATACCGCTGGCTCGGTGCGCGGCCGCATGGCGAAACGCGGCGACGCATCGGCACCGCGCGCGCGATGATCGTGTCGAGCGTGATGGAGGGTGGCGCGAACGTGATCGTCGAAGCCGTGACCGCCGGCGTGCCGGTGCTCGCGAGCCGCATTCCGGGCAACATCGGCATGCTGGGCGCCGACTACGACGGTTATTTCACGCGCGGCGACGATGCGGAGCTCGCCGAGCTTCTCGATCGCGTGAGCCGCGATCCGGCGTTCCTCGCGCATCTCGCGTCGCAATGCGCCGAACGTGCGGCGCTGTTCGACCCCGCGCGCGAGGCTGCCGAAGTGCTGCGCCTTGCGGACGACGCGCTGGCCTGGACTCACGCGCGATCGACGCGATAGATCCGCATGTCCCCGTACGCCTTCGCGAGCGGCGTGCGTCCGATGTATTCGAGCGCGAACCCGTGCCCGCATTGCGCGCCGAGTGTCGCCGCGAATGCCTCGCTCGCGTAGACCGTTCCGGGCGGAGTCACCGGCTCGATGCGCGCCGCGCACGTGACGCTGGCACCGAAGAAATCCTCGCGCTGCATCACGGGATCGTAGCCGTGGAACACGGGCCCGGCGTGCAGCGCAATGCGCAGCCCGCTGGTCCCGGGGATGCCCGCATCGGACCAGTCGCCTCCGAGCGAGGATTCGAGCAGGCGCAGCGCGAAATCGGCCGCATCGCGCGCACCGTCGAACACGACGTGCAGCGCGTCGCCCCAGGTCTTGGCGTCGAGCGGTTTCGCCGGCGATTGCGCGATCGCGCGTGCGCCAAGGTCGAGAAAGCGTTCGTGGAAGCGCAGCGCGAAGGCATCGCGCACACGGCTGAAGCCGGCGACATCGGCGAACATCAGCGCCTTCCACGCCCGCGCTCCCGAAAAAGCAGGGTCAGACCCTGCTTTCGGGTGCGAAGGCGTCCTATCGGCAGCCCCTTCGCGGAAAGTAGGGTCTGACCCTACTTTTCGCAGGACCGGCGAGGAAACGGCCCTTGAGGACGACTTCCGTTCGCCGAGCGTCGCGAGGTCGATGGCCTGCAGGCGATCGCCGCTCGCCTTCCAGCGCTCGTACGAACTCAGCGTGCCGCCGACGTCACCGCCGCCTTGCGGATCGATCACGCACAGCATGCACGGCGCCGCCTCGAGTTGTGCCGCGCGCAGCCGCGCCAAGCCCTCGACGAGCAGCGCCGCATGCTCGAAGAGCATGTCGTCGCCCAAGTATTGCTCGTCGGTGGCCATGATCACCCGCGAGGCGCGCGCGAGTGCATCGTCGAAGCGGCGGACCCATTCGTCGCCCCCGACGACGACGCTGCTCCGTACGAAGTCGTCGCGCGCGAACGGCAGCACGACGTTGACTTCCGCGCCCTTCGCGAGCGCGGCCTCGACGAACAGCAGATCCGCGCCGCAGGCGGCCGACGCGAACGCGACCGGTTGATGCATCGCCGCGATGCTGCGGTCGAGCGCCTGGCGCACGCTCCCGACCAGCGACGGAGGAAAGCGCGGGACTGCGCGGTTGCCGGCGTCGATCAAGTGGCCCGCGAACGCGACGACGTCGGGCGCCGACAGCAGCGACAGCAGCTCTCCGGCCTGCGGAAGGACGCGCGCGAGCAGCGCGAGCTGCCGCCGCATCGACGCGATGACGCCGGCGTTGCCCTGCGCACGCTCGCACGCTTCAGCGTAATCCTGTGCGGCGGCATCGACCTCGCCGACGAGCAATCGCGCTTCGGCACGCGTCGCGACGGACCAGACCGACTCGTCGCGTCGATCGGCCACCGCCTGCGCGACTTCGCGTGCGAGCGCTGTCGCCGCGGCTGCATCCCCTTCCAGCAATGCGAGCGTCGCCCCGTTGACGCCGGGGTACGGGTCGTGCGCGATGCCGTAGGCGAGGAGGTATTGCTCCCGTGCCTGCCGGACGCATTGCATGGCGGCCCGCGGATCGCGGACGCGCTGGAACGCGTCCTTCCAGAGCCGTCCGCGCAGCGACAGCGCCTCGACGCGCAGCGCCGCGGGCAGCGTTGCGAGGTCGCACCGATCGAGGAGCGAATGCGCGGCCTTCGTCGCCCCCGCTCGCGCATGCGCAAGCGCACCCCAATACACGAACTCGGCGTCGTCGCTTTGTGCTGTGAACGCGTGCCGGAAGGCATCGCACGCATCCCACGGCGCACCGCGATCGAGGTGCGCGCGAATGTGCTCGATGTCCGCGCTCAGGAGCCCTGCGCCTCCGCGATCCATTGGCGCCACCGACGAATGCTGATCAGCTGTCGCATCTCCACGGGTAATGCGTCGAGGAGCGCTGCGGCCTGCCGAAGGTCTTCAACGCGCTGCGAAGAACCGGCGAGCGCCGACGCGTAGAGCGCTTGCGCGTACTCGAAACGCTGCACCTGATCGTCGTTGCCGGGCCGGGTCGCCAACTCGCGCTGCATCGCCAGCACCGGATCGATCAGCGCGCGCGCTTCATCGAGGCGCCCGAGGCGTGCGGCAATCATGCCCGCAAGCACCGACTGCGTGCCGACGTCGCGCCGCTCGCCCAATGTTCGGATCGGCAGCCGTGCGCGTACGGCGAGCGCACGATGGATGTCGGCGTCGGCGCCCGCATAGTCCTTCATCCGGTACGCGGCATCGGCGGCGAAGCGCCAGGCGGTTTCGAGCGCACCGTCGCGCGCTTCGGCTTGTCCGGACGCCGGCTGGAGCTTTTCGAGGCGCGCCGCCGATGCGTGCGCCAGCGACCGGACGGCGGCGTAATCGCCGTCCGCCACCGGCACGGCGAAGCCTCCATAACCGGGTCCGGTTCCGGGATAACCGTAATATCCGAGGACTTCCGGCGTCCATTGCCGGCCATAGGCATCCGGCGGCAGGTCGCGGACGGCGAGCGCGATGAAGCGCCTGTTCTCTGCCAGTGCCACTTCCGCGCCCTTGCGGTCGCCGGCATCCGCGTCGATGCGTGCGAGGTATCCCGATCCGAGCGCGAGAACGCTACCGATGAACGCGGCTTCCTTGACGTGGGATGCGATGTCGAGCGCCGACTGCGCCTGCCGGCGCGCGTCACCGATTTCGCCGAGGAAGAAATGCGTGGCCATGACGCCGATGCGCGCATCGGCGAGGTTGTTCCAGGCAATCTGGTTCGTCGGATCGAGACGCACGATGGCCTCCCAATCGCGCGCGCCCTGCGCCGTCGCGGCCTGCGCCTTGCGCAAATGGAGGTCGTTCCACTCGACGCCGTTCAGCGTGCCGAGCAACAGGCCCTCGGCGCGAAGCGCCGCCATGTCGCCGGGACGCCGCTCGAGCACCTGCCGCGTCACCTTGTACGCATCGTCGCCGACCTTGCGAACGTCGTCGAAGCGGCCGAGGTTCTGCAAGGCCGACATCTGCCATGCCGACGCTTCGGCGTAGGCCGTCGCGGCGGGCAGATCGTCGAGCGCGAGGTTGGCGATCCCACGATACGCGTCGCGCGCATGGGCGAGCGTCGCGACCGCAGCGTCGTTCTCGCCCGTCTGCAACTGTGTAAACCCGAGATACGTCGTTGCGAGCCCGTACGTTCGTCGCAATGCAGCGGAGGCCGTCCCGGTCGACATCAACGGTTCCAGCACCGCGACGCCGCGGCGTGCGAGGTCGACCGCCGCCAGCCGGTCGTTCTGGCTGTAAGCGACGCGTCCTTGCACCGAGAGTGCCAACCCCAAGCCGACCGCGGTCGCTTCCGACGCATCGCCTTCGCTGCGCATTTTGGCCAGCGTCGCCACGGCGTCATCGAGCGCGGCCTTGCTTTCCGCGATCCGTGATTGATCGCGTAGTGCCGCGCCGTAGCGGACAAGCGCGAGCGCGCGGTTGCGTTCGGTATCGGGCGTGCGCAATTCCGCCGGCAGCGCGGCGTAGTAGTCGACCGCGCGCCTCGCGAGCGACGCGACGATGTCGAGGCGTCCAATGGGCTCGAGCTCGCGGTAGAAATCGTCGAGCAGGTACACGACCAGCTTCTCGGCCTCGCCGCGCGCCTTCTCGGCGAGCACGCGCGTCTGCTGCGCCTGCGCTTCGGCCCGCCGTGCGCGCTGCATGCTTTCGTAGCCGAAGAACGCGCTCGCGATCGCGGCGAGCGCGAGCACGCCGCAGATCGCCGCGACCTGCCGTGCGCGGACGAGCGCCTTGTGCGTCGCACGCTCGCGCGCCTGCTGCTCGGCGAGCTTGCGCTCCGCCTCGTCGCGCGCTTCACGCTCGCGCCGCAGATCGCGGCTCGCGCGCACGACCGGGCAGAGGACGTCGTGCGTGAGCTCGACGCGGCGAACGTCGAGGCGCTCTTCGACGCGCAGCAGCCGCCGGTCGACGAGGCGCGCGAGCGCGTCGGGCGCCGCGGCCGCCGCCGCGAAGGCCTTCTGCACGCGCTCCTCGGCGAGGCTTTCGCGAAATCCGGATTCCGTGAGGAGCTGGTCCTCGATGAAATGCCGGACGCCGAGGGGCTGGTCGGCAAGCGCGCGCTCGTAGAATTCCGCGAGGATGGTGTCGTGCGAGCCGGCGAGCAGATCTGCGGAGATCTCGGTTCGCCCTTGCGCAATCCGCGCGTTGTTGAGCTCGCGGCAGATCAGCGACAAGAGCGACGGCTCGACTTCCGCGTTGCGTAGCTCGGCACCTCCCGCAGTGAAGCGGACGATCGCCTCCGCGACTTCCTGCGACACGAGGCTGCCGCCGGGCTTTTGCACGGCCTCGAGCGCCTGCTCGCCGGTCATTGGCGCGAGCCGCATGCGGTTCTGCGTGATCGACGGCATCGCCGCCTTGAACGTCTCCAGATGGGCGAGGTAGTCCTCGCGCAGCGCAATCAGCACGCGATAGTCGCTGCGCGTGAAATCGAACTGCTCGGCAAGGTCGTCGTCGGCGTCGATGCGCGCTTCGAGCGCCCGCGGCGGCCGGTTCTCGACGAGGTCGGCGAGTTCCTCGACGAACTCCACCGCGCGCCTGCGCCCGAAATCGTCGCCCTGCGCGAGCGTGAAGATCTCCTCGAACTGGTCGAAGATCAAAAGCGGCGTCAGCGCATGGCCGGATGCGTCACGCAGCACGTCGCCGCGGTGATGCAGGAACTCCCACAGCGACTCCCCCGGCAGCGCGACGCCGACGTGCGTCCACTGCCCGGACGTCTCGCTCGCACGGAAGATCGCCTGCTTGATCTGCTCGGCCGCCGGAGGTGAACCTTGCGCATAGTCGATGCGCACGTACACCGGGCAGTAGCCCAGTGCGCGAAGGCGCGGCACGATGCCGGCCTGCAGGATCGACGTTTTTCCGAGGCCCGACTTGCCGAACAGCAGCGTCAGCAGCTTGCGCTGGACACGCCGCGCGAGTTCGGCGACCTCCTCCTCGCGCCCGTGAAACCAGGCGCGCGAATCCTCGGTGAACGACGCGAGCCCGAGCCAGGGGTTCTCGGCATCGATCGACGACTGCGGCGCCGGGCTGTCGAGAGGCACGGTTCAGGCGTGGCGAGCCGAGAGGAAGTCCCGCAGGTGACGCGCGAACTCCGCGGTCACCTCGCCGTCCGGCAGCCGCGTGAAGTGCAGCGCCTTGAACTTGTCCGGCACGTGCGCCGTCACCGCGTTCGTGTCGTCGATGCACACCGGCACGATGAAGAGCGCGTCGTCGGCGATGTTGCGCGCGCGGTCGAGCGCGTAGCTCCATTCGCGGCGGAAATAGCCTTCGAGGCGCCGCTCGGTCGTGGCAGAGATGACGGGGACGAAATACGAGCAGCGCGCGATGTTGCGCTGGATCTTGCGGTCGTAATCGTCGCCGCCTTCGAGGCGATCGAGGTCGAACCACGTGCGGACGCCAGCCTCGTCGAGGCCCCCCTTCAGGCGCTGGACGGCGGCGAGGTCTTCGCGCGCGTAGCTGATGAAGACGGCGTTCTCCGGCATCTCGCGCTCGGGGGGGAGGAAGCGCTGCGGGCGCGCGAGGTCGATCACTTCGCCGCGCTTGCGGCGCGTCATCCACCGGCGGTGCAACTCGTCGACGAACCGGCTGCCACCGCTGTAGACGCGCGTGCGCACGCTCACCTGCTGCAGGAAGTTCATCAGCCGTTCGTCGCCCGTCGAATGGTTGTCGGCGAGCACTTCGCCGACGTCGCGCGGATCGGACAGCCGATGCCGCTTCGCCATGCGCAGGAAGAGCTGCGCGAGCCAGTTGGTGAAGGTGCTGCCGATGAAGAGCAGGTGGTTGTGCTCGAGCTCGTGGAAGAGCTTCTCGGGCGCGAGGTGCTCGCTTTGGAGCGCGCAGATGAACTCGAGCGTGTCCTCGTCGGAAATCACGTATGTCGGCGAAGCGGACAGTCGACCCAGCAGGTGATAGACGACCGGCCGCGTCAGTCTTTCACGCTCCGACGGCAGGTCGACGACGCGGTTCGGCGCATACGCGAGCACCTCGGTCGACTGCGCGCCGCCGAAGCGCTCCAGGTTCACCGCCTGCTCGAGCAGCGGGTCGAACGTCGTGGTGACGAAGAGATCGAAGTCGGCAATTTGCGCGAGCTGGCGCAGCGCGAGCGGCGGCGCGAACGTGGTATCGCGGAAGAGGCCGCGAAGCCGGGTGTACGCCTCCTCGCGGCGGCCTCGCGAGGCGAGGAACCAGCAGACGACGTCGTTCAGCGTGAGCGGGCGCGCGAGCTCCGACGTGTCGACGCCGAGCTTCGCGGCGAGCTTCTCCGCGACCCATTCGTAGAGGAGGCGCGGTCCCGCGTCGGTGTCGACCTGCAGGAGCTCCGGCCCGATGATCGGGATGACCCGGCGCTCCTCGATGAAGTCGAGCAGGTCTTCCCACGCATCGTCGTCGAGCGTGGCGGGCTGCGCGTGCATCGGAACGACACCGCTCATGCTGCCCCCCAGTGCGGCGGACAGTGTCCGCGATTCGGGGGCCGAGGTCAAACGCGGGAAGTCGGGTCAGAGCCTGCTTTTCGCCGTCGTCCGTGACCCGCACGCGCGTCCTTGGCGAAAAGCGGGACGACGCTGGAAAAGCAGGACGTGACGCTGGTTTTCCGAAGAGGGGCGCCGAAGCGCCCCTCGTACTGCGTGCTTACTTCGGATGCGCGGTCGTGCGCAGGTACGGCTTGTGCGTCTTGAAGCCGCCCGGGTACTTCTTCTTCGCGTCTTCGTCCGTCACCGACGTCGGAATGATGCAATCCTCGCCCGGCTTCCAGTTGGCGGGCGTCGCGAGACCGTGCTTCGCGTTCGTTTGCAGCGCGTCGAGCAGGCGCAGCACCTCGTCGAAGTTGCGGCCGGCGCTCATCGGGTACACCAGCATCGCCTTCAGCTTCTTGTCGGGCCCGATAATGAACACGTTGCGCACGGTCGCGTTGTCGTTCGCCGTGCGCGGCCCACCGCCACTCGCGTTCGGGTGGATCATGTCGTACGCCTTGGCGATTTCGAGGTCGTCGCCGCCGATGATCGGATAGTTGACGGCGGCGCCCTGCGTCTCCTCGATGTCCTTCGCCCAGCGCGTGTGATCGCTCACGGGATCGACGCTGATGCCGATGATCTTCGTGTTGCGCTTGTCGAACTCGGATTTCATGCGCGCCATCGTGCCGAGCTCGGTCGTGCACACCGGGGTGAAGTCCTTCGGGTGCGAGAACAGGATCGCCCAGTGGTCGCCGATCCAGTCGTGGAACCTGATCTTGCCTTCCGTGGTATCGGCCGTGAAATCGGGAACTACGTCGCCAATGTGTACCGCCATGTCGCCCTCCAGTTAGGTTGATGCAGGGCCGCCGTTGCAGCGACCCCGAGGGGAATCCCCTGTGATGCGGGATAGGACAGTATAGCCACCGGACGGGGGAGGCTTGCACGCGATTTTTCAGGAAATCCCGCCTGCCGCCGAATTTGGAGTCGGACTCCAAATCCGGTATCGAATTTGGAGTCCGACTCTAAATTCCGGTGGGAGGACGCATCACTTTTGCTCGCCGAGGCGCGCGTGCTGCTCGCGCAGCTTCCCGAGCGTCGCACTGAAGCCGGCGAGGCGCGCGCGCTCCTGCTCGACCACCGCCGCCGGCGCGCGCGCCACGAACGATTCGTTCGCGAGCTTCGCCTGCGCCTTCGCGATCTCGCCTTCGTGGCGCGCGATGTCCTTCGCGAGGCGCTCGCGCTCGGCGGCAACGTCCACCTCGATGTGCAGCATCAATCGGAAGTCGCCGACGATCTGCACGGGCGCATCGCCTGCGGGCAGCCGGTCCACGATGCGCACTTCGGACAGCTTCGCGAGCGGTGCGAGGTACGGCGCGAAGTCCGCGAGCGCTGCGCGATCGCCCGCAGCGATCAACGGCACCTTCCGAGCAGGCGACAGCCCCATCTCGCCGCGCAGCGTCCGGCACGCGTTCACGACGTCTTTCAACAGCGCCATCTTCGCATCGGCGGCTTCGTCGATGCGCTCGAAATTCGCCTTCGGGAACGGCTGCAGCTGAATCGTCTCGCCGTGCTTGCCGGCGAGCGGCGCGACGATCTGCCACAGCTCCTCGGTGATGAACGGCATGAACGGATGCGCGAGGCGCAGCGTCGCCTCCAGCTCGCGCACGAGCGTGCAACGCGTGCCCCGTGCGGCGGCTTCGTCGCCCGCCGCATCGGCGCGCGCGAGCTGCACCTTCGCGAGCTCGACGTACCAGTCGCAGTACTCGTCCCACACGAACTCGTAGAGCGCGCGCGCGGCGAGGTCGAAGCGATAGCCGTCGAGATTCTCGGTGATGTCGTGCTTCGCGCGCTGCAGCCGCCCGAGCAGCCAGCGATCGACGAACGTGTACGTACGCGGCGCGGCTTCATCGAGACCGACGTCCTTTCCGTCGACGTTCATCAGCACGAAGCGCGTCGCGTTCCAGAGCTTGTTGCAGAAGTTGCGGTACCCCTCGCAGCGATCGAGGTCGAAGTTCAGCGTGCGGTTGAACGTGGCGAGCGAGGCGAATGTGAAGCGCAGCGCGTCGGCGCCGAACGCGGGAATGCCGTTCGGGTAGTGCTGGCGCGTCCGCTTCGCGACCTTCTCCGCCTGGCGCGGGTCCATCATGTTCGCGACACTCTTCGACACGAGCACGTCGGCGTCCACGCCGTCGATCAGGTCGAGCGGGTCGAGCACGTTGCCCTTCGACTTCGACATCTTCTGCCCGTCGGCATCGCGCACGATCGCGTTGATGTAGACGTCGCGGAACGGCACCTTGCCGGTGAAGAACGTCGTCGTCATGATCATCCGGGCGACCCAGAAGAAGATGATGTCGAAACCGGTGACGAGCACCGACGACGGCAGGAACGTGCGCAACTCGCGCGTGTCGGCCGGCCAGCCGAGCGTCGAGTGACACCACAGCGCGGACGAGAACCAGGTGTCGAGCACGTCCTCGTCGCGATGGAACGACGTCGGTTCGCGCCCGAGACGCTTCGAGGCCTGCGCGCGGGCGTCCTCTTCGGTCATCGCGACGTAGAGGGTGTTCTCCTCGTCGTACCACGCCGGAATCTGGTGACCCCACCACAGCTGTCGCGAAATGCACCAGTCCTGGATGTTGTTGATCCAGTGCAGGTACGTCGAGATCCATTCGCCGGGCACGAAGCGCACGCGACCCGCTTCGCCCGTCTGCGGATCGACGAGGCCGCGCTCGCTCACCGCCGCGAGGCACAGGTCCTGGATCGTCCTGCCCGGCCACAGCGGATGCGTGGCCGGCGCGGGTTTTCGCATCGCGACGTACCACTGGTCGGTCAGCATCGGCTCGATCACTTCGCCCGTGCGCCCGCAGCGCGGCACGATCATCGTGTGCGGCTTCTCCGAGACGACGAGGCCCGCGTCGCGCAGATCGTCCAGCACCGCCTTGCGCGCGGCGTAACGATCGAGGCCACGATATTTCGCCGGCGCGTTGTCGTTGACCGTCGCGTCGAGGTTGAAGATCGCGATTGCGGGCAGCCCGTGGCGTTGCCCCACTTCCCAGTCGTTGAGGTCGTGCGCCGGCGTGATCTTGACCACGCCGGTGCCGAATGCGCGATCGACGTACGTATCCGCAATGACCGGAATTTCGCGATCGGTCAGCGGCAACGCGACCTTCTTGCCGATGAAATCGCGATAGCGCTCGTCGTCGGGATTCACCGCGACCGCCGTGTCGCCGAGCATCGTTTCGGGCCGCGTCGTCGCCACGACCAGCGACGCGGAACGGTCGGCCAGCGGATAGCGCAGTTCCCAGATCCGGCCGTTCTCCTCGTCGTTGTCGACCTCGAGGTCCGACACGGCCGTCATCAGCTTCGGATCCCAGTTGACGAGGCGCTTGCGCCGATAGATGAGCCCGTTCTCGTAGAGTTGCACGAACGTTTCGCGGACGGCCGCCGACAACCCTTCGTCCATGGTGAAGCGCTCGCGCGACCAGTCTGCGGCTGCGCCCAGACGACGCATCTGCGTCGTGATCGCGCCGCCGGACTCGTTCTTCCACGCCCACACGCGATCGACGAAGGCGTCGCGTCCAAGATCGTGGCGCGTGAGGCCGGTCGCCTTCAACTGCTGCTCGACGACGATCTGCGTCGCAATGCCGGCGTGATCGGTGCCGACCTGCCACAGCGTGTTGAAGCCGCGCATCCGGTGGTAGCGGATGAGCACGTCCATCAGCGTCTGCTGGAACGCGTGTCCCATGTGCAGCGTGCCGGTGACATTCGGCGGCGGCAGCTGGATGCAGTACGCGGGCGCGCCTCGCTCGTAGCGCGGCTCGAAGTAGCCGCGCGATTCCCAGATCGGGTACCACTTCGCCTCGATCGCGTGCGGGTCGAAGCTTTTCGCGAGTTCCATCGAATGTACGCGGATGTGCGCAGGCAAAGAACGAAATTATAGAGAATCTGGAAACAAACTCTTTCGCGAACATCGCACTCCGGAACTACAACGCTTCCGGTTAGCTTTACCTGCGCACCTGAATTTCGATGACAGGCACGGCACCGCTTCTCGACGCCCTCTTCGACTTGCACGACGCGGCGAGCGGGCGTGCACGGTTGCGCGTGGCAAGCGCATTGCTTCGTGTCGTCGCGCAAGGAACAGCAAGCGAGGTCGGCCGATGCCGGATATCAGGAGCACTTCAACGCACGGACGCTTCGCAACGCGCGCATTCGTCGCCGCATGCGCCGCGCTTCTCGCGGTCGGTATCGTCCGCGCACAAACATCGGCTCCCGCGACACCATCGCCGAGCGCGCCGCCGCCCGCAACTTCGGCGAACGCGACCACGGTCCCCGGCGCGCAGCTCAAGCTCAATTTCGCGCCCAACGATCCACCGGGCGAATGGCATTCGCAGGCGCGTGACTACGCGAACACGCGCTACAGTCCGCTCGACCAGGTCACGAGCAAGAACGTCGGCGAGCTGAAGGTGGCGTGGACGTTTTCCGACGGAACGCTGCACGGCCACGAGGCGGCGCCGCTCGTGCTCGACAACACGATGTACCTGGTGACGCCGTATCCGAACATCGCGTACGCGCTCGATCTCACCAAGTCAGGTGCGCCGATCAAGTGGACGTTCGAGCCCAAGCCGGCGCCGCTTTCGACCGGCAAGGCGTGTTGCGACGTCGTCAATCGCGGCGGCGTCTACGTCAACGGCAAGATCATCTACAACCTGCTCGACGATCACACCGTCGCCGTCGACGCCAAGACCGGCAAGGAGATCTGGCGCACGAAGATGGGCAACCCCGAGAACGGCGAGACGATGACGATGGCGCCGTTCGCAGTCGGCAACAAGGTGTACGTCGGCAACAGCGGCGGCGAAATGGGCGTCTGGGGCTACCTCGCCGCGCTCGACGCCGATACCGGCAAGGAGCTTTGGCGCGCGTACAGCACCGGCACCGACGAGCAGGTGAGGATCGGCGCGGACTTCAAGCCTTTCTATTCGTGGATGAAGGGCAAGGACCTCGGCAAGACCTCGTGGCCGCCCGGCATGTGGAAGCACGGCGGCGGCGCAGTGTGGACGTGGGTCTCGTACGACCCCGATCTCAACCTGATCTACTACGGCACGAGCAATCCGGGGCCGCGCGTGCCGGCGCAACGGCCCGGCTACAACCTGTGGACGAGCACCGTGTTCGCGCGCGACGCCGACACCGGCATGGCGCGCTGGGCGTACCAGTTCACGCCGCACGATGAATGGGATTACGACGGCGTCAACGAGAACGTGCTGATGGACGCCACGATCGACGGCAAGGTGCGCAAGGTGCTCGTGCATTTCGATCGGAACGCGTACGCGTACACGATCGATCG
>JAICKU010000060.1 GCA_025927765.1 Burkholderiales bacterium
CGCGAGGTCAGAGCAAAGGGGCGAATGGAGTCAGGGCAAGGCGCCTCTTGCCCTGGCCCTCGATGACGTGTTTGCGGGGTCCGGTATCGGCGGGAAATGAGGGTCTGACCCTCATTTCTGCGATGACGCGTTCGCGGGGGGTGCGGTGTCGGCGAACGATGCGCGCTTGCCGAGCTTCTCGGCGAGCTTCGCGAGGTTCGGATAGAGGTCGCGCCAGTCGAGGTCGCGCACGCGCAGGTCGAGATAGCCGAGCGCACAGCCGGTTGCGATGTCGGCGAGCGAGAAGGATTCGCCGTAGCACCACGCGCGCTCGCCGAGTTCGCGCGAGAACTCCCTGACGCCTTCGTCGACCTTGCGCCGCTGGCGCGCGATCCACTCGTCGCTTTGCAGGTTGGCGGGGCGCCGCCGCTCGAGCACGATCGCGGCCGCCGCGTCGTTGACGCCGTCGGCGAGCGCTTCCCATTTCTTGACTGCGATCCGCTGGCGCGCAGGCTCGGGAATGAGTCGCGACACCGGGCTCACGAGGTCGATGTATTCGACGATCACGCGCGAATCGAAGAGATGCGTGCCGTCGTCGAGGATCAGCACCGGCAGCTTGCCGAGCGGATTCCACGCGTGCATCGGATTGCCGGCGTCGAACGCGGACGCTTCCGTCATCTGGCACTCGACCTTCTTCTCGGCGAGCACGATACGCACCTTGCGTGCGTACGGGCTCGTTTTCGAGGCAATCAACTTCAGCACGCCAGAACCCGCCGGAAGACTCGCGAAAGGGCGCCGATTATAACATTGGCATCCGCCGCGCCCCGGCTGCGAACGGCTGCGCGATGCACGGTCCGTCGCGCTTCGCGTGCTAGACTGAAATCGTCCGCTGCCGCCTGCATGAACAGCCTCGAACACGCTCGCCTGACCGCGCTGTCGCCGCTCGACGGACGCTATGCGCAGAAGGTCGATCCGCTGCGCGATCACTTCGGCGAATTCGCGCTGATTCGCGACCGCGTGCGCGTCGAGATCGCGTGGCTCGCGGCACTCTCCGACGAGCCTGCGATCCGCGAGGTCCCGCCATTCCCGGCTGCCGCCCGCCACGCGCTCGACGCCATCGCCGCCTCGTTCTCGCTCGACGATGCCGCGCGCGTCAAGGCGATCGAGCGCACGACTAACCACGACGTCAAGGCGGTCGAGTACTGGCTGAAGGAACGCGTCGCGTCGGTGCCGGAGCTCGCGCGCGTCGCGGAGTTCATCCATTTCGCGTGCACGTCCGAGGACATCAACAACCTTTCGTACGGCGTTGCATTGCTCGGCGCGCGCAACTCGGTGCTGTTGCCGGCGCTCGAGGCGATCGCCGCCGACCTGCGTACGCTCGCGCATCGTCACGCGGCGCAGCCGATGCTCGGGCGCACGCACGGTCAGGCGGCGACGCCGACGACGCTCGGCAAGGAAATCGCGAACGTCTATGCGCGGCTCGAGCGCGAAGTGGCGGCATTCGCGAAGGCGCCGATCAAGGGAAAGATGAACGGCGCGGTGGGGAACTACAACGCGCACGTGATCGCGTATCCGGGCGTCGCGTGGGAGAAGCTCGCAGCGAAGGCGGTCGCGAGCCTTGGCCTCGAGTTCAACCCCTACACGACGCAGATCGAGCCGCACGACGCGATCGCCCAATACTGCGACGCGCTCGCACGCGCCAACACGGTCCTGGTCGACTTCGACCGCGACGTCTGGGGCTACGTGTCGCTCGGATATTTCCGCCAGCGGATGAAGGAAGGCGAGGTCGGCTCGTCGACGATGCCGCACAAGGTCAACCCGATCGATTTCGAGAATTCCGAAGGCAACCTCGGCCTTGCGAACGCGCTGCTGCGCCATCTCGCCGACAAGCTGCCCATCTCGCGCTGGCAGCGCGACCTCACCGATTCGACGGTGCTGCGCAATCTCGGCGTCGCGCTCGGCCATGCACTGCTCGGCTACGTGTCGCTGCGCCAGGGACTCGCGAAGCTCGAAGCCGATCCCGAGCGCATGGCGGCCGACCTCGATGCGAATTACGAAGTGCTCGCGGAAGCGATCCAGACGGTGATGCGCCGTTACGGACTGCCCGAGCCGTACGAGCAACTGAAGGCGCTGACGCGCGGCCGTACCGGCATGACGCCCGACGCCATTCGCACGTTCGTCGCGTCGCTCGAACTGCCCGACGACGCGAAGCAGCGCTTGCTGGCGCTCACGCCGGCGACCTACGTCGGGCTCGCCGGCGAACTCGCGCGACGCATCTAGCCGATTACTGCACCAACTCCACGACCGGCGGGATATATGTCTTCGGAACGTCGGCGCGGCATGCGTTGCATGGGCAGGATCGAAGGCGGCGAATCGCCGGGCGTCGGGTAGTACATGCGAAGGGTGAGCTGGAACTTCGCGCTCACGTCGACCCCGCGATACAGCGCGCCGTAGTACGCCGATGATGGCGTCGGGATCCAGTTCGACGCCGGCGCGTCGGGCGGCAGCGTCGGGCCGAACCACAGCGTCAACGACCGATCGGCGTTTCTTCGCAGCAGCCCCGACGCGAGTTCCGTCGAGCCGAGTTGCGTCACTGGCTTGACCATCCCGTACGTGAGCGGCCCGCTGCCGACCGCGAGGTCGACGTTCGGATGGCGGCGAGAACCGGTAGATGTACTCACCTCGACAGGGCCGAGTCGACTGCCGTCGGGTCGCCAGCTGTCGAAGCGAAGGGACGCTAGTGCCGGGCGTCGACGCGCTGCGAGCGCGATGCACGGCGCTCGCGAAAGAACGTCGACACCGCCGGGATCAACGACACGACGACGATCCCGATCACGATGAGCGACAGATTGTTCTTCACCCAGGGGATGTTGCCGAAGAGATAGCCCGCGTAGACGAGCAGGCCGATCCACAGGCAGCCGCCGGCCAGGTTGTACGACAGGAACCGCCGGTACGACATGCCGGCCACGCCCGCGAGGAACGGGGCGAACGTGCGGATGATCGGCACGAAGCGGCCGATGATGATCGTGACGCCGCCGTACTTGTCGTAGAACGCCTGCGTGCGCCGCAGGTACTCCTGCTTGAACCATCGCGAGTCGGTCTTGTGGAACGCCTTCGGGCCGACGTAATGCCCGACGCTGTAATTGACCGAATCGCCGAGCACCGCGGCGGCGACGAGCACGCCGACGAGAATGTTGACGTCGAGTCCGGCGGCCGCGACCACGGTGCCGGCGATGAACAGGATCGAATCGCCGGGCAGGAACGGGCACACGACGAGGCCCGTCTCCGCGAAGATCACGACGAACAGGATCGCGTAGAGCCACGCGCCATATTGCGCGGCGAGCGTCGCGAGCGTCTGGTCGAGCGCGAGCAGCGAATAGAGGATCGTCGTCAGCATCGCCGGGATCGCGCGAACGACACCCGGGCGCGACGGCGTCGCAGCACGGTCATGCGCGTGCCCACAACTCGGCCTGCCGGCGCACGACGTCGGTGAGCGTGCCGGTCTCGGCGAACGTGTGCCGCAGCCAGGTCGCGTCGTTGCCGTCGTCGATCGTCGCGCGCAACGCGTCGAGCGCGGGCTCGGAATGCAGCATCTGCGCGTGCGGCGCAATGACGTCGAGCGTTTCGCGCAGGTCGTCGGCGAGCGGACGCGCATCGTTGCGCTTCGCGTCGACGAGCGTGCCCGAGAAGCCGTGCCGGCACGCCTGGAAGCGGTTGTAGCTGTGCGTGAGGTAGAGGTCGCGGTCGACTTCAACCGGGCGCTCTTCCCACAGCCACCGCGCGAGCGCCTGCGAGAACGCGGCAATCTGTGCGGCGCGATCGACGGTGAGCGGCGTGTCGCACACGCGGATCTCCACCGTGCCGTACTCGGGCTTCGGCCGCACGTCCCAGTAGAAATCCTTCATGCTCTTGACGATCCCGAGGTCGACCATGCGATCGTAATAGCGATTGAATTCGCTCCACGAGCGCACGAGCGGCATCGTGCCCGACAGCGGGAACGCGTTGACGATCGACAGGCGCGACGAATCGAACGCCGTGTCCACACCCTGGTAGAACGGGCTCGACGCCGCGAGCGCGATCAGGTGCGGCACGTAGCGGATCAGTGCGTGCGTCAGGTAGATCGCGTCATCGGCGTTCGCGCATCCGATGTGCACGTGCTGGCCGAACACCGTGAACTGTTTCGCGAGAAAGCCGTACTTCTCCGAGACGGACAGGAAGCGCTCGTTCGGATAGATCTTTCTGTCGCTCCACTTCTGGAACGGATGCGTGCCGCCGCCGGCCAGCGCGACGTTCATCTTGCGCGCATGGCCCGCGAGCACGTCGCGCGTGGCGCGCAGCTCGGTCACGAGCGGTGTGTACGCCTCGTGCACCGACGTGTTGATCTCGATCATGCTCTGCGTGAGCTCGGGCTTCAGTTCGCCCTGCGGGGCGACACGCGTCGTGCGGCGAAGCAGGTCGTCCGCATCGGGCGCGAGGTTGAAGTCGCGCGTGTTGACGAGCATCAGCTCGAGCTCGACGCCGAACGTGAGCGGCGCGGACGACTTGAAGGCGAGTTCGGGCATCGCGGGAAGGGCTCCGTCAGTCGCGCGCGCCGGGCTCGCCTTCGCCCGCACGGATCAGCGCGAAGCGCGTGGCGATGGGACCGAGCAGGTGCAGGATCGCGACACCCGACACGACGATCGCCGTGAGCCGCGCGCCGAATTCGGGTGCGACATCATAGATCGGCCGCGTCATGCCGATGGCGAGGCCGGCCATCGGCGTCAGCGCGAGCGCGAGCGTGCCGGCCTGCCGCATCGAGATGTGCGCGGGCCACGCGAATGCGTAGAGACCGACGGCCTTGCCGACGACGCGCACGACGACGAACCCGAGGCCGATCCATGCGGCGGCGCCGAACTGGCCCGGCGACAGCGTGGTGCCCGTCAGCACGAACAACGCAACGAAGAAGAGCTGCGCGGCGCGGCCGAATTCGACGTCGATCAGGCGATGCTTTCTGTCGAGATTGCGCGCGCAGACGCCGAGCACGAGCAGCGCGAGCAGCACCGACAGGCGCCCGAGCTGCGCCGCGCCCACCGTGGCGACGATCATGCTGACCGCAACCACGAACTGCGGCACCGGCGACTTCCCGAGCCAGCGTCCGAGCAGCACCATCACCAGGAACGCGACGTAGCCGAGGAGGAACGAGCCGCCGATCAGCCACAGCGCACGCGCGATCGGGTTCAATCCCGTGCCGGCCTGGCTCGCCTCGATGAACGGCAGCAGCAGCGTGACGCCGATCGCGGCGACGATGTTGTTGAGTGCGACGTGCCACAGCATCCGCCGCGTCACCGGCCCTTCGGCCTTGAGCTCGTTGGCAACGAGGAGCACGACGGCCGGGGCCGTCGCGACCCCGACCATCGCCGCGACCGCCGCCTCGAGCATCGGGGTCCCGGCGTAGCGGAGCAGCGCGAACATCGCGAAGAACGACAGCGCGCTCTCGGCGAGCCCCATGGGCAGCAGCCACCGGTCGTGACCGGCCCAGCCGAGGTCGAGGCGGCGCCCGAGGTCGAACACGATGAGGCCGATCGAGAATTCGGCGAGCAGCCGCGCGTCCCCGAGCGTGGCGGGATCGAGCCAGTCGAGCACGCCGGGCCCAAGCAGGAAGCCCGCCGCGATGTAGCCGGTGATCGCCGGCAGCACGCGCGTCATCGCCGCGAGCCGCCCGCCGATCAGGCCGGCGAGCAGCAGCAGCGCGAAGATCAGGAAGCTGTTGGGGGCCGGCGGCCAGGCCGGAAGGAAGTCGGGCACCGGCCGTATGCTACGGCAGGACCTTGTCGCCTGTGAGCGCGCGCTTGCGGTCGGAGCGCACCAGGTCTTCGCGCGACACGCCGAGCCACATCACGAGCGAGGCCATGACGAGCGCCGACGAGTAGATGCCGAAGCAGATGCCGATCGCGAGTGCCAGCGAGAAGTGGTGCAGCGTCTCGCCGCCGAAGAAGAAGATCGACAGCACCATCAGGAGCGTCGAGCCGTGCGTGATGATCGTGCGCGAGAGCGTGCGTGTGATCGCGCTGTCGATCACGTGCGTGACGCTGGCCTTGCGCATCTTGCGGAAGTTCTCCCGAATCCGGTCGGCGATGACCACCGATTCGTTCACGGAGTAGCCGAGCACTGCCAGCACGGCAGCGAGCACCGGCAGCGAGAATTCCCACTGGAACAGTGCGAAGAAGCCCAGGATGATCACGACGTCGTGCAGGTTCGCGATGATCGACGCGACCGCGAAGCGCCACTCGAACCGGAGTGCCAGGTAGATGACGATGCCGATCGACACCAGCAGCAGCGCGAGCGCGCCGTTCTCGTAGAGCTCCTTGCCGACCTGCGGCCCGACGAACTCGACGCGCCGCTGGGTCGCCGACGGGTCGTCGGCCTTGAGCGCGCCCATCACCTTCTCCGAGAGCTGCGCGCTCGAAAGCCCCTCCTTGAGCGGCAGGCGGATCAACGCGGTTTCGGAGCTGCCGAAACTCTGCACCGAGAATTCGCCGAGGTTGAGCTTGTCGACCGCGCTGCGAACGCGACCGAAATCGACGGCGTGCCCGTAGTTGACTTCGATGACGGTGCCGCCGCGGAAGTCGACGCCGAGGTTCAGCCCGAAGATCGCCAGGAACACGACGGCCGCGACGAACGTGATGATCGAAATCACGTTGAACACGAGCGCGTGCCGCATGAACGGGATGTCGCGCGAGATGCGGAAAAACTCCATGGTCTTCCTGGTCTTCTAGACGAGTTGGGCGAACGTCAGGACTTTGCCATCGACGGCTCGAGCTGCGGGTGCCACGCCTGACCCACCGAGACGTGGTCGAGCTTGCGGCGGCGGCCGTAGACGAGTGCGACGATGCCGCGCGAGACGAACACCGCGGAGAACATCGACGTCAGGATGCCGAGCACGTGCACGACCGCGAAGCCGCGCACCGGGCCCGAGCCGAAGGCGAGGAGCGCGATGCCGGCGATCATCGTCGTGACGTTCGAGTCGAGAATCGTGCCCCACGCGCGCTCGTAGCCCGCCTGGATCGCCGCGTGCGGCGTGGCGCCCCAGCGCAACTCCTCGCGGATGCGCTCGTTGATCAGCACGTTCGCATCGATGGCCATGCCGAGCGTGAGCGCGATCGCCGCCATGCCGGGCAAGGTGAGGGTCGCCTGCAGCATCGACAGGATCGCGACCAGCAGCATCAGGTTGATCACGAGCGCTGCCGTCGAGATGACGCCCATCACGCTGTAGTAGAGGCAGATGAACACGGCCAGCACGAGAAAGCCGTACTTCACCGAGTCGAAGCCCTTCGCGATGTTCTCCTTGCCGAGCGACGGCCCGACGGTGCGCTCCTCGACGATCTCCATGGGCGCGGCGAGGGCGCCGGCGCGCATCAGGAGCGCGATGTCGTTCGCCTCGCGCGTGTTCATGCGCCCGCTGATCTGCACGCGCCCGCCGCCGATCTCCTCGCGGATCACCGGCGCGGTGATCACTTCGGCCTTGCCCTTCTCGACGAGCAGGATCGCCATCCGCTTGCCGACGTTCTCCCGGGTGACGTCGCGGAAGATGCGTGCGCCGGCGGCGTCGAGGGTGACGTGCACGGCGGGCTCGTTCGTCCGCGAGTCGAAGCCCGACTGCGCATCGCTGATGCGATCGCCCGTCAGCACCACCTGGCGCTTGACGAGGATGGGCTCTCCGTTACGATCGGTGTAGAGGTCGTTGCCGAACGGCACCTGGCCGTTTCGCGCCTGCTCGATCGCGGCGGGATCGTCGTTGACCATGCGGATCTCGAGGGTGGCCGTGCGCCCGAGGATGTCCTTTGCGCGCGCCGTGTCCTGCACGCCGGGCAATTGGACGACGACGCGATCGGCGCCCTGCTGCTGGATGATCGGCTCGGCGACGCCCAACTCGTTCACGCGGTTGCGCAGGATCGTCATGTTCTGCTGCACGGCACCTTCGCTGATGCGCGTCTGCGCCTCGGGCTTCAATCCCGCGACGAGACGCGATTCACCGCCGGCCGCGTCCTGCTCGCGCAGCTGCAGGTCGGGGAACGCGATGCTGATCGCGTTGCGCGCCTTCGTGCGCTCGCCGTCGTCCTTGAACCGCAGCACGACGTTCGCGCCTTCGCGGCCGACGCCGGAATACAGGATCTTCTTCTCCCGCATCAGCGACCGGATGTCGGTCGTGTAGCGGTCGGCCGCCTTGTCGAGCGCGCCCTTCATGTCGACCTGCAGCAGGAAGTAGACGCCACCGCGGAGGTCGAGGCCGAGGTACATCGGCAGCGCGCCAATCGATGCGAGCCACTGCGGTGACGACGACAGCAGGTTCAGCGCGACGATGTAGTTGTCGCCGAGCTTTTGCGTCAGAAGGTCCTTCGCATGCACCTGCGTATCGAGGTCCGGCAGGCGAACCTTGATGCCGACGGCGTCGAGCTCGGCGCCGCGGTAGGGAATGTTGGCCGCCTTGAGGTCGTCCTCGACGGTGCCGAGCAGCGCCGTGTCGATCTTGACCGCCGACTTCGACGACGAGATCTGCACCGCCGGTACGTCGGGGAAGAAGTTCGGCAGCATGTAGAGGATGCCGATCACCAGCGCGACGGCGATGACGATGTATTTCCAGAGGGGATACCGGTTCATCTCAAAGACCCTTGATCGTCCCCTTGGGCAACAACTGCGAGATCGACCCGCGCTGCACGACCATCTGCACGTTCGGCGCGACCTCGACCGTCACGTACTGCTCGTCGAGCTTCACGATGCGTCCGAGGATGCCGCCCGCGGTGACGACCTCGTTGCCCTTCTCGAGCGCTTCCAGCATCGCGCGCGCTTCCTTCTGCTTCTTCTGCTGCGGGCGGATCAGCAGGAAATAGAACACGACGAAGATCGCGATCATCGGCAGGAACGTGAGGAACTGGTTCTCTTGCGCGGCGCCTGCCGCCTGCGCGAAAGCGGGGGAAATCAGCACGAACGGGTCTCCGGATGGTGGTGGCGGCGGAAACGTGGCGACCACGTGCCCGCCGGCGCCAGGATGGCGCCGAAGTCTGCCGGGCGAGAAGGCCCGGGGCGATCTCGTCAACCCGCGATTCTAGCAGGCGACGGCGCGTTTCGTGACCCGGCAGGTGGGGCGACTCGGGCCGGCAAAAGCCCGGCGTCAGGCGGGCGCACCCGCGCCGCTGCGCTCCGCCGCGAACCTTTGCACGTAGGCGGGCAAGGCGTCCGCCTCGATCGCCACGCGCAGCTCGCTCATGAGCGTCAGGTAGTAATGGAGGTTGTGGATCGTCGCGAGGCGTGCGCCGAGGATCTCGTTGACGCGCTGCAGGTGGTGCAGGTAGGCGCGCGAGAAGTTGCGGCACGTGTAGCAGGCGCAGCTCGCGTCGAGCGGACGCGTGTCGTGCCGGTGCACGGCGTTACGGATGCGGATGTCGCCGTAGCGCGTGAAGAGCCAGCCGTTGCGGGCGTTGCGGGTGGGCAGCACGCAGTCGAACATGTCCACGCCTGCGGCGACGCCGGCGACGATGTCCTCGGGCGTACCCACGCCCATCAGGTAGCGCGGCTTGTCGGGGGGCAGGCGCGGCGCAATGTCCCGCAGCACGCGCAGCATCTCGTCCTTCGGCTCGCCCACCGACAGCCCTCCGATCGAGTAGCCGTCGAAGCCGATGTCGAGGAGACCCTGGCGCGAGCGGTCGCGCAGGTCCTCGTACATGCCGCCCTGCACGATGCCGAAGAGCGCGTTGCGGTTGCCGGCATGCGCAGACTTCGACCGTGCCGCCCAGCGGAGCGAGCGCTCCATCGACGTTGCCGCTTCCTCGTGCGTCGCGGGGTACGGCGTGCATTCGTCGAACACCATCACGACGTCCGAGTCGAGCGCCCGCTGGATCTCCATCGACTTCTCGGGGGTGAGCAGCAGCTTGTCGCCATTCACCGGCGAGGCGAAGGTGACGCCTTCCTCGCGCACCTTGCGCAGCGCCCCGAGGCTCCACACCTGGAATCCGCCCGAGTCGGTGAGGATCGGCCGTTGCCAGCCGGCGAACCCGTGCAGGCCGCCGTGCGCCGCGATCACGTCGGTGCCGGGGCGAAGCCACAGATGGAACGTGTTGCCGAGGATGATCTGCGCGTCGAGTTCCTCGAGCTCCGCCGGCGACATCGCCTTGACGCTGCCGTAGGTGCCGACGGGCATGAACACCGGCGTTTCGACGACGCCGTGCACGAGCGAAAGGCGGCCGCGCCGGGCGGCGCCGCACGACGCCAGGACCGCGAACGACATCAGCGTGCCGCGATGCCGCCGTCGGGCTGCGTGTGCAGCTGGAGCGCGGGGCCGAACCCGGTCTGCAGGACGGTGCCGTCGAGGACGATCGCGAACGAGAACGCCTTGCGCCAGGCGTCGAGGTCGTCGCGGCTCGGCCAGCCTTTGGCGATCTGCCCGAAGTCCCCGGGGACGATCGGCACGATCGTGCAGGCGCCCGCGGCAAAGTCGAACGCGTTCGCCCATACGCGATAGAAGTCGCCGCTGAAGTCGGTGCCGTAGGTGCCGAACGTCGGGAGGCTGCCGTACTGCGGGGCGATGCCGATGTGGATCACGCAGGCGGGACCGGTGACGCGATACGCGATCGCCGGGTCGACCTTGCCGCGCGCATTGGGCTGCGCCCAGGCGGCGACCACCGTCGTGCCCGGCTTCGCCTGGTTGCCGCCGGCATAGGGTCCGGGACTGCCGCGCAGCGCCGCGAGCGCATGCACGCCGCGCGTCAGCGGATGGGCGACGATGCTCGCCGGCGCGAGCGTACGCACCGCGTACGCGGTGCCGACGCCGTCGGTCGTGTTCGGGTCGAGCGCTTCGAGCGTCGCCCAGCCGTGCGGCGAGGTGTTGCCGGCGGAGGCGTCGCTGCGGTCCTGGTCGTAGAACGTGCCGAGCACCACGCCCCGGCCCGCGTTCGCGAACTCGGCCACGCGCGCGCCGACAGCTGCGGAGTTGACGAACACGCCATCCTCGAACAGCAGGATCGCATCGAAGTTGGCGAGCAGCGCATCGAGCGACGGCACCGACGAGGTCACGTCGAACGCGGTGAACGTGTCGCCGATGATCTTCGCGTTGAAATCGGCGGCCGTCTGCGTTGCCCATTGGTCGGAGAGGATCGCGACGCGCGCCGCATAGGCGTTCACCGACAGCGTGAACACGGCGAAAGCAACGGCCAGCGCGCGAATGATGTGCGACATGACGCGAAACGTGTGCCGCCCCAAATTGCGGGCGGCGAAATCAGGATGCGCGAAGGGTAGCGGAACTGCGGGCGTTTCGCCAAGCGATGCCGGTAGAAAAGCGTGTGTTGCCGCCGATTTTTGTTGTCGCTAGCGCGATTGGCGCCGTCTTGTCTCCAAACGGCGACATTTCACGCGGTTGTCGAAGTGTTCGACTTCCCCGGGAGCCAAGTGCGTCACTCCGGCTTGTCCTCGCGCTCGAGCAGCGTCGCATCGCCGTAGCTCATGAACCGGTAGCGCTCGGTGATCGCGTGCGCGTACGCGGCGCGGATGTGGTCGTAGCCGGCGAACGCGCAGACGAGCATGAGCAGCGTGGACTTCGGCAGATGGAAATTCGTGACGAGGCGCTCGACGACGCGAAAGCGATAGCCGGGCGTGATGAAGAGCGACGTTTCCGCGCTGCCCGCGTGCACGCGACCGTGCTCGTCGGCGGCGGCCTCGAGTGCACGCAGGCTGGTCGTGCCGACGGCGACCACGCGCCCGCCCCGGGCCCGCGTTTCGTCGATTGCGGTCGCCGTTGCCGCCGGAATCGCGTAGCGCTCGGCGTGCATCCGGTGCTGCGCGACGACGTCGCTTTGCACCGGCTGGAACGTGCCCGCCCCGACATGCAGCGTGACGAACGCCTGGCGAATGCCGCGGGCGGCGAGCGTTTGCAGCATCGCGTCGTCGAAGTGCAGGCCGGCGGTCGGCGCGGCGACCGCGCCCGGGTTCCGCGCATACACGGTCTGGTAGCGCGCCTCGTCGGAGGCGTCCGGGACGTGCGCGATGTACGGCGGCAACGGCACTTCGCCATGACGGTCGAGCCACCCGAAGAGGTCGTCGACGCCTTCGAAGCGCAGCGTGAAGAAGCGGCCTTCGCGCGCCAGTACGCGGGCGCGCGCACCGTCTTCGAGGTCGATCGTCGCGTCGACCTTCGGTGCGTGGCTCGCCTTCAGCATAACGGTCGCCTCCGCGGCGCCGGTGACGCGCTCGACGAGCAGTTCGACCTCGCCCCCGGTCGCCTTGCGGCCATATAGCCGCGCCTTGATCACGCGCGTGTCGTTGAAGACGAGCAGGTCGTCGGCGCCGAGCAGGTCGGGAAGGTCGGTGAAGCGAAGGTCGGCGAGCCGGTCGTGATCGACGTGGAGCAGCCGGCTGTCGGTGCGGCCGCGCGCCGGCCTTTGCGCGATCAGTTCGTGCGGCAGCGCGTAGTCGAAGTCGGCGAGCGAGCGCGTCATCGGACGGGGGCAACGATACGCGCGCCTGCGCTCGCTGCGGTTCCGTCGCGCGTTGCGGCAAATGTGGCTGCTTCGCGTTTGTCGACGACAAGTTGTCGCCGCGCGGCGTCATGGCAAACGCGCAACACGGCATCCGTTCGCGCGATGCAGGGTGGATATGCTGTTGTCATTCGCATTCGTCGCCTTATAATGCCAGCGTCATAACAGCGGTTCGTTCAAGGGCAAACCCGGCGAAATCCGGGGGCGCAAAGTCACCGGTCTACCGGACCCGCAGGGTCCCACGACAGCGGGATTGCCGAACTGACGAGCGTGCGAGGGACCCCTGCGACTCTCCGGGTCGCGCGAGGCCGACGCATCGCTTCGCGGATCCATGCCGTCGTCGCCTTGCGGGGAAATTCCTGCACGGGAGTATTGCAATGCGACGGCACCTCGTTTCCTTCCATACGCTCGCGGCGCGCGAGCTCACGCCACTCGCGATCGTCCGCGACCTGCGCTGGCTGCTCATGCTGGCGCTGGCGCTCGTGGCGCTGGCCACGATGTCGCAGGCGGTGCACGCGGCGCGGCGGGCGCCGCAGGCTGCGAATTCGGCGCTCGCGCACGCGTCGTCGAACGCCGCCTTCATGAGCGGCCACATCCTCGTCGGGATGAAGGCGGATGCGGATGAAACCACGTTCACGAACGCGCTCACGAAGCACGGCGCGCACTCGAGGGGCAAGATCGACAAGACGCGCACGTACGTCGCCGACGTGACGCCCGGCAGCGAAGAGGCCACGGTCGAGAGCCTGCGCAACGACCCCAACGTCGAGTTCGCCGAGCTCGACCGCGTCATCCACGCTGACGGCACGGCGAACGATCCGATGTACGGCAGCGAGTGGCATCTCGCGAAGATCGGTGCGCCCACCGCGTGGGACTACTCGACGGGCGCGGGCATCACGATCGCGATCCTCGACACCGGCGTCGACGGCACGCATCCGGACCTCGCAACGAAGATGGTGCCCGGCTGGAATTTCTACAGCAACAACAGCGACACCTCCGACGTGAACGGCCACGGTACGACCGTCGCCGGCGCGGCGGCCGCGGCGACGAACAACTCGATCGGCGTGGCGTCGGTCGCGGGCGGCGCGAAGATCATGCCGGTCCGCATCGCGGATCCGAATGCCTATGCGTCGTGGAGCACCGTGGCACAGGGCATCACGTACGCGGCGGACCACGGCGCGCGCGTCGTCAACCTGAGCTACGGCGGCGCGTCGGGCAGTTCGACGATCCAGCAGGCGGCGAGCTACCTGCGTGCTAAGGGGGGCGTGCTGTTCGTCGCGGCCGGCAACACTGGTGCGGTCGACAACACCGCGCCCACGGATCTCATCATGGTCGTCGCAGCAACGCTGCAGGACGACACGCACGCGAGCTGGTCGACGTACGGCTCGTTCGTCGATATCTCCGCACCTGGCTACAACATCGTGTCGACGGCGCGCGGCGGGCAGTACTGGTATTGCTGGGGCACGTCGCTCGCGACACCGATCGTGGCGGGGACGGCCGCGCTCATCCTGTCGAAGCGCCCCGACTTCACGGCGGCACAAGTCGACGCCACGCTCAAGGCGTCCGCAACCGACCTCGGCGCGTCCGGCGCCGACCCGTACTTCGGTGCTGGCCGCGTGAACGCGGCGGCGGCGGTGCAGCGTGCGATGGCGACGCCGGCCGCAGATACGACGAAGCCTACGGCGGTGATCGCCGCGCCCACCGGTGGTGCGGTCGCGGGCACGATCACGGTGACCGCCAACGCGACGGACAACGTCGGTGTGACGCGCGTCGAGTTGCGCGCGAACGGCGCTCTCGTCGGGAGCGATACCGCCGCGCCCTATCAGTTCGCCTGGAATACGACGTCGGTGGCGAACGGCAGCGTGCAGTTGACCGCGACGGCGTACGACGCGGCGGGCAACGCCGGCGTGTCGGCGCCCGTCACCGTCACGGTGTCGAATGCGGCGCTCGCCGACACGACGCCGCCCACGGTCTCGATCGCGTCGCCCACGGGCGGCACGGTGAGCAGCACGATCACCGTCAGCGTCAACGCCACGGACAACGTCGGCGTGACGCGCGTCGACCTCCTCGGCAACGGCGTGCTGCTCGGCACGACCAACGTCGCGCCGTATAACTTCAGCTGGAACTCGACGACCGTGGCGAACGGCTCGGTGACGTTCACCGCGCGGGCCTACGACGCGGCGGGGAACAGCAAGCTCTCGAGCGGCGTGACGGTGACCGTGTCGAACCTGACCGGCGGCACCAAGAGCTCCGACACGACCGCGCCCGTCGTCACCATCCAGGCGCCGGCGAACGGTTCGAAGGTCAGTTCGTCGCTGAGCGTCAAAGCGACCGCGTCGGACGATTCGGGGAGTACCGCGCTGACGATGCGCGTGTACCTGGACGGCACGCTCAAGACGACGACGACGGGAACATCCCTGTCGGTGAACTGGAACGTGAAAAAGCTGAGCCCGGGTACGCACACCGTACAGGTGACGGCGACGGATCCATCCGGCAATACGGGGTCGAGCCAGGTTTCCGTGACGAAGTAGCGAAGCGCAAGTGCGAACGACGCAGGTGGGCGGATGCGGCGCATTCGCCCGCCTGCGTTCCGGGACGGTGCTAATCGACCCGCAGCGGCGTCCCGCCGGGCGTGCCGATGCCGGGCGGTGCCGGTCGCCGAAAGCCGACGTGCGCCAGCAGCGGCACGCGGCGGACGAAGCGGAAGAGCCCGTGCTCCTCGATCCACAGCGCATAGCGCACGTAGTCGGGGTCGCGCGCCATGTGCCACTCCTCGGTCTTCGCGCGCATGAAGTAGATGAAATTGACGCCGAGCAGCATCGCGCAGCGCGGGATCGTGTCCCACCCGTTGTCGATCGGCAGGAAGGGCACTGAGAGCATCCACCAGCTCAGGTTCTTCGACAGGTACGCGGGGTGCTTGGTGAAGCGGAACGGGCCGTTGGTGATGACGCCGCGATTGGTCAGATTCGAAAAGCGCGCACCGAAGATCACCGTCGCCCACACGTACACGGCGGAGAGCGCCAGGATGCCACCCCCCCAGAGCACCGCCAGGTACGGGTGGTAGGCGAGCCATGAACTCCAGGAGTGACCGGTGCCGTAGGACAGATATCGGTACGTGACCGCAGACCAGAGGGGGTCGTAGCAGGCAAGCGCGACGACCCAGCCGAGCAGCGTCGGTTCCGTGGACCGAATGTGCGTGTCGGCGAGGCGAAACGCCGTGATGTAGCCGAGCGTGCCGATGCCGACGTCCGCGAGGTAGATGAGCCGATACGCGATGTCGTAGGCCTTCCAGGGATTCGTCACGTCCTGCGTGCCGAACAGAAACAGCCAGCGGATGTCGTCGCAGAGGAACCCCCACATCAGCGGCAGGAAGAATGCCTTGACCGCCCAGCCGAGCAGGTGCTGCACGACGATTCCGCGATTCACGTCGCGAAAGCGCAGCGCCACGAGCGCGCCCATGTGCCAGTAGCCGTCTCGCGGAACCGCCATCTTCCGATCGACGAAGTAGAAATACGGGACGGCGAGAATCGCCCACGGGATCGCCAGCAGCGTGAGTGCGTGCCAGTAGTCGCCGAAGAATCCGGTCCGGTACTGGGGTAGCAGGCGGTAGGCGATTGCGACGAGGCCGAGCGTGACGCAGAGGCCCGCGAGCTTCGTGAACGTGCGTGGCCAAGACGGGTCGTCGGATTCGAAATCCAGCCCGGTGGACGCGCGCCGGTAAACCCGCTGCCAGAAGAAGTCGAGGGCGAGTATGACGGTAGCCGTGCAGCCCAGGACGAAGAGCGCGCTCGGGACCACGAAGTGCGCGAATGGCTCCAGCAGGACGACGATCGCCACGCCCGCGAGGAACGCGATTCCACCGGCCGCCGCGACGGCGCCGTGGACGACCGACCGCGGACGCACGGGGACGACATCGGCGGTCTCGACGCTCGCGCCCGCCGGGTCCCGGGCATTCATTGATGGAAAGTGGGAGCCGTCACCCGGCCGAGACTAGCCGGACGAGGTGAGCTGGCCAATCGACGTGCGCACGAAACGACGAGAGGCCCCGCGGGGCCTCTCGTCGTGATGCGATGTCGACGCAGCGACGCTGCTTCGACAGGAACGTGGTCAGAGGCGCTTGCCGAACCGGCGGCCGAACGACAGGATCGCGAGGCCGAGACCGAGCAACGCCACGGTGGCGGGCTCCGGCACCGTACCGCCCGACGTCGCGCCGCCCCCGCCCGTCGTGGTGCCCGTAGTCGTGTACGTCACGCCCGTCTGGCCGGCGCTGCATCCGGTGCCGCTCGTGTCGGTGCAGATGTCGACAGCGAAGAACGCACCCGTCTTCGCGTTGCCGATGAAGCTCGTTTCCAGGAGGCCGGTCGCCGTGAGGTCGAAGACGAGCGGCCCCGGGTTCGGCGTGTTGCCGCCGCTCCCGCACGCCGAGCCGCAGCTCAGCGCGTACTGCATCGTACCCGCGCCGTCGCTGTTGCTTGCCGTCACGAACGTGAACCCGGACGGGCTGATGTTGCTGAAGTTGCTCGCGGTCAGCGTCGGAATCGAGCTGTCGAGGTTGAACGCGAACGTGTCGAGGCCGGTGCTGACGAAACCGACGTTCGACGCGAGGTTGACGGTCACCTCCACCTGGTCGGTTCCGACCTGATGCACGGTGACCGTTCCGTAATTGCCGCTGCCAAGCGTGCTCGCCTGGTCCAGCGTGAACATGATGTCGGCCGATGCGGGTCCGGCGAGTGCGAGGGACAGACCCAGGGCGGCCAAGCCGGCAACAACTGATCTCGACATGAGTTCGGCTCCGAAAGAGTAGGTTGGTCAAGCAGCCGGCGAAGAAAAGCAAGGGTTGCGCCAAATTTACAACCATTTGATTTATAAAAGAAAGGTTGTACAGTTCAACCGATGGTATATACCCCGTGTAAAAGCCGTCGACAGCGAGAAATCCGGTCGTCGGCGCCCGGATCGTCGATGGCGCAGGGCCTGGCGCGCTGTCGCACTTCGGGGACCGCGCGTTCACTCGTTGAACAGCCCGTCACCGTCGGGCGAATTGACATGTGAGCAGAGGAGCAATTTGTAGTCTGCAAATAATCAGTGGCCTACAAAAGGGTGCGGTTCTTGCGTGATGGACTGCAGAGGCAAACCCGTCACTTCTTTCGAAGAGAGCCATGAACCTGAAGCCTGCACTGTTCACCGCCACCGCCATCGCCGCGCTGGCGATCGGATCCGCCCACGCGAACGTCCTGACATTCAGCGCGTCCGGCGCCGGAACCGATGGCGCGCTCAGCGCGCAAGCGACGCTCACGACGTCGACGGATCAGATCATCGTCGATCTCACGAGCCTCATCACCGACCCCACGTCCATCGGCCAGGAGGTGTCGAGCATCGAGTTCACGCTCGGCGACATCCCCACCTCCGTCACTCTCGCTGGCGCGACAGGAACGCTGATCGACGTCGCCGCCGACGGCAGCGTGACGCCCAACGCCGGGACGATCGACCATTGGGGCGTCGCGCTCAATTCGTCCACGGGACAGGTCACGCTCGAAACGGCCGGTTTGGCGGCGGTGGGCGGGCAGCCGATCGATCTCATTATCGGCATGGCCAACTCGTACCCCAGTGCGAATAGCTCGATCACCGGGCACAACCCGCAGATCCAGGGAACGGGTACGTTCACGCTGAGCCTGCCGGGGATCACGGCGGACACGACGGTGACCAACGTCATGTTCAACTTCGGCACCGGGCCCGACACGGTTCTGCCAGGCACGACCTCCGGCGGTCCCGGAACCACGAGCGGCGGTCCGGGCACCACGACCGGAGGCGTTCCGGAGCCCGCCACGCTGGCGCTGCTCGGTCTCGGCCTCGCGATCCTGTCGATCGGCCGGCGGATCGGATCGAAGCGCGCCTGATCGGAAACGACGTCGCCGAGCGGGCGAAAGGCTTGCCGTTCATCCCGGACGCGTGAGGACGGGACCGACGACGAGCCTCCGTCGTGCCGTAGACGACGGGGCCGCGCACCGTGCGCGGCCAAGGTCTCAGAGGGGCTGGCCTTCGAGTGCCGGAGGAGGGACTCGAACCCTCATGGTGTCGCCACCGGCGGATTTTGAGTCCGCTGCGTCTGCCATTCCGCCACCCCGGCGAGGGGATGAAAGCAGGGCCGTGCCCCGCCTTTCAAGGTGCCGTACGAGGCCGGCACGATTGGATGTGCGAATTATCGGCCAAATCGCGGCCGTGGGAAGCGTCTAAACATGCAGCAGGGCGAGCGCGCCGATGACGACGGACACGCCCGCCGCGCCGAACGACACCCATTGTAGCCAGCGGCTTCGCGTCAGCAGCGTGATCGCGGCGAGCGCGATCGCGATCTGGATCAGCGTCATGCCCTGCGCCCAGCGGTGGTGGACGTGCATCGACGCATCGCTCTTCGCCTCGAGCTCGGTCGAGCGCTTCTCGAGCGCGTCGGCCTTCGCCTGGATCTCCTGCTTCTCGCGGTTGTACCGCTCGGCTTCCGATCGGAAGCGCGGTGCCTCGGCAGGTGACGCAAGCACGGCACCGAGTTCGGCGAGGTTCTGTTTGCTGCTCTTCGCCTGGTAGAAGTTCCACTGGTCCGAGGCTTCGGTGCGCCGGATCGCCGAATCGTTCTTGTAGAGCAGCGCGTCGTTCTGCGTTTCGCCGACCATGTAACCGAACAGCGCACCGACGGTCGCGAAGATCGCCGTCATGACCGCGATGCGCGCCGCGAACGGATCGCGGCCGTGACCTTCGTGTGCCTGCGCAACGTGCTCGACTTCGTGGTCGTGCGGTCCGTGCACGTGAAAGCCATGTGCCGACATCTTTGTCGTACTCCGTCGAATCACCGATCCCGGCGTTCGCAGGTCACGAAGGCGTACGCGAAGTCCCGGTCGCCCGCGGGCGGATGCGCCTCGCGCGCCGTCTCGACCCATTGCGCGGGATCGAGCGCCGGAAACGTCGCATCGCCGTCGAACGCACGCGCGATCTCGGTGACGAATGCGGTTTGCGCATACGGCAGCGCCGCGCGATACAGTTCGCCGCCGCCAATGCAAAAGGGCGGCGAAGGATACACGACGGCGCGAAGCGCGTCTTCGATCGACGCGACGACGTCCGCGCCGTCCGCACGAAACGACGCGTTGCGGGTGACGACGATGTTCTGGCGCCCGGGCAGCGCGCGCGGCAGCGATTCCCACGTGCGGCGGCCCATGATGATCGCGTGGCCGGTGGTGAGCTCGCGAAAACGGCGCAGGTCCTCGGGCAAATGCCACGGCAAGCGGCCGTCACGCCCGATGACGCCGTTCGCCGCCACGGCGGCGATCAGCGCAAGTGTCATAATCGCCCGATTATAGTCAGCGCGCCCGCCCCGGGCGTTGGCCGGCCCGCCGCGTGTATTACCCGCGCTCGTTCCTCAAGTTCATCCTGCTGGGCTTCCTGCTCGTCAGCCTGCCGCTCGTCTACGCGCTCGCCGAGATGATCCTGTCGCTCGACCGGCTGGAATCGCAGGGCCGGCAGGAAGTGCTGCAGGCCGCGCAGGCGGGGCGCACGAGCCGGCTGCTCTACGAGCAGGCGACGACGCTCGAGCGCATCGCGCGCCAGCACCTCATTCTCGAGGACAACGCGCTGCTCGACGAATACGGCAAGCTGCGCCAGGACTTCCGGCAGACGACGCGCCAGCTCGCAGCACTCCCGCTCGATCCGAAGGCGCAGGAGTCGCTCGTCAAGCTGGGCGACCTCGAAAGTCAGCTGCACAAGAAGCTGCTCGCGCCGGAGCGCAATCCACAGGTGGCCGAAGACCTCGCCGGCGGCTACTCGCGGCTCGTCGATGGCGCGCAGACGATGCTCGCGGCGAGCAACCAGCTCACGCAGCGCGCGATCGAGCGGCTGCAGGACACCGCGACGCAGGGCCGCGAGAAGTGGATCTACGTCGGCCTTGCCACCGTGGGCATCGCGATCGCGCTCGCGATCGTGTTCGCGACGCTGATCGCCCGCCCGATCCGCCAGCTCGACCTCGCGATCCGTCAGATGGGCAGCGCCGACTTCACGCACGCGATCACGGTGACCGGTCCGCAGGACCTGCGCTACGTCGGGCAGCGACTCGAGTGGCTGCGTAGCCGCCTGTCCGAGCTCGAGGAGCAGCAGACGCGGTTCCTGCGCCACGTGTCGCACGAGCTCAAGACGCCGCTCACGGCCGTGCGCGAGGGCGCGGAACTGCTGCGCGACGACGTCGGCGGCAAGCTCACGCCGGAACAGCACGACATCGTGCGGATCGTCCGCGACAACACGCTGCAACTGCAGAAGCTGATCGAGGACCTCCTCGCCTACCAGCAGACGCGGGCGATGGAGCCGGCCGAGCTTCGCCCCGTGGCACTTTCCGACGTCGTGAACGGCGTGCTGCGCGAGCATCGTCTCGCGGCGCTCGCGCGGATGATCAACGTCGACGCAAAGCTCGCCCCGGCCACGGTGGTCGGCGATGCCGTGCGTTTGCGCACCATCGTCGACAACCTGCTTTCGAACGCGCTCAAGTATTCGCCGCGTCACGCCACCATCGACGTCAACGTCGCCACGCAGGACGGCTTCGCCGTGCTCGACGTGATCGATGCCGGCCGCGGCGTCGCCGATGCCGATCGCAGCCGCATCTTCGAATCGTTCTTCCAGGGACCGCCGCCGGTCGACGGCCGCATCAAGGGCTCGGGGCTGGGCCTCGCGATCGCGCGCGAATATGCAGTCGCGCAGGGCGGGCGCATCGAGGTGCAGTCGCGCGCCGACGGGCGCAGCGGCGCCTGGTTCCGCCTGTGGCTGCCGCTCGCCGACACGAAGCCCATGCGTGCGGTCGCGAAGACGCAGCTCGCGGCAGTCGCGCACAGCCGATGAGCATCTCCTTGATCGACGTTCTCCGCCCGACGCGCGATTCGCGCATCGTCGCGCGCCTTGTGGCGTTCGCGTTCGCGGCGCTCCTCACCGGCTGCGCGTCGTTGCCGGCGCCGGTGATGCCCGCGGACGAAAACGACCCGGACACCTACGCGCTGCCCGATCCCGAGCCGATGATCGAATCGCCGCCGCTCGAGCCCGTCGAGCCGCCGCTGCCGAGTCCGCCGCCGCCCGCGCCGGTTGCGCCGACGCCGGCTGC
The DNA here is from genome assembly GCA_025927765.1 of Burkholderiales bacterium. Lineage (GTDB taxonomy): Bacteria > Pseudomonadota > Gammaproteobacteria > Burkholderiales > Casimicrobiaceae > VBCG01. The sequence goes on from JAICKU010000060.1 coordinate 21,601, forward strand.
GCCTGCACCCGCATCGTCGCCACCGCCGGTGGTGGTGGTCACGCCCCCGACGCCGCCCGTGCCCACCGAGGACCAGCAGATGATCGCGCTCCTTGCCGACCTGCAGCGCTTCAGCACGATGCAGAACGACGAGTTGCGGCGCGAGCTCGCCCAGGCCACGCAGACGTTCGGCAAGCAGCGCTCGGACGTGAACCGCGTCCGCCTCGCCGTGCTGTACACGCTCGTCCGCGGCTCCCCTCAGGATGACCAGCGGGCGTTGCAGCTCTTCGAGAACGTGGCGAAGAGCGCGCCCGCGTCGTCGCCCATCCGCCACCTCGCCGCCGTGCTGCAGGCGCAGGTCACGGAGCGCCAGCGCGCCGTGCGCGACGAGCAGCAGAAGGCGGACGCGGCCATCCAGAAGCTGGAAGCGCTCCGGGCGATGGAGCGCAGTCTTCTGCGCGACCGCGTACGTAGCGGCGGCGGAGGCGGCGCGTCCGGTGCCGGGGGATCGGGGCATTAGCCAGTTTTCGCCTCGCACCGATCGCCGACATCGGGGGTCAGAGCCGTAAGTCGGCTTCGACATCGGGGTCAGAGCCGTAAGTCGGCGTAGCCGACATACGGCGCGGACCCCGCTGTCGAAGCCGACTTAAGGCTATGACCCCCCCTGTAGGCGATAGGTGCGAGGCGAAAACGGGCGAATGCCCCGAGCC
>JAICKU010000066.1 GCA_025927765.1 Burkholderiales bacterium
TGGCAGATGCGCGCCTGGTGATCCATGTTGTTCGTGCCGAAGTACGACACGAACTTGCGCAGCAGGTACGACTGCTCGTTGCTGTGCTTGGAGCTGCCGACCCAGAACACGGCGTCAGGCCCCGATTCCTTGCGGATCGCGAGCAGCTTGTCGCCGAGCTCGTTGATCGCCTGGTCCCACGAGATCTTCTGCCACTTGCCGTCGACGAGCTTCATCGGCGTCTTCAGCCGATGGTCGCCGCGGCCGTGCTCGCGGATCGCCGCGCCCTTCGCGCAGTGCGCGCCGAGGTTCAACGGCGAATCGAATACCGGCTCCTGCCGCGTCCACACGCCGTTCTCGACGATCGCGTCGATCGAGCAGCCGACCGAGCAGTGCGTGCACACCGTGCGATGCACCTCGCGCTTGACGTCGCCCTTGTCGTCGGCCGCCTGCGCCTTGCCCATCGTGCCGTACGGCAGCTGGCTCGCGAACGCGCCCACGCCGGCGACCATCCCTGACCGCTTGAGAAAGGCGCGACGATCCATGGTCGCGACCCGTGAACCCAGCGCTCGCGTCAGGCGAGGTCCGGCTTGGCGGGCGGTGTCGGTCTTGCGGGTGAGCAGCATGATTCTTCTCCTGTTCGGGAAGAAGGACGTGGACGGCAATGTCGAATGCAAACGCCCCTAGGGGGTCTGCGGATCAGATGCGAGTCGTCGCGTAGTAGGTGCGCACGTGCTCGGTCTCGCGATAGCCCTGCGACTGCGATTTCGTGTCGGCCGCGGCGGCTGCAACAGCGGTGGGCGCAGCCGCGAGCGCTTTCGCCGAGGCTGCGCCGGCGGCGCCGGCGCCGAACGCCATCAGGAAGCGGCGGCGGGTTCTATCGGTGGACGGTGCGGGCGCGAAGGCCGGAGCCTCCGGCTGATCGCGGCGTGATCCATCGCTCATGGTTCTCCTCCAATGGCGGGTTCCGGGCGCGTGTGTTTTCATTCCATGGCGAGTGCGTCACGGTCCAGCGCCATGTAGTTATGCGTCAATTGTGCAACGTGCACGTAGTAGTTGGCAATAGCGGTTTCCCGTATTGCACCGCAACACGCAAAGACCCACGAACCGAGATGGCGGTCGAAGAATTCGCGCTGCACGGCCACATCGGCGCGCGAGGCGCCGTCGCTGCCGGTGATCATCAGCCGCATCGTTTCGCACAGCGCCGACAGATGGTCCTCGACCATCACGACGTCGCCCCGCCGCGCCACGCCGAGCTTCGCGAGGTCGCCGCGCAACTCGACGAGCGGGCGTTCGTTCATGTGCCCTGCCAGCCAGTGCGACGCGTGCAGGTTCACCTCGGACTTGCCGACGCCGATGAAAAGATCGGTGTATTCCTGTGCGGCTGCCTCCGGGTCCATCGCCGCGCTCGCGTCCACCAGCCGGTTCCATGCCGCGGCAAAGAGCGAATCGCCGGGAATCCTTTCCGCCGTCGCGATCATGTCGAGAAGCCGCGCGTCGGGGCCGTCGGCGTAGAGCCGCGCGAGCAGCGCGTAGAAGTCGGCGCGGGCGGAATCTTCCGGGGTCAGGGGGTGAGGTAACGACATCGACCTAGATGTTCCTGATATCCGCCGGATTCTCGTTCGTCATCAGGTCGATCACGCGGCAATCCGCGCACATCGACAGGCGCTCGAGCGACCCGGGACGCGCGAACATCGAATGCGTGCGCAACCGCTCGATCATCGCGAACACGAGCTTCTCGGTGCCCATCGGCTTGCCGCAGCGCATGCACGAAAACACCTTCGCCTCGTTCAGCACGCGCGGCGCGCGGGCTTCGGGTGTGAGGTCGAGGCGCGGCACGAGCGCGAGCGCCTTCTCCGGACACGTCTTCACGCACAGCCCGCACTGCACGCAGTTCGCCTCGATGAAGCGAAGCATCGGCGATTCGGCGTGGTCGAGAAGCGCCGCTTCCGGGCACGCGCCCACGCACGACAGGCACATCGTGCATGCGTCCTTGTCGATCGCGAGCGTGCCGAACGGCGAGCCCGCGGGCAGCGGAATCGACGCCACCGGCACCGGCGCGTGCTGCGCGAGATGCTCGAACGCGTGCGCGAGCGTGCGGCGCTTGTCGTTGGTGGCGGCAAACGTCGCCGCGACGCGCGGCGGCAGTGCCACCTGCCAGCCCCAGAGCTTCGCGTCGACGTCGTCGACACGCGCGTCGATCAGACGGAAATGCTCGCCCTGGTACCCCTGCGCATTGGCGATGGTCTGCGCGATCGCCATCTGCGCGCGCAGCGCCTCGTGATATTCGGGCGCTTCGTCGCCGGTCGCGAGCACGCCCACGCTGGTGGCACCCCATGCGAGCGCCGCCATCCACAGGTCGATGCCCACGGACGCGATGTGCTCGACTTCGACCGGCATCATCCGCGCGGGCAATCCGCGGCCGGCCCGGGCGAGGTCCTCGATCACGGCCGCCGAGCCGGCGGCGTGAATCAGGATGCCAGGGTCGCGGCCGCCCGCGCGTTCGGAGGTGGCGAGCAGCGTGCGGATGCGTGCACCGAGATCGGCCGCGGACGGATAGCGGTACGTGATCGCGCCCGACGGGCACACCGTCGTGCATGCGCCGCAGCCCATGCAAAGATGCGGCTCGACGAAGATCTTGTCGCCGTCGGGACGGATCGCGCGCGTCGAGCACACGTCGATGCACTGCGTGCAGCCGATCTTCTCCGAGCGCGAGTGCGCGCAGATCGACGCCTTGTAATCGAAGAACTTCGGCTTCTCGAATTCGCCGACCGCAGCCACGAGCTCCGCGGCCGCCTTCGCCTGCGCGAGCGGATCGTGGCCGGGCGCGAAATAGCCCTGCGGCGGCTGATGCTGGCGAAACCAGCGCGCTTCCGACAGATCGAGCACGGCATCGAAGCGGCCGCTTCGCGCCTGGTCGCGACGCGAGAAGTCGATCGCGCCGACGATGCCGCACGCCGCGACGCACGCGCGATGGCTCTTGCAGCGGTCGAGGTCGACCTGCAGGTTGGGCCCGATCGCGTGCTCGGGGCACGCTTTCACGCACGCGTTGCAGCGCGTGCAAAGATCGAGATCGATCGGGTTGTCCTGCGACCATTCGGCTTCGAACGCGCCGAGCCATCCGGCGCGGCGCGTCAAGCGCCCCGTGAACACGGGAACGTCGCGGGGGCCGCGCAGCGCATCGTCGTGCCCGGCCGACGTCGCGAGCACCGTCACCGACAGCGAAGCGTGCAGCATGGCCGCCCAGTCCAGCGCGCGCTCGAGGGGTCCGACGATCAGCACGTTGCCGTCGGAGCGGTAGTTGACGATCGGCACCGGCTCCGGCTCGGGCAGCGCGGCAACCGTCAGCAGCGCGGCGATCTTCGGCGTCGCCTGGCGCCCTTCCGCCGACCAGCCCGCCGTTTCGCGAACGTTGACGAAGTTGATCGTGCGCACCTGCGGAACCTCGTCGGCGACTTCGCGCAGCAGCCGCTGCTCCTGCGTGCACGCGACGATCATGTCGCCGCCCGCCGCCTCCTTGAAGCGGCCGAGCTCGCGCTGGCACATCGCCTGGTGCACGTGCGGCTTCGTGCCGCTGGCGCGGCCGATGGCGTCCGCGTCGAGCATCATCGTCGCGTTGCAGTTGCAGAGGAAGACGTTGCGCTCGCTGCTGCTCATGATCCGGTATCCCTGCGTTGCCCGCCGGACGCGTCGTCGTCGCGCGCGGCGGCGGGTGGCGAGCCCGAGGCATCCACCTCGGTCGGCAAATCCATGGAAACGTCGGCGGGCGTGTGCGCCACTTGCAATGCTTCCGCGTTTTCGGCTGCGTCGTCGTCGACGGCCGCTTCGTGCTCGGGCACGTCCTCGACGACCCCGTCGGCGTTCAAGCGCGTCTTCGGCGGATCGAACAGGTAACGCGCCTGCCAAAGCGTGCGCACGACCTCGGGCTCGATCGGGCTCGGCTTCGAGTAATCGTCGATGTAGACGTCGAGGCCGTCCATCACGTTGAAGCGTGGATCGCGCAGCAGCTTGCGCAGCGCGCCGCGGCGCACGTTTTCGTCGACGCCGGGCTTCATGAACGCCGTGAAATCGGAATCGAACGTCAGCGATTCGACCGGTGGCAGCACGGGCCCGGCCCCGGCCTCCGGGGGTGACGTCGCCGTGCCACTGGCCGCCACCGGCGGCGAGGCGACGGGCGACACGGGATCGACGCTCGCAAGCGGCGCCGCGTCGCGCGACGCGACGGCGGACGGTGCCGGTGGCCCGTCGCTTTCATGGGCGCTCTCGACCGCGCGCTCGTCGCGCTTCGCGGCGAGCTTGCGCTGCGACCAGCGGCGAAGCGAGAAGCCATCCGCCTTGCGATCCTGACCCATGACTCTTCAGCGAACGTTGCGCGCGGCGTCGTCGGCGAACGGATCGTTGCGCCGCGCCTTGCGTCTCGGCTCGGGTTTGTAGTGCTCGGCGATGAACGGCCGCATCCAGTCGGCGATCGCGGGCAGCATCGGCACGTTGTCGACCTGCTCGCCGCCGTCCATGTATCGGCCCGCCTGGTTGTAGCTCACCGTCAGGATCACCGGACGCGCCGGCGCCTCGCCGTGATCGAACATGCGCCACATGACGAAGATGCGCGCCTCCGGCGAGGTCAGATTGAGGAAATAGCCTTCGGCTTCCGACGGATGCAGCTCGATTTCGAAGCCGCGGCAGCGCCAGCGATCTTCACCGTCGGCGACGCAGGGGTGCGTGCCGGGCACCGCGGTGGCGTGCACGAAGCCCGGTGGCGGCGGCGCGAGTTCGACGGCGACAGGCTGCCAGCGCTCGCTCGCCCAGCGGCTCGAAAGCGGGATGCGCTTCATGATCACGTCGACGCTTCGGGTCAGCGGCTGCATCGTTCGTCGTGTACGCGGCAACTTCCGCGGGGCCATCGATCATACCGCCGCATCGGCGCGCATCGCCCCCTCTGCTAACATCGAACGAGCGTTTCCCATGGCCACCATCATTCCCATCAAGGACGTGCGCGCCACCGCGAGCGCGGCGGAGCGCGACGCGTTCGTGCGCGCGGCGGCGAATGCGCCCGCCGCTTCGGCACCGCTCGCCGATCGGCGCGGACGTTCGCTGCACGACCTGCGGATCTCGGTCACCGACCGCTGCAACTTCCGCTGCGTCTACTGCATGCCGAAGGACGTGTACGGCCGCGACTTTCCGTTCCTGCCGCATGCGGACCTGCTGACGTTCGAGGAAATCGAGCGTGTCGCGCGCGCGTTCGTCGCGCAGGGCGTGCGCAAGGTCCGCCTGACCGGCGGCGAGCCGCTGCTGCGCCGCCATCTCGAGCGCCTGGTCGGCATGCTCGCCTCGCTCGGGGACATCGACCTCACGCTCACCACCAACGGCGCGCTGCTTGCGCGCAAGGCCCGGGCGCTGCGCGACGCGGGCCTTGCGCGCGTGACGGTGAGCCTCGACGCGCTCGACGACGCGACGTTTCGCGCGATGAACGACGTCGATTTCCCGGTGCAGCGCGTGCTCGACGGCATCGCTGCGGCAGAGGACGCGGGCTTCGCGCCGATCAAGATCAACTGCGTGGTGAAGCGCGGGCTGAACGAGCACGCGATCGTGCCGCTCGCCGCGCATTTCCGCGGGCGTGGGCACATCGTCCGCTTCATCGAGTACATGGACGTCGGGCACACCAACGGCTGGCGGCTCGACCACGTCGTGCCCGCGTCGCAGATCGTCGCCGCGATCGACCGCGCGTTTCCGCTCGAGCCGATCGATGCGAACTATCCGGGCGAAGTGGCCAAGCGCTGGCGCTACCGCGACAACGGCAACGAGATCGGCGTGATCGCGTCGGTGACGCAGGCGTTCTGCGGAGAATGTACGCGCGCCCGGCTGTCGACCGACGGCAAGGTCTACACCTGCCTCTTCGCCGACAGCGGCTTCGACCTGCGCGCGCTGCTGCGCAGCGGACACTCGGATGCCCAGATCGCGAATGCCATCGCCGCGATCTGGCGCCAGCGCGCCGATCGCTATTCGGAAATCCGCAGCGCGGAAACGCAGCGGGCGTCGCGGGTCGAGATGTCGTACATCGGCGGATGACGCCTCTACTCACCCACGCCGCCCGCCCCGCCACCTTCGACGTCACCGCCGTCGACGAGCACGGCGAAGTGCGCGACGTGCCGATCGCGGGCGAGCATCCACTCACGCTCTACGTCGACAAGCAGGAAATCCTCACGCTGATGACGCTCGGCGCGGCGCCCGAGGCGCTCGCGATCGGCTACCTGCGCAACCAGCGGCTCGTGAAGAGCCTCGACGAGATCGTCGCGGTGCAGGTCGACTGGGAATCGAATGCCGTGGCGGTGAAGACGCGCCACGGCCTCGCCGACCTCGAAGCGAAGACGGCGAAGCGCACGAAGACGAGCGGCTGCGGACAAGGGACGGTGTTCGGCGACCTGATGGAGGACATCGACAGCGTCGCGCTGCCCGACGATGCGACGCTCGCGAAATCCGCGCTCTACGAACTGCTCGACAAGGTCCGCACGCACGAGACGATCTACAAGCAGGCGGGTGCGGTGCACGGCTGCGCGCTGGCGACCAACGAAGGCACGCATTCGCGCATCCTGCAGTTCGTCGAGGACGTGGGGCGCCACAACGCGGTCGACGCGATTGCCGGGCAGATGTGGCTCGACGGCGAGGGAGGCGGCGACAAGATCTTCTACACGACGGGCCGGCTCACGTCGGAAATGGTGATCAAGGCCGCGCAGATGGGCATTCCGTTCCTCGTGTCGCGCTCGGGACTCACGCAGATGGGCTACGAGATCGCGGAGAAGGTCGGCATGACGATGATCGGGCGCGCGACGAACCGCCACTACCTGCTCTTCACCGGCGCGTCGCGGTTTCGCAGCGACGAATGACGATGGTGCACGACGCGCCTCCGGCGCGCGACGCCATCACCGGCGTCGTGCTCGCGGGCGGCCAGGGACGGCGCATGGGCAACGTGGACAAGGGCCTCGTCGAACTCGACGGCCGGCCGCTCGTCGCGCATGTCGTCGCGCGGCTGTCGCCGCAGGTCGCGACGCTCGTGATCAACGCGAACCGCCACGCGGACGATTACGCGAAACTCGGTTACCCGATCGCCGCGGATGCGATCGCAGGCTTCGCCGGTCCGCTCGCCGGCCTTCACGCGGGGCTCGCCGCGGCCACCACGCCGTACGTGGTGACTGCACCGTGCGATTCGCCGTTCCTGCCGGCCGATCTCGTGGCGCGCCTCGCGCATGCGTTCGCGAACGCGCCGATCGACATCGCCGTCGCGCGCACGTTCGAGCAGCCGCATCCGGTGTTCGCGCTCGTGCGCCGCGCGCTCCTGCCGCACCTCGAACGCTTCCTCGAAGGCGGCGGACGCAAGATCGACGCGTGGTACGCGTCGCTGCCGGTCGCCGAAGTCTCGTTCGACGACGAGGCCGACGCCTTCCGCAACATCAACACGCGCGACGAGCTCGCGCAGCATTCGCACGCCTCGTCCGCACGCCCCTGACCGACGCCATGCAAACCGCACGCACGCTTCGCGACCTTTCCTGCGCCAACGATTACGACCCGAACTCGCTGCCCGTCGACCAGGCGCGCGCGTTCATTCGCGAATTCCTGACGCCGGTCGCCGTCACCGAGCGCGTGCACATCCGTGCTGCGCTCGATCGCGTGCTCGCGTGCGACGTCGAGTCGCCGCTCGACGTGCCGGGCCACGACAACTCGGCGATGGACGGATGGGCCGTGCGCTTCGCCGACCTGGCGCCCGATCGCGACACCACGCTTCGCCGCGTCGGCGAATCGTTCGCCGGACGCCCCTTCGCAGGCGAGCTCCGCGAAGGCGAAACGGTCCGCATCTTCACCGGCGCGGTGATGCCGCGCGGCGCGGATACGGTGGTGATGCAGGAACGTGCGCAGGAAACGCCGGAAGGCGCGATGATCGCGAAGGGCGCGGTGACGAAGGCCGGCCAGAACCGCCGCTTCGCGGGCGAAGACCTGAAGCGCGGCGGCAACGTGTTCCGCAAGGGCCAGCCGCTCCGGCCTGCCGAGATCGGCATGCTCGCCTCGCTCGGCATCAACGAAGTGAGCGTGTATCGGCGATTGCGCGTCGCGTTCTTCTCGACCGGCGACGAATTGCGTTCGCTCGGCCAGCCGCTTGGCGAAGGCGAAATCTACGACAGCAACCGCTACACGCTCCATGGGATGCTGACGCGCCTCGGCTGCGAAACGCTCGATTTGGGTGTGGTGCCCGACGTGCCCGAGGCGCTCGAAGACGCGTTCCGCAAGGCGGCGAGCGCCGCCGACGTGGTGATCACGTCCGGCGGCGTGTCCGTCGGCGAAGCCGACTTCGTGAAGGACCTGCTCGGGAAACTGGGGGAAGTGCTGTTCTGGAAGATCGCGATGAAGCCGGGACGGCCGCTCGCGTACGGGCGCATCGGCGGCGCGCACTTCTTCGGCCTGCCCGGCAACCCGGTGTCGGTGATGGTGACGTTCTACGAGTTCGTGCGCGACGCGCTGCTGATCCTGCAAGGACGCGCGAACGTGACGCAGCCGCCCACGTTCAAGGCGACGCTGGCCGCGACCATCCGCAAGGCGCCCGGCCGCACCGAGTTCCAGCGCGGCGTGCTATCGCCGGGGGAACGTGGCTGGCAGGTGCGAACGACGGGGGATCAGGGCAGCGGCATCCTGTCGTCGATGTCGCGGGCGAACTGCTTCATCGTGCTGCCCGCCGACATGGGCAACGTCGACCCCGGAACCGAGGTCGACGTCCAATGGCTCGAAGGGATACTTTGAGCGTCGCTGCCCCTCCGCACGCGGTGCGGAGGGAAGCGTGCCGAGCGTCAGCGCCGGGCTTCGGCCTCGTGCGCGAGCTTCGTGGCGTGGGAAACGACGCCGGCGAACGTGCGCACCTTGCGCGCGGTCGCGGTGATGAAGGCCGCAACGTCGCCGACGAAGCTCTGGTCGAAGTAGCGCTCGGCGGCCGCGGGACTGGTGATTTCGTACGTGGTCATGGTGCTCTCCTTGCCCTCCAAAGGGCAGTGTTGGTTGTTGGCGCGACGCCTGTTGCATCGCACAATGACAATGTAAGGGCCAGCATGAGAAGCGTCAAATCGTCCTTTTGGATCATGGCCATAACCCCAGCTGATCGGCCGTTACACGCGTATATGCATTGCAGCAGCAATCATTGAGGCGGTCGTGGAGCTCTACCAGCTGCGAAGCTTCGCGATGGTCGCCGAACTCGGTCATCTGACGCGCGCGGCCGAGCGGCTGCACGTGAGCCAGCCGGCGCTGTCGGCGCAGATCAAGGGCCTCGAGGACGAGCTCGACGTCGCGCTGTTCGAGCGCAGCGCCGCGGGGATGACGCTCACCAAGGCCGGGCGCGACCTGCTGCCCGCCGCCCTCGACGTGCTTGCCGCCGAGCAGCGCCTGCGGGGGCGCGCCGCCGAGATGCACGGCGCGCTGCGCGGGAAGCTGCGGCTTGGCACCGTCGCCGACCCCGAGCTCACGCGCGTCGCGCTCGTGCTGCGGCGCGCGGTCGACCGCTACCCGCTGCTCGAGATCGACGTGCATCAGGCGATCTCGGGCGTCGCCTTCGGCAACGTCCGCGAGGGCGTGCTCGACGCGTCGTTCTACTTCGGCCGCGCGTCGCACCCTTCGGTGGCTTCGCTGCCGCTTCGCAAGCTCGCGTTCTGCGTGGCGATTCCCGCCGCGTGGTCGGCGCGGCTCGCGGACGCATCGTGGGAGACGCTGGCACTCGAGCCGTGGATCATGACGCCGCCCGTCAGCACCCACCACGCGCTCGCTTCCGAGCTCTTCGCCGCGCAGGGCATCTCGCCGATGCGCCATGTGGAAGCCGACCACGAAGGCATCGTGAGCTCGCTCGTCGCTGCGGGGCTCGGCGTCGCGCTGCTGCGCGAGGACCTCGTGGAAGAATCGAAGGGCGCGATCGCGATCTTCGGCGACGTGCGCGTCGTGACGCCGCTCGCGTTCGTCTACCGTCGCGAGCGCGAGGACGATCCGGAGATCCGGGCGCTCCGCGAGGTGGTCGCCGACGCGTGGGGCGTCGCCGCCGGCGCCGGCGCACCCCCCGCTGCACCGGCGTGAATCATCGCGCGGCGGAACGACGGCCACCCTCGGCGCGTCCAATGCAACGCTTACCACCGGAGCAAACGTCATGAACCGCCGCCGCCTGTTGCAAACGTTCGCCGCGAGCCTTCTCGTGCCCGCGGGATTCGCCGGGGCGCAATTCGTCCGCAAGCCGGCCGCAAGCCAGGTGCCGAGCATCGAGGCGTTGCAGCGCGACTGGAAGAAGCTTCTGGCGCCCAACGCGCCCGTCGCGCACGATCTTACGCCGATCGTGAAGACCGACGCCGAATGGCGCCGCGCGCTCGACGCCAAGGCGTACGACGTGCTGCGTCATGAGGCAACCGAGCGGCCGTTCTCGAGCCCGCTCAACGACGAGCATCGGCCCGGAGCGTTCGTCTGCGCCGGCTGCGCGCTGCCGCTCTTCACCTCGGCGATGAAATTCGACAGCGGAACGGGCTGGCCGAGCTACTTCACGACGATCCCCGGCGTCTTCAAGACCAAGTCCGATCACCTGATGATCGTCGAGCGCACCGAATATCACTGCGCGAAATGCGGCGGCCATCATGGCCACGTATTCGACGACGGCCCGGCGCCCACCGGCCTTCGCTACTGCAACAACGGCGTCGCGTTGCGCTTCATCCCGGCGGACGTGTAGCGCTTCGTATACTTGCCGCGTGGTCGAACTGCGCGGCATCGGCAAGTCCTTTGGTCGCCCGGTCCCGCGTCGCGTGCTGCACGACGTGTCGCTGCACGTCGATCGCGGCGAACGGATCGCGATCGTCGGCGCGTCGGGGGTCGGCAAATCCACGCTGCTGAACGTCGTCGCGGGGCTCGAAACCGTGGACGAAGGCCACGTGATCATCGACGGCCACGACCTCGCGACGCTCGACGACGAGCGCAAGGCCACGCTTCGGCGCGAGCGTCTCGGGTTCGTGTTCCAGGCGTTCCACATCCTGCCGTATCTCACGGTCGCGCAGAACGTGGCGCTGCCCCTCGCGCTCCTCGGCAGGCGCAATGCGGAGGCGGACACGCGCGTGCACGCGATGCTCGCGAGCGTCGGCCTCGCCGATCGTGCGCATGGCGCGCCGTCCGAGCTTTCGGGTGGCGAGTTGCAGCGGGTCGCGATCGCGCGCGCGCTCGTGCACCGCCCCGCCCTCGTGCTCGCCGACGAACCCACCGGCAATCTCGATCCCGACACGGCGCGTACCGTCGTCGCGACGATGCACGATGCGATCGGCGAAAGCGGCGCGAGCCTCGTGCTCGTCACGCACTCGCACACGGCCGCGGCGTCCGCCGACCGCGTCTACCGGCTGACGCCGTCCGGTCTCGTCCTGGATCGCGGATGAGCGTCGCCGCGCAGTACGCGCTTTCGCGCGCCATCAGCGGCCGCGCGCGCGACGTGCTGAAGGGCCGCACGCTCCTCGCGGTGATGGCGATCGCGTTCGGCGTCGCACTCGGTTACGCGGTGCACGTCATCAATCAATCGGCGGTGCGCGAGCTCGCGTCGGGCGTCGCGCTGCTGTCGGGTGCAGCGGACCTCGAGGTGCGCGGTCCGCGCGAAGGCTTCGACGAGCACCTGTATCCCGTGCTCGCGCGCGATCGCGACGTGCAGGATGCGAGTCCCGTCGTCGAAGTCGACGCGAAGCTCGCAGGCGCGCGCGCGACGTTGCAGGTCATCGGCGTCGACGTGTTTCGCGCACGGTCGATCACGCCGGCGCTCGTCGGGCGCGGCGACGATGCGCTCGACACGCTGCGTCCCGATGCGATCTTCCTCACGCGCGCGGCAGCGCGGGGGCTCGGCGTCGAGCCGGGGCAATCGCTGCATCTGCAGGCGGGACTGCAAGTCGCGACCTTGCGCGTCGCAGGTTACGTGGGCGACGACGGCGACAGGCAGTACGCGGTAATGGACATCGCCGCCGTGCAGGATCGCTTCGCGCGCGACGGTCGCGTCACCCGCGTCGATCTTCGCCTGGCGCCGGGTGTCGATCGCGCGGCCGTCGCGCGCCGCCTGCAGGCGTCGCTGCCAGCCGGCGTTCACGTGGCGCCGCCCGCCACCACCGCCGATGCGGTGACGCGCTTCTCGCGCGCCTACCGCGTGAACCTCGACGTGCTGGCGCTCGTCGCTCTCTTCACCGGCGCGATGCTGGTGTACGCGACACAGACCCTCGCCGTCGCGCGGCGTCGCACGCAGTTCGCGCTGCTGCGCACGCTCGGGCTGTCGTCGCGGCGCCTCGTCGCCGGCGTGCTCGGTGAGGCGATCGTGCTCGGCATCGTCGGCGCGATCGTCGGGCTCGTCGCCGGTTATGCGCTTGCGCTGCTCGCGTTGCAGCGCTTCGGCCCCGATCTCGGCGCCGGCTATTTCGAACCCGGCGCCGTGCGCCCGTCGGTGGATGCGTGGTCGATCCTCGCGTTCGCGCTGCTCGGCGTGCTCGCCGCCGTCGTCGGCAGCCTTTTGCCCGCCCTCGATGCGTCGCACGCGGCCCCCGCCGCCGCGCTGAAAGCCGCCGACGCCGATGTCGTCGTTCCGGCGCGCTCGCGCCCGCTGGCGTGGATCGGGCTCGGCGCGGGCGCCGCGATGGCATTTCTCCCCGCGGTGAACGAGCTGCCGATCTTCGGCTATCTCGCGATTGCGCTCATCCTGCTCGGCGGGATTCTCGCGCTGCCGACGCTCGCCCGCGCGCTGCTGCACGCGCTGCCCGTCCCGCGCCACGTGCCGGCGGCGCTTGCGCTGTCGCATCTTCGCGCCACGCCGGGACGCTTCGCCTCGATGCTCGCCGCCGTCGTCGCGAGCGTCGCGCTGATGTCGGCGATGGCGATCATGGTCGATTCGTTCCGCGACTCGCTCGACGCGTGGCTGCGCGTGATGCTGCCCGCGGACATCTACGTGCGCACCGCCGGCGACACGGCGTTCCTGTCCGTCGCCGACCAGCAGGCGATCTCGGCACTCCCCGGCGTCGCGCATGCCGAGTTCATGCGCGCGACGACGATCAGTCTCGATCCGGCGCGGCCGCCGGTGGTGCTGCTCGCGCGCGACATCGATGCGCACGACGCGAGTGCGCGCCTCGCGCTCGTCGGGGCGTCGATGGTGCCGCGGGTTGATGCGCCGCCGCCCGCGTGGATCAGCGAAGCGGTCGCCGATGCCGCACACCTGCGACCCGGCGATACGCTCACGCTGCCGATCGCCGGGCGCGATGTCGCGTTCACGGTCGCGGGCATCTGGCGCGACTACGCGCGACAGCAGGGCTCGATCGTGATCGAGCGTAAGCGTTACGCAGCGTCGAGCGGCGACGCGACGGTCAACGAAGCGGCGCTGTGGCTCGCGCAGGACGCGCGGGCCGGCGCCGTACGAAATGCATTGCTCGCTTACGCAGGCACCGGGCGCTTGCAGGTCACCACACCCGGCGAACTGCGGCGCCTGTCGCTCGCGACGTTCGACCGCACGTTCGCCGTCACGTACGCGCTCGAAGCGGCCGCCGTCGTGATCGGCCTCGCCGGATTGTCGGCAGCGCTGGTCGCGCAGACGCTCGCGCGGCGCCGCGAGTTCGGCATGCTGCGCCACGTCGGCATGCCGCGGCGCGCCATCGGCCGGATGCTCGCGATCGAAGGCGCGCTGCTCGCCGCCACCGGCGTGATCGTCGGCTTCGTGCTCGGGTTCGCGATCAGCCTCATCCTGATCCACGTCGTCAATCGCCAATCGTTCCACTGGGGCATGGACCTGCACGTGCCGTGGCCGTCGCTTGCCGCACTCGGGGCGGTGCTGATCGTGCTCGCTGCCGCGACTGCGCGGCTCGCCTCGAACCACGCGACCGGACAGGATGCGGTGCGCGCCGTGCGCGACGACTGGTGAGGCGCCGCCACTTCCTGACGCTCGCACTCGGCGTCGCGTTCGCACGCGCGGAGGCCGAAGTGCGTTACCCGGACGTCGTTGCGGGCGCAGCGCTCGCGTTTCCACGCGACGAAGGCGCGCATCCCGCGTTTCGCACCGAATGGTGGTACGTGACGGGATCGCTGCGCGATGCACGACAGCGCGAATACGGCTTCCAGCTCACGTTCTTCCGCAGCCGGCCGGGCGTCGCGGAAGCGAGCGCGAGTGCGTTCGCGCCGAGACAGCTGCTGTTCGCGCATGCGGCGCTGGCGAATCCTGCGCAGGGCCGGCTCGCGGTCGACGAGCGCGCGGCGCGCGCAGGCTTCGGGCTCGCGTATGCGAACGAGGGCCGCACCGACGTCGCGATCGACGGCGCGTCGCTCGTCGATCGTCACGGAACGTACGCGGCGCACCTCACCGCACGCGACTTCGCGTTCGACCTCGCGCTCACGAAGACGCAGCCCGCGCTGCTCGAAGGCGATGCAGGATTCAGCCGCAAGAGCCCCGCGCCGCTGGACGCGAGCTATTACTACAGCCTGCCGCAGCTACGCGCGCAGGGTGTGCTGCGGCACGACGGGCGAAGCGACGACGTGTCGGGCGTCGCGTGGCTCGATCACGAATGGTCGAGCCGGCTGCTTATGTCGGGCGCGGTGGGATGGGACTGGACCGGCATCAACTTCGACGACGGCGCTGCATTGATGGCGTTCCGGATTCGCGACGCCGAAGGGCGGGCAATGTGGGCGAGCGCGACGTACCGCGATCGCGACGGCCGAACGACGACGTACGCGCCGCAACAGGTGTCGTTCGTTGCGCAGAGCCATTGGCGCTCGCCGCGCACGGGAACCGACTATCCGGTCGCATTCGCGATCCGCGCCGGTGACATCGCCGTCGAGCTCGACCCGCTGATGCTCGACCAGGAACTCGACGCGCGCGCCGCGATCGGCGTCGTGTATTGGGAAGGCGCGGTGCGCGCGCGCATCGGAGGACGCGCCGTCGGGCGCGGCTACCTCGAGCTCACCGGATACGGCAAGCCGCTGCGCATCTAGCATCGGGCAGGGCCGGACGCTCATTTCCGGCCGGCCGAGAACACGCCGGGAATGTCGTGCGCAAGCCGCAGCGCGCGCGTCAACTGCTCGATGCTCTCGACTTCGAGCGTGAACGCCATGCGCGCCTGATGGTGGCGCGTCTGCGTGTTGACCGCGGTGACGTTGATCTTCTCGCGCGCGAAGAGCTCGGAGATGTCGCGCAGCAGTCCCTGCCGGTCGCTCGCGTCGACGACGATGTCGACGGGAAAGAGCTCGCCGCGCGGCGCGCCCCAGTCGGCTTCGATCAGCCGCTCGGGCTCGCGCTTCGCGATGCGCGACACGTTCGAGCACGATGCGCGATGCACGGTGATCCCCTTGCCGCGCGTGACGAAGCCCACGATCGGATCGGGCGGCGCGGGCTTGCAGCAGCGCGCAAGTCCGGTCAGCAGGCGATCGACGCCAACGACCAGAATGCCGTGGCCGCTCGTCGCGGCGCGGCTCGGCCGCGTCACGACTTCGTTCGGCGCAGCGGCAGCCGCCGCAACCGGCGCGGCAGGTTGCGTGATCGCGGCGATCGCCGCCTGGATCTGCCGGCTGCCGACCTCGTCGCGCGCCACCGCGGCAAAGAAATCGTCGAGGCGCGCAAAGCCGGCCTTCGCGGCGACCGTCTCGAGCTTCATCGCCGTGTGACCGAGGCGCGCGAGCTCGCGCTCGACGAGCGCGCGCCCCTGCGCCACCGTCGCGTCGTGCTGCTGCGCGTTGAACCACTGCCGAACCTTCGCACGCGCGCGGTGGCTTTGCACGTAACCGAGATCGGGATTGAGCCAATCGCGCGACGGCCCGCCCTGCTTTGCCGCAACGATCTCGACCTGCTGTCCGTTCGACAGCTTGTAATCGAGCGGCACCATCTGCCCGTCGACGCGCGCACCGCGGCAGCGATGTCCGAGGCTCGTGTGCACCGCGTAGGCAAAGTCGATTGGCGTGGATCCGGCGGGCAGGTCCACGACGCGGCCCTGCGGCGTCAGCACGTAGATCGAATCGGTGAAAAGGCTGCTCTTGAACGCGGACAGCCACTCGCCGGTGTCCGCGACCGCGTCCTTCCAGTCGAGGATCTGCCGCAGCCACGCGATGCGATCGTGGAAGCCCGCGTCGTCGGCGGGTGCCGAAGCGTCGCCTTCCTTGTAGCGCCAGTGCGCCGCCACGCCGTACTCGGAATGGCGGTGCATCTCGCGCGTGCGGATCTGCACTTCCAGCGCCTTGCCCTCGGGACCGATGACCGCCGTATGCAGCGACCGGTAATTGTTGGCCTTGGGCTTCGCGATGTAGTCGTCGAATTCGCCAGGCAGCGGCGACCACAGGTGATGCACGATGCCGAGCGCGGTGTAGCAGTCGCGAACGGAGTCGACGATGATGCGCACTGCGCGAATGTCGTACAGCGCCTCGATGCCCACCTGCTTGCGGCGCATCTTGCTGAAGATGCTGTAGATGTGCTTCGGGCGCCCGGTCACTTCGGCGGAAAGGCCGCCCTGCTCGAGCTCGCGCGACAGCGTCGCCGCGACGTTCGCCACGTAGCGCTCGCGATCGAGCCTGCGCTCGTCGAGCAGCCGCGCGATGCGGTGATATTCGGCAGGCTCGAGCGCACGCAGCGACAGGTCCTCGAGCTCCCACTTGAGCTGCCACAGGCCGAGACGATTGGCGAGCGGCCCGTAGACGTCGAGCACTTCGCGGGCTGCACCGCGATAGGCGTCTTCGCGCGGAGACGCGGGCAGCAGTAAGGGCGCTGCAACGGGCGCCCTATCGTCCTTGCGACGCCGCGCGCTGTCCATCAGGAACCGCAGCGTATGCGTGCGCTCCGCGAGCTTGATGAGGACGACGCGAATGTCCTCGACCATCGCGAGCAGCATCTTGCGCAGGTTCTCGGCCTGCGCGGCGCGCTGCTCGCGGTCGGCGCCGATCGGCGTCGCCTGCACGGCGCTCATCCGCGCGACGCCTTCGACAAGCGACGCGACGTGGTCGCCGAACGCGCTCGTCACCGCATCGCGTTCGTAGCGCCCGCTCGCAGGCAGGCCGACGAGCAGCGCCGCCGTCAGCGAATCGGGGTCGAAGCGCTGCGCGGCGAGGATCGACGCGGTGCCGAGCGCACGCGCGACCAGCGGCTCGCCTTCTGCACCGATCGCGTCGCCCAGCGCTTCCTGTGCCATCGCGTACGCGGCCGCAAAGCGTGCGCGATCGGCATCGCCGTAGACATCGGAGAGGGAATCGAGCCAGGCGCCGACGGCATGCGGCACGGCGGCCAGCGGCGCGGCGTGCGTCACGGCGACCATGACGAATTATACCGGCCGGACCTCCTCGAGATGCGCGCGAACGATGCTCTCGAAATCGTCGTCGGCGCGCATGCCGAGCGCGCGTCCCGCCGCAGCGTCGAAGCGCGCCGGCCACGTCGACACGATGCGATCGATCGCAGCGTCGTACTCCCAGCGCACGCGCGACGCCACGTCGTCGCCGGCAACGCGGCGCAACGCGTCGACCATGTCGCCGACGCCCACGCAGATGCCCGGTACGTTGATCGCGCGCGTCGTCGGCAGGCGCGACGCTTCGGCGTCGTGGCCGACGAGGAAATTGCCGATGACCGCGCGCGGCGACTGGATCCACATGCGCGTGTGCGCGGCGACCGGACAGATTGCGTCCACCCCGGCAAGCGGCTCGCGCATGATGCCGCTCGCAAACGACGAAGCCGCCTTGTTGGGCTTGCCGGGCCGCACGACGATCGTCGGCAGGCGCAGCGATCGGCCGTCGATGAAGCCCTTGCGGCTCATGTCGGCGACGAGCAATTCGCCGATCGCCTTCTGCGTGCCATAAGACGATTGCGGCGTCACGGCGGCATCGTCGGGCACGGGATCGGCGAGCGCACCGCCAAAGACGGCGAGCGAGCTCGCGAACACCACTTTCGGCGGCGCGGCGCACTGGCGGCAGCGATCGAGCAGCGCGCGCGTCGCATCGACGTTGACGCGCATGCCGAGATCGAAGTCCGCTTCGGCCTGCGCGCTCACGACCGCGGCGAGATGGAACACGCTATCGGTGGCGCGGGTGATCGCGGCGTCGATCACGCGCCGATCGTCGAGGTTGCCTTCGATCGGCGTCACGCGCGCATCGTCGAGTGCGGACCGCACGACGTCGACGAGGACGAGCTCGCGCACGTCGCGCCGTCGTCCCTTCGCGTCGACGAGCGCGCCCCAGTCGAGAATCGCGCGCGAAAGGCGGCTGCCGAGGAAGCCGGCCGCACCGGTGATGACGACGCGCATCCCGCTCACGCTGCCTTGCTCGCCGCGCTCGCGATCGCACTCGCGAGCGATTCCGCATGCGCGTTCGCGAGCATCGCATCGCGCGCCTCGACCATCACGCGCAGCACCGGCTCGGTGCCCGACGGACGCAACAGCACGCGACCCGACGTCCCGAGGGACGTCACCGCGATCCGCTCCGCGTCGAGCACGGCTTCGTTCGCCTGCCAGTCCCAGCCGCGGCGTACCGGCACGTTGATCAGCCGTTGCGGGAACAGCGTCACGGGTGCGGACGCTACGGCCAGCGACGAATCCTGCTCGATCACCGCGCGCAACACGGCAAGCGCGGCGATGATCGCGTCGCCGGTGCTGTGCTTGTCGAGGCAGATCAGATGACCGGAATTCTCGCCGCCGAGATGCCAGCCGTGCGCGACCATCGCCTCGAGCACGTAGCGGTCGCCGACCTTCGCGCGTGAAAGCGCGATGCCTGCATCGCGCAATGCCTGCTCGAGGCCCAGGTTGCTCATCAGCGTGCCGACGACGCCGCCGTCGAGCCGCCCGCGCCGCTGGTAATCGCGCGCGATCACGTACAGCAATTGATCGCCGTCGTACAGGCGACCGTCGCCGTCTGCCATCAGCAGCCGGTCGCCGTCGCCATCGAGCGCGATCCCGTAATCGGCGCCGTGCGCACGCACCTGCGCGGCGAGGTGCGACGGGTGCGTCGCGCCGACGGCGTCGTTGATGTTCGTGCCGTTCGGGTCATCGCCCACCGCGACGACCTCGGCGCCGAGTTCGTGGAACACCGGCGGCGCCACGTGATAGCCGGCACCGTGCGCGCAATCGACGACGATCTTCAGGCCGCGCAGGTTGCGTTCGTTGGGAAACGTGCTCTTGCAGAACTCGATGTAGCGGCCCGGCGCGTCGCCGATGCGAAACGCCTTGCCGAGGTCGGCCGAAGGCGAGCACGCAAGCGGGCGCTCCATCTCGCGTTCGATCGCGAGTTCCACGTCGTCGGGCAGCTTGGCGCCGGCGCCCGAGAAGAACTTGATGCCGTTGTCGTCGAACGGGTTGTGCGACGCGCTGATGACGATGCCCGCGGAAAGCCGCAGCGCGCGCGTCAGGTACGCGATGCCGGGCGTCGGCAGCGGCCCGCAGAGGTACACGTCGACGCCGGCTGCGGACAATCCCGCTTCCAGGGCCGCCTCGAGCAGGTAGCCGGAGATGCGCGTGTCCTTGCCAATCAGCACCGCGGGGCGTTCGCCGCGCGCGCCATCGCCCGTCGCGAGCACGCGACCCGCGGCCCAGCCCAGCTTCATCACGACGTCGGGCGTGATCGGCGCGTCGCCCACGCGACCGCGCACGCCGTCGGTGCCGAAATAGCGGCGCTTCGTGATCGTGTTCCCGCTCATTGTTCTCGTGCCTCCCCTCGCTGCTGTTCGTGCTCGATCGCATGCCACACGGCTAGCGCGTCGACCGTCGCGCGCACGTCATGCGCGCGCAAAAGCCGCGCGCCATGATGCACGGCGACGAGCGCCGCGGCGACGCTGCCGGCCAGCCGGTCGCCGAGGTCGCGGCCGGTGACCGCGCCGATCGTCGACTTGCGCGACAGTCCGGCAAGCACCGGAAATCCCAGTGCGGCGATCTCGTGCAAGCGTCGCAACAGGTCGAGATTATGCGCGACCGACTTGCCGAAGCCAAAGCCCGGGTCGAGCACGATGCGGTCGGCCGCGATGCCGGCGTCGATGCACGCCTGCGCGCGGCGCGCGAGAAACGCGCGCACTTCCGTGACGACGTCGCGATAGGCCGGCGCGTTCTGCATCGTGCGTGGCTCGCCCTGCATGTGCACCAGGCATACCGCGGCATCGCCGTTCGCGGCGACCGCGAGCGCGCCCGGCGCCTGCAACGCACGCACGTCGTTGATCATCGACGCGCCCGCGGCGAGCGCTTCCCGCATGACGCCGGGCTTCATCGTGTCGATCGACACGCACGCGCCGTCGCGAGCCAGCGCCTCGACGATCGGGATCACGCGCGCGAGCTCGACGTCTTCGGCGACCGGCGCGGCACCCGGCCGCGTCGATTCGCCGCCGACGTCGACGATCGTCGCGCCGTCCTCGACCAGGCGCCGCGCGTGCGCGATCGCCGCAGCCGTGTCGAGCCTGCCGCCGTCGAAGAATGAATCCGACGTGACGTTCACGATGCCCATGACGCGCGGCACCGAGACGTCGATCGCGTGCTTCCCGGCCTTCAGCATGACGGCAAGCTTACAAACAAGAAGAGGTGCACGTGGCCGTGCACCTCTTTGCCCCGGGGAAGAAAACCCGATCAGGAATCGAGCGACGACTTCGCCGGATTCGCCGACGGCGCCGTGCCACCCATCGTTCCCGGCGCAATCGTGGCGCCCGGCGTGGGCGTCGACGTCGGCTTCGGCGGCCGCGGCGGTTTGCCGCCCATGATGTCGCCGATCTGGTCGGCATCGATGGTCTCGAACTCGAGCAGCGCCTTCGCCATCGCCTCGACGCGATCGCGGTTCTCCTCGATCAGCTTCCGCGCCAGCGCGTACTGCTGGTCGATGATGCCGCGGATCTCGGCGTCGACGTTGCGCATCGTCTCTTCCGACATGTTCACCGTGCGCGTGATCGCGCGGCCGAGGAAGATCTCGTTCTCGTTGTCGCCGTAGACCATCGGGCCCATGAGATCGCTCATGCCGTAACGCATCACCATGTCGCGGGCGAGCTGCGTCGCCCGCTCGAAGTCGTTCGAGGCGCCGGTGGTCATCTGGTTCATGAACACCTCCTCGGCGATGCGGCCGCCGAA
>JAICKU010000099.1 GCA_025927765.1 Burkholderiales bacterium
CAGCAGGTTGTCGTCGCGCTCGAGGAAGTCGTTCAGGATCTGCTCGCGCTCGGCGTCGCGGATCTTCTGCAGGATCACCTGCTTCGCGGCCTGCGCGCCGATGCGGCCGAACTCGACCGGCTCGAGCGGCTCCTCGATCACGTCGCCGAGTGCCAGCGCCGGGTCGCGTTCGGCGGCGTCGGTGATCGCGATCTGGTGCGCCGGTTCCTCGTGCTCCTCGTCGGGCACGACGGTCCAGCGGCGAAACGTTTCGTAGTCGCCGCTTTCGCGGTCGATCGATACGCGCGCGTCGATGTTGTCGGCGTACTTCTTCTTGGTCGCCGAGGCGAGCGCCGCCTCCAGCGCCGAGAAGACGATTTCCTTCGGCACGTTCTTCTCGCGCGACAGCGCGTCGACGAGCAGCAGAAGTTCCCGGTTCATGATTCTTTTCTCCACGTGATCTGAGGCACGAGCCGCGCCCGCGCGATCGTCCCGAACGGGAACGACTTCACGCCGGCGGCGGTCTCGACGAGGACGTCGTCGCCCTCGGTGCCGCGCAAAATGCCCTTGATGCGTTTCGCGCCGTCGACCGGCGCGTTCAGTGTCAGCTGGGCTTCGTGACCTGCGAAGCGCGCGAAGTCCGACAGCCGCTTGACCGGACGATCGAGCCCGGGCGACGAGACTTCGAGCCGCTCGAAATCGACGTCCTCGACGGTGAAAAGACGCGTGAGGTGATTCGACACGCTCGCGCAGTCCTCGACGTCGACGCCGTTCGGCTTGTCGATGAACACGCGGATCTGCTTCGTCCGGGGCGACATCTCCCAGTCGACGAGTTCGTACCCCAGCGCGGGAACGGTATTCTCGAGCAGCTCTCCGAGGCCCATTTCGACACTGAAAACAAAAAAAAATGGGCTGCGCCCAGCCCATTTCTGATTACTTATCGGATTGCGATTCTAGCACGAAATCGGTTTTCCGGCAGTTTTTCAAGCCCGGCGCACCCCGGGGCGGGACGGTGCGAACCGAGCGGCGAATGGATCGGTGCCGGCCGCTGTCGGACCCTCGACGAGCGACTTCTACGAAGGAGCGGTCGATGGACGACGGCGGGAAGCAGGCTGTTGGCGGATCCGAAAGCGCGCTGCATGCGTGGTTTCGCTGTGACGTCGAAGCGCCGCTCGCCGCGCGCGTAGGCGGCTTCGCGCGCCTTCGCCTCGTGCTGCTGCTCGGCGGCGTGCTGGCGCTCGACTCCGCCGACAAGGCCATGGTGGGGGCGGTTGCCGGCCAACTCGAGGACAGCCTGCACATCGGCAACGTCGACGTCGGGTGGCTGGTCACTGCCTCGACCGGCGTGGGTGCACTGCTCACGCTGCCGTTCAGCGTTTACGCCGACCGGTCGAACCGCACGCGGCTCCTCGCCATCGCGATCGTCGTGTGGTCGCTCGCGATGGGGGCGGGGGCGGCATCGCCGTCGTTCCTGATCCTGCTCGCCAGCCGCCTGCTGCTGGGCGGCGCGGTCGCGGCGGCGGGTCCCGCCGTAACGTCGCTCGTCGGCGATTACTTTCGCCCCGGAGAGCGCGGGCGCATGCTCGGCGACATCCTCGCCGGCGAACTCGTCGGCGTCGCGATCGGCTACATGCTCCTCGGGAACATCGCGACGCTCGCGTCGTGGCGCGTGTCGTTCGTCGTGCTGGCGGTGCTCGGCGTTGCGCTCGCCTACCTCGTCTGGAAGCGCATGCCCGAGCCGCCGCGCGGCGCGCAGGGCCCTACAAACGTCGGGCAGGAGGATGCGCCGCCGGCGAGTGCATCGACCTCCGGCACGCGTGGCGCGTTGCGCGGCGAGGTGCGACGCCGCGGCATCCGCCCGTACGACCACGAGGTGCTGCACGAGGACCCGACGGGCTGGCCGTTATGGCGCGCGATACGCCACGTGCTTGCGGTGCGCACGTACGTTGCGCTCGTCATCGCGTCGGCCCTCGGCTACTTCTACTTCACGGGCGTGCGCACGTTCGCGATCGAATTCATGCGCGCGCGCTTTTCGCTCGGCGAATCCGTGGCGATCGGCGTGACCGTGGGCGTCGGCCTTGGAGCGATCGCCGGCGTGCTGAGTGCCGGGCGCATCGGCGACGCGCTGATCCGGCGCAAGTACCTGAAGGGCCGCGTCGTCGTCGCGGCCGCCGCGTACCTGCTCGCCGCCATTGCGTTCCTGCCGGGCCTGCTCGCGACGTCGCTTCTCATCGCCGCGCCGTTCTTCGCGCTTGCTGCTGGCGGCATCGGCGGCGCCAATCCCGCCGTCGACGCCGCGCGCCTCGACGTGATGCACTCGGCGCTATGGGGCCGCGCCGAAGGCGTGCGCTCGACAGTGCGCCGCGCGTTCGAAGCGGCGGCGCCCCCGCTCTTTGCTTACATCGCGATTCTCTTCGGCGGTCGCGGCGGCACCGGACGCTTTCAGAATCCAGGCGACGTCGTCGGCCTCGACCGTGCGCTCCTCGCGATGCTCGTCACGCTCGCGATCGCGGGCCTGATCCTGCTGTTCCGCGCCACCCGCACGTACGCGCGGGACGTGGCGACGACGATCGCTTCGGAGCAGGCCACGCGTGACTCGCGGAAGTGACGCGCGCCGCGCCACTGCCGACGTGAAGTCACGCTAAACTTTCCGCACATTCCTGGAGGCTGCGATGCCAGACCCCTTGCCGATCGCCAGGCACGGCGATCTCGAGCTCGACCTGCTGCCCGCGCTCGCCAACCGTCACGGCCTGATCACGGGCGCGACCGGGACCGGCAAGACCGTGACGCTGCAGGTGATCGCCGAACGCATGAGCGGCATCGGCGTGCCGGTGTTCATGGCCGACGTGAAGGGCGATCTCGCCGGCATGAGCCAGCCCGGCACGCTCACGCCGAAGCTCGAGAAGCACATCCAGGCGATCGGCGCGAAGGTGCCGACGTTCGCGGCGATGCCCGTCGTGTTCTTCGACGTATTCGGCGAACAGGGGATTCCGCTGCGTGCGACGGTAAGCGACCTCGGGCCGCTGCTGCTGTCGCGGGTATTGGATCTGAACGACACGCAGCAGGGCGTGCTGACGCTCGTGTTCAAGCTCGCCGACGACAACGGCCTGTTGCTGCTCGACCTCAAGGACCTGCGCGCGCTGCTGCAGTACGCCGCCGAGAACGCAGCGAGCCTCACCACGTCGTACGGCAACATTTCGGCGGCGTCGGTCGGCGCCATCCAGCGCGGGTTGCTCGCGCTCGAGCAACAGGGCGGCGACAAGTTCCTCGGCGAGCCGATGCTGAACGTCGACGACCTGCTGCAGACGGACGGCAGCCGCGGCGTCGTCAACATTCTCGCCGCCGACCGGCTGATGCAGTCGCCGCGACTCTACGCGACGCTGCTGCTGTGGCTGCTGTCGGAACTCTACGAGCGGCTGCCCGAAGTGGGCGACCTCGACAAGCCGAAGCTCGTGTTCTTCTTCGACGAGGCGCACCTCCTCTTCAACGACGCGCCGAAAGCGCTGCTCGACAAGATCGAGCAGGTGGTGCGGCTCGTCCGCTCGAAGGCGGTCGGCGTGTACTTCGTCACGCAGAATCCGCTCGACGTGCCCGACGTCGTGCTCGGACAGCTCGGCAACCGCGTGCAGCACGCATTGCGGGCATTCACGCCGCGCGACGAGAAGGCCGTGAAGGCAGCCGCGTCGACGATGCGCGCGAACCCGGCGATCGATACCGAGAAGGCGATCACCGAGTTGGGCGTCGGCGAAGCGCTCGTGTCGTTCCTCGACGCGAAGGGCAGCCCGAACATCGTGCAGCGGGCGTTCATCCTGCCGCCTGCATCACGCATCGGCGCGATCACGCTCGACGAGCGCAAGGCGGTGACGGCGAAGTCGACGTTTGCGGGCGTTTACGACACGCCGGTCGACCGCGAATCGGCGTACGAGAAGCTTGCGAAGCGCGCAGCGGCGTCGGGAAAGCCGGCACCCGGCGTACCGGGCAGCGCGGCGCCCGACAGCGGCGGCTTCGGCGACGTCGTGAAAGGCGCGCTCGGGGGATTGCTGACCGGCAGCGGCCGCAAGGACAGTCTCGTCGAGGCCATGACGAAGAGCGCGATGCGAAGCGTGGGCTCGACGATCGGCCGCGAGATCGTGCGCGGCGTGCTCGGATCACTGCTCGGCGGACGCAGGCGCTAAGCCTCGCCACCGCCTGCGAGATCGGGCGCCGAGGCGGTTGTGGACTCCGTACGGTGTGAAGCCGCCGATATCCTGATCGTCGGCGCCGGCCCTTCCGGCGCCGCCGCCGCGCGCGTCCTGGCCGCGCAGGGCCGCGACGTGTTGCTCATCGATCGCTGCACGTTTCCGCGCGACAAGATCTGCGGCGACGCGCTGATTCCCGACGCCTTGAACGCGCTCGGACGCCTCGGCCTCGACTCGCGGGTACGCGCCGAGAGCCGTCCTTCGTCGAGCGTTCGCGTCTATGCGCCGCACGGCCGCTACGTGTCGGCGGACGTCGCGCTGGGCTGCGTGCCGCGCCGTCGTCTCGACGACGTGCTGCTGCAAGGCGCCGTCGCATCGGGTGCACGGTTCGCGGCGCCGTACACGCTCACGCACGCACTCGAACGCGAAGGCCACGTCGTCGGCGCCGGCTTTGCGCAGCGCGGGGGTGGCCACGCGCTGACGGTCCACGCGAATTACACGCTGCTCGCGACGGGAGCCGCGCTTCGGCCGCTGGAGCTGTTCTCGGTCGCGGAGCGCCGCACTGCAAGCGCGCTCGCCGTGCGCATCTATGTGCACACGCCGGAGCACGTGGCGGATGCGACGCGACACTTCTCGATTTCGATCGACCGCACCATCTGTCCGGGCTACGGCTGGATCTTTCCCGGCCCCGGCGGCGTGTTCAATCTGGGCGTCGGCTACTTCACCGACCCGAGCCAGGCACCGCCGACGACCAACCCGCGGGCGCTGCTTGCGCGATTCCTCGCGAGCTTCGCGCCCGCTCGCGACATCATGTCGCAGGCGCGATCCGTTTCGGACGTGCGCGGCGCACCGCTTCGCACCGCGCTCACGGGCGCGGCGCTCGCACGGCCCGGGCTGCTCGTGATCGGCGAAGCGGCGGGGCTGACGTACCCGTTCACCGGCGAGGGGATCGGCAAGGCGATCGAAAGCGGAATCATCGCGGGGGAAATCCTGTCACGCGTCTGCGGCGCGTCGCAGGCAGCGCGCGACGCCGCCGCGCATGAATATGCCGCGACGATCCGCGCGCGTTTCGGCGCACGTTTTCGCGCCTATCAGCTCGCGCAGCGCTGGCTTTCCCGGCCGCTGTTGTCGGACTTCCTGGCCTGGCGCGGCGGTGCCGGAACGTACGTCAGCGAGCAGCTGCGCTCGCTGCTGCTCGAAACGGCGGATCCGCGCGCGCTCTTTTCGTGCGCCGGTGTGCTGAGGGCGCTCGTCAGGTAGCGCCGGCGGGCGGATTCGCGTCCATCACGTCCCATGACGGCGCTCGAGTACTCCGTGGCCGAATCAGTGTTTGGGCATGGGAAAGCGCAGACCAAGTTTGCTCGCCGCCACGATTGCCTGCGTACGCGTCGATACGCGCAGCGCTCGAAGCACTGCCGACGTATGAACTTTGACCGTGCTTGCCGACAGGCGGAGTTCGGCTCCAATCGATTTGGCGGACTTTCCCTGGAGAATGTGCGCGAGCACGTCCGCTTGACGTGCGGTCAGGCCGAGCTTGCCGGGAGTTACCTCCTCTCGCTCCTGGTGAGCCTGCTCGACGCCACGAACGCCGCGAATCTTCGTCCCGTGATCTGCGAGAAAGATCGACGGCGGCAAGTAGACGCCGCCAGAGAGCACCAGCCTCAACGCCGCTCGGAGAACGGGCGATGTTGACGTCTTTGGTACGTATCCCATTGCGCCCGCGTCGATAGCCTGGAACACAACATCCTCATCCTCAATCCCGGAAACCGCGACGACCGGAATTGGCGGATGCCGTTCATGCAGCAGCCGTATGGTATCGATTCCCGCCCTCGCCGCGGACTCGTCCAAATCCACGAGGACGATGTCGATCTCCGGTGATCGGTCGACAAGCTCGATCGCGAACTCCCCAGAGCTCGCCTGCAACACCTCGACGCGTGATTCCAACGAACCAAGAAGCAGCGCCAGTCCCTCGCGAAAGAGGACGTGACTGTCTACGAGAAGCAGCCTCATGTTCCCCCCTTTGCCCCCTGCAAGACGCGATTCTAGTACGTCAAACAGGCAGGGACATCACCGGCTCCCCCATTTGGATGAGCCGAACGCGCGATTCACGTGCGGCGCGCGCCATGGCATGGGCCGTACGCCACGCCGTGCACGCAGTATCGGGACACCGACGTTTGGCTTACCCAAATCGGTATTCGTCAGCGGTCGGCAAAGCGCGCAAGCTTTGCAGCCTCGAACGAACCGCGTGTTTCCTTTGAGCCGAGCTCGGAATGGGTCGACGGGACGACGCGGACCACCGAGCTGTCGAGAACCGGGTGCCAATGGCCATCGCTGCCTCTATACGGGAGATCACATGCTGATCGCGCTATATCGCGTCACCATCGTATTCATCACCAGCCTGCTTTTGATAGACATCAGCATGGCGATGACCGTGCGCGGCGAAGCATCAATCGTCACCGTGCCAATTGTGGTGAACACGAGCTCGTTCACTTCCGAAATCTACGTGCACAACCCTCAGACCACGTCGGTCATCTATGCCGTTACCTACTATGGCGCCGATGGCACCGCGAATCCTGGCTCCGTGACGTGCCCGAACATTACCGTCGGCGCGACGACGACAACCCAGTTTTCCCTGGCTGGATTGTGCCCGTCGCTGGTTGGTTCCGCATTCGGCCGCCTGATGATCGCGGAAAACGACACGAGCAACAAACCATTCTCGGTTTACGAACGCGTCAACGCTGCCGGCGGTGACGGCTTTTCCGTCGAGGGCTTTCCCATTGGAGAACTGGCGACGGGCGGCGCGAACGTCGTGAGCTGGATCAACGGATTAAAGCGACAGGCCGCAGCGCCCGGCTACCAGACCAATTGCTTCATGGCTTCGCTTGCAGAAGCGACGACGATCACGTATGGGCTGAGAACTGCGAATAACGCGGTATTGGGCACCGACAAGACTCTCGTTCTAGCCGCGAATCAGTACCTCCGCATCCTCGACATTTTTGCCAACGTTGGCGCATCGGCGGGTGATTATTCTAACGTCCGCGCTACCTTCAAAAGCAACAATTCCGCTTCTTACCTGGCGTTCTGCACGGTGCAAAACAATACGACATTCGATGCCGACTTCCGAATCGCGAAGGTCGACGACCCGTCGCCCACCACGGCCGACCAGAGTCGACAGTTCTTATCGACGATCGCGGTTACAGCCGGAGCAACGAAGGACCTCGCCGGAAACGTACTCCCTACGGTCCATTATCCAGGTGTGCAGCACAACTGGGCCTTTTACGCCCGACATCCGGACCGCATCAGTTGTGCGCTGAGCGCGGTGACGCCAAGTGGCGAGGGAGAGGTCCAGCTGGTCGATCCTTCCGGCACCCCGGTCGCCGGCGGGGCATGTCTCACATCGTTTTCAGAAGTGAATCTGGGAGAGAAGTCGACTCGCAACAGCGGCGTGAATGGTCGTTGGCAGGTGAAGGTCGGAGGATGCAATGGCGTCGACATAACCGCGTACACGCTGATGTGCTCGAGCGGAAACGGAACATCGACGTTCACCTTCGGTGGGGCAAGGGCGGCCGAGTTCTAATCGGACCGACACCTTAGGGCCGGTGTGTCCACAAGCGAGATCGAAACGTGAGCATGAGAGTCGCGCTGGTCATTGCCTTCGCATTCGCGCTCGTGAATTTCGGCGCCTGGATCTGGTTGACCGAGTTTGACGACACCGTACCGAAGGGGTCGGCAGGCCCTCGACATCATCAATCAGCGCTGACTTCGGATGCATTGGCTGGGCCGAGTTCACCTTCCCGGATTGGCGAAGTGGAGCCGCTTCCGCCACCGCGACCCGGCGTTGCCAACCTCCATGTCGATCCAACCCCGCCAGTTACTGACAGCATCTCTGCACACATATCGCTGCCGGTATACGACGCATTCTCAAATAGTCCCCGTCGCCCCGTTGAGTCGGTTCCAGCCGGCCTCCCGGCCGCGATAGCGAACGATAGGGCAGCCATGTCGAACGGTGGCCAGAATGGGTCGGCGGTCCCAACTGATGAAGGTGTCAATACTCAGGGGCTTACGCAAGCGGTTAATGATCCGGCGATTCAAGCAGCGGCTGACATGGCGGCTCAGGCAGGTCACCCTCCGAAACACCATTAAGAGATGGGACAAGACAACGACCAGCGGATGTGAACGATTGCTGGACCGCGAACGTCGGACGCCGCCGCGCGTGAACTGGGAGAGAAGAATGCGACTCTTGCTGAAGCTGGTGTTGAGTACGCTCCTGCTGTTTGTCTTCGGGGAATCAGGCGCGGCGATCTACTACAACACGGGAAGCGGTCCCGACGAAACACGGTATCACACGCCGCAGGAAGCGTGCGTCGCCGAGATAGTGCGCCAAGCACGGATCCGCGAGCAAGGTGATAGCCAACCCCGCAGGTATTATGGAGTCGCGTTGGGAAATGGCAACGATATTGGAGAATGGCAGTGCAATGGATTTACTCAGTACCAAGTTGCTGGCAGCTGGTGGCCCGATGCAACCTTCGGCTTCATGGTCATCGGCTCCGGCTCTGCTGATGGATGTCCCCTCGGGACGCAGTATCAAGACGCTGACACTGGCCAATGCGGACCCCCAAAGTGTACGGATGAATGCTGCGGATCGGGTTGCGCGAACGGGACGAACCCGATTCAGACGGCATCAGGCAACAAGCACCAGGTGGAAACGGATTTTGTGGGCGACGGCCCGTTTCCAATAAGGTTTACTCGCATCTACGACAGCAAGCGAACGGTGCGCAACGCGGCAGTTCCACTGGGCATCGGCTGGACGCACCGGTATCTCGGTCAGATCGTGGTCGCGCCAACGCTCGGGAACAGTACCTTGAGCCAGGCGGTCGTGTATCGACCTGATGGCCGTATCCTTCGCTTCAATTTCAATCAGCAGGCAGGCGCGTGGAGCAGCGATCCGGACGTATCCGAGCGTCTCAGCGTGAGGCTGGGTGGAGCGAGCGGCAGCGATTTCGAAGGGGCGACGTTCACGACGAACAATGATGAAGTCGAAACATACGACCAACTCGGTCGTCTGGCGTCGATCAAAAATCGCGCTGGCTTCGTACAGACGTTGAGCTACGTGTCCGGCGGTAGCTTGAAGGCTGACGTACAGCAGGTCACGGATCCTCAGGACCGGACATTGACGTTCGGATATGACTCATTGACGGGTCGGCTCAACAAGGTAACGGATGGCAATGGCGTGGTCGTCGTCCAATACGGTTACGACGCAAGCAACAACCTGACAACCGCAACATATCAGGACACCGCGGGCACCCGAGTGCGCACGTACAGGTATGACGAGGCTGGCCAAACGGGAGGCGTCAGTCAAGCCAACGCGCTCACCGGCATTGACGACGAGAATGGCCAGCGCTTCGCGAGCTGGGGATATCAAAGCAACGGCAATGCCAATTTCAGTGTGCACGGCCCGTTCGCCGGCGGCACGATTGATCGAACTTCATTATCGTTTGGATCGGGCGGCACAACGGTGACCGACGCCCTGGGCAAGCAGCGCACCTTCGGCTTTCAGGTCAGCTTTACGGTCGCGCGCTACGCCGCACTTGATCAAGCATGCGATTATTGCGGAACGCACGACTCGAGCCGCACGTATGACACGAACGGTTATCCGAAGACTGCAAACGATTTTCGTGGTCACCTGACGAGCTTCTCCTTCAACTCGCGAGGCTTGGAGGAGCAACGTGACGAAGCGAAGACGCTTCCCGAAGAGCGCATTACCAATACAGCTTGGAACTCGACGTTCCGCGTACCGAACCAGCGCACCGTTTCGAAGCCTGGCGCGCCGGCGCCTGAGGCGCGAACGGATTGGCACTACAACACGCGTGGGCAACCCGACGCGCGCTGCGACTACGATTTGACGGTCAGTGGGGCGAGTGGCTATATATGCTTGCCGACCAACGCGCCAGTACCCGGAATTCGTCGCTGGACGTATACGTATTGCGACGCGGTCAACATCAATCCGCCCGACGCCATCGGCAGCGCGACCGAGAGTCTC
This sequence comes from Burkholderiales bacterium, assembly GCA_025927765.1. GTDB lineage: Bacteria > Pseudomonadota > Gammaproteobacteria > Burkholderiales > Casimicrobiaceae > VBCG01. The sequence goes on from JAICKU010000099.1 coordinate 10,198, forward strand.
GCCAAGGATTGTCCAAAGATCGGCCTGCTGCGCCGCGTCGACGGCCCGCGCACCGATATCACCGGCGGCCACACCATCCAGGCCGGCGACTGGACGACCTACCAGTACTACACTGAGACCGACACGGCGGTGCCACCGAAGTACCGGCAAGGCGACCTGAGCGCGGTCGTGAACGCGCTGGGCCACACGACGCAGTACTTGAGCTACGACGGCAACGGCCGCGTGCTGCGTAGTGCCGACGCCAACGGCACCTTCACCGACATGACCTACCATCCGCGCGGCTGGCTGCTCACCCGCACGGTGCGGGCGAACGCGAACGGCACCGCGGATCCGAACGACGCCACCACCACCCTCGCGTACGACGGCGTCGGCAACGTCGTGCAGACGACGGCGCCCGACGGCACGTATCTGCACTTCGTCTACGACCTCGCGCATCGCCTGACCGACGTCTACGATAGCGCCACGCCGGGCAACTTCCTGCAGGGCAACCGCATCCACTACACGCTCGATGCGCTCGGCAATCGCATCGGCGAGGAAACCTACGACACGAGCGACGCGCTGCAGCGCAAGCGCTCGCGTCAGTACGACAGCTTCGCCCGCCTGACCAAGCTGTTGAACGCGGCCGGACTCGCCGTGCAGACGCAGGTCAACCCGACCGATCCGCCGCCCACCGGCACCACCTACACCAACGGCTACGATGGCAACGGCAACGCCGTGTACGCGGTGGACGACATGAACGCCGGCGGCAGGAACGTCGGCACGCTGCGCCAGTACGACGGGCTCAACCGGCTGATCG
>JAICKU010000094.1 GCA_025927765.1 Burkholderiales bacterium
GGAGATCCGCTGGATCGTCAACAACCTGTTCATCGGCAACAAGCTGTCGCAGGGCGAGGCGCGGCTCGGGCCCGGCCGCTCCTTCGATCTCAAGGCGATCAAGCAGCCGATCATCGTGTTCGCGTCGATGGGCGACAACATCACGCCGCCGCAGCAGGCGTTCAACTGGATCAGCGATCTCTACTCGAGCACCGAGGAGATCAAGGCCAACGGCCAGACGATCGTCGGCCTGATCCACGAGGACATCGGCCACCTCGGCATCTTCGTGTCGGGGAAGGTCGCGAAGAAGGAGCACACGCAGATCGTGTCCGTGCTGAAGTACATCCAGGCGCTGCCGCCCGGCTTGTACGGCATGGAGATCAACGAGACGACGGGCCCCGACGGCGAAGTCGAGTACGACGTGACGCTGCACGAGCGCAAGCTCGAGGACCTGCGGCGCCTGCAGAAATTCGACCGCGTCGACGAGAAGCCATTCGAGGCCGTCGCAGCGCTCTCGGAGCTCAACGAGCGCGCGTACGAACTGCTGGTGCGCCCGCTGATTCGCGACACGATGCCGGAGTGGCTCGCCAAGATCATGCGCGAGTGGCATCCGCTGCGCGTGCAGCGCTGGGCGTTCTCCGATCGCAACCCGTGGCTTGCCGCGTTGCCCGGGCTCGCCGCGTCGGTGCGCGCCCAGCGCCAGCCGCGTTCGCCGGACAATCTCGACCGCAGTCTTGAGCGTCTTGTCGCCGAACGCATGAGCGCCGCGCTCGATCTTTACCGCGATCTGCGCGATGCGGCGAGCGAAGCCGCGTTCTTCGAGGTGTACGGCAACATGCTGTCGCTGTCGATGGCCGATGAGCGGGCTGCGATCAAGCGGCGCACACCGTTCGATCCGCGTGCGCTGCCTGCGGTGCGACAGGTGCTCGACGAAATCGAACAGGGTGGCCTCGCCGACGCGATCATTCGGACCGGCATCCTGATCGTCAAGGCCGGCGGCGGCAAGCGACGGCTTGCGCAGATGGAACACACGCGCGCGCTGCTCGCGCCGACCGGTGTGCTGCGCCACATCGACGAGGACGAGCTGCGCCGGCTGTTGCACGAGGAAACGCTGGTGGTCGAGTTCGAGCCGGCACGCGCGAAGTCGTCGTTGCCGAAGCTGGTGAAGAGCCCCGACGACCGGCAAAAACTGAACCGCGTGTTCGATTCGCTCGAGGCCGACGTCGATCTCGATGCGCGCCAGCGCGCATTGCTCGTCGAGTTGCGCCGGCTCGTGCCGCGGCCGCCGCTGCAACTGGCATCGACGCAATCGTCGTCGGTCAAAGCGAAGGGGAACCGCAAGCGCGCCGAATCGGCGCAATAGGAGCATCGCCATGGCGAACGCCGTCGATCCGGCCGTGCGCGTCGAGAAGGATGCGCTCGGCGAAGTCGAAGTGCCTTCCGATCACCTGTGGGGCGCGCAGACGCAGCGTTCGATCGTCAATTTCCCCATTGGCGTCGATCGTTTCCGCTGGGGCCGTCCCGTCATTCGCGCATTCGGCATTCTCAAGAAGGCCGCCGCACGCGCGAACGGCGCGCTCGGCGAGTTGCCCCCGCAGAAGGTATCGCTGATCGCGCGCGCGGCGCAGGAAGTGATCGACGGCCGGCTCGACGGCGAGTTTCCGCTGGTCGTGTTCCAGACCGGCTCCGGCACACAATCGAACATGAACGCGAACGAGGTGATCGCCAATCGTGCGATCCAGCTCGCCGGCGGCGTCGTGGGCTCGAAGAAGCCGATCCATCCGAACGACGACGTCAACCACGGGCAGTCGTCGAACGACACGTTCCCCGCGGTGATGCACATCGCGACCGTCGACGAGCTCGATCACAAGCTGTTGCCGGCGCTCGAGCGGCTGCGCACGACGTTCGCCGCGAAGGCGCAAGCGTTCGCCGACGTCGTGATGATCGGCCGCACGCACCTGATGGACGCGACGCCGGTCACGCTCGGCCAGATCATCTCGGGCTGGGCCGCGCAGCTCGACGATGCGCGCACGGTGATCGCATTCGCGCGCGCGGGCCTGCTGCCGCTCGCGCTCGGCGGCACGGCGGTCGGCACCGGCCTCAACGCGCATCCGCAGTTCGGCGAGACCGTTGCAGCAGCGATCGCCGAAGAAACCGGCGTGCCGTTCGCGTCGGCACCAAACAAGTTCGCGGCCCTTTCGGCGCACGACGCGATGATCAACGTGAGCGCGGCGCTGCGTACGCTCGCCGCCGCGCTGATGAAGATCGCGAACGACGTGCGCTGGCACGCGAGCGGACCGCGCGCGGGCTTCGGCGAGATCACGATCCCCGACAACGAGCCCGGCTCGTCGATCATGCCGGGCAAGGTGAATCCCACGCAGTGCGAGGCGGTGACGATGGTCGCCGTGCGCGTGTACGGCAACGACGCCGCCGTGGCGTTCGCCGGCAGCCAGGGCAATTTCCAGCTGAACGTCTACAAGCCGGTGATGCTGCAGGGCACGCTCGAATCGATCGAGCTCCTCGGCGATGCGATCGACTCGTTCGACGTGCGCTGCGCACAGGGCATCGAGCCGGTGCTGCCGAAGATCCGCGAAAACCTCGAGCGGTCGCTGATGCTGGTCACGGCGCTGAACCCGCACATCGGTTACGAGAACGCGGCGAAGATCGCCCAGAAGGCGCATCGCGACCATTCGACGCTGCGCGAGGCGGCGCTGGCGCTGGGCCTGCTGTCTTCCGAGGACTTCGACCGCTGGGTCGATCCCGCGGCCATGACGCGCCCGGGCTGATCGGGAACTCGGGCCAGCCCTTCTCTTCCTGGCCTTCCGTGCGCATCGTCGCGCTCACCTTCGGCACCGAAGGCGACACGCGCCCGATGGTTGCGCTGTGCCGTGGCCTCCTCGATGCCGGGCACGACGTCACGCTCCTCGCCGAAAAGGCGGGCGCGACTTACGCAGCGGCACTTGGCGTCCCGTTCGTCGCGCTCGCCGGGGACATGGCCGACGAGTTGCGCCGCGCTGCGTCCCGGCTCTCGCGCTCCGCTGTGGACGCACGCATGGTCGCGCGCGCGCTTGCCGGCATCGCCAATGCAAACGCGGCGTCCTGGATGCGTGCCGCGCTCGATCGGTCGCGCGATGCGCAGGCGATCGTTTGCGCCGGGCTCGCGATCTATGTCGGCCTGTCGGTCGCCGAGTCCCTGGGCATTCCCGCGATCGGCGCCGGCTTGCAGCCGTTGATGCCCACCCGCGCGTTCGCGTCGCCGTTCCTGCCGCCGCTGCGGCTGCCCGGATTCCTCAATCGCGCGAGTCATGGCTTCGTGCTCGGCGCAATGTGGCGGGCGTTTCGCGGCGCGATCAACGACGCTCGTCGTGACGTCGCGCAGCAGCCGTCGCGCCAGCGCGCATGGGACGATTACCGGGTGTTGTTCGGCATGTCCCCCACGCTCGTGCCGCCGCCGTCGGACTGGGACGAACGCGTCGCGATCACCGGCTACTGGTTCGGTCCGCGCGATCCCGGCTTCGTACCCGAGCCTCGACTGGTCGAATTCCTCGGCGCCGGCGAACCTCCGGTCTACGTCGGCTTCGGCAGCATGCTCGGGTTCGACCGCGAGCGCGTGCTCGCCGCCGTGCTCGGGGCGCTCGACGGCCGCCGCGCGCTGCTGCATTCGGGCTGGAGCGGCTTTGCCGACACATCGCTCCCCGCCAGCGTCCTGCGCATCGGCCACGTGCCGCACGACTGGCTGTTTCCGCAGACGGGCGTCGTCGTGCATCATGGCGGCGCCGGGACCACGCACACCGCTGCGCGCGCCGGCGTGCCGTCGATCGTGCTGCCGTTCGCCGCCGACCAGTTCTTCTGGGCGACGCGCCTCGAAGCCCTCGGCGTCGCCCCACCGATGCTCACGCACGCGCAACTCGATGCAACACGATTGCGCGAGCGCCTGGAAGCAGCGCGCGCTCACCGCATGCATGAGCGCGCCCGCGAAGTGGCGCTCGAGATGTCGACGCAGACCGGCGTCGCGAACGCCGTCGAGCGGATCGAGGCCTGCGCGCAAAGGCAGGTCAGACTCCACGTTTCGGCAACGGACCGCCGATCTTCGGAGGCCGCGTCCGAAAAAGTAAAGTCCGACCCTGCGTTTCCTGAACCTACTTTCGATCAGCCGAGCGGCAACTCCTGCTCGGCGAGCCGCACCCAGTAGCTCGCGCCGATCGCGAGCACGTCGTCGTTGAAGTCGTAGTGCGGGTTGTGGAGGTTCGGCGTGTCGACGCCGCGTCCGGCACCGAGCCACACGTAGCACCCGGGGCGCGCTTGCAGCATGAATGCGAAATCCTCGCTGCCCATGTTCGGGACCGGATTCGTATCGACGTTGCCCGCACCCACCACCGCTTCGGCGGCCATCCGCGCCCGCTCCGTTGCCTCGACGCTGTTGACCGTCGCCGGATAGCGGCGCTCGTAACGCAGCGTGGCCGTCATTTCGAACATGGCCGCGATGCCGTCGACCAGCGTCTTCATCCTTCGTTCGATCAGGTCCTGCACGGCGGCGTGGAACGTGCGCACCGTGCCGCGCAACACGATCTGCTCGGGAATCACGTTCCACGTGTCGCCGGCGTGCACCTGCGTCACGCTCACAACACCCGCCGACTGCGGATGCAGGTTGCGCGACACGATCGTCTGCAGCGCGTTGATCGCGTGCGCGGCGAAGAGCATCGGGTCCTTGCCCTGGTACGCCATCGCTGCGTGCGCGCCCTTCCCCGTGCCGACGATCTCGAACACGTCGTACGCGCCCATCAGGGGCCCGGCGCGCATCGCGAACGCGCCGGCCGGCATCGCCGGCCAGTTGTGCATTCCGTACACCGCCTGCATGGGGAAGCGCTCGAACAGGCCCTCTTCGACCATGACACGGCCGCCGCCTTCGTTTTCTTCCGCAGGCTGGAAGATGAAGTGCACGGTGCCGTCGAACGCGCGCCGCGCCGCCATCGCCTTCGCCGCGGCAAGCAGCATCGTCGTGTGGCCGTCGTGGCCGCACGCGTGCATGCGACCGGCGTTTTGCGACGCGTGCGGCACGCCGCTTCGTTCGTGAATGTGCAGCGCGTCGAGATCGGCGCGCAGTCCGATCGATTGCGTCGAGCGACCGTGCTGCAGCACGCCGACGACGCCGGTGCCGGCGAGCCCGGTATGCACGTCGAGGCCGAACGCGCGCAGCTTGCCGGCGACGAATTCGCTCGTCGCGCGTTCCTCGAACGCGGTTTCGGGGTGCGCGTGCAGGTGATGCCGCCACTCGCGCATTGCGCCGTCGAGTGCAACGACTTCGGAAATCAGGTTCATGAGCGGCGCCGTGCCTTGAAACGGGAAGGCGATGCTAACCGATCCGGTAGAATCGCGCCTCCCGCCAATGGACGCTCGTCGCTACGACCTCCTCGTGATCGGCGGCGGCATCAATGGCGCGGGCATCGCGCGCGACGCCGCCGGTCGCGGTCTCTCCGTGCTGCTCGTCGAAAAGGACGATCTCGCCGCGCACACGTCGTCGGCGAGCACCAAGCTCATCCACGGCGGGCTGCGCTATCTCGAGCATTACGAGTTCCGGCTCGTCGCCGAAGCGCTCGCGGAGCGCGAGGTGCTCATGCGCGTCGCACCGCACCTGATCGAGCCGCTGCTGTTCGTGCTGCCGCACGAGCCGCACCTGCGGCCCGCGTGGATGATCCGCACCGGCCTCTTTCTCTACGATCGGCTGGGTGGCCGCATGTCGCTGCCGAAGTCGTCGGCGGTGCGGCTGCTGCCCGCGGGGTACGGTGCCGGGCTCAAGGCGCGTTTCGCGCGCGGCTTCGTCTATGCCGATGCCCGTGTCGACGACGCCCGCCTCGTCGTGGCGAACGCGCTCGATGCGCGCGCGCGCGGCGCGGACATTCGCGTGCGCACGCAGCTCGTCGGCGCACGTCGCGTCCACGACGGATGGCGCGCGACATTGCAGGACGCGGCCGGCGACACCGTCGACGTCGAGGCGCGCGCGCTCGTGAACGCCGCGGGTCCCTGGGTGCGCGACGTGCTCGGCGAGCTCGCCGACGTGCCGATCGACGCCGGCGTGCGTCACGTGAAGGGCAGTCACATCGTCGTGCCGCGCGTGCACGACGCCGCGCACGCCTATATCCTGCAGAACGCCGACAACCGCATCGTGTTCGTGATTCCGTACCAGGACCGGTATTCGCTGATCGGCACGACCGACGTGCCGGTCGAACAGTATGCAAAGCCGGCGATCAGCGAGCAGGAGACGCAATACCTGCTGTCGCTCGCGAACGTCTATCTCGACCAGCCGTTGTACGAGCGCGACGTGGTGTGGTCGTACAGCGGCGTGCGGCCGCTCTACGACGACGGTTCGAGCAACCCGTCGGCGGTCACGCGCGATTACGTGCTGCGCACCGAACCGAAGTCGCCCACGCCGAATCGAGCGCCGGTGTTGTCGGTGTTCGGCGGCAAGATCACCACGTACCGTCGCCTCGCCGAGTCGGCGCTGGCCGATCTCCAGTCGTACTTTCCCGCGATGGGTCGCGCATGGACGCACGCCGCACCGTTGCCCGGCGGCGATCTCCCCGGCACGCGCGAAGCGTGGCTTGCCGAGCTCGAACGTCGCTACCCCGCGCTACCGCACGCCTTGTTGCGCGACGTCGCGCATCGTCATGGTTCGCGGGCGATCGACGTGCTGGGCGACGCGAGGCGCATCGAGGATCTCGGCGAAGACTTCGGCGCGAACCTGACCGAGCGCGAGATCCGCTACTTCGAGCGCGACGAGTGGGCCTCGGGCGCCGACGACATCCTGTGGCGGCGCACGAAATGCGGCTTGCCGATGACGCAAGGCGAGCGCGAACGCGTCGAGGCGTTCGTCGGCCGATGAGCACACCTCGCCCGCTGGCCGAGATGCCGGGCGACGTGCGGCGCGCGATCCGCGTCGTGCTCACGGACATCGACGACACGCTCACCACGGACGGCCAACTCACCCCCATCGCCTACGACGCGCTCGCGCGGCTGCATGACGCGGGCAAGCTCGTCGTGCCCGTGACCGGCCGCCCGGCGGGCTGGTGCGATCACATCGCGCGCATGTGGCCCGTGGATGCCGTCGTCGGCGAAAACGGCGCCTTCTACATGCGCTTCGATCGCGCGCGTCGCAAGCTCGTGCAGCGCTTCGACGCGCACGACGACGAACGCCGGCGGATGCGCGAGCGACTTGCCGCTGTCGGGGCGCGCATCCTCGCCGCGGTGCCGGGCTCGGCCCTCGCGTCCGACCAGCATTACCGCGAAACCGACCTCGCGATCGACTACTGCGAGGACGTGCCGCCGCTGCCGCGCGAGGCGGTCGATCGCATCGTGGCGCTGATGCAGGCCGAAGGCATGACGGCGAAGGTGAGCTCGATCCACGTCAACGGCTGGTTCGGCCACTACGACAAGCTGTCGATGACTCGTACGTTGATGCGCGAGGCGTTCGCCGTCGACGTCGACGAAGCGCGCGCGCAGTTCGTGTTCGCGGGCGACTCGCCGAACGACGCGCCGATGTTCGCGTTCTTCCCCCACGCCGTCGGCGTCGCGAACCTCCGCCGGTTCCTCGACCGGATCGCAACGCCGCCTGCGTACATCACGTCGCGGGAAGCCGGAGCCGGCTTCGCCGAACTCGCCGACGCGCTCCTCGCCGTCGATTGAGCGAAGCGCATTACATGTGTTGCGTGACCAATCCGCCACTGGCGAAGCCGATCACCGCGCTGATCACGATGTTGACGACGATCGCACAGATCACGACGACGACGGTGTAGCCGAGTGCGCGATCGGCCGGCGCGCGCATCAGCACCGGCAGCCCGAGGTACAGCAGGTACAGGCCGTACAGCCCGAGCAGCGCGGCGACGAAGCTCAGCGAAGGCAGGATGGTGAGGATGCCCGCCACCCAGGCGGGCGTGAGGCTGTAGGCCGCCACCTTGAGTGCGGCCAGCGGATCCTTCTGGCCACCGAACGTCGGCGCCAGCGCATCGACGATCCACGCGACGATGAACACCGCCGCGAACGTGAGCAGGAAGTGAAGGATGGCGGTCGCGACGCCGGCGAAGAAGCCCACGCGGATCGTGCCGAGCAGCGGCACGGAAATGCCCACGAGCACGGTGCCGATGAACGACGCGATGACGCCGATCGCCGCAAGGGGCGCCACATAGCGCACGTAGATGTCCCGCGGCGTCGTGCGTTCGGCGGCAACCACCGGCCACGTCGTCCTCGGCGTGAGCAGGATCGCCTTGACCCGTTCGACGAGCCCGCTCCCCGCCGTGGCCGCGCCCCCGCCTGTCACCGTCGCGCCGCAATGGCCGCATACGCTGGCGCCTTCGGCGACGGCCTGTCCACACGTCACGCATTGCATGTTTGCCTCCTCCCGTCCTTTGGCGGCGAGATTGTGCCCCAGGCGCGACGCCCGGAGCAACGCGGGGCGTCGGATTGCGACGTGCGGCGTGGCGGCCGGGAGGTCACCGTGCGATCGCGAGCGGCGGTGGTTCTCGCCTGAGTTCGAGCGGGAGCGCGTCGTCGTGAAGTAGGTGCTCACTATTGGGGCTTCACGCTCGTCGATTGAGTCGACGGCCCCTTGCCGGCGGCGATGCTCGGCGACACCGCGGGGGCGGCAACACACGTCGACGCCCTTCGGGAACAAGACTTGCCTCATTGTCGGCCCGGCCCTGCCGGAGGACCCCGCGGCGTCGACCGCACAAGGAGGCACAGGATGATCCGCTACGGCTTCACCATTCTGACGCGCGCCGGCCAGCGCGTGGAGAACGTCTCGATCATCGCAGGATCGCAAGGCGATGCAGAGCGCAGGCTGCGCCAGATGTATGTGCAATGCCAGGTGCTGGCCTGCCGCGAACGCTCGATTCCACGCCGGTTCGACCCCGCGAGCATGGCGGGCATGATCGACCTGATGGGTATCAGCCCGCCGACGATCCAGCATCACGGCTGACGGGCCGCGCTGTACGCTTCGCGGCCGCAGCTTTCGGTCGCGTTCTCAATCGCAAGCTCCAGCGTGCACGGGCGCCCGATCGTTCGGGCACGTCGTGCCGCTGGCGTATCATCGGCGTCGATCGTTCGCACGCCCCCGTATGGCCTCCCCGCTCGACGTCGTGATCCTCGCTGCCGGCGAGGGCAAGCGCATGCACTCTGCGCTGCCCAAGGTGCTGCACCCGCTGGCGGGCCGGCCCATGGTTACCCACGTGCTCGACGCCGCGCGCACGCTGGTGCCCCGCACGCTTGTCGTGGTCGTCGGACACGGCGCGGAACGCGTCGAGCAGGCCCTCGCCTCGCCCGAACTGCGGTTCGTGCGGCAGGAGCCGCCGCGCGGCACCGGCGATGCCGCGCGCATCGCGCTCGCGACGCTGCCCGACGACGGCGCCGTACTCATCGGGCTCGGTGACGTGCCGCTGGTTCCGCCCGAGGCGCTGGCGAGCGTGGCCGAAATCGCGCAATCGGGCCGCGTCGGCCTCCTCACCGCACGGCTTCGCGACCCGTTCGGCCTCGGCCGCATCGTGCGCGGTCCGGACGGCGACGTTCGACGCATCGTCGAGGAGCGCGACGCGACGTCCGCGGAGCGCGCGATCGACGAAATCAACACGGGTTTCATCGCGGCGCCGACCCTGCTCTTGAAGCCCTGGCTCGCGCGCCTGTCGCCCCACAACGCGCAGGGCGAGTACTACCTGACCGACATCGTCGCCATGGCGGTGGCAGACGGGGTCGACGTGAAGGCGCACGTCGCCGACGACGAGGTGTCGGTGCAGGGCGTCAACGACCGCGCGCAGCTCGCCGCGCTCGAGCGCGTGCTGCAGCAGCGCGCCGCCGCGACGTTGCAGCTCGCCGGCACGACGATCGTCGATCCGGCCCGCATCGACGTGCGCGGCGACCTCCGCTGCGGACGCGACGTGACCATCGACGTCGGGTGCGTGTTCGAGGGGCGCGTCGAGATTGCGGACGGCGCAGTCGTGGGCCCCTATTGCGTGCTGCGCGACGTCACCGTCGGTCGCGGCACGCGCATCGAGGCGTTTTCGCACCTCGAAGGCGCAAGCATCGGTGCGGACGCGCGCGTCGGCCCGTTCGCGCGGTTACGACCCGGCACACGCCTTGCTGACGAGGTGCACATCGGCAACTTCGTCGAGGTGAAGGCGAGCGAGCTCGGCGCGGGTTCGAAGGCGAATCACCTCGCGTACATCGGCGACGCCAGCGTCGGCAGCCGCGTCAACTACGGCGCGGGGTCGATCACGGCGAACTACGACGGCGCGAACAAGCACCGTTCGACGATCGGCGACGACGTGCACGTCGGCTCGAATTGCGTGCTCGTCGCGCCCATCACCGTGGGCGCTGGCGCGACGATCGGCGGCGGCAGTACCATCGTGCACGAAGCGCCCGCCGGCCAGCTCACGGTCGCGCGCGCGAAGCAGGTGTCGATCGCGCGCTGGCAGCGGCCGCGCAAGAAGACGAAGACGTAACGCGCTCCCGCGCGTCGTCACCGGACAATCGCGGCGCACGCCGCGGGCAGTCGAAAGGCGGACTCATCATGTGCGGCATCGTTGGCGCAACGTCGGATCGCAACGTCGTTCCGATCCTGATCGAAGGCATTCGACGGCTCGAATATCGCGGCTACGATTCCACCGGCCTCGCCGTGGTCAACGGCGGCGCCAGTCCGATCCTCGAGCGGCTCGTGTCGACCGCGCGTGTCGCCGATCTCGCCGCGCAGGCCGACGCGCTGCATCTCAAGGCCACGACCGGCATTTCGCATACGCGCTGGGCGACGCATGGCGCGCCCACCTCCGACAACGCGCACCCGCATCTTTCCGGCGGCGAAATCGCCGTCGTGCACAACGGCATCATCGAGAACTTCGAGGCGCTGCGCGACAAGCTGGCGGCGCAGGGCTACACGTTCCGCACGCAAACCGATACCGAGGTCATCGCGCATCTCGTGCACGCGCACTGGCATGCCGACGATTGCCACGACCTGCTCGTCGCCGTGCGGCGCGCGATCGCCGAGTTCAAGGGCGCGTACGCAATCGCCGTGATCTCGACGCGCGAGCGCGGCCGAGTGATCGGCGCACGGCAAGGCAGCCCGCTGCTCGTCGGCATCGGCGATCACGATCACTTCCTCGCGTCGGACGCCTCGGCGCTCTTGCCCGTTACGCGGCATGTCGCGTATCTCGAGGAGGGCGACGTCGCCGACGTGCGCAGCGAGTGGTTCGCGATCTTCGATGCGCATGGCGAGCGAGTGTCGCGCACCGTCGTCGAGGTGCAAAGCGGCGGCGACGCGGTCGAGCTCGGACCGTACCGCCACTTCATGCAGAAGGAGATCTTCGAGCAGCCGCGTGCGGTGGCCGATACGCTCGACGGCATCGCGGCGATCACCCCCGCGCTCTTCGGCGCCAGGGCCCCCGACATCCTGCCGCACGTCGACTCGGTGCTGATCCTCGCGTGCGGCACGAGCTATTACTCGAGCCTCGTCGCCAAGCAGTGGATCGAGACGCTGGCGAGGGTGCCGTGCACGGTCGAGATCGCCAGCGAGTACCGCTACCGGGAAAGCGTGCCGAACGCGAACGCGCTCGTCGTCGTCGTATCGCAATCCGGCGAAACGGCCGACACGCTCGCAGCACTCGATCACGCCAAATCGCTCGGTCATCGCCACACGCTCGCGATCTGCAACGTCGCGACAAGCGCGATGGTGCGCCAGACCGAGATGGTGTTCCTGACGCGCGCCGGCACCGAGATCGGCGTGGCGTCGACGAAGGCGTTCACGACGCAGCTCGCCGCGCAGTTCCTGCTGGCGCTGACGCTCGCGAAGCTGCGCGGGCGGCTATCGGAGGAAGAGGAAGGACGCTCGCTTGACGCGCTCCGTCATATTCCTGCGGCGATCCGCGGCGCGCTCGCGCTCGAGCCGCACCTGATCGGCTGGGCGCAGCACTTCGCCGCCCGCGATCACGCGCTCTTCCTCGGGCGGGGCCTGCACTATCCGATCGCGCTCGAAGGCGCGCTGAAGCTCAAGGAAATCTCGTACATCCACGCCGAGGCGTATCCGGCGGGCGAGCTGAAGCACGGCCCGCTCGCCCTCGTCGACGCCAAGATGCCGGTCGTCGCGATCGCGCCCAACGACACCCTGCTCGAGAAGCTCAAGTCGAACCTGCAGGAGGTGCGGGCGCGCGGCGGCGAATTGTTCGTCGTCGCCGACCTCGACAGCCACTTGAGCGTGGGCGACGGCATTCACCTGATTCGCGTCGCCGAGCATCGTGGATTGCTGTCACCGATCGTGCATGTGGTGCCGCTGCAGTTGCTCGCGTATCACACGGCCGTGATGCGCGGGACGGATGTGGACAAGCCGAGGAATCTCGCGAAGTCGGTGACGGTGGAGTAGCCGATCCCCGCCGGCGTGCAAACCCGCGCCGCCCGCGATGGGGTCTTGGAATGCGCGGAAGATTCGCGCGTCGGCGCGGGGACCGCGACCCGTGCTCATCGCGTTGACGGGCTGGGGTCAGATCGAAGACCGCGCGAAGTCACGAGACGCAGGATTCGA
>JAICKU010000131.1 GCA_025927765.1 Burkholderiales bacterium
AAGCGTGTAGATGCCAAGACGCGCGCGAAGACCAGCATCAACGAATTGCTGCGCGCCGGATGATGATCCCCCCACGCTCGCTCCGCTCGCTGCCCCCCAGGGGGCGCAGTCAGCCGCTCGGGGCGGCCCTTCGCGTCTGACACCGGATGTCGGTCGAACTCAAGACGGAAGCGGACATCGCCGGCATGCGCGTCGCGGGACGCCTCGCGTCCGAATTGCTCGACTTCCTTACGCCGATGATCGCCACCGGCATCACGACGAAGGACATCGATCGCGCCGCGCACGACTACATGGTCGGCGTGCAGAAGACGGTGCCCGCCACGCTCAACTACGCGCCGCCCGGCCATTCGCCGTATCCGGCGTCGCTCTGTACGTCGGTGAACCACGTCGTGTGCCACGGCATCCCGGGCGAGAAGAAGCTCAAGGACGGCGACATCATCAACGTCGACGTCACGGTGATCAAGGACGGCTACCACGGCGACACGAGCCGCATGTTCTTCATCGGCAAGCCGTCGATCCAGGCGCGCCGCCTCGTCGAAGTCACGTACGAGGCGATGTGGCGCGCGATCCGCGTCGTGCGTCCCGGCGCGCACCTCGGCGACATCGGCGCGACCATCCAGAAATTCGCCGAAGGCCACGGCTTCTCGATCGTGCGCGAATTCTGCGGCCACGGCATCGGCAGCCGCTTCCACGAGGACCCGCAGGTGCTGCACTACGGTCGCGCCGGCACGGGCCTCAAGCTGCAGCCGGGCATGATCTTCACGATCGAGCCGATGATCAACGCGGGACGCCCGGGCATTCGCGGGCTCGCCGACGGCTGGACGATCGTCACGGCCGACCACTCGCTGTCCGCGCAGTGGGAGCACACGGTGCTCGTGACGCCGACCGGCTACGAGGTGCTGACGCAATCGGCGGGCACGCCGCCGCCTCCGCCCGAGAACGCGTAGCCGAAAGGCTCGCGCGCGCCATGCCGCTCGCGGCCGCGACGCCGGTCCAGACCGTTCCAGCACCCGCGCCGATAACGCGCTGGCGTGCCTCGCTCGCCGAAGGCCGCGAGCGACTGCGCGCCGAATTCGCGGCGCGTGCCGATCCGCCGCGCCTGCTGCGCGGCCTCGCACGGCTGACCGACACCGTGGTCGCCGAGGCGTGGGCCGACGCCCGCATGCCATCCACCGCAGCGCTGATGGCGGTGGGCGGCTACGGGCGGCGCCAGCTCTTTCCACACTCCGACGTCGACGTCCTGATCCTGCTGCCCGACGCAGCCGACGCGTCGACCGCGTCCGCGATCGAGCGCCTCGTGACCTCGCTGTGGGATGCCGGCATCGCACTCTCGCACGCCGTGCGAACGCTCGACGAGTGCGCGAGCGAAATGGCGGACGCGACCGTCGCGACCAGTCTCCTCGAACATCGCCACCTCGCCGGTGCGCGCGCGCTCTACGGATCGTTCGTGCGCATGTTCGACGCGAAGCTCGACGTGCGCGCATTCCACGACGCGAAGGCGCTCGAGCAACAGCAGCGCCATCTGCGCCATCATGACACCGCGTACAACCTCGAGCCCAACGTCAAGGAAAGCCCGGGGGGCCTGCGTGATCTGCAGACCGTACTTTGGATCGCCCGGGCGGCGAAGCTCGGTCGCACGTGGCGCGAGCTGGCGCGAAACGGCCTGATGACCGACGCCGAGGCGCGTGCGGTCGCGCGTCACGAAAAGCGCATCGCCGACTTGCGCATCCGCCTGCACTATCTCGCCGGCCGGCGCGAGGATCGCCTCGTGTTCGACCTGCAGGCGGCACTTGCGGCAGAGCTCGGCTTCGTCGACACGCGCGCAAAGCGCGCGAGCGAGCAGCTGATGCAGCGCTACTACCGCGCGGCCAAGCTCGTGCGGCAGGTGAACACGATCCTGCTGCAGAACCTGCACGTGCGCCTCGATCCCGAGCCGGCGGAGGCCGTGCCGATCGACGACACGTTCGCGAACGTCGACGAGCTGCTCGACGTGCGCGACGAAGCGCTGTTCGAGACGCGGGCGTCGGCGATGCTCGACGCGTTCCTCATGCTGCAACGCCATCCCGAACTGCGCGGGATGACGGCTCGCACGCTGCGTGCGCTCTGGCGCAATCGCCACCGCATCGACGCCGCGTTCCGCCGCGATCCGGCAAACCGCGCGCGCTTCGTGCAGATCTTCCGCGAGCCGCGCGGCCTCACCCACGAGCTGCGCCGGATGAACCTCTACGGGATCCTCGGTCAATACCTGCCGACGTTCGGCGCGATCGTCGGCCAGATGCAGCACGACCTCTTCCACGTGTACACCGTGGACGAGCACATTTTGATGGTGATCCGCAACCTGCGCCGCTTCACCGAGGCGCAGCACGCGCACGAATACCCGCTGTGCTCGCGGCTGATCGGCGATTTCGAGCGCAAGGAGCTGCTCTATTTCGCCGCGCTCTTCCACGACATCGCCAAGGGCCGCGGCGGCGACCATTCGACGCTCGGCGCACGCGAGGCGGAGCGCTTCTGCCTGCAGCATGGGCTATCGCCCGAGGATGCCGCACTCGTGGGCTGGCTCGTGAGCGAGCACCTGACGATGTCGCTCACGGCACAGAAGCAGGACATCACCGACCCGCGTGTCGTCGATGCGTTTGCCGCCAAGGTGGGGGATGAGCGCAGGCTCGCCGCGCTCTACCTGCTCACCGTGGCCGACATCCGCGGCACGAGTCCCACCGTGTGGAACGCGTGGAAGGGCAAGCTCCTCGAGGATCTGTTCCACGCCGCGCGCGCGGCGCTCGCGAGCGGCTCGAGCGCGCGCACGATCGAGGACAGCATCGAGCAGCGCCGGCGCGAAGCGCAGCGCCTCCTGCGCTTCTACGCGGTGCCCGAGGGTGCCGAGGATCGGCTATGGCGCGAACTCGACATGCCGTATTTCCAGCGCCTGTCCGCCGACGAGATCGCCTGGCACGCGCGGCACCTGCACTGGCGCGTCGATACGACGGCGCCGATCGTCAAGGCGCGACCGGTCGCCGACGGCTCGGGCATGCAGGTGCTCGTGTACCTGCGCGACCAGCCGGCGCTCTTCGCGCGGATCTGCGGCTTCTTCGGCCGCGCGGGCCTGTCGATTCTGGACGCGAAGATCCACACGACGCGCCACGGCTATGCGCTCGACACGTTCGCCATTCACGAGCCCGGCAATGCGCAGGCGAACTATCGCGACACGATCTCGTTCGTCGAATACGAGCTCGCGCGCGCGCTGGCCACGCAGGCGCCGCTGCAGCCGCCCGGCGAAGGACGCATCCCGCGCCAGCTTCGCCACTTTCCGCTCACGCCCGAGATCCGAATCTTCCCCGACGACAAGGGCACGCACTTCATCCTGGAAGTGGTCGCCGGCGACCGGCCCGGCCTCCTCGCGCGCATCGCGTGGTTCCTCGCGCAGGCGGACATCAACGTCGCGAGCGCACGCATCAACACGCTCGGCGAACGCGCCGAGGACGTGTTCCTGATCGACGGCGCGCGGCTCTTCGACGAGCAGGCGATGCTGCGGTTCGAGACGGCGCTCTACGAGGAGCTGCGCCTCGACCGCAGAGCTCACTCGTCGACCGCGTCCGTGCCGGGGAACAATACCTCGGTGAATCCGAACTTCGAAAAATCCTCGACGCGCATCGGATAGAGAATGCCGTCGAGGTGATCGCATTCGTGCTGCACGACGCGCGCGTGGAAGCCTTCGGCGTCGCGCTCGATCACCTCGCCTGACGCCGCGAAACCGCGGTAGCGCAGCCGGCGAAAGCGCGGCACGACGCCGCGCAGGCCTGGGACCGACAGGCAGCCCTCCCAGCCCTCTTCCTTCTCGTCCGACAGCGGCGTCCACACCGGGTTGATCAGCTCGGTGTACGGCACCGCTTCGGCATCCGGATAGCGCTCGTTGCGATCGAAACCGAAGATCACCACGCGCACGCTCACGCCGATCTGCGGCGCCGCGAGGCCGGCGCCGTTCTGCGCGTGCATCGTATCGCGCATGTCCGCCAGCAGTGCCTGCAATTCGGGCCGCGCCGGCATCACCGCCTCGCGCGCGCGCTCGAGCAGCCGCGGATCGCCCATCCTGAGTACGTCACGGATCATTTCGTTTCCACTCCCATGCGCAGTGCGCCGCGGTGCTGCTCGATCTCGATCGGCGTTTCGGGCACGAGCGGCACCACGTGCTCGATCAGCGCGCGCACGCTATCCATCGCACTTTCGAGCACGTCGGCGATCCCGGCCATCGACACGCCCGCGTGGCTCTCGCCGCGGCCGGCCGCGTGGTTGACGACGACGCACACGGAGGCATAGTCGATGCCGAGCTCGCGCGCGAGCGCCGCCTCCGGCATGCCGGTCATGCCGACGAGCGTTGCGCCGTCGCGATCCATGCGGTCGATTTCGGCCGCCGTCTCCAGGCGCGGACCGGAGACGGCGCCGTAGACGCCGCCGTCGTCGAGCGCGATGTTGCCGTCAGCGGCTGCCTGCAGGCAGAGCTCGCGCAACCGCTGCGAGTACGGATGCGTGAAGTCGACGTGCACGACCTGCTGGTCGTCGCCGTCGAAGAACGTGCTGGGCCGGCCCCACGTGTAGTCGATCAGCTGGTGCGGCAGCACGAGGTCGCCCGGTTGGCTGCCGCGAATGCCGCCCACGGAGGCCACGGCGAGGATCGCCGACGCGCCCTGCTGCTTCAGCGCCCACACGTTCGCGCGATAGTTGACGCGGTGCGGCGGTATCGTGTGCCCATGGCCGTGACGCGCGAGGAATACGGCACGGTGCCCGGCGAGGTCGCCGAACACGAGGGCGGCCGACGGCTCCCCGTACGGCGTACGGATCACCTGCCGGTGCGTGACGGCCAGTGTCGAGAGGCGTGTCAGGCCGGAACCGCCGATGATGGCGAGCATAGAACTTGCTTCTTCGGGGGGTCAACTCGTGGTGCCGGTGGCACCGTGGATGGACCGCGGGAGTGGCGGGAGCGGGCGGCTCATGACATCATCGTCGCCGCGCGAAAACGCGCACCGCGCAAGAAACATGCAGGCATTCTAGCCGGAAAGGCGTTTCATGTACCTCGACCGACTGTTCAAGCTGATGGCCGACAAGCAGGCGTCGGACCTCTACATCTCGTGCGGTGCGCCGATCAACATCAAGGTCAACGGCGTGGTGCAGCCGGTGTCGAGCCAGTCGATGGACGTCGAGACGGTGCGCCGGATCGCGTACGACCTCATGTCGAAGGAGCAGGCGCGCGAGTTCGAGAACGAGCGCGAAATGAACCTCTCGCACCTCGACCGCGCGCTCGGCAACTTCCGGATCAACATCTTCCGCCAGCGCGGCTC